>JBGARA010000037.1:0-35799 GCA_044230475.1 Pyrinomonadaceae bacterium | reverse complement strand
TGTAATGCCCTTAGTGCCCTCTGTGCCTTTGTGGTGAAAAATCTTAAACGTCGAGGTTTTTTACGTCGAGGGCGTTGTCCTCGATAAATTTACGGCGGGGTTCGACCGAGTCGCCCATCAACACGGTGAAGAGGCCGTCTGTTTCGATGGCATCTTCGATGCGGACCTGTAGCATTGTGCGTTTCTCAGGGTCCATAGTGGTTTCCCACAGTTGCTCGGGGTTCATTTCACCTAAACCTTTGTAACGTTGGATGGTGAGGTCTTTTTTGGCCATCGTCATCACTTTTTCGAGCAACTCATCGCGAGACTCGATGGTCTTGCTGGAACCGTTTTCACCCAAGACGAATGGTGCGGGGAAATCTTCCTCGAGATCACGTTTCAGCTCGATGGCCTTTTGAAATTCGACATAAGAGGCGAGGTTCCAGTCGACCTTTTGCTGGCTGCCGTTTGGATATGTGATGTCGATCTCCCAAAGGCCGTGTTCTACATCGGCTGTGAGTTCGGCATCGAAACCGGCATTGACGAGCTTCGTTGTAACCTGTCCCATCATGTCTTCTTCGGCAAACACCTTGCGTAGCTTAATGCCGCCACGCGAAAGTACACCGTCTTTACCCGCAAAAGCCTCAAGGAGAGCGGACGTTAGCAGAGAATCATTTCCGATGCGACGAGCAAGGCGTTCGGAAAACTTTTGAAAGTCAGTCGTCTTTTCCAGGGCGCTTGAGAGCAAACGGCCTTCAATGGGCTTATTACCGGCGGTAATGTGGATATCGCTGGTTGCTGCGCGCATCAGGTAGCGAAACATCGCCTTTTCGTCCTTGATGTACTCTTCCTTTTTGCCGCGTTTCACCTTGTAAAGCGGTGGTTGGGCGATGTAAACATAGCCCTGTTCGAGCAATTCCGGCATTTGGCGATAGAAGAATGTCAAAAGCAGCGTGCGAATGTGGCTGCCGTCAACATCGGCGTCAGTCATCAGGCATATTTTGTGATAACGAAGTTTCGACGCGTCAAAATCTTCTTTGCCGATGCCTGTTCCGAGAGCGGTGATAAGAGCCTTGATCTCGCCGTGGCCGAGCATTTTGTCAAAACGTGCTTTTTCAACATTGAGGATCTTACCTTTAAGTGGTAGAACGGCCTGATTCTTGCGATCCCGGCCCTGTTTTGCCGAGCCTCCGGCCGAATCGCCCTCAACGATGTAAATTTCTGACAATGCCGGATCTTTTTCCTGACAGTCGGCGAGCTTGCCTGGGAGAGTCGAGCTGCCAAGAGCGCTTTTGCGGACGATCTCACGTGCCTTACGGGCCGCTTCGCGTGCTCGCGCGGCGTCCACAGCCTTTCCGACGATCTTTTTCGCTACGGACGGATTCTGCTCGAAGAAATCGCCGAGCTTTTCGTTCAGGAACGACTCGACGGGGCCTTTCACAGGCGAATTGAGCTTGCCCTTGGTCTGTCCCTCGAACTGCGGCTGCGGGATCTTGACACTGATGATAGCGACTAGTCCTTCGCGGACGTCATCGCCAGACAATGTGACCTTTGCGTTTTTGGTCATGCCCGAACTTTCTGCGTAATTGTTGATCGTTCGGGTGATAGCACCACGAAATCCTGACAAATGCGTACCACCGTCAACCGTGTTGATGTTGTTGGCGAACGAGAAGATCTTCTCGTCGTAGCTGTCGTTATACTGCATCGAGATCTCGATCGAAAGATCGTCGCCAACCTGTTCAAAATAAAGAGGTTCGTCGTGGAGCGGAGCCTTGTTGCGGTTCAAATGCTTGACAAATTCTGCAATGCCGCCTTTGTAATAAAATTCGTGCGATTTCTCTTCTTCTTCGCGTTCATCCTTGATGATGATACGGATGCCTTTGTTAAGGAAGGCTTTTTCACGAAGACGTTCAGACAGCTTTTCAAAACTGTAATCCGTGACCTCGAAAATGTCGGGGTCGGGTTTGAATGTTATCTTGGTGCCGCGTTTTGTCGTGGTTCCCGTTTGCTTGAGCGGGGCCACCGGAATGCCGCGTTCGTATTCCTGCTCGTGAGTTTTACCGTCCCGCCAGATCTCAAGACGCAGCGTTTCGCTTAAAAAGTTGACACAAGAGACACCGACGCCGTGTAGTCCGCCGGACACCTTGTATGAATTCGAATCAAACTTACCGCCCGCGTGCAGAACGGTCATCACAACCTCAGCGGCACTGCGGCCTTCCTGCTTATGAATGTCGGTCGGAATGCCGCGGCCGTTATCGACAACGGTTATTGAGTTGTCAATATGAATAGTGACCTCGATAGTGTCACAAAACCCTGCCAAGGCCTCATCAACCGAATTGTCAACGACCTCGTAAACCAAATGGTGCAGTCCGATCTCGCTCGTCGAGCCGATATACATAGCGGGTCGCTTACGAACCGCGTCGCGCCCCTCTAAAACTGTAATTGCGTCTGCACCGTATTCCTGTTTTGCTTTAGCCAAAGTAAATTACCCCTAAATGCGTTTCCTAATAGATTTTCCTGATAATGTGCTGCGAATCTGAGCAGTTGAATCAAAAGATAATTTTACCATTTCTCGGGGAATTAAGACAGCCCGAAATGGCAATAAATAGCTTTATTTTATTGAATTTTGCCGGAACCGTTGGTAACTCTGAACACCGCTGCATTTGAACCGAATTTTTCGACTAGACTTTCCTTTGAAGTGGTGACAAAAGTCTGAGTTTTATCGTGTAGAAATTCGAGCAGTTTACCGATGCGTTGATAGTCAAGTTCGGCGTCGATGTCGTCAATGAGAAATAGGGGATATTCGCCTCGTGTGGCGTGGAAAACGGAGATATTTGCGAGTTGGAGCAGCAGCAGCGCACTCCGCTGCTGGCCGGCGGAGCCGAATTTACGAATGTCGTGGCCGTCGAATTTTAGCTCCATGTCGTCACGGTGTGTGCCGATAAGCGAGTGTCCGGCGACAACCTCAGCTTGAACACGTTTTGCCAGACGCTCGGTGATCAGGTTTTGGTAATCGGCTAGATCGCCTTTTCCTTCGAGCGAGGAAAGATAGCGAATAGAAAGCTCTTCGCGGCCAAACAGCTTTTTTTCGAGGACTTCGTTGATACGTTCTACGAAACGGAGGCGGGCACGGTGTATTTTTGCCGCCAAAGGAACAAGCTGGCTGTTCCACGGCTCAAGTTTTTCGGCGGTCTTTTCTAGATGCTCTTCATTGTCTCTGGCGGCTTGAAGCAATACATTCTTTTGCTTTATTACACGGTTATAGTCGGTAAACACCTGAACGAACGGCGGGTGAAGCGATACGATACCGGCGTCGAGAAATCGCCTTCGAGCATCTGGCAAACCGCGAATTATCTCCAGTTCGTCTGAATTAAAAACGACCGCGTGAAGCTGTCCCAAATACTTTGAAATCGTTTCTTTTTTCCCATTTATGGTTACGGCTTTTGTGTTACCGCTGATCATTATTCGCAGATCGCGGACGATCTCAGGGGATTCGCGAACGCGGCCTGCTATCATTGCCGTTTGATGATCAAAGGAAATGGCATCCTGTAATCTCGCCGTTCGGAACGACCGCGTCGAAGCCAATATTGCTATGGCTTCGAGCCAGTTGGTCTTGCCCATACCATTTTCGCCGACCAGAATATTCAGGCCGTCGCCAAAAGTAATTGTGCCGGACAGATTGCGAAAATCCTGTGCCTCGATCGATTCCAAAAGCATTGCGGCGATTTTAGCAATAAAATTACAACCATGTCAGCGAGATGCGCAACAAAGACTTTTCCGCTTCGTTGGAATGCATTGCCTATTGTCAATGTGTTTTAAATTGGCAGAAATTCTGCAACCTTAGTCCCGCCTTACCTAAATGAAAACCATCCGTCTTACCTTAGCATTGATATTTGTCTTTTCGGCTGCCATATTCGCCCAAAGCCCAAAGAAAGCTGAACCATTTACGGCAGTAACGATGGAAGGCAAGACTGTTAGTTTGGCTGCGCTTCGTGGCAAGGCGGTGCTTCTCACCTTTTGGTCAACACGGTGTCCTATATGTCAAAGCGAGATACCGAGGCTTAACCGGCTAGCAGGTGAATACGCCGGCAAGCAAGTCGTTTTTCTTGCTGCATCGACTGAGGACGAGGATATTCTCGGATCGTATCTGAGAGACCATCCATTTCGTTTTAGGATATTGCCAAATAGTTTTGGGCTGATGCTGAAATACTCTAAGCCCGACCGCGAGGGCCGCGCAAGCATTGCCTACCCTGCTTATTACTTGATCGATAAAGCGGGCAATATCCAATACCACGACTACGGTTGGGACAAAGCTAAACCTATCGCCGATGCGATAGACAAAGCGCTGGCAGACTAGAACCTTGACATCCACGCCTTTTGAATCTACAAAAGGCATATGAAGTATTTTTCGATCTTTGCTTTTCTTCTGCTCTCTACATTTACGCTCGCTGCGCAACAACCTAACTTTGCCGCACTTACTATGGACGGCACAAGGGTCGATACAGCAGCGCTCAAAGGCAAGGTCGTAGTTCTAAATCTGTGGTTCATTAACTGCCCAAACTGCCGTCAAGAGATACAGCAGTTAAATCAGATCGTTGATCAATATAAAGACAACAAAGACGTTGTTTTTGTTGCTCTCGCGGCAAGCAAGAAGCCAGATCTGGAAAAGTTTCTCGCAAAAACCCCGTTCAAGTATCAGGTTGTCCCGAATGCGGACATGATAATTTTGAGCAAGTTCGGGACGCCCGACAAAGACGGTCAGCTTAGCCTGGCATTTCCAATGCACTATGTTATCGACCGGTCAGGCAATATCGTTATGAAAATGCAGGGTACAAAGGGTGTGGAGGCAGTAAAAACGGAACTTGCAAAACAGTTTAGGTCGACAACGGCGCAGGCCAAATTGGACTTTTTGGGTTGTTTATCTCGCAGCTTTTCATTATAGTTTTAATTCGCCCACGCGGGTGCGGAGAGATAGCATAATTGGTAATGCAGTAGTCTTGAAAACTACCGCCCGTAAGGGCTTGCAGGTTCGAGTCCTGTTCTCTCCGCCACTTTCCTCTAAGACACAATTTCTAAGATTTCTTGATTTCAAATTCACATCTGTTATAGCCTAAGGGTATACTGAATGATGGTTCATTCATAATGATATTATGCCTAAAGCTGTTCAGAGAAATGTCGGGAACAAAAATGTTCCGGACAAGCGTGAAGCAATACTTCGCGCCGCGATAAAGGTGTTTGCACGCAATGGTTTTTTTAATTCCAAGGTTTCGGACATCGCCGGTCAAGCTGGAATTGCCGACGGCACGGTCTATCTTTACTTCAAAAGCAAGGACGAGATACTTCATTCCATCTTTGACCGGGCGATGGCGGAGTTTATCAGCGAAGGAAAAAAAGAACTGGCCGTGATCGATACGCCGAAAGCAAAACTGACTCGCATCGCCGAACTTCATTTGGAAAAGCTTGGAGCGGACCGCGACCTTGCTGTCGTGTTTCAAGTCGAGCTTCGCGGATCTACGAAATTCATGCAGGAATTCTCGGCCGCGGGTTTTGCCGAGTATCTGGAGATAATCCGCAAAACGATCGATAGCGGCCAACGCAGCGGCGATTTTCGCAATGACATAAAACCTATCGTCGCGGCAAAGATATTTTACGGCGCTCTCGACGAGATGGTCACGAATTGGATACTTTCGCCAAAATCCTATTCACTCGTTTCGATGGCTGATGAAGTCTTGAAGCTCTATTTCGGAGGAATTCAGGTGAAATGACCGACATTCGGGAGCAGACAGATGAACCTACCACACTGCCCGAGCTTTTCCTGAGGTCCGCTGCCGAATTTGATCTTCCAAACACCCTCAATTACAAAAACGCGGGTGAATGGAAAGCTATCTCTTCCGCAGACATGATCGAAAGGGCGGAAAACATTGCCCTTGGACTGTATTCGCTCGGGGTACGAAAGGGCGACCGAGTAGCCATCCTTGCACCAAATTCGCCGGATTGGACGCTTGTCGATGCAGGGTGTCAGTTTGCGGGGGTTATCGATGTTCCTATCTACACGACACTAGCTGCCGACTCGGTCAAATACATCCTGGACGACGCGGAAGCACGGATTATTTTTCTACAGGACACGGAAAGTTATGCACGGCTGCGACCAGTTCTCGAGGAATGCAGATCGATCGAGAAGGTCGTTTTATTTTCAGCGACTGACGAGAGCGACGAGCGGCTTATCGCATTAGATGAACTGCAAGCTTCCGGCGAAGGTCTTAAATCTGAAAATCCCGGCCTCATCCTTAGGTTGACAGAAAGTGTGGAACCGATAGACATAGCAACGCTGATCTACACTAGCGGGACGACCGGCGAGCCAAAGGGCGTGATGCTGACGCATGCAAATCTGATCTCGAATGTCGTTGATGCGAGCGAGAAATATGGTTTTGACGGGCATGACGTTTCGCTTTCCGTGCTTCCGCTGTCGCACGTTTTTGAGCGGACGGGGATGTATGTTTACATCCGTTACGGAATGTCGGTGTATTATGCCGAGTCGATCGACAAGGTACCCGACAATCTTAAAGAAGTCAGGCCGACGATATTTATCGGCGTGCCGCGGATCTTTGAGAAGGTATTTGAAAAAGCGCGGCTTAAAGCCGCTAAAGCAGGCCGTGTAAACGAGATCGTTTTCGATTGGGCGATAGAGGTGGCGAAAGAATATGCGACGCTGGCGGAAAAGGGTGAACCGATCCCTATGTCGCTGGCGGCCCAGCACGCAGTAGCAGATAAGGTCGTTTATCAAAAGTTGCGTGAGTTTTTTGGGGGGCGGCTAAGGTTTTGCATCACGGGCGGAGCGGCCTTACCCGATGAGATCTTTCTGATCTTTACAGGCGCCGGGATTTCGATAATGCAGGGTTATGGATTGACCGAAACCTCGCCCGTTATTTCGTCAAATAATCCAACTGCAGTGCGGGTTGGTACGGTTGGCAAGCCCATCCGAAATGTTGAGGTACGCATAGCAGACGACGGCGAGATCGAGGTTAAAGGGCCCGGCGTGATGCGTGGCTATTATCAGCGCGAAGATGCTACAAACGAGGCTTTTACCGAAGACGGCTGGTTTCGCACGGGCGACATCGGAAACATCGACGAGGACGGGTATTTGTGTATAACGGATCGAAAAAAGGAACTGTTCAAAACCTCAGGCGGAAAATATCTAGCGCCCTCGCACATAGAACAGATGCTCCGGTCATCGCGTTTTGTAAATCAGGCTGTGCTTGTCGGCAACGGGCGAAAATTCCCTGCCGCCCTGATCGTGCCAAATTTTGAAATGCTGGAATCCTATGCGAAGTTGAAAGAACTCGACATAAACACGCCACAGGAGTTTTGTAAACATCCCCGAATTCTCGATCTTTTCACACGCCAGATCGAATCACACACACAAGGTCTTTCACAGTTTGAGAAAATAAAGAAATTCGCCCTTCTCGAACAGGAACTGACGGTCGAGAACGGCGAATTAACACCAACGTTAAAAATGAAGCGACGGGTGATAGACGAGAAATATCGACGAGTCATAGACAATATTTACACCGCCGCACGACAAGATCAATAAATAACTCTGTAGGGCAGAGCTCCGGGAAAAGAAGTCGAAAGAGTTCTTCCCGCATTGATCAACATCTCGCCAACATACGCGCCGACAGATTTTTTTGCCTTGTCCACCACTACAAGATCGTATGGCTGCAGCATCACATCTTTTTGCTTTCCGGCTCGAATGAGCTTGAGATTTGCAGAGATAAGATCGCGATCCTGAGATTCAGGGCCTGAACCAGGTTTGAGTCGATATATCGCAATATTTTTTATATTAGCTTCGGTCTTTCCTCCGCCGACCATGGATATGGCGCTTGCCAGGGATAAGCCGTTTTCCTTCAAAAAGACTCCTTGTCCCGCAACAACTTCACCGGTTACATACACGGGAGCGGCCCTTTTAACAATAATACGGTCGCCGGGATATATGATCGGGTTAGAGTCGAGTTTGCCTGCCTGAATATTTACATAACTGTATGTTCGCGATGGGAGGTCGGTTGGGTCGCCGGTATTCGATTTCCAGTTATCTGGGTCGTCATTTGCCATGCAAATAGGAGGTTTTGGCCTAACTACCTGGATCTGTCCGCTTGCTTCTTCCTTTGGGCCTCCACCCAACGAAAGTATCTCTATCAGAGTTGCTTTGCGTGTAAGCGTTATCTCCATTTGTTTCATTATTTCGCCGGATACAGACACCGTAGGACGGCTGTGTTTCTCAGAAACGCGAAAGCTAAAATTCGGCTCGCGAAGGTATTTTTTCACCTCGGCTTCGATCTCGGCTTTCAGCTCACGCTCAGTTCGACATTGGGCGACAACCGGCTTCTTAATGAACGGAACGGCAAGCAAGCCGTCCTCATCAACGGTTGCGGCAAAATCATACCCTACTTCACCATGTACGCCTCCCGTCACAACATCGCCCGGCCCAAGCATGTAACCGCCGGAGGTTGCCGGATCTTGAGCAAAAACAAGCACGGCGGAGAAAACAAGAATGGAAAAAAAAGCGAAAAACCGGTTCCTCATATACAGACCTCTCAACAATTTGTAATATGGCTAAGTTTAACGCAGTCACACCGGTTAAAACAACTTATTTTCGTCAGCAGTTAAGATGTTTCCAGCCGACAAGCCGTTGGTTTCAATGGTTGAAAAATACCTTCTTAGCCGCTATTTCAAAGAGAGTAAGTTTGTGCATTTTCGTGCTAGAGTATAGGAAATGACACAACCAAGATCTTCGAAAAATCGGGTTTCGCGTAAGGCAGCATCGTTTACCGAGTCGGTGATTCGCGAAATGACTCGCGAGGCTTTGAAACACGGTGCGGTGAATCTCGGCCAGGGTTTTCCTGATTTTGCCGCGCCAGAGGACATCAAGCAAAAGGCGATGGAGGCGATCGCTGAGGACCATAATCAATATGCGATCACATGGGGCGTCAAACCGTTTCGCGATGCGATAGCTAAGAAAACGATGTGGTTTTTGGGTATGGACCTCGATCCGGAGACCGAGATCACCGTCACATGCGGCTCTACCGAAGGAATGATCGCCGGAATGATGGCAACGGTTGATCCTTTGGATGAGGTTGTTGTTTTTGAGCCTTTCTACGAGAATTACGCGCCCGACGCTATATTGTCAGACGCGACGCCGAGGCACGTTCCGTTGTACAGAACCGACAATGGCTTTATGTTTGATCGCGAAGAGCTTCGAGCGGCTTTTAACGAGAAAACAAAGGCTATTATTCTCTGTAATCCAAATAATCCGACCGGAAAGGTGTTCTCACGTGAGGAACTGGAGTTTATCGCCGATCTTTGCAAAGAATACGACGCTATTGCGTTCACCGACGAGATCTACGAGCACATAATTTACGACGTGCCGGCTGATGGCGACCCTCTGACTCACATCTGCATGGCGAATATTCCGGGAATGCGGGAGCGAACGGTCGTCGTCAATTCTATGTCGAAAACATACTCGGTAACGGGCTGGCGTGTCGGTTACTGCATCGCTCCGCCTGATATTACGTCAGCGATACGAAAGGTTCATGATTTTCTGACTGTTGGAGCCGCAAATTGCCTGCAGCACGCAGGAGCCTATGCGTTGAGCCTGCCGCCGAGCTATTACGAAGAGTTGCAGCGCGATTACCAGAAGAAACGCGACTTTATCGTGCCGGTCTTGCGAGACGCGGGTTTCAAATGCGACTTTCCCGAAGGCGCTTACTATGTAATGTGCGATATTTCGGCGTTCGGCTTTGCCAACGACATCGAATTTACAAAACACCTCATCCGCGAGATCGGGGTCGCCGTTGTTCCTGGCTCATCGTTCTATCACGATCCTCAGCTTGGTTCGCAAATGGTGCGATTCTGCTTCTGTAAAAAGGACGAGACTCTCGAAGCGGCGGCTGAAAGGCTGGCAAATTTGTCCCGCGGCTAAAGCAACCTTTCCCTAACTTCAGTGCAACAAATCCAATATCTTTTGCGTTATACGCTAAAGGGAATGCTCCCGTTTATCTATACAAAACGCAAATATTGGAGGTTTTTTCTATGTTTATCAGATCGTTTATTTCTGTCTTGATCGTTACTTCGAGCTTTGTCCTCGCTTTTGGTCAGGATGCCCCCGAAGCGAAAAAAGAAAAGGAGAGGGCTCGCGCTCCGCGTGCTTTTGCCTGGTCGTTTGATGGTGACGGTGGGTATTTAGGTGTCAGGACGCAAGAGGTCAATAAGGACAACTTTGCGACATTTGGCCTGAAAGAGGTTCGCGGTGTTGCGGTTTCAAAGGTGATGGAAAATTCACCTGCTGCTGCCGCAGGTATTCAGGACAACGACGTGATCGTCCGTCTCAACGGCGACGAAGTTACGAGCACTCGGAAACTTACCCGCTTGATCTCGGAGATCGCGCCGGATCATCAGGTCTCGCTTACGGTGCTGCGCAACGGCAAGGAAAAAGATATTAAGGCAACGCTCGGCAAACGTCAGGGCCCGCAATTTGAGAATGGCAATTTTGCGTTCACCATGCCCGAGATCGACAAACTAAAACTCGAAAAAGAACTGAAGGACCTGCCGGAATTGAAAGAGTTAAAGAAACTGAAAGAACTGCAGGGGTTAAAAGACGGCAACGGTCCGATGGTTTTTACTGTGCCGGATGGCGATGGCAAAGGCTTTGCATGGAATATGGGCGCCCGCCGTCAGATCGGCATCTCCGTATATCCTCTGACAAAACAGCTTTCTGAAAATATGGGCGTTGAGAACGGCGTGATGATAAATGACGTTCGTGAAGACTCACCGGCCGCAAAGGCAGGGCTGAAAGCAGGCGACATCATTGTCGAAGCCGACGGCAAGGCCGTAAAAAACAATATGGATCTTATCCGAGCTATCAGCGATAAAAAGGAAGGCGATGTCCAGCTGACCATCATTCGCGATAAGAACCGCCAGACGATATCCGTCACACCCGAGGCCGCAAAGGACAGAGGTTTTGTTTTCCAGACTGACGACGACGATGACGGCATGATCGCCCCTCCAGCGGGTGAATTGCGTCTTACAATGCCTGCCGTGCCCGCCGCTCCGATGGTTGCACCCGGACAGATGATGCCGATGAAACCAATGCAGCCAATGGCTCCGATGCCGGCGATGCCTTTTGTTCCCGGTCCCGTTATTTAAATTTTCCCTGCGTTCTTTGCGTCTTTGCGGGAGGTTATCTTCACGCGGAGACGCAAAGGCCGCAAAGCTAGATCAAACGAAAATCAGGATTGTTCCTACGCCGCCAGATAAATCCGTCGAGTACGTAATGTGTTAATTGCGGAAGAGCCAGCAACGGTACAAGATACGTCTTTAAAGTTCCCCATTCCCAGTCGCTGCCAAAAAGCCACTGCTTTTCGTGCCAGATGCCGCGATGCCAGAAAAGCTCCTCGATGTAAGCAAGTGCCCACAGCGTTGCTAGAAACACAAGCCAATTTTGTGAAAGCGTGCGGTAAACTCGGCCCGAAGTTTCGCGGCGAAATTGCGCATAGACATAGATCAACGCAAAATACGGTACGCCGTGGATGATGACATTTGTCACTGTGAAAGCGTAATCTGAATTGAAATAGACAATGCCGATATACCAGCAGATCGCAGTTGTGGCGACGACAATATCTTTGCCGATATTCGAAAAACCATCGGTGAAATAGAGATAGATCGATCTTGCAAAATACGCCGTTAAGGCTGCGACATAGATCGGAAACAGGAGCGTTTCAACAATCGCCGGTATTGCAATAAAGTCGTTCTGTACGAACCACTCAAAGTTTCGCGGCAGTCGTGTCATCCAGAACGCGAGCGGGTAAATACTCGCGAGATAAACGGCTGAGGCGTCGATCCACCAAGTCCATTTTGCCGTCTCATTGAGCTTGCGGCGATAAAGCGCGACCCACCCGTATTGCTGCCGGACAAAATGAAAAACCGCAACCGCTGCAAGAGCCTTCCAAAATACAAGCTCGCCCTCGGAATACAACGCGACCCCGATCGCGTAACCAAAAACCGGCACAAGCAGATACAACCAAAACCTGCGTTTGAATTCTTCCTTATCAAAATAGACCCGAAACGACGTCGACCAGACATGAGCCACGTCAATAAACAACACCGCCATTACCCACGTCCACTCAGGCGATTCGCCATTCAGCACCCCGAGCTGCGAACCAACCGCTAGCAGCACCAACGACGCAACTGCGCTTCCCAAAAAGACAGTCAGATCTATCTCTCGGGAAAAAAGCCAGTAGTTTGGTTTTGTTAGTGTGGCGTCCATCACCTAATAAAACTTTCTTGTCAAACTAGTTTTTTTGACACGTTTGAAAAAACTCTTGATATAACTCTTGAAACTGTTTGATTGCTTGATCGTTATCGGGAAATAATTCAATGAACTCATGCCAACTCAAAGGGAAGTTCTTTTCCTTTCCAAATCTTCGGCCTAACCATTGCTGAAATGGAGTTAGTGCTGAGTGAGCTGTTCTGGTTTCAAGGCAAGTACCGATGCCGTCTATAAAACATACAATCTCAAAAAACGAACCTGTCGGAGTGTACATCTTGGGCCGTTTGCATATGTAGAAGATAAGTTCTTGATATTTAACTTCAGTCATAATTTTTGCCCTCCCAGGATTTCTTTTGCCGCGCGCTGTCCATGATAAAAGGCTTCTTCAAAAAGTGCGATGCCGCTGAGATCGGTGTGGGCGAAATGGATGTTGCGAAATGGCTTGATCGCCTTTTCGCGTATACCGCTCCAGATAAAATTTGGTCGTGGGCTTATCATCGCATGGCCCCAACGCATGATGTCGATCCGCGTCGTGAGATCGTAAATATCCGGATGTGCTCGAGCGAGATCCGTTAGACATACATCTGCAAGATCGCGCCATTCGTAGTTGAATAGTTTTGTCCGGCCGTTTTCCTCAGCACACATCGGGTAGTAATACGTCAAAATGGTCGGGCCATAGTCGATGCCTTTTTGATGTGTCGCTGTTACATAACCCAGTGATGGGCTTTCGTAGAGAACATTGTCCCAGGCAAGCGGAAAATCTTTTGTGAAACGTGGCTTTGGGCGATCCTTTAGAAAAAGATTAGCGACGAACCATGCGTTGTGCTGAAACTCGTTTGCCGCAAATGGTGCATCCTCACGAAACCCGCGGATCACATACGGCGCTGTGAACATCGGCGATGCAAAGATCGCTTTTTCGCAGTGAATGCCGCGAGCTTCTCCGTTATCGAGACAGATAACATCGACGCCTTTTTCGGTCGGCACGACGGAGACGACGATCTGTGATCTGCGAACATTGTCCTTAACTTTTTCGAGGAAATGATTTACAAATTGACCGTTGCCTTCTGGTGCGGTGATGAATGGCTGCGACTCTACACCGCTTTTGCGCACCCGAGAACAGAAATAAAATAGCCCAACCCACGCGGAAGTTTGTTCAAGTTTCAATCCGTAATCATCACGGCACGCGTAGTCGCAATACCAATGCAAACGCTCGGACGTAAATCCGTTTTGCTGCAGCCATTCGGCAAACGAAATTTTATCGAGGGATATGACCTCGACATCAGTTGAGCAGTTGGCAACAGGAACGACAAACGCTCGCTTGCCATTTCCGTCTCGCCAGTTGACCCACTGATCGATCTCTTTTTGGAACTCGGCAAATTGTCGTTTATCATCTTCGCTTGCACCGACATTTAGATACAAACCCTCATACCAGCGTCCTTTGTAGAAAACACGTTCTTCGGGTTCGCGGCACAGAAACTGTTCTTTAACAACGACCTCGCCATTCGCATCACGGCCATCAAGCAGCGACATCTCGTCAAGAAACTCGATCAATTCAACATTTTCCTGAAATGGCACCGGCAAATAATGTGCTCCCCACGGATAGTTGACGGGTTCGCCTTTGCCGCTTCGCGCCGTGCCGCCGGCTTCTTTTTCAAGCTCAAGGAGAACAAAATCATTGAAATTTTCTCGTTTTAATTTCCACGCAGCAGTCAGTCCTGCAACGCCGCCGCCGATTATAGCAACCTTCCTGGTTTCCCATTTATCTGCAGGAACTTCTAAATTGCGAACTTCCCTTAGAACGTGACCAAGTGAAGCACTTTGACCGACGATCTCACCTTCGGGAAACCCTTTAGGTAGGCCATCGCGGCACGCAGTAGCTGCAAACGGTGCTCCGAGAAACAATGTTAACAACTCACGTCGTGTTAAATTCATTACTGCTCAAACCGCCGCCATTCGGTTTCGTAATATCGAACCAGCGCCTGATTATCCAACCGATTAACCTCTATTTCGCCATCGGGTTCGGACGTGTCGGTCGGAAACTCAAACATCGAGGCGAACGAATTGTCGTTCAGAAAATGAAGCTCGACATTTTCACGGGGTTTTGTTGGCGCGTCAAACGGTTGCAGCTTTGCAAGCGCGTATCCCCAAACGCCAAAGCTTGGTACCGTAGTTTGATAGGGCCGTACCGTAAAGCCAACAGATTCGAGCGTTTTTACTATGCACCAGAAAGATCTGCGAGCAACTAGCGGCGAAGTTGTTTGGATCACGACCGACGAATCAGGCTTCAGCTTATTCTTTAGTAGATTATAAAAACGCGTTGTATAGAGTTTGCCGAGTGCGAAGTTGTTCGGATCGGGAAAATCGACTATTGCAATATCAAAGGGTTCGATCTGTGCGTTATCGAGCCAAACAAAAGCGTCAGCATTTGTAACGTGGACGCGCGGGTCATCAAAGGAATGTTTGTTCAGCTCGCCAAGTGCCGGAACGGCTTTTGAGACTTTTGTCATGTCGGGGTCGAGATCGACAAGCTGAATGAATTCGACCGAATTGTATTTTTCGATCTCGCGCAGAGCGAGGCCGTCGCCACCGCCTAACACCAGCACTCGTTTCACATCCGCGCCCGTAAACGATGCAAAGGCTGGATGGACAAGCGCTTCGTGATAGCGGTATTCATCGAATGAATTGAACTGTAGATTGCCGTTGAGAAAAAGTGCGTAGCCGGTTTTGCCTTTTGTTACGACGATGCGCTGATACGAGGAGCTTTTTGCGTAGATTATGCTATCTACAAAGAGAGCATCCTCGGCGAGCGTCGTGAGTTTGTCAGCTTTAATAAACGCGATTGCGAGTAATACGAGAATGACAAAACCTTTGACACGCATTATCGTCACGTTTCGTTTGATGAGCGGCAGCAAGAGCCACGTACCCCAAATGCCGACTGCAGCATTGAACATCCCAAAAAGCAAAGAAGTGCGATTCAACCCTAGCTTTGGGACAAGGAATATCGGAAACAATAGCGATGCGACGAGCGCTCCGATGTAGTCGAATGCAAGAACACGCGAAACCAGGTCCTTGAAGTCGAGCTCGTCCTTTAGGATGCGCATCAGCAGCGGTATCTCAAGGCCTACCAGCATTCCAATCGTAAAAACAACGCCGTAAAGCACGATGCTGAAATATGAAAGGTGGGCAAATGTCAGAAAAAGAAGCGGCGCAGAAAATCCGCCTACAACGGCTACCGCGAGCTCGATCTCGACAAACTTTTCGGCAATATGCTTATCGATAAACCGAGACAACCATGAACCGACGCCCATCGCGAAAAGATAGATGCCGATTATTATCGAAAATTGTGTGACAGAATCGCCCAGAACGTAGCTTGAGAGTGTTCCGGCAAGCAGCTCATAGATAAGGCCGCAGGTGGCAATGACAAAGACGTTTAAAAAAAGTAACGGAGCACGTTTCATTTCGGAAACCAAAACAGAAGATGCAGGATGGACAGGATCCAAAGACACATATCCTGCATATCATGTCTGTCCCGTTCGAATCCCTAATTGCCTTGTATCGCGGACGAGATTATCATTGCGACGCCGATGATGAGTGCGCCGATAATGATGGCAAGCGAAGTGTTTTGATCTTCCTCGATCTCTTTTTTTACAGAGAAAGGCGCGACAAACACAACGATCAAAAATGCAATGGCGAAAACGATCAGGCCGATCGCGACGAATATTACAGTCGTTTCAATTACGTTCCAGATCTCTTCAAGCTTGACTATCATCCCCAGAACCGGGGCAAAAGTTAACAAATTGAACATTATTTTCCTCCACGAAATCCTGAATAAAAGAACGGTACCCCAAGACGCGAATGGCTGCCGGAATTAGCGATCTCCCAACCGAACCACGAGGCGGTCGCATAAAATGCGAGTACCCCTACGCCGAAAACCATATAGAGTTTTTTTAACATAAGCCTGCCTCAGTCGTCTGAATCAGAACTGCTTGAGCCTGATGTACTGAACATGCTGTCCTTCCATCGGCTCGATTCAAATGAGAATTTTCTAAAAAGTCCCAGCATGGGAACGATCGCCAAGAGAAGCAATGCGCAGCAGAAATTAACACCGCGATTCACGCCTTGCTCGACTTTTACCGTGACAGGTATCTGGGCTTGCCAGTTTTGCCATGTCCCTTCAACACGCAAAGTGTATTTGCCGGCGGGCAATGACGAAAGCGTTGCGTCGGTTGATTTGGAACCTTCGGTCCATGCCCCGTCACTGTCTGTGCCGCTGTAATATTCGACCGGAATACTGACCGACTCGATCTCCTGGCTTTGATCGTTAACAAGGTCGACGTCTAGGTCTGCCCATGAATTATCTACCGGAGCGCCGGCCGTGATCTTCACATTGCTGTTTGCCTTTATGTCAAAAGGCTGGCTGAACACCGCCTGAGCAGTCGTCGCATTCGTCATTGGCGGGAGCACAACTTCCTGATTCAGGACGATCTTTGTTATGCCGCTCAAGGGGATCATAAATATCGCTACAACAAACAGCAACAGCAAAGGCAACGCTCCCCATGTATAGTAGAATCGACCGGTGAAAGGCTGATTCGGTGCAACTCCCCAAGGCCGCGGCAACCCTGTAACGCCAAAGATATTTTCGATCTCGTCATTGGTCATGTAAGTCCCAAGTGACCAGTTCATCTCATCGGCGGTCCTTTCTAACGACAACATTCGCGGCGCGGCGACATAATCAACGGCACGAACTGTTTCACCTTGCTCCACCCGCCAATAAAATTCGCCTTGAACGTATTCGACAACGGCTTGCGCATCCTGAAAGATCTTGTATTTCTGACCGTTGTAATCGACGGTGCTGCCCGCCATGAAAACATTATTTTGAGCGACATCAGCAGGATTTACCGATTCAACAAAATTCCAGTGATTGTCCGAATGAACAAGCCAGCGAAAGCCGACCATCGGATTGTAGAGCAGATATTCGTGCCAAAAATATTGAATGCCATCGATCGTAACGCTGCGAACCACCGCTCCGATAATCTTAAATTTTACATCGCCAGGAAATACGCCTTCAGCACCGATCTTAAGAACAAAATCAGGTTGATTCGGTGGAGGGGTGAGCGATTTAAAGAATGAAAGATTGCCCTGATTCACGTCGAGCAGTGAATTACAGTTAGGGCACGTTACGCGCTCAGCTTTGTCGGGAGCTATAAGATCAAGCGGCCCGCCGCAATTCGGACAACCCATTCCCACAGCTGATACTCGACGTGCTTCGCGCTGAACCGGCTTTGCATTCCCAAGGCCGATCTCATCAAGCGTCACATGACTGCCGACAAAAACCCACGGTGGCTCGATGCTGTAGTCGATCGTCGCAAAGGCGTTGTTTTTGCCCGCGAGATCGGCGTAGGCAAACTTTTCACCGGGCGAAAGCTTGTAAGGTATCTCACCGTCAGCGGCTACAGATGTGCCGTGACCTTTTTCCTGTACCATCAACGGTGTCGGATTAGGAATTTCGGCAATGACCTGGCCCAGCTGCAGATCATTGAATGTCGGTAACGCCGTGCCCTGCGGCAAAGGCTGGTAAAACGTCAAGTAGAAACGGCCTTGAGCCTCGGCAAGCCAACCGACCCAGCCATTGGAAAATGTTGCATACCACTCGTCCCAATAACCACCAAGCTCGTGCCTAAGCTGTGCTCGTCCGGTTAATTCAAACCTTGTATCTTTGTAGGTTCCCTTTAGTCCAAGTTTTAGCGGAGATTCTGAATCGGCGATCTCGGCAACCTTGCCGAGGTCATCGAGCCCACGGTCACTTCGTGCAATTGCCGAACGACAAAATGGACATACAAGGACTATAGTCGATCCTGCCTTGAACTCGATCGGAGCAGCGCACGAAGGGCAATTTGCCTGAAGCACACTCATTGGCCGCCTCCGACAGTTTGTGATTGCGGATTTGAAATCTCACCGCGTTCGATCTTTGTTACAGATACTTGCTTAGCTCCGAAAGCTGTTTGGAGATTAGTTTCCCAATCCCACTCAGGTCGTGTTCGACAGCAATACAAGTTAAAAGTCGCTGTCCCGTGTTCAGGATATGTATGACAGGCGAGATGAGATTCAGTGAGAGCCACAAGGCCGGTGACGCCGCCTTCGCCGTCGAATTTATGCCAGACGGAACCGATAGACCTAAGTCCGAGATCGGCGATTACGCGATCCAAAACACTGCGAACGACCGCTTCATTGCGCAGTGCGGATCGTTCACAGCCTGTGGCTTCGATCAACCATTCGGTCCCAACTATCATCGAGGTAAAACTAACTGCTTTAGAGTGATTTCTGGCACAACCGGAAACGTGCGATATACTTGCAAATAAGTGACGTATGTCGAACAAAACTATAGCTAAATTTTTCGCCTTTGTCATTTCGTTTGTCGCATCCGCTCTGTTTTTTTCTTCATGTTCGGATGTTTCGACAAAAATAGATAAAGGTGAGCCACAATCACATTACGATCCGCCCAAAAGTGTCGGCACTATCAAATCCGGCGATATTACTGAAAGCAGTGGCATTGCGGCTTCGAGATGCCAGAGCAATGTTTTTTGGACACACAACGATTCCGACGAAGGGCCTTATATCTACGCTCTAAATTCGGCTGGTGACAATCTTGGCGTGTGGAAGGTGCAGGGCGCAGATAATAAAGATTGGGAAGACATCGCCACGTTCAAGGACAAGACAGGCAAGTGTTTTGTTTACATCGGGGACATCGGTGATAACGAGCTTCAGTTTGGCGATCATGCTATTTACAGGATCCCTGAGCCAATAATAAAAGCGTCGGATGCCAAATCGGACCGAAAAACTCCGTTGACAAGCGAACCTACGGAAGCTGTCCGATACAAGTATCCCGATATGAAACAAAATGCCGAAACAATGATGGTTCAGCCGATGACTGGCAGCATTTATGTGCTCACAAAACGCATCGCAGGGCCGTCCGGCGTTTATCGTATCAAGCCTGATTTTGGAAATACAGAAACACAAAAGGCACAGATAATTGCTGAGGTTTCAGTTCCTTCGATCCCGAACGGGCTTTTGACCGGGGGTGACATCTCGCCTGATGGCAAACACGTCATCTTATGCGATTATACGCAAGGGTACGAGTTAACCCTGCCGGAAAATGCCTCTACCTTCGATGAGATCTGGGTGCAAAAACCGGAAGTCGTTGATCTGGGGGAACGCAAACAAGGCGAAGCCGTGTGCTACAGCGTCGATGGTTCATCAGTTTTTGCGATGAGTGAAGGAAAGAGATCTTCGATAATTGAAGTAAAACGTCGATGAGGTTAATAGGATGAACAAGATCAAGATAGAAATCCTACTCATCATGTCCATCCTATTTGTTACTGTGTGATCGTGAACTTAGTCTTTAGTTTTTCATCGTTCAAAACCTGGCCGCTAACACGATCTTTTACGACGACTTTTATCTCATAATCGCCGGCTTGCAGGAACGTTGTCGGTAGCAAACGAGCCAGGGTTAGTCTTTGTCCGGAATCGCTCAAGCCGTTCCAATCTTCCGCCTGATTGAGTATTTCTTTCCCGCCCTTGCTCAGGATGTAGTTGACATCGACAGCCGGTCGCAACGTCGTCTGATCGACGCCGGCGTTATAGATCTGTAGGTAAATACCGACTTCCTGTCCGGCCTTGTAAGTTCCTGACAAATTAGGAATGACCTTGGCATTGCCGATGACGAACATTTGGCCGATGTCGCGATCGGTTGTCGATCTTAGTTTTGACGTAAGGATCATCGATGATGTCGAGAGCTTTTTATCGTCATATTTCGGCACAACAAAACCCATGTTTACGAGGCCTTTGTTGCCCGTCTTTACATCTCTTACGACAACATCGACTTTATATGTGCCTGGTGTCAGAGCAATCGCTTTTTGATAGATGGACTTTCGGTCGCGTGCTTCGGACAATTCTTCCGTGGTTGCGTTCGTTGTGACTGAATCTTCAAAAATGCCGGACCGCTTACCGGAAACCGCGGTGATCTTGCCGAATATATTCATTGTTGCCTGCTGCAAGCCTCCAACATCCTCAAATTGAAGGTCCTTGTTGCTTGTTTGTACGGTGAATGCGGTTATTATTCGATCGTCTGATTGCCGGAAAAAGTCGATACGCACATCGAATTTAAGAGGATCCTTATCGAAAAGCGTTCCCGAATCACCCCCCGCTAACTGTTGCAGATCGCTGAACTTGACGGCTGGCGGACTCATCAGTCCCTTTTGTATTTCCATGCGGCGAAAAATAGTATCTTGCTCGCGCTGATAGCTGGCCCGGCCTGACAGCGCATCGCCCTTTTGCTCTAGCCCGAGTTGTTGGGCGGTCGTCAATCCGGCACCCGGCACTGTTGCTAGGGCATCTTTCTCATTTGCGTCTCGAGCGAGCCGATATTCGCCTGAGCCCGTCGGGTCAACAAATTCGATCTCGAGGCCGTCACCGACACCGTCTAAATGCCGATAAAACCAGATCTCAAAGGGATAGGTTGTCGTGTCGCCGCCGCCCTCGTAACTGGGGCGATTATAGCCACCACCGCTCGGGTGAGACTCGATCGAGTCAGGTTTGCCCCATGCTATGTAGATGCGTCCGCGATCCGTTTTCCAGCCTGGAATTCCCGACGTAAAATGCTCATTGGCATAGGCAATGCGCTCGTAATACTGATCCCGATATTCGTTTTCTTCGGTATCTGGATTTGGATCACGCCTCGACCAGAAAGTCGCAATAAAGTTTTCTCGTTCTTCGTCGGTCGTCAGCGCCTTGAACGCCTTTCTTTCCGCATCAGTAATGATTGGAGCCACATCGTTTTCGAGCCATCTCTTGTAAACGTCCTTGCGCTCCTCTTTAACATTACGAGCCTTGTCTGCAATATCCTGACTCGGTTTATCCTTCTCAGGCGTCTGGGCCAAGTTGAAATTTACGCACGCACCCGCGACGAATAAAGTCAGTGTAAAATTCCTGATGATCTTTGACATATATGAAGAACTCCCGCCTCTTGTTATCCGAATGGCTTTGATTCAGTAGATTTTAGACACAATTCAACACTAATTCAAGATGCAAAAACCCCATGTTCTGGTTGCATTGAGCCTAACTGTTTACTTCCGCGTCGGTCTGGCGTTTCTTGCCAAAGAACCACGCGATAAAGATCGAGATGACATACAAAACTATCATCGGCGCGGCAAATAGCAACATGTTTGGGATGTCATTTGTAGGCGATACGACGGCGGCAACTATTAGGATGACTATAAGCGATATCTTCCATGTCCGGATCATTAATCCGGCGGTAACGATGCCTATCCGAGCCAAAACATAAGTGATCGCAGGCATCTGAAAGATCAAACCCATCGCGAGCATGATGATGATGATGAAATCGAGGTAATCGCTAGCCTTTAGGAGCAACTTAAAGTCCTGCCCAACCCCAAGCAAATACGCGGCTGCAGGCGGAAACAGAATGTAGTATGCAAATGCTGCTCCGATAACAAAAGAAACCGACGAAAGTACAATAAACGGAGTTACATAAGATCTTTCGTGTTTATAAAGGGCGGGCGAAATGAACATCCACAACTGCCAAAGCAAAAGCGGCAATGCAAATGCTATTGCCGAGTATAGGGAGACCGTAACATATAATGTGAATGGCTCAAGTGCTGTTGTAACGGTCATTCGCTCATCGGCGTTTGGCTGGCCGATGGCAGTTTCTTTAAATTCCAAAGGCAGCCGAACGCCCGCGGGCACTATCGCATTGTTTGTAAACAAAGGTTCAGTCGTAAAAAGTCCGAGCTTGCCCTCGGAATCTCTCGTAACCTTGGCCTTTATTGACGTCCCCGGCGAAACGACTGTCCCACCGATATTAAAGGCATCATCAAAAATGTAACGGCCTTCGTCATTTTCCTTGAGATTGCCGATGGCAAGAACTTTCTCATTACCTGTTATTCCGCTGACAGGCAGGTCACGACGTGCGGCCTCGGAAAGGGCCCTGCGAATCGGAACGGAAAGAAAATTGTAGATCTTATCCGAAACGAACCAGCAAGCCAGAAAGAAGATAACTATAATGATGACAGAATTTACGAGCCGCTTGCGCAGTTCGTCGAGATGTTCGAGAAACGACATCTGGCCACCCGCTTCGGGTTGTTGTTCAGATTTCGTTTCTTGCATTATAACCAGTTCTTTTTGTCGTTAAGGTCGGAGGTGCTTGTCGGTTGTGCGACCGGACCCTTTTTAGCCTCTTCATTTTGGGACTGAAAAGGATCAGCTGGGATGCTGCCGTGAAATCTACTCGGGTCAACTTCTTTTATCATCGGATTAACAGGCTCTCTGTTCGTGTGGGAAACTTCACGCTTTACCGATGCTTCCTCTAAAGCCTTTATATCCAAAGCTTTAGCTTCTTCTTCAAAATTAACTTCCCGTTGCCATGTTTCCTTAAATTCATTGGCAGTTCCTCGAAACTCGGACATGATCTTACCGGCTTTACGGGCCATTTCAGGTAGTCTTCGAGGACCTAGCAAGATAAGCGCAGCCAACCCAACAAGCAGCAATTCCTGTGTGCCAAAATTCTCTAAAATGAATAGGAACAACTTAGTTAACCTCGATCAGAAAATCCCCTTTTTCCGTGACCATACCGACAACCATAGAGCTTTCTATCTCATTTAAGAAGGCAGCCGCTTTTCCTTCCGGTATCGAGATCAACAAGCCTCCGGCGGTTTGCGGGTCGAACAATGCACTCTGCATCTGCGGCGAAACACTTGAGTTCATTCTAACGGTTTCGCCGACATAAACGCGATTGTTTTTATCTCCGCGTGTCAGCATTCCCTGCGAAATCAATTCGAGTACATCTGGCAACAGCGGAACTGCTTTAGAATCAATATTTAGTGTCACTCCGCTGGCCTTTGCCATTTCAAATGCATGGCCCATTAAACCAAAGCCAGTCACATCCGTGCATGCATTTGCTCCAATCTTCTGCATTATTCTTGACGCAGACGCAGCCGATGTGGTCATTGCTTTTATCGCCGCCGCTTCCGTTTCACGACTGGCCATTCCCTTTTTTACCGCCGTGTTTATGGCACCGGTTCCGATAGGTTTTGTAAGTAACAAGACATCACCCGGTTTGGCGCCCGCGTTGGTCACAACCTTATCAGGATGTATGATGCCGGTAACGGAGTAGCCGAATTTCATCTCCTTGTCGTCAACAGAATGTCCGCCAATGACAACTACGCTCGCGGCATTCATGGCATTTTGTCCGCCCTTAAGTATCTGCCCAAGAACATCCCAATCACCTTTTTGCGGATAGCAAACTATCGACATTGCAACGAGAGGCATTCCCCCCATAGCGTAAACGTCATTCAAAGAATTGATAGCGGCAACCTGACCATAGATCTCCGGGTCGTCTGCGACCGGCGTAAAAAAGTCGAGCGTTTGCACTAAAGCCATGTCGTCCGAAAGGCGAAAAACTCCCGCATCGTCGGCGTGGTCAAAACCGACGATCACATTTTCACTTGATTGTGGCGGAAGTTTGCTCAAAACTTGAGCAAGGTCGCTCGGGGCGAGTTTAGCCACTCAACCCGCGCAGTCGACCATTTCCGTCAAACGCTTTTGCATTGCCGTAACTCCTTTATTTGCTTAATATAACATCGTATATGCGATCGAGATCTTCGACACTGTAATACTCGATCTCGATCTTCCCGCCTACGCCCTTTTTGCCTGGAACGATTTGAACTTTTGTGTTGAGTGCTCTCGTAAGCTTCACTTCGGCAGCCTTAACGTTGGCGTCAACATTACGTTCAGCTGGAGCGGTTCGGGTCGTTGAACCGATATCGTATCCTGCCGCGACGCGTTTAATTGCCTTTTCGGTATCCCGGACCGACCAACCATTGTCAATTGCATAGTTGGCGACTTCGCGACGCACCTTTGGATTGTCGGTGGTCAGCAAGGCTCGGCCATGTCCGGCGGTGAGCACTCCTTCTTCAATCGAACGCTGTATGTCGTCGGAAAGGCGCAAGAGCCTTAAAGACGTGGTCACAATAGTGCGGTCCTTACCGACGCGTTCCGCGATTTGATCTTGCGTAAGTCCAATGTTTTCAATAAGTTTGCGGTAGGCATTTGCTTCTTCGATAGGATTTAGTTCTTGTCGTTGGATGTTTTCGACCAGTGCTAACTCAAGCAGTTTTTCATTTGAAACTTCGCGAATATACGCCGGTATTCTCCTCAGTTCGGCGATCTGAGCCGCACGCCAACGCCGTTCACCGGCTACAATCTGGTAACGGCCGCCATAAGGTCGGACAACGATGGGCTGAACGATTCCGTTGACGCGAATTGATTGTGCCAACTCCTGGAGATTAGCGTCGGCAAAGCGGGTTCGCGGCTGTTCTGGATTTGGTTCGATCAAATCGATGTCTAATTCCAATGCGGCAGGTCCCTCGTTAGCAATCGCCGTAGCGGCCGCGGCCGCATCAGCTCTATCTTCTCCAATTAAGGCACTTAGGCCTCTTCCAAGGGTTTGTCTAGGCATGTCTCAATATCTCCTTTGCAAGTTCATCGTAAGCGTCAGCACCCTTTGATTTTGGATCGTAAACCATTATTGGCTTACCAAAACTTGGCGCCTCAGCCAAACGGACGTTTCGTGGAATTACAGTATTCAAAACCTGCGAACCATAAAAATCCCGCAAGTCTTTGGCAACCGCCGTCGATAGGTTTGTCCTTTCGTCAAACATTGTAAGCAGAAGCCCTTCGATCGCAAGCGATGGGTTAAGTTCCCGTTTCAACCGTGTCAAGGTGTCAAACAACTCGGTCACTCCTTCGAGAGCATAATATTCGCATTGAATTGGCACCAGCAGAGAGTCGGCTGCGGTCAAGCCATTAAGCGTCAGGATGCCCAACGATGGAGGACAGTCAATTATTATGTAATGAAAAAAGGCTTTAATATCAGCAAGAAGTTCTTTCAGCGCAAAGTTACGGTTCTGTCTCTCCACAAGTTGAACTTCGGCACCGGCGAGATCTTTCCCAGATGGCAGCACCCAGAGCTTTGCCAACTCGGTCGGCAGTACCATTTCCCTGACTGATTCGCCCAGGATCAAAGCATCATACAGAGTTTTTCTGGATCTCTCGCGAGGAATGCCGGCACCGGAAGTAGCGTTTGCTTGTGGATCTGCATCGACAAGTAAGACTTTTCGGTCGTTTGATGCCAGCGCGGCGGCGAGATTGATCGCGGTTGTCGTTTTCCCGACTCCTCCCTTTTGATTAGCAACGGCGATTATTTTTCCCATTTTTACACTTTCTATGACGATTTCTAACTTATCACACCAATGAATCAAATTCTAATCGCCAATGTGGCACGTGCCACATTGGGATGAAAAAGAATTGATTGAATGCGAAAATTGCCCATTTTAGGCTATTCCGTATCCACAATGTGGCACGTGCCACATAAATAGAAGGCGTTTCTAAGAAATGGTGTTTGCGGCAGATGGACGTTTTGTAGGGCAAAAGTATATGTTGAATGTGGCACGTACCACATGCCGGAGAACTGTATGTCCAGATATCAACAGCCGAGTCAGTTTTGGTTGAGGCATCTTTAAATGTGGCACGTGCCACATTCAGGGCCGGGCTAGTTTTGCGGGTTTTGATTTGGTGAATGAGCGGTAAGGTGGACAAGAACAGAGGAAAGAGCGGCAGGGGTAAGGCCATTTATTGTACGAACCTGTCCAAAATTGCGTGGGCGCGCTCGTTCAAGCCTCTCTACCATCTCATTTGAGAGGCCGCCGATCAGATTGAATTGAAACCCTTCAGGGACCTTGAGGGTGTCGTGATGATTGACACGTTCGGTGGCAAGTTTTTGCTTTTCTATGTACCCGCTGTAAAGGGAATCGGCCAAAGCAGTCTCGAGATCGGTGATCCTGATCTCATTTTGAATTTTGTCGGGCAGTAAACGGTGGATCAGGTCGGGTTTGACACCTTCGCGCATAGCTAATTGTGAGAGTGTGATCGAATCGCCCAGGTCAACTCCCAATATCTGTGAAACGCTAGCGTATTCAACTGATGAACGCTTAAATCGCGTGAGGTCGAGAACGTTGCGAAGATTTGCTATTCGATCACGCTTCTTGTTAAATCGCTCCCAATCCGAATCGCCCAGAAGTCCGATCTCACGTCCTTTGGGTGACAACCGCTGATCTGCGTTATCATGCCGCAGTGTCAGGCGGGCCTCGGCTCGTGATGTAAAAAGGCGATAAGGTTCATCGACGCCATGACGGATAAGGTCGTCGGTTAGGACACCGATGTACGCCTCATCTCGTTGTAAAACAAATGGTTTACGGCCTTGAACCGAGAACGCGGCATTTATTCCGGCCATCAAACCTTGGCAGGCTGCTTCTTCATAACCCGTCGTACCGTTTATTTGGCCGGCTAGAAAAAGTCCATCCATGCGAGTTGATTCCATCGTCGGACGCATCTCACGCGGGTCAATAAAGTCGTATTCTATAGCATAGCCGGGCCGTATGATTTGCACACTTGAAAAACCGTCAATCATACGCAACAATTCAAGTTGCAACTCGGACGGCAGAGATGTCGAGAAACCGTTTAGGTAAACCTCGTTGGTGTTGTGTCCCTCAGGCTCAAGAAAGAGCTGGTGGCGATCCTTATCGGCAAATTTGACGACCTTGTCCTCGATCGACGGGCAATAACGCGGCCCGACGCCCTTGATCTTACCTGAATAAAGCGGCGACTGGTGTAGATTGTCGCGAATAGATTGGTGCAACTCATTACTTGTATAGCCGATGTAGCACTGTATCTGATCTTGTTCTATCTTTTCTGTAGCAAACGAGAAAGGTACGGGTTTTTCATCCGGCGGCTGTGGTTCAAACGCAGCCCAATCTATCGTGCGGCCATCAAGCCGCGGCGGCGTTCCGGTTTTCAGACGTCCGACAGGGAAGCCATGAGTTTTTAGGCTTTTGGCAAGCTCGATCGAGGCGGGTTCGCCGGCACGTCCGGCAGAGAACGTTTTTCGTCCAGTGTGGATGGTTCCGTTGAGAAAAGTTCCGGTTGCGACGACAATAGCTTTGGCGCCAAAACGACGGGAATCCTGCATCTCAACACCAATAACCGTATTGTTGTCAACAATTAACTCGATCACAACACCTTGGCGAAGATGCAGGTTTGGGGTCGCCTCTAGCACACGGCGCATCTCGGTTCGATACAAGCTGCGGTCGGCCTGAGCACGCGGAGATTGAACCGCAGGCCCACGCGAACGGTTCAACAAACGAAACTGAATGCCTGTCCGATCGATCACGCGTCCCATTATTCCGCCAAGCGCGTCTATCTCGCGTACAACGTGACCTTTGGCGATGCCGCCTACCGCCGGATTGCATGACATTTGGCCGATCAGGTCGAGATTGATCGTGATGAGTGCAGTCTCAGAGCCAAGGCGCGCCGACGCCGAAGCAGCTTCGCAGCCGGCATGTCCCGCTCCTATCACAATTACGTCAAATCTCTCGTCGAACATATCTTAATTACAGACAACCATCTCCGAGTCGTCTTGCCAAAATGGTATTTTCTCAAAAGTCGCTTCAACCGGCAACGCCATTTATGAGTGAATATTCTCCGGACAATTGTATTTTTTCCTGGCTATCCCGGACTTCTACATACAAGCGATAGTTTCCGTTCGACCAATATTCGTTCGAACAATGTAAACGTTGCATTTTGAAAAATTCTCGGCTTTCTTCGATTTTTGGAGAAGTTTTACTAACGCAAGTGGTACATGCCGAAGTCGTCCGAACGCTTGCCATTTTAGATATAGATCAGGAGAAAATTAAATGTATCAGAATAGATCTTTAGGCAAGAAGAGCGGAAACCCGCGTTTTCTTTTATTCTTGGGGGCGTTTATCGCTTTTTGGGTGGCTATGCCGTTTCTGGTTCAACTTGGAACCAATACAGCACACGCTGACCACGGTGTGATGCCGTCTCTGACCGCTCAGCTTGCTGGCTCGCCGATAACAGATGTTACACCGCGCGGCTTCGCTTATTATGTTGTCAACGCTACCGCAACCCCGGATCCGGTAAGGATGCTTTTTGTCGGTGTTTCTAACATGAATCTGCCGGACGGCACACAGCTTTCTGTTTCATTGAATGCAACGGCGATCGGTACGATCACGCTGGATAATGATGCGGTAAGCAACGGAGAGGGAGGACACGGCTATCTCCGCCTTTCTACCTCGAATGGCGATACCGTTCCAGAAGTGATGGCGGGCGATACGCTTACAGTAGGCCCGGCGCCGGCAATTGGCAGCTCGTCCTATCTTAGCGGCACTTTTGCTACGCCGCCTACGCCGTCGCCAACGTCGACTCATACACCTTTCCCGAGTCCGTCACATACCCCGCATCCATCATTCACTCCGTCTCCA
The DNA here is from genome assembly GCA_044230475.1 of Pyrinomonadaceae bacterium. Lineage (GTDB taxonomy): Bacteria > Acidobacteriota > Blastocatellia > Pyrinomonadales > Pyrinomonadaceae > OLB17. The sequence continues at coordinate 7,089 of JBGARA010000037.1, read as the reverse complement.
TCGCCATCAGGAACGCCTGTTGCGCCTCGTGCCTTTGGAGCCCGCATGAACGGTGCGAACGAAGTTCCGGCCGTCACAACAGATGGAATGGGTCACGGCTTTGTTGCGTTAAACGCAGCAGAGACGCAGATCAGAGTTTGCGTCGGATATAGAAATCTGTCGTCAGATGTAACTGCAATTACGATCAATGGTCCGGCGGCGACCACCGAGAATGGCCCAGTCATTTTCACACTGACCCTGCCAACCAGCTTAGCCGGTTTCTCGTCGCAGACGTTCGATGTAACTGCTGACCAGGTCGCACAGCTCAGAGGCGGCATGTGGTATTTCCAGGTTGCTACAACCAACAATCCTGATGGCGAAATCCGCGGCCAGCTCAACCCGCTCACTCCGCGGGGCGGCGGCGGAGGAGGCCATCAGCACGGCGGCGGCGGCGGTGGCAGCATCGTTGCAACAGATGACGCTGAATACACCGCGGCGGAAAGCCGTTCAAGCTATGTTCGTGTACCGTTCGATTTTGACGGTGATGGAATAACGGACATAGCAAGATCGCTGGGCAACAACTGGCTGATCACCCGCAGTTCAGACGGTCAGACGGTTACTTACCGAACCAATTAACTATTTAGGAGGATTCTTCTAGAATTCACCTTGATCAACAAAAAAGAGGCACGGACGGAATTTCTGTTCGTGCCTTTTTTGGTCTCTCTAATTGTTGCTAACACTGTTTTTCTACATAATCTAAGTTAGCTGAATGACCCCTTTTGACCTCGCCCAAATTCTCGTAGACGCTCATCCGGAAGAGAGAGGAGTTCGGCTGCGCGAAAACAGTTCAATATCTCCCATCGAGATAGCCGAGGCACTTCAACAGATGTGTTATGAGGCGTGGACAGAAGATCCGCAGCGGGTTTCTGCAATTGCTGAAGCAATTAACTTTTTAGTTAGATCTATTGATAATAAAGAGGTTACAGGATTTGCGGAATGGGTAAATGCCATCCGCGACCTCGTGAACGGCGAACTTGTCAGCGCGATCGGACGCATCGACCGGTCTGAATCGATCTTTTCGGAGATCGGCAAATTTCACCTCGCGGCCAAAACCCAAACAAGCAAAATATACTGCCTTGCCATGCTTGGACGATACGATGAAGCGGTCAACGTAGGCGAAAGAGCATTGAACATTTTTCTCGAACAGGGCGACCTTTACTCCGCAGGGAAAACTGAACACAACATTGGCAATCTTTATTGGCGGCGCGATATGTATCGCCAGGCCGAACCGCACCTTGAATCCGCTCGGCTTCGATTTGTCGCGATCGGCGATCAACGCCAGATCGCCATGGTCGAAAATTGTCAGGCATTTGTAAAAACCCTACAAAACCAATTTCGAGAGGCTGAGGCCATCTACAAATCAGCCCTTGATCGTGCCGAAACAAACGGCCTGACGGTAACTGAGGCTGAAATAGAAACGGGACTTAGCAACCTATATCTGTTCGAAGCGAAATACGACCTCGCACTCAAATTCATGGAACGGTCGCGGCAGAAATATCAACAGATGGAGATGCCGAATCAGTCTGCGATATGCGAACTTGAGATCGCCGATATCTATCTCGAGTTAAATTTACTTCCTGAGGCTGTTGAGTTTTACACGAAGGTTGCAGTCCATTTGGCTGAGTTTGGTTTACAGGCAGAGCTTGCCAGATGCTGGTTAGGCCATGCCCGCGCGCTGATCCGTTTGAACGAAAGGGATGCAGCACTGGATCTACTCGATAAGGCAGAAGGAGCTTACGTTCTGGAAGGGAATTTAGTAGCCGCAGGATCGGTCCAATTAGCGAGGTCCCGGCTTCTATTTGATCAACATGACTTGGAAAAAGCCGGCGAACAGGTAGATCTGGCACTTGCTGCTTTTGAACAAGGTGAGAATTTACGCTTATCCCTTTTTGCCAGATGGCTGAGGGCCAAGATCCTATATGCTTCCGGGCAAATAGCGGAGTCAATAACCGAATTTGAGGCAACGCTGTCACATGCAAAAGAGCAGTTCAAGGATGTCGAGTACCTCTGCCTTACTTCTTTAGGCAGGAAGACTGAAAATGAGAAATACTTAGAGTCTGCTATCGAACTTGTCGAAAACTCTCGTGCAAGCCTCGCTCTGGACGAATTACGAACCTCATACTTTGCCGAGAAGATCACGCCGTATCACGAGCTGATCAAGCTCAAGCTAAGTAAGCGTCAATTCGAGGATGCCTTTTATCTGCACGAACGCTCGCGGTCACGTTCTCTTGTTGAACAGCTTCGCCAACCTGAAAATACTGTGGTTTCCGATGAACGCCTCGCAGGTATACGCGAGGAATTGAATTGGTATTACAGCAGAATAAAGAGGAGCTCTCTCGCAGGGAATGACGAGCGCGCGCGGGTCGAAACGTTGCGAAAACAGGCCTTAGAGCTTGAAAAGAAATATTCCGAACTGCTGAGACGCCTTGGTGTTAGCGATCAAAGGATGGCCGGAGCGGCTGCACAGGTCGATCTCGGGGAAATTCGCCCCCGGCTGGATGAAACCACCTTGGTTGAGTTCGTAGCGATCGACGGGCGTATTACGGCATTTGTAGTTTCAAAAGACGGGTTTTCTGCTTTACCAAATTACGCTGACGAAGCCGAGTTGAACAACGAGATCAAACACTTTCTGTTTCAGATTAAAACAGGGCGATTTATCGATCGATTGTCGGATAAAAGCCGCGCCGCCGCTTTTGAACGTCTTCTTTCACATAGCACACGGATATATGACATTTTGCTAAGGCCACTGGGCCATCTGCTCAAAACTGAACGGATCGTTTTTGCGCCATCAGGCTTGATGCATTATCTGCCGTTTCACGCACTTCATACCGGCAAACAATATCTGATCGAACAGGCCGAGATATCCTACACACCCAGCATTTCGGTGCTTGACTATTGTTTGAAAAAGCCTTTGGCAAAGCCAGACAGAGCCCTGGTCGTTGGGATTGCTGACGCTCTTACGCCAATGGTAGACGCCGAGATCGAAGCGGTGGCCCAATTTTTTTGCAAAACGACTCGACTTACCGGGCCACAGGCCACGGTTGAGAAAATAAGGCAAAATGTCGGGGAAACAGACGTATTTCACTTTGCCTGTCACGGTAAATTTCGTCCTGACAACCCCGGATTCTCATCTCTCTCCCTGTTCGAGGAGGAGCTGACGGTAAATGAAGTGCGGAATTTAGCGCTTGATAACAGTTTTATTATATTAAGTGCATGTGAAACCGGTTTGAACGATGTTGTCCGCGGCGAAGAATTGATCGGCCTAACGCGTGCATTTTTTTCAGCAGGTGCCCGAACGCTGGTCTTGAGCCTTTGGCGGGTTGATGATCAAATAACGCTCGAACTCATGACGGCCTTTTATCAGGCCTTTTCCAATGGAATGAACCCCTCAGAGTCACTTCGACTTGCCCAACGCCAGTTGATCAAAAGGAACCTGCATCCCTACCTATGGTCGCCTTTTTTGGTTTCGGGGCATTGGTAAAAATTTGCATTTCGTGTATTTTTCTGTCACCTTATAGGACTGTTTATTGGGGGAGACCCTTGTGTCTCATTTGATTTCCGATTAGAGGTAACGATCCGATGAAGTTTAGTACAATAAGATCGCTTTTTTTCGCAGCGATATTGCTGTTTGCACTCGTTCCGGGTGTCGTTTTCTCCCAAGGCGGCGGTAGCACATATGTTCAACAGGAAGTTATCGTCAGGCTTAATCAGGCAAGCGATATCGACGCAATAATTCAACAATACGGATTAACTGCAACACCACTTGGCCAGATCGGAGATCGTCCCATATTTCGCCTTAGAATTCCTAACGGCTCATCAGTAAACCAGATCATCACCAACTTACAGAATGATCCCGATCAGAGAGTAGCGATGGCTGAGCCAAACTACATTCTTGGTACGCCGGGAGCTGGTAATGTCTCATGGAGCCTGGGCGGTTCGTGGAGTATCGGCGGATCGTGGAGCATTGGCGGCAGCGTAAAAGGAAGTGCAGTTCAGTGGATGCGAAGCCGTATTAATCTTGACGAAGCACAGCTTCTTTCAAAGGGTCAAGGTGTCAAAATAGCCGTTCTCGATACCGGAATTGATACCCAGCACCCACTCTTTGCCGGCAAATTATTGCCCGGGTACGATTTCGTGGATGATGATTCTGACCCAAGCGAAGTTGGTTCGCCGCACGTTGGTGCCTATGGTCACGGAACCCATGTCGCCGGAATTATCGCTCAGGTCGCACCCGATGCAAAGATAATGCCGCTGCGTGTTTTGGATGAAAACGGCGTTGGCGATATGTGGCGTTTGGCCAAAGCAATAATTTACGCCTGCAATCCGGACGGCGATGTGACTACCCACGATGGCGTGAACATCATAAACCTCAGCCTTGGTACGCCGGAACGAGCCGCATTAATTGAAAAAGTCGTAAAGGCCGCAATAAACGAAGGGCGGCGTCCGGATGATCCGGACCTGCCTCAAATTGGGCATCCGGGGATCTTAATAGTCGCTGCGGCGGGAAATACAGGGGACACGACAAGAATTTATCCGGCTGCTTTAGGAATATTTCAATTTCCAAGCCGTCCGGGTGATTTCGAGGGTCTAGACGGACTTATCGCTGTTGGAGCAAGTACACCTGCGGATAGTACCGCAAGTTTTTCGACTCGGGGTTGGGTTGATCTAATGGCGCCGGGAGAGCGGATCGTAAGCTCTATACCGGGAGGCCGATATGGAGTTTGGCGCGGTACATCGATGGCAGCTCCCATTGTGTCCGGGATCGCCGCTCTTGTAAGTAAACGCTACCCGCAGCTTTCGGCTCATGATATTGCCGAACAGATCAAATGGACGTCGGTTTCGGTTCAGGGTCCAATAGATCATCGTGTCGACGCTGGCCGAGCCGTTTCGATGTCTCCGATACATCAAAGATCTCCCGGAGTAAGCCGTTAATTGGTTGGAAAAAACTTAGAACACCATTAGATGCATCGTACCGACGAGGAACTCGTAAAGGCCTGCCGCGAAGGCGACGAATCCGCGTGGGAAGCGATCACCTATCGCTATCAAAATCTCCTCTTTTCAATACCGCGCAGAGCGGGCCTCGGTAAGGACCTTGCATCCGACGTACTTCAGGAAGTCTTCACCACGCTTTATCTAAAGATCGACTCGATCGAAAAGCCCGAGCACCTGAAAGCGTGGCTTATCACCACGACCCGCCACAAAACCATTCACCTCATTACTCGCGAAACTCGCGGCCGGCCGCGTTCCATCAGCGACGACGAAAACGATCCGGCGTTCGATATCGTCGATAAAGCGCCGCTTGCCGATGAAGTGCTTATACGTTTTGAACGTGAGGATCAGATAGAAAAGGCATTTTCGGATATAGACGATCGGTGCCGCCAGTTGCTCATGATGCTTTATCTGGAAGGCGATAAGGTGCCGTATGCTGAGGTTGCAAGGCGCCTCGATATTCCGGTCGGCAGCATCGGCCCTACACGTGCCCGTTGTCTGCAAAAATTGCTAAAATTTATGCCGAATGCGGAAACAAATGTATTTTTGGCCCGGTCAGAATGACTTCTACTATAGAGCCTGGCACATTTGTCGGGTCCAGAATATGAAACATATCGAGATCGAAACATTGATCAACAAATTTGAAGGCCTGCTTCCTGAGGGTGATGAACGTGAGGTCGCGGCCCACATTGCAGGTTGTCACGAGTGTGCAGCGGAGTCGGCAAAACTGGCAGATTTCTTTGCTTATTCTGCACAACATGCGGCTGAAGTTCCGCAGGCGGTCACGGCAAGGATCCTGAATCTTTACCAGCGAAAATCGGTTGCCGAGCCTGTTAAGACGAGCATTGGCAGCAGGATAGCGTCGCTGGTATTCGACGACTGGCAGATGGCCCTGAACGAAAGGTACTCAGGCCTTGACTCGCGTCAGTTGCTCTATCGCGTCGGGGATCTTGAGATCGATCTGCGGTTGGAACTTGTCGGAGACATGTGCCGTCTGACCGGACAGATATTTCCGCAGCACGACGGTGCGACAGCCGAGGTGTCGTCGTCGGCCCATACCGCGCCTGCAACCTTCAATGAATTTGGTGAATTTACATTCGAACTCATGCCTCAAGGCACTTACGATGTTCGTATATTGATAGATAACGAAGAACTTACCATCGAAAAAGCCCCTCTCCATCGTTAATATGGGCGGCGTGCGTTACGCCGCTCACCTTTTTCCGCAGTCATCATCCTCAAGTTGCCCCAATAAAACCATCCGTTTTTCACGGCCTCCTGGCTGTGTCAGATTTTTTCAATTTATTTTTGCATGATGTATTTTTTTCGCGCATGAGCGGACTTTACTATTAAGCGGAGATGATCCGCTCGCAGTTGTGCCGGCTGGTACCGGCAGTAGTCATCTGCGGATGAACGCGCTTACTACTATTCGATAAAGGAGAGTCGGACCCCCTCGAATCCTGGTAAGCGCGTTATTCTTTTTTGTCCCCAAAGCCAACCGTAAGTACACCTCTTGCATCTAGTCCTCTGACTCAGTAGTAATTTTCAGGCCGTTAAGTTCAGAGTTGTTTCTTTGGGAGGACTCGATGAAAAGGGATTTGGGTATTGTTTTGATATCGCTGCTTTTTGCAGTAACGTTCTCGGTGGCCATGTTCGGACAGGGAACGACCGGCTCCATTGAAATCACGGTTAGAGACCCGAATGGAGCAGTCGTTCCTGGGGTTACGCTAACCATCGAGACCTCTGCTGGCTCGACGGGCTTTAAGCGAACCGTAACAACTGACGATATTGGCTTCGCACGTTTGCTGCAAGTCCCACCCGGCGCATACTCGATAACAACTGCTGCCTTAAAAGGATTCGCGGCAAAGACATTGACGGGTGTCGAGGTGGGTTTAGGACGCACAACGCAGGTGACTTTTGTAATGACCGTGGCGGTGACAGGCATTGCGTGTGAATTGGTAGGTGAGGTCCCGCTGGTCGATGTCCGCAGCGCGAGAACCGAGACAGCTATCTCGTCCAGCATGGTCCATTCTGTTGATTCGGGCGAAGTCCATCAAGAACTGA
>JBGARA010000130.1:0-5159 GCA_044230475.1 Pyrinomonadaceae bacterium | reverse complement strand
ATCGCTTTTAGCTCAAATGCCACAACGTCTGTCGCCGGACAATCACCAAACGGCACGAATCCCGGGCAATTTGACGGAAATAATTACACTTCGCCCACGCCAACTCCAACTGCTTCCCCGACATCGACGGCAACAGCCACTCCTACCAGTTCGCCAACAGCTACTGCTACGCCGACGCCGGGAGCAAATCTGTTAACTAACGATGGCAATCTGGAAATTTGGCTTTATCGAATTCCGGACGTTGCGGCAGTCTCTGATCTCTCGGCGGGTGACGAAATACCTGCGACAGATCTGTCAGGAGGGACTTTTACTCTCGTAACCAATACGACACCGAGCCAGTTGCCGCGTGCAGGAACTTCGACTAACGGAGCTTTTGTCGCGGACGACAATCATGACGCAAGCATAAATGACGATGGCAGTGTGATCGCTTTTGCCTCGACGCGTGATCTCGTCACATGTGTAGGAAATTCGTTCCCAAGCGATGACAACGACGAGATATTTACATATGTGCAAGGCGCTGGAGCCTCCTGCCCAGACGGTTTTAATCCGGGCGTACGGCAAGTCACCAAAACCCCGCGTGGCCCGATCTCAAATCCTATCTACAGCAAAAATCCGACGATTTCCGGCAACGGCCAGCGCGTAGTTTTTGCCAGCACCGGCGACAATCCGATCGTCGGCATGACCGGCGGCACAAATCCTTCGACAAGCAGGAACGAGGAGATCTTTTACGCTGACCTGATCGCCGGTGAACCAACTGCAGGAACGACCAAAAAGCAGATCACAACTACCACGCCGACAAATGCCGGAGATGTTGTAAACATTTTAGACCTGGGGCGACGCATGAGCCGCGACGGCCGTTATATTGCGTTCGACTCTTACGCCGATCTTGGAACAATTCCTAACGGTGCAAATAAAACGTCATTTGCCCTTTACCTTTACGACACACTGGCTCCGGCAGCGACTCCGGGCAACTCTCCTTTCCGACAGATCGGTCCGCGAAGCGATGCTGACACCGCCGCAACCGGAGGAGACATCCAGCACTATCCAACGTTTACGGATTATGACATTAGCGGCAACGCGACAACGCTTTTGCTGGAAACCCGGTTGAATATCAAACCCGATGGCACGATACCGACTACAGCATCTGATGGATTGAATTCCGATGTGCAGCGGCAGGGACAGATATATTCTTATCCTCTGGATCAGCCTTCAACGACTGCAACATTTACTCGACTTGCAAAGTTTCAACCTACATCGTTTGCGATATTGGCGTCCACTCAATTGCTTCCGAGCAACTCGGTGAAGCGCATGGCGTTCAACTATGCCCTGACTGAGATCGGCACAGGCAATTTCGACCTGCGTAACGAAGTCTACTATTAAAGTTTCAACCTACATCGTTTGCGATATTGGCGTCCACTCAATTGCTTCCGAGCAACTCGGTGAAGCGCATGGCGTTCAACTATGCCCTGACTGAGATCGGCACAGGCAATTTCGACCTGCGTAACGAAGTCTACTATTACCTGCTGCCCGATGCGGACACGCAAACACCTGTAACGATCAATATGGCAACGGGTGCAACCAGAATGCCTGTATCATTTGCGAGCGGAACACCGACGGGCACATTTACGCCATCGCCGACGAGTACAGCTACATCAACACCGACTTCGACACCGACTGCAACAGCGACGGCTACGTCAACATCGAGCCCGAGCGGAACGCCAAGCGCGACCCCGACTGCAACTATGACCTCGACGCCGCAGACGCCTGCCTCGGTCCTAGGCGTATCGCCCGGAATGTCCGCGATCCTTAATTACCAGGCCGGCATTGATAACGCGGTCGTGGCGCGGACGGCGGTAGGTTCGATAAACCGAAGTTTCATGCTTCCGATAGAACTCAGCGGGGTCACGATGTCTATCAACGGTGCGGCCTGCGGCCTCAGATCAGTTGGCCGGCACAGAATTGAGTTCGTTGTACCGCCCGGGTTAGCTCCGCGAGTTACCGGAACCAATTACCCGCTCGTGATCAACAACAACGGTGTTGTAATGAAAACCATCGTAACGATCGTTCCGGCTCGTCCCGATATTTTTAATTTCGAAGGGTTACTTGGTCCGGGTGGAAGGGCACAGCTTTTCAATGTGACAAATCGCGTTTACACAACAGAACCTTTTGCTGTTAGAACCATAATGCGCAAAGGCAACAAGCTTGTACCAAGCGTTTTACGGATCACGGTCACAGGCGTCGCAAATCTGGGAGCCGGAGCGGTCACAGTCAGGATCGGCGGCAGCAACCCTATTCCTTCGACGACTGCGCCGCTGCTAGTTGCTCCGGGCGTTTATACTTTTGACTTCGCCTTGCCCGCCACTTTGGCACATGCAGGCGATCAACCCGTAGTGCTTTCTGTAAGCGGCGGCGGCACTATATCGTTTACTTCCCGGCTCGACGATACAACATCGAGGGTTTTCATACTTTGACGTCGTGAATAAAAAAAAACGCTGGGACAGTGGGACACCGGGGCGGTAAAACGAGAAACGTCAATATATTCAACGGTTTAGCCTGTCCCATCGCTGTGGGACAGTTTGGAACAACGGTGGGTCGGCGGTTTCTTGCCTTAGTATCTCAGCGTGAGATACAATTGGGGTAGAAATTACACTATTCATCTGCTTTTTCTTAAGAATTTCATGTGTTTTCGCAGTTTACTTGTTTAGTTTTTGATAATTGAACCCTGGAGTTAAACGGCACTTGCCCAGGCCGCAAAGAATTTATGTCAGGAAAAGATGTAGCTACAATGAAGATCTCGCCGAAAGTGTGGAAAAACGGCGAGTTTATCGATTGGGACGACGCCCGTATTCATGTGATGTCGCATGTCGTCAATTACGGTTCGAGCGTGTTCGAAGGCATCCGCTGTTACAACACAAGCAAAGGCTCGGCAGTTTTCCGCCTCACGGAACACATGCAGCGGCTGGTTAATTCGGCCAAGATCTACCGCATGGACTCGCAGTTTACCCGCGATCAGTTTTGTAATGCGACCATCGAGCTTATTAAACAAAGCGGACTGGACGAGTGTTACATACGCCCGTTGATCTTTCGCGGCCTCGACGAAGCCAAACCTGCGTTTGGTGTAAATCCTTTCCCGAATCCGATCGATTCTTACATTGCCATCTGGCAATGGGGCAAATATCTCGGCGAAGAAGCTCTCGAATCCGGCATTGATGTATGCGTTTCGTCATGGACCCGCATCACGTCAAATTCAATGCCTGCAATGGCAAAGGCCGGTGCGAATTATATGAATTCGCAGCTTATCAAGATGGAAGCATTGCTCGGTGGATTTTCCGAGGGCATCGCTCTCGATGACCGTGGCTACGTCTCCGAAGGCTCGGGCGAAAACATCTTTTTGGTGAACAACGGCAAGCTGATCACGCCGCCGCTTGGAGCATCGATACTGCCCGGAATCACTCGTGATTCAGTCGTGCAGATCGCCCGCGAACTCGGCATCGAAGTCATCGAAGCACAGATACAACGCGGTGCTCTTTATCTAGCCGACGAAATGTTTTTCACCGGCACAGCAGCGGAAATTACGCCGATCCGCACAGTTGATCGCATCACGGTCGGAGCAGGAAAACGCGGCGAGATCACCAAGAAACTTCAGGAAGAATTCTTCAAGATCATCGACGCCAAACGCCCCGCCCCATTCGGCGCCGACTGGCTGACATTCGTCAACACGGAAGGCGAAAAAAAAACAGCAGCAGTAACGGCTGATTGATGTTTTTTTACTGGTGAGCGAGGTTTGAGTTCCGATTTTGTATCTTTCCGAGAGAGCCGCTGTGAAGTGGCTCTTTTTTTGCGTAAGCACGCTCAAAAAAAACGTGGATGGGGGTAAAAACCACCGCGCAACGGTCAAAAACTGGCGTCTACGATTTCTGATTTTAAAGGCATTTCTCCTCATTGATCCACATCGTCGTCTTTAAAGTTACCTACACTCTCTCGCCAATGCCGTCCACCGAATCGACAGTTTCGACTATCTCCAACTCTTCCGTCAGTTCACAGATCGCTCTCGCATCACCCTCTTCGAGTTGAACTGCCAGCCTTCAATTCTTCGCAGGTTAAATTTTTGTGAAATATCTCTAATTATTAAAATTAGCGCTTGACATTAATTTTCACCTGAGCTAAAGTTCTCGTCATCAAGCAGTAGTACTTTCACAAGGGGGAGAGAGTCGTTTCTCGATAGAACGACAGCAGTTCTCTAAATAAGTGGTTCAAGGATGTCCCAACAGACTCCTAAACCTTGGCACTTAACATAGCTTGAAACCGGGAGCACGTGAACAAATTCTAGTCTATCCCAGTTTCCATAGCTTTTAGTAGAAGGTTGTTAGTTTTTTAGGGTCGATCATTCCTTGGAAACAAGAGTGATGGAGGTCGCCTGACCAATTGAATATTGAAACGCCAGGACAGCCTAGATCAATGCTTGTAATAGATGATTCCCGTTGAAAACAAATAATAGCCAAAAAAAATATGGAGGAAATATGCCCAAATTAGGAGAAAAAGTAGATTTGGAGAGTGCAATACAAGGTCCGCCGCCGGTTGTCTTAGCAGTTCAACCGACAGGATATTTTGTTATTGAAAAACATGAAGATCTCAGTCACTGGGAACATGACCTACAGCACTTTCTTGGGGTGTCGGTTCGCAATAAAGGGGGTATGGTAGGCTCGGCTTCTGAATCTTGTTCAGGGGGTTGTAGTGATGACTGCGACATGATGTAAAACGCCTCTATGACCGAACGAATAAGTGGTGGTTTGGAATAGAGCGTTTTTTCACTCATTGCGCTCTATTCCAATTCGATTGAATTTCAATCATTAGAACTAATTTCGTAGTTCAGTTTATTATGATCTTAATTGTTAGTATTCAAGATGATCTTCACGCAATGGCTGTTCAGCGCAGACTTGCAGAAAGAGGATATAAGGACTGTTTTATATTGGAGTGTGACAGAATTTCGTCTTCGCATTCCCTAAGGTGGCTGTCTGATCCATGTCCGTCAAACGGATGTATTAGGTTGGAAGATGGGACAACAATTGAAGTTTCATCGATTGATGTTATTTGGTGGAGACGTGTCCGAGCGGACCAAGAATCTCTTGACCCAACTTTAGGTAACCATGAATTTGACT
>JBGARA010000129.1:0-5267 GCA_044230475.1 Pyrinomonadaceae bacterium | reverse complement strand
CCCACCCGTTACCACGGGTGGTTCTGACACTTAGCCGCGAAAACTGAACGAGCTGAGCGGCGCGTATTTCGGCATGATATGACGCGTTTTTAGTGTTCGCGGAAAATTTACGAGACTGGCGCCGTAAACTGCCGAGCCATATTGATGCTCCTCGAAGTCAGCTTCGTCGATGTCGAAATATTCGGTGAGAATGTTCATCGCGTTGGCGGCTGCGATCTTTTCGGCGTTTGCCTGCAATATCGCAAACAGGGTTGGGCTTATCCGCGAACGCAGTTCCTCTATCGTCAGTCCGGCTGCGAGAGACATCAGTGAATAGCGAATATCCTCGGCAGCGACGCTTCGCAGATCGTGATCCCCGTTGCCGATGAAATGAGAAAATGCACGATGCGTCGCATATTCTGACGCTTCTTGGTCATCGCCGGCCATGGCGACATCAAAAGCATCCTGCGAAAATCCGGCGACGTCGAGCACCTCAGCAAACTTGCTCGCTGAAACGCGCCAGTCCATGTCGTTTGCCACGCGGGCGCTGGGGCTGCGGCGCGGCGTTTCGATCGTGTTTGAATAGAGGATGCGGAAATACGGTCGATTCGGTGCGTAAAAACCTATCTCGGCTTCGTACTTGCCGTTCGGCTCGACATTGAACCACCAGTCCCCTTCGACCTCGGCACGATGAATCTCCTCGACGCCTGAGTTTTTCTCCGTAAGTTTGAGGACAAGTGTGTAGCTGCCAAGATCGTCGCCAAACATTTTGCGAAGCAAATGGTATGGATTTTCGCGGACCGACCAGTAGAAATACAGTTTCGTAGGCGTCTGCATCATTAGCCGAGCACGGTTTTCGCGTTGCAATTCTGGGAGCGTCGGCATCGCAAGAGCCTTAAATACCGGTGAAAGCTCAACCTTGGGCTCAGTCGTTGCTATATCGGCGGTTACGTCAAGTGTTGGGGTTTTGGCCTTCTTGACCGCTTTCTTAACTGTATTCTTAGCCGTGGACGACCCGGTCGCTATCGCTCCCGGTTCTGACACCTTTCTCGTTGAGCTTTTCTTTGCTTTAACTTCTTTTGTGGCCGCTACAGGTTCTAAAACCTTCTTTGTCTTGACCGTTTTGTTTGCGACAGCTTTCGACACGGCCTTTGTTTTCTTAGGTTTAGCGGCTTTGCGAGATGATGTTAAACCACCGGTTACCACAGGTGGTACTGATATATCCGCTGCGATCTCAGTCCACGGAGACGCGATCCTCACCTCTTTAGCCTCAACAATTTTCTTTTTGGCCGCTGTTTTTTTGGCTGCTCTCTTTTCCATAACACAAAAACCGCAAACTATGAGTATGCGGTCTTTCGATCTTGTGCGCAAGCCTGCAATAAGCCGGAGCGGTCGCGATATTTGGGCCTCAGGCCTCTTACTTTGTCACTGTTTCTGCAATTACTGACGATTTTAGCTTAACTTCAAATTTGCCCCATTCGGTTTTGATCTGCGAGCGAACAGGCGTGTGGCGGGCGTCATCTGTGACCCAAATTATCATCCTTCCATCGCGTTCTATAAGACGATCTTTGCCGAATACCTCGGGTTCCACGCGAAAACACCATACCTTGCCGAGAGCCGTATCTTGTTTTTCGCGAGCAGTGACCGAGAGCGGAACTTTGTAAACGAGACCGGAATCGCTGACGGAAAATTCAAATTTCTTGCCGACTGCCAACGGCTGCAAGCGAATGGCATAGATCGCCGAGATCATATCGTAGAGATGATCGCTTATCTCTGATGCGATTCGGCGCGGCGGGCGCATTGGGTCTTTCGGGTCGGTTTCGGTATAGCCTACTCGTTTGGCACTGTAATCAAACAAGGCTTCGCTGTCGCGGACACGGTCTTTTTGCACATCGTGCTTCGTGGTTTTTGTTATGCGAAATGTGTCGAGATCGACGGTTGATTGATACTGCTGAAGAAAACTGTACCGAAAAAGCTTAAGCAGCGAACCCTTTGAGATGGCTTCGGACTTTATGACCAGGTTGTTCGAGTTCGGCGCGAGAGCAGCAGAAAATGTGAGATCCGCGACGGTCATGCTGATCTTGTACTTGCTGCCTTTGCCCTCGTATCTTAGCGTCTCTCCATCGAAGATACGAGCCGATGGAACAGCAGCCGGCTGTCCAAATGCCGCACAAAAAGCGACCAGAGAAATTGCCGCGATCATCAAGCCTTTGTAACACAAAGTTTTCATACTAATCGAGAAAAAACGCCTTGGCAGCAAGTACGCCAATAGCCGCGATCACGCCGATAGCTGCGCGATACTCCCTGTATTGCAAGTATAGGCGAAAATCGAATTTTGTGTCCGATTTTTTCCATCCCGTAAGACGCGGGATAAAAACAGGCACATTTTGCTCATACTCATCAAAATCCTGCCCAAAAATGCGGCGGATGTCATCTGCTTCGACGCGCATAACGGGCAAATAGATGCCGATGAACAGCCCCGCAAATAAAATTGCCAGCCACCAAACGCCCGAGGCAACGGTAAACCCAAGCCCCATAAAAAACGTGCCGAGATAAAGAGGGTTTCGCGTATGTGCGTAAGGCCCGGTCACCGCAAGCTCGCGGGCCTTCCTAATATGTCCCGATGCCCACGCGCGTATCGCGAGCCCGATCAACGCAATTCCTGAACCGACTGTCAGGCTCATTAGAGACGGCCTGGCAAAGATCAAGAAAATGATGGTAAACATAAACCCGAGCGGAACACGAATACGTTGTAATGTGCGCTTGTCCATTTTTCAGTTCTTGTTCTCTTGCAGCCTCTTCTCGACCGCATTGTAGACCGCATCTACATCAGAATCCATGCAGATCCACTTTGAACAAGTGCGGCGATGGCAATCGATTCGGCAATCAATGTCGGTACGTTCGACACATATGTCGTCGGGGTTTGGGCTGCCGTTACGCCACCATTCCGTCGGGCCGAAGAGGCCGACTACGGGTGCGCCAGCCGCAACCGCGATGTGCGTCGGGCCAGTGTCACCACCAACGTAAACACCAGCGCGTTTTGCCAGCTCATAGAAGGCTTTTAGACTAGGTCGCGCAAGGACCAAATTCCCTGAACGACTGCTTGCAGCAACTTTTCCAGCCAGTTCATCTTCGCCCGGACCGGTCGTAATGATGGGTCTTAGGCCTTTTTCTTCCCAAAGCCGATCGGCAAGCTGTCCAAATTTCTCGGCGTGCCAGAGTTTTGTCACCCAGCCGCCACCGGGATTTAGAATCGCAAAATCTCCTCGTAATTCTCCTGTGATTTTGTCGGCCTCGTGAATATGTTCGACAGATGTAGCGATCGGAAATTCAAAATCGTTGTCAGGCACGGCTATGTTCAACGCGCCGGCCGCGAGAGCGAGATTTTTGCGAATGATCTGAATTTGCCGCGGTGTTTTGACGGCGTTTGTGAGCAGCAGGCGGCTCGCGGGCTCACGCAGTCCGGCTCGCGTAAAACCCCAACGCTTTTTTGCACCTGACAGTTTTGCGATCGTCGCAGATTTTAAGAGGCCTTGAAAATCAATCGCAACGTCAAACTCAAACTGCCGCAAGTTGCGAAACTGCTTTCCCGCCTCGGTGATGACCGTATCCAAATCACGCCGGCGACGCAGCCCGTGTGTATCGACCTCGATCAGATGATCGATCATCGGATTATCTTTTAATATCTCTGCTACTCGAGCCTCAACAACCCACGAAATTTCCGCAAACGGCAATGAGCGCCTAATCGCTGCCAACGACGGCAATGTATGCACGATATCGCCTATGCTGCCAAGTTTTACGATGAGTATCCGCACAGCCTATATGGTAATCGCTGCGCTTGAGCAACGTAAATGTTCCCGACGAACAGATCGTTTCAACCGGCCAAACTTGTCAGCCACGCAGCAAATCGCAACCAAGGTTCGCTGCCGGCGAACGTAAGGCGAACAACATGAGACCCGATCAAAAGCAGCACACCGCCAAGGAACGCGGGATTGACCTTACGGGTTTTCCAGAAGTCGAAAATAAGGAAAGCGATAGCCAGCACGTCGGGAACCCCAAAGAAGAACAATGGAGTATTGGCAGGTATCGGTTCGGGAAAACGCCCTAGAGCGGGCGGCAGGAAATTGAGCACCGTCAGGAGCATCAGACGCTTGTGGTTGGCCGGTTTACGGCGATAATAGATCGCGGAGCCGAATAAGATGCCAAATACGATCATATCGCCAAAAGGCACTATCAAGAAAGAAAGCGGCGGCAAGCCCGGCGGCGCCGAACCGCGTGCCGCGGCGGCGATAGCGGTCATCCAGCCTAGGATGATGATCGCGCAGCCAAGAGCAATGCCAAACATGCCTAGCTTTTGATGGAGCTTTATCTTCTTCGATGAGATCAGGAAAACCTGTGTTACAAACAGCACGATCCATGCCGTCATACACAGCCCGTGCAGATGAACAAGCATGCTCGGCAAAGGCGCATTTGCAAATGCAAATTTAAGATAATACGTCGGAGCGAACCCTATAAGCACCGCTACCGGAAATAGAATTGCAACCGCCGCGAAAAGCCTGCGTTCGAAGCCTCGTATGTCGCCTGTTTCATTCGTAGCCATAGTATCTACGATTATGGCGTTTTTCGTCGGAGTGCTCAAGACGAAAAAGGGCGGCCCGAAGACCGCCCATGAGTGTTTTGCTGAGCCTCGGCTATTGCTGAGGATCGGCGATGAAGTCAGCATCGGCGATATTATCGACAAGGCTGAACACACGACTCGGTGTACTGAACGTGTAACGCTGCGAGTTTACAGTCACAACATAAGTCTGGCCCGCCTGCAATCCATCGACCGAATAGTAACCAAACGATCCGGTTGAGACGACACGCGGTTCAGCAAGCGAATTGCCAGTAACGACGATCTTCGCATTGCGTATGCCTTCTCCGTTTGCCGTCATCACACGACCCGAAACACTTACACTGGCCGCTGTAAGCGGGAGGAACTGGAGGGACCATCCGCCGTCCAGACAGCCTGAGATGGCAGTCGGTACATTGACAATGGCTCCGGCGTCATCACGCATGTACAGGCTCCACGTACCGTTGGCATTTGTCAGGCCATAGGTTCCGCGGAACGTCTTGTCGATCGACGGGAACGGTGTGCTGCCATGCTCGACGTACGGTGCCGGCGGTGCGGGGGCCGCAAAGCTGCTGACCGGAGTCTCCCAGTTGGTCGGCTCGGTCAATCCCGTTACCAGCGGACCGCCGTCAGGCAGTACTGTGCCCTGGAAATCAGCAAGCGTCAGCGTGACCGC
>JBGARA010000036.1:0-36640 GCA_044230475.1 Pyrinomonadaceae bacterium | reverse complement strand
AACTATCGCCCAATCAATATTAGATAGATCAAGATCTTTAAGAGGGCCGATCAGCGGCTCTAATGATAGAAACTTTGTTTGTGCACCTGTACGTCGTAAATGGTCGATCCTCGAAACATATTTCTGGCTCTCAACAGAAACGCCCATCCAAATATTTGGTGCCCATTCCAATAATGGTGAAAGTTGTTCGAGCCTGTCAGCACGTTTCGTCAATACCTGAAACCGGTGCCAATAAGCCCTTTTCATAACGTCAAAGACTTCTTGAACATATTCAAGAGGAACGTCCTTGTGAAACAGGTCGCTCATCGAGTTCACAAATATTGTCTGTGGCTTTTTCCATCGAAGCGGAAGTTCCAGCATATGAGGCTGCAAAGTCAATTTGAACCCGTGCCGGTAATTATTCTGTCCCATCGCCTTAAGCCGCTTCGACATCCGCTCGGCATAGCAATTCTTACAGCCCGGGCTGATCTTGTTACAGCCAGTCACCGGATTCCAGGTTGATTCTGTCCATTCGATAGTCGATTTTGACATAACTATTCCTTGCTCAAAATATGCTGTGCTATTCGTACTGCGATTGGGGCTCCTTTGGGATTTCCCGCTGCGAAACAGAGTAAGAAAATGGGCGAGTTTGCAGAATTTCTCATAACAAGTGGGTTTTGAGCTACATCGGCAAAGACAGTCTTTAATCGGTCAATAAAGTAGGTCGTTATTAAACCAAACGGGTCGGAAGTCTTCGAGTGAACAGTCAATGGCTCCGTTGAAAATAAAGAGTTACGCTCGGTTGTTTGATAAATTCTCTCAAACCATGTGTCATCACCAAACATTGTATTAAGTCTTCTTTTTCTGCCTTCGATAATACGGCCATTGCGATTTAGCAGTCTATTAACGGTGCCAATCGGCAACAGTATCCATAGGTCGATTGCCTGTGTGTCGGCAATTGCTTTGATCGTCTCCCATGAAACTTGCGTACCATACGGATCTAAAAACATTACACCCCGACGCCCGTCTGAGATCCAGTTTGATGAGCACAATTGTTGTACATTGAGGTTGGCATCTCCTTGTATGACATCTATTGAATTCGCAAGTGTAGGAAAATCAACTTTTAGTTGCTGAAGATCTTGGCACCTTTTTTTGTGTTTTTCAATGAATGTGTATTTAGCGAACGGAGGAGTTGTCTGAAGGGCGATTCTGGCCGATCCATCAATGAAATCTTTTAGCTTTACCATCTCTTCGACATCAAAGAGCGTCTCTGCAGGCATCTTAACTTTGCGGTTGACGAAACCTGTTCCTGCGAAGGCATCAATATATTCAAGTTGGAATTTTTGATTCTTGAGCGCACGTAAATAAGCAGCAAGATAAGCCTCAACCCTTTCGAGCTTATCTTTCGTCCAGGAATCTATGTTTCCGAACTTGTGAGACATAAACGAATTTGCAAGGAACGATTTCGTTCTTCCGTGGAATAGATATGAGTGAAAACTGACAACTGTTATAGCACGGAAACGAAAATGCGCGAAACGTGTTGGCTTCTTAATTACCGTGCGCCGCGGCTGACTTCGATCGATTTGTTCAGGTCGAGGTGCATTACGCCTTCGTTATCGACTTCGGCGTTTTCAAAGAGAAGCGTGCGTTTATATTTTAAGCGGTGGTGCGAGCAGAAGGACGCGGCTGAGATGCGTTTGTAGTTGCCGCCTTTGCCGTGGTGTTTTATCACGAAGGCGTTATGCTTACCCGGATCGACCGGCCTCAGCCCGATGACGCGCGCGTTTCCTTCGTAGAGGAACTCGACCGCCGGCGGCCGTTCAAGCTCGTCGTACGCGGCACCGTTCAGGTAAAACGTTCCCTTTGCCCCAAGCGTCACACGCGGCTCGTTACGCGACGTTCTTTGATACTGCTTTCCTTCAAAAACTTCCCATTGCATTTTCATGTTGAACAGTATTGCATAGATGCAACGCTCTGTCAAATGCAGTTCGCCGGATTTTTGTCGGCTACGTGGCCGTGTCTGTAGCCCAACCGTGAGGGAGGCGCGCTCATCGCTGATTGGCGCCCTTGCTAACGCGCGGGCTACGGACACGTCTAGAAACGAAACTCCGATGAAGACGACAATGGCGAGAGCGGCTAGGTAATGTTGGCGGCGACAACTGTTATTGATGGCTAGGACTGCTCGTTTTTGGCCTGCAGATCACTTCCCAAATTACCCTGGTCCACACCCGTTTGGACCTCTTCCACGTATTTTTTTGGGGGCTATTACGTAATTTTTTGCCGTCCCGTCATGCGAAAAGCTGCTAAGTCTCAACAGGTCAATAGTTTAGGGCCAGAAATATTGGTTTCTTAAGATATGCCTGGTTTCTCCACATCTATCCGACTTGTCGCCAATATCGTCTCAATTATCCTCTTATTTTAACCAGATCCGGGCTGATCTTTGGTCGTTTTGGGTCGCCTCAGATCCCTTCCTCAAGACTTCTGCGAGCGATGATTTTAAACTTGACAAGAACACACTCAACTATTATCATTGGTTTACGCTCAAATCATTGAATTATACTGAGCATAGCAATCATACTTTTTGGAGATTAAACATATGGGCAAAATTATTGGTATCGATCTGGGAACGACAAATTCAGTCGTTGCCGTGATGGAAGGCGGCGAGCCCGTCGTCATTACAAACAGCGAAGGCGGACGCACAACCCCTTCGGTTGTAGCATTTACAAAGGACGGCAACCGCCTCGTGGGCCAGGTCGCCAAGCGTCAGGCCGTCACAAACCCCGAAAATACGCTGTATTCGATCAAGCGTTTCATGGGACGCAAGTTCGACGAGGTAGGCAGCGAGATCAAACAGGTGCCTTACAAGGTCGAAAAGGCTTCAAATGGGGATGTCCGCATCAACGCCGAGGGCAAGCAGTACAGCCCGCCTGAGGTCGCAGCAATGGTGCTGCAAAAGCTAAAACAGTCAGCCGAAGATTATCTTGGCTCAAAGGTCGATCAGGCCGTAATTACTGTGCCTGCTTACTTTAACGACGCCCAGCGTCAGGCCACCAAGGACGCCGGAAAGGTCGCAGGCCTCGAAGTCCTGCGTATCGTTAACGAACCGACAGCGGCCGCTCTGGCATACGGTTTGGACAAGAAAAAGGACGAGATCATTGCGGTTTTCGACTTTGGCGGCGGTACTTTCGACATCTCGATCCTCGAGGTCGGCGAAGGCGTAGTCGAGGTCAAATCGACCAACGGCGATACTCATCTGGGTGGTGATGACGTTGATGAGGTGCTTGTCGGCTGGATCATTGATGAGTTCAAAAAGGACCAGGGCATCGACCTTCACAACGACAAAATGGCCCTGCAAAGGCTGAAAGAAGCCGGCGAAAAGGCCAAGGTCGAGCTCTCATCCGCGATGGAAACCGAGATCAATCTGCCTTTCATCACGGCAGACGCAAGCGGACCGAAACACCTCGTTATGAAGCTCACACGGGCTAAATTTGAACAGCTTGTCGAGCCTGTTTTGAAAAAACTCATGCCGCCGGTCGAACAGGCCATCAAAGACGCCGGTTTGACAGCTAAAGACATCGAGGAGATCGTGCTCGTTGGCGGTTCGACGCGTATCCCGAAGGTTCAGGAAATGGTCAAGTCTTACTTCGGCAAGGAACCGAACAAATCGGTCAATCCTGACGAAG
The DNA here is from genome assembly GCA_044230475.1 of Pyrinomonadaceae bacterium. GTDB lineage: Bacteria > Acidobacteriota > Blastocatellia > Pyrinomonadales > Pyrinomonadaceae > OLB17. Next base: position 32,978 of record JBGARA010000036.1, on the reverse strand, counting down.
TTGTTGCTCTCGGAGCAGCGGTTCAGGCCGGTGTTTTGGGCGGTGAGAAGACCGACATTCTGCTGCTTGACGTGACGCCTCTGTCGCTCGGTATCGAGACGCTTGGCGGCGTTGCAACTCCGATGATCCAGAAAAATACGACCATTCCGACGCGTAAATCGGAGATCTTTTCGACCGCTTCTGACAATCAAACCTCGGTCGAGGTCCACGTCATCCAGGGCGAACGCCCGATGGCCGCAGACAATAAAACACTCGGCAAATTCCACCTTGTCGGCATCCCACCGGCACCGCGTGGCATCCCGCAGGTCGAGGTGACATTCGACATCGACGCGAACGGTATTGTCAACGTATCAGCAAAAGACGTAGGCACCGGCCGCGAGCAGAAGATCACCATCACGGCTTCGTCGGGCCTCTCAAAAGAAGAGATCGACAAAATGATGAAGGACGCCGAGTCCCATTCAGCTGAAGACGAAAAGAAAAAAGCCGCCATCGAGGCACGCAACCGCCTTGACGGCCTCGTTTACAGCGTCGAAAAGACCTTGTCTGAAAACAAAGATAAACTCGATTCCGCCGCCGCAAGCGAGATCGAGGCCGCCATTGCAGAATCCAAAACCGCTCTCGGCGGTGAGGATGTTGACGCGATGAACAATGCCTTCGATAGGCTGCAAACAGCCTCGCACAAACTGGCAGAGGTCCTTTACAGCCAAACTGCAACCCCAGGTGCTGAAGAACAGCCGCAAGAGCAAGCCTCATCTGCATCAGCCAGCAGCGACGGTGCTTCCACTGCATCCGCTGAAGAGAGTGACGTGATCGATGCGGAGTATGTAGATGTAGAGGACGAAAAAAAGTAACAACTGGATACTAGTGGTTGGGGACAAGAGACGAACGGAAAAGGTAATTTGCTGATCGTCGCTTGTCCCTCTAAACTTGTTCGGGACTGAACGTGGCAAAAAAAGATTACTACCAAATTTTAGGCGTCAAAAAGGACGCAAAAGCCGACGAGATAAAAAAGGCTTATCGTCGCCTTGCGCGCAAGCATCATCCTGATGTTAACCCTGGCGATAAGGCCGCTGAAGACAAGTTCAAAGACGTCCAAGAAGCCTACGACATTTTGTCTGACGACAAGAAACGCAAGGTGTTCGACCGCTTTGGCTATTACGCTGACAATCTTGATGTAAATTCACCTTTTTCCACCGGAGCATCTGGCGGAGGCAGGACAGCAGCCGGTTTTGATTTCTCCGGCTTTGATTTTTCGAGCACTACAGGAGCTTCGACGGGCGGGTCGAGTTTTCGGGATATTTTCTCTGACCTCTTTGGCGGCGGCAGTGGTCCGAGGGCCCAACCGGAGCCGCCTCATCCAGTTCCTAAAAAGGGCCGTGATATAGAGATTCCGTTGGCGTTGAGTTTTGAGGAAGCATTCACGGGGCTTACAACCAACATTACCGTGAATCGTTCCGAGCAATGCTCACGATGTCAGGGGGCCGGTGACACCGGTGGACCGGTAATTCAATGTTCTACGTGTAAGGGTACAGGACAGGTTATGCGTACCGGCGGCCGCCTGCAATTCTCTCAGGGATGCCCTGATTGTGAAGGATCGGGCCGCCGTCGTCAGCCGTGTTCGCTCTGCAACGGCAAAGGAACAACACCAAAAACTGAACAGGTAAAGATACGCATTCCGCCCGGTGTTGACACAGGTTCACGCGTTCGGATCCCGAAAAAGGGCCACGGCGGAAGACTCGGTGCCGAGCCCGGCGATCTCTTCATCCTAACTAACGTCGGTAAGCACAAATTTCTTGATAGAAAGGGCGATAATATTTACATAACTGTTCCGATCACTGTATCGGAAGCCGCTCTTGGAACAAAGATCGAGGTGCCCACCGCTGAAGGCAAAGCCCAGCTAAAGATACCGACAGGTACCGAGTCTGGGCAGAAATTTCGCTTGCGCGAGCGCGGATTTCCCTCTTTAAGAAATCCAAAGCTGCGTGGCGATCAGTTTGTCGAAGTAAAGATCACTTTACCTCGCGTCTTGTCAGAGGAAACAAAAGAGGTTTTGAGGCAATTCGAAAAACTGAACCCTGAAAATCCACGTAAATTGATCGGACTTGAATAAATGAAAAAGAAAGTCAAAACGTATACGATCAGTGCGGTAGCAGAACTTTACGATATTCACCCTCAGACCTTGCGGCTTTATGAACGCGAGGGGCTGCTTACGCCGTCCCGATCGATCGGCAACACCAGGCTCTACGAAGACTCCGATCTTGAGCGTCTCGAGATCATACTTTCATTGACCCGTGACCTCGGCGTTAATCTTGCGGGCGTTGAGATCATCCTCAATATGCGGGCAAAAATGGACGAAATGCAGCGTGAATTTGAACGTTTTTTTGAATATTTAAAAACCCACGCCGGTGAATTTTCCCGTAACCACGAGACACGTTCTTCGAGCGAAGCCTTGATTCCGATCTCACGGTTTCGCCCGGCGCGCTTTCGGCCGAAAGATATCTAGCATTTTCTCGCCAGACTTAACAATTTGATAATACCGGCAATGTAGCATCGGTTAATTCAACGTGACGTTGCTTTAAGGTGGCTTTTGCGTTAACATTTCAGAACGCAAAATCGTCATTTTGTAAGCTTACAATTTTGTCAGGAGAAACCGATGTCTGGAAGAATTTTATCACGCGCCCTTGCGCTTACTCTTTTTGTTCTATTTTCTAGCTTATTCCTTCTTGCCCAGGATCTGGATGATGTAACCATTAGCGGAAAGATCACCGATCCGAATGGTCTTGTTGTGGTTGGTGCAAACGTAACCGTAACGTCTGTCGACACGGGCGAGACGCGTACGACAGTTACCAACGAGGATGGCCTGTATCGCTTCGTCAAAGTGAAGCCAGGCAATTACAAAATAAAGGCCAGCGGAAGCGGATTTGGCATTTCGGAAACAACACCGATCAGAACCGTATCAGGACAGAATCTTGTTCAAGATTTCAAAATGGTTCTGGAGAAGGTTACGGCCGAAACGACGGTTACAGTAACCGAAGAGGATGTGCCTGCGGTCGATACAACCCGAACAGTGGTCGGTGGCACTTTGACCGAGCGGGAGATAGAAGAGATCCCAAACAGTACCCGTAATCCGCTCGATCTGGTTCTTACGCTGGGCGGTACATCAGAAGAACAGTTATCCACTAGTGGGCTCGCAGAAGACCGGTTTCAAACTCCTGGGACCGCTCCCTTAGAACAAGGTAATTTTTCTTTGTCTGGCGGCGTGGCTTATTCAAACAATTTGACGATCGATGGCCTTGACAATAACGACGACCGCTCCAGTCGCGACCGGTTCCAACCTTCGTTGGAGTCCATTGCAGAAGTACAGGTGATCACCAACCAATTTTCTGCCGAATATGGACGTGCATCAGGCGGACGTGTCAATCTCAGAACAAGAGCGGGTTCGAATAGGTTTCGTGGACGCGGGTTCTTCTTTTTCAAAGACGAAAGTCTGAATGCGAACAGCTGGTACAACAACAGCCGCGGTTTCGCCCGGGCTCCATTGTCAGACTACAATCCTGGATTTACATTTAGTGGCCCTGTCGTCGTACCCTATCTTTATGACGGCCACAACCGAACATTTTTCTCGGTCGCTTTCGAGCATGATGATCTTCGGGACACAACATTTGTTGATACTTTCGTACCGATCGGCACCAACCCTCGTTTCGCTCTTCCTGCAAGTAACGCTCCGTGTCCCGTTTCGACCGGTTGTAACGACACAACAGGGACATCGACACCGATAGGTGCTTATCAATCAAGCCTTGCAACGCCAAATACGAACAACGTTTTCACGGCTCGCGTCGATCACAAACTGACGAGTTCCAATGATTTTACTGTTGGCTATCAGTATGGGCGACGTAAGAACAAGAGAACCACTGCCGCAACCACGACCCGCCTCGATGATGCTTTGCAGTCACGTAACAGCGACACGGATGCGTTTAACTTCACAGACAATCAGGTTTTTGGTGCGACGGCCGTCAATCAATTCCGGGCTCAGTATTCCATTTATGAGCCTAGCTTTCAGACGGACAATCCATTTGCTCCCGTTGTTTTGATCGGTTACCGAAATCCGTTGACTGGAGCGAACCAAACATTGATCGCGGGCAACTCGACATCTTCGATAACCGGTGATTCAACCGGGTTTCCGCAAAACCGCAGGGAAACGCGTTACCAGTTTCAGGACACGATGACCTACCTTTACGGTCGCCATTCTCTCAAAGCTGGATTTGATATTCAGAAGGTAAATTCAAAGGCGATCGGACTCGGAGATGCAACAGGCACTTTCAACTTCACTGGAGTGAGCGCATTTTTGGCAAACACGCTGTCGCGATATAGACAGAATTTTGGAACCCGTTCGGATGTTAACAACACCTATTGGGGAATCTTCGGAAACGACGAGTTAAAACTCAGGTCTGATCTGACTGTCAGTTTTGGATTACGATATGAAAGAGAAACGGCAGTTTCTGACAGCAACAATTTTGGCCCGCGTGTGGGTGTTGCCTGGTCACCGTTCAAGTCACGAAAGGGAGTCATCAGGTTCGGCAGCGGAGTTTTCTACAATCGTGTGCTGCTTCGTACCGTAGCTGAGTCGATCCAAAATACAGGCGGCAACCAGGTTTCATTCGATACCAATACGATCGGGACGTCTGCAAATGATTCGCGGCGAGTTGCGATCCTGGCGGCACTGTCCTCAGCTTTTCCGACCACCTACGCATCGGTGACAGAATTGCAGGCACTCTTAACCCGTGTTTGCCCGACCGTTGTAAATCCGCCGGCCCCTTGTACACAAAGCACGGGTTTTCTTGGAGGCGTTACGAATACCGGAAATCCGATCCGTACGGTTGAACCTAACCTGAGAATCCCTGTCAGTTATCAATACAACTTCGGGTTCGAACGCGAGGTATTTAAAGGCTGGGTTTTTGAAGCAAATTACACGATCAACAAGACGCAACACCTCTGGCGAGATACCAACTATAATGTTCCGGTCTTGCCTGCCGGTTTTTCGGACTGGAATTCATGGTTGATCACCCATCCGTTTACTCTTTCACCAACTCGTATGTACACGTTTTTTAACGGACCAACAAATGATGCAAGCGGCCTCCATGCTGGGTCTCAAGGGAGCACTACGGCTTGCGGCACAACAACTGCAAACTGTTTTGTAAATTTGAACACCACCAGCACATCGACGACCAGGCCGCTGGTATCGGTTGCCGGCACGAACAACAATGCGACCGGCGGACCGATCGGCATTGCACTTTCTGCAATTTCACAGTTCCGCCCGGATACAAGTTACGATGACGAAATATCGCTTATTCGCGCCCTCGGCAACTCTTTTTATCGTGGGCTGATATTGGAAATGCGTGGCCGTCGCCGCAAACTTGGCCATGGTTTCGCCGCGTCGACCCGTTTTGCTTACACTTTGTCAAAAACGCAGGATGATGGTTTGAATAATACTGCGAATGCAGAGGTTAACGGCGACTTCTCGCGTGAATGGGCTAGAAGCCTACAGGACCGCAGGCACCGCATTGCAATTTCCGGAAGTTTTGATATGCCCAATTGGCTCGGCGGATTGCGATTCTCGCCGCTCTTTAGGTTCGGCACATCGGCACCATTTAACCTTGGTAACGGTGGCTCAGACCGCAATCTGGACGACCTCAGCACGGATCGCCTGAACTTTAGTGGCAAACTCGACGATCTGCGATGGCGTGAACCAGGATCACCTATCCCCACCTACTTGATCGCACAGTTATCTCTGGCACCGATTGGAGCCGTAAGCGGCAATCTCCCGCGAAACTCCGGACGCGGTCCGAGTTTTTACACCTTTGACATGAATGTCAGCCGCGAGTTCAAGTTTGGCGAAAAGAACCGCATGCGGTTGCGACCGGTATTGCAGTTTGACAATATTTTGAACGCGGCCGTGTTTAACTACGGTTCGGCGTTCGTTGATTTCAACAACCTTACTGTTACGAGCTCTACTGCTCAACAGAACTTCCTTGTTCCAACCCGAACGTATCGTCAGAGACAGATCAGGGCTGGTCTTAGGTTCGATTTCTAAAGATTCGGACATAAGCTTTTGCGGGATCGTTTTCTACGGAAAACGATCCCTTTTTCTTTTACAAAAGAGCATTTTTTTGGTGACTGCAATGCCCATTTATGGTAGATTAAAAGATGTTGAACAAGTTTGTTCACTGTGAAGCTATGAGCCAGGTTTTAGAAGTGGGCACAGCTCCGGTCAGCGAGATAACGATCGAATCGGTGCTCCTCGACGCGGATCTTTTTGTAAAGTACAGTTCCCCGGAAAAGGCGTTTTCGCTGCTTCGCGGCTCGCTTGAACGCAGTCCGCGCTCGATCCCCCTTCGCGAAAAGATGCGTGATATTTGCGTCAAGCAAAAGAACCTTAACGAGGCAGCCAAACAGTGTCTAGCCCTCGTGAGCCTCTACATCGCACGCGAGGATTTCGATCTGGCATACGATCGTCTGCAGGAAGCCAAGCTGCTTGATCCTCGTATCTCCGTCGCACCGGGGCTTGAAGCGATTCGTCGAGCTCGCAGGCCTGATTTCGCGACCAATCGCGACCGATCGCCTCAAAAGGTCAGAACGGATGTTACGTTTGCGGGAAATCTTGCGTTCGTCAGCATCTTTGATGCGGTTCAGGTCATCGAGAGTTCTAAGATGACCGGATTGCTGATCATTAAATCCGATCTTCATCTCGCCAACGTGGCGTTTAACGAAGGCAAGATCGTAGATGCTGAGTGCGACGAAAAGAACGGCATGATGGCGTTTCGCGACATTGTTGAGATCGATCATGGGACTTTTGAATTTTCCAGCTCCGATCATGAATTTCCGGTTGTGATTGCTGTTTCAAGTAATACAAATTTTCTGCTCGATGTGCTCACCGATCTCGATAACGAACGAGCCGAAAAACAAGGCTTGAGAAACATCGGCGATGAAGCTCTTTGACCAGTCTTGGCCTCTCATCAATCCCGGTCTTTTGGTTGACTTTCAGTCTCAAATACAACAAAATATAGTGCTTTCTCAAATTGCGAACACTATAGAATGTTTAAGCTCCAGCGTCTAGAGATCACCGGTTTCAAATCATTTGCCGACTATACCGAGATAGTTTTCACGGGGAGCGGCATAACAGCGGTCGTCGGCCCAAATGGCTGCGGCAAGTCGAATGTATCCGACGCAATGTCGTGGGTACTTGGCGAGCAGCGTGCTAAATCCTTGCGCGGCGGCGAGATGAAAGACGTCGTTTTCGCGGGCACCAAGAACCGTAAGCCAGGAGGAATGGCAGAGGTCGTTTTGCACCTTGTTCGTGACGATACGGTCTTTGACATTGACGAGAACGAACTCGAAGACATCGACGAAGCATTGACCGACATCGACGAGAATTTCGTCGATATGGATGAGATCGATCCGGTTGAAGCCGAGCCGGTCGAAATGGTCGAGGCGATCGCGGTCGAAGGAAATGGATTTCACGGCGAAGAAGTTGAAGAACTTGAAACTGTAAAGGTCGCAGCAGTCGGCTCGACTCAGCCTCTTGAAACAAAAGTAAAGACCAAACGTCATTGGCGCCCACGTTCGTTTGCTCTGGATTTTGCACCGGGCGAAGCCGTTTCCGTTACTCGACGACTTTATCTATCAGGCGAGAGCGAATATCAGCTCAACGGTAAAACATGCCGCCTTCGTGACATCACCGATCTGTTTGCAGGCACGGGGCTGTCGGGTGCTCATTACGCGATCATCGAACAAGGCCGCATTGGCCAGATACTGTCGGCAAAGCCGGCTGATCGCCGCAACCTTATTGAAGAAGCTGCGGGAATCTCAAAATTCCGCTCACGCCAACGTGCCGCTGAATCGCGTCTCGAATCTGCAAAATCAAATCTCAGCCGCATATCAGACATTGTTTCCGAGATCGAAAAACAGGTGAACTCACTTCGCCGTCAAGCTGCTAAGACTCGCCGTTTCAAGATCCTCCAGGAAGAATTTCGCACCCTGCTCCGCCATCTCTATGCGGCTGAGGGCAAATATCTTACAAACCTTTCCGAAGACTTGAAACTCCAGCTTGGCAAAGCAGAAGAGATCGAAGCAGACCTCCAAGTCCAACTCAAAGCCAAGGAAGAAGCTGCACGCGAAGCCACTCAAAATGCACGCAGCGCCGAAGAAAGCCTTGCCGAGTTGCGAAAGATCCATTCGAACAACGCGCTGGAACGGGATCGGGCCGAGCGCGAACATATTTACAAATCGGACCAGATAGTAAATCTCAACAACCGCTGTGAAGTATTGCGGACCGAGATCGCCGCGAGCGAAGAAAGGCTGACTACGCTGAGAATAGAGCTTGACCGTCTACAGAAAGATGAGCAGCACGAAACCGCAGAGCACGCAAAAGCGGAATCAGCACTTCGTGAATCTGAAGACCTTTACAGAAGTGAAGCCGATGCTCTTGCCGTGATCGAAACCTCGATCGAAACCCTGCGAGCAGCCTTGATGCAGCACACTGGGGCTGTAGAGCGTTTTGACGAGATCGGGCGGCAGCTTGAGAACAACCTTGAGCGGCTAACCTCGCGTGCCGACAGCCTCGAGAAAGAGGGCGTGCGTGCCGACGAGACTTTTTCGGCAAATCAGAAACAGGCGGACGAACTTGCTGAAAGCCTCAAAATAGAAGAAATAAAGCTAGCTGAGCTCAATGCCGAAAAAGATGCTCTACTCGCCGCAACGGCAGATTCGCGTAACGCTCTGCATGCCTCTGAGGCTGAGCTTCAGAGTTTGCAGGAAGAGTATTCGGCAAAACGCCATCGGCTTTCGACACTGCTCGAGCTTGAAGAAAAACGCGCCGTTTACACCCCGCAGGTTCAAAAACTTTTTGCTGAGGAAGCAAATATCGGTGTGCGTCTTGCCGGGGTTTTGGCAGACAGGCTAAACGTAACAAGGGAAGCAGAAACCGCAGTTGAAACTCTCTTTGGCGACCTGCTCGAAGCCGTCGTTGTCAGTTCGCTCGACGACGCAAGCCGTGTTTCCGCATGGCTTAAGGCAAACGACATAGGTCGGACAGCAATGATCGTCTTGCCAGACACGGCTATCAGGAAGAACGATGCGGTGCTTGGCATGGGCGATACGATCGCTGATCATCTCGGCGTTTCAGAGGAACTTGCAAACGTCCTGCGGCAGGTATTTCCGCGTGAGATGGCGGCCCGACTCGTTAAAGACCTGGGTGAATGCGAAACAAACGATGGAGAGATACTCGTCAATTACGACGGCGATATGCTGCTCGGCGGACGCATGGTAATTGCCGGCCGGCAAAAAGCGGCCGGTACAAATGAGTCGTTGCTTGCGTTCAAGCGAGAGCTGAACCAGCTTGAAAAAGACTGCTCACATCTCGTCACAACGATTGAAGACGCAATAGCCAAAGTTGAAGCCGTACGCAGGGACCTGATCGAGAACGAAAGCAAGACCGTCGATCTGCAATCGCTGATCATCAAGGTCGATCGCGGGATTCACGGGCTGCAGATTCAAGTACATACGGCTCGTGAGGAGATCCAGAGGGCTGAGCGGCACCGAAAAGTTGTTGCGGACGAAGCTAGTCAGATCCGATCGGAGATCGCTGAGCTTAAAGAGAAAGTCGCAGATGCGTTGCTCAATAAACGGGCTGCTGAAACTTCACGTGCAGAGACTTCCGCTTCGCTGGAGAACATCGGGGCAAGTCTAAATGAAGCGCGTTCGAAGACGGAAGCTGCCAACGCCATTCTGAACGAAAAGCGCATGATCGCCGCCACGTCCGAAGAACGTCGCCGTTCGGCTGTCTCAGCACTCAAGCGTGTCGAGAACGAAGCAAAGGAGCTGCAGTCTCGTCTCGCTTTGCAGCATCTTGAGATGACGGATGCCGAGGCAAAGATCAAGGACCTTCACGTATCGATCAGTGAGATCACTGACCGGATTGCTGCTGCGGGTGATGAGATAGAGAATGAGAATGCCGAGATCTCAGCAGCTATCAACGCTCTTGCGACTGCTCGTGAAATGTCCGACCGCACGAGCGACGAGCTTGCCGATCTAAACCGTCGTGCCGGCGAGGCCAGAAATGAGCGAGCAGATATCGAGGTTCGGCAGGCAGAAGCGATCACACAACTGAAAAACAGCGCCGAAAATTGCCATCAGGAATTGAACGCATCGCTAGCCGAGATGGTCGATTCCATTGAGCTTGCCGAGGATTTCGTCCTCGACGATGCCCGGCAGCAGGCTGACGACCTGCGTCAGCGTCTAGACAATTTCGGAGCCATCAACATGCTCGCGCTCGAAGAACTTGGCGAAGCGGAGGAGCGTCATTTGTTCCTAACTTCGCAGCGCACGGACATCATCGACAGCATCGCGGCTACCGAGGAAGCTCTGAAAGAGATCAAGCAGCGTTCGCGTGACAAATTTAAGGCTGCGTTCGAAGCGATCAATGCAAACTTCATACAGTTCTTCCAGGAGCTTTTCGGCGGCGGACGCGGCGAGATGACCCTGCTCGAATCCGAAGACATTCTCGAAGCCGGTATCGAAGTCGTCGCACAGCCACCCGGTAAACGACTGCAAAACATTCTGCTGCTTTCCGGCGGTGAAAAGGCTATGACGGCCATTGCCCTTGTACTCGCAATTTTCAAATATCGGCCGTCGCCATTCTGTCTGCTGGACGAGGTCGATGCCCCGCTCGACGATGCTAACGTCGGACGCTTTGCCGGAAAGATCGCCGAGATGTCCGAGAAAACACAGTTCATCGTCATCACCCATAACAAACGAACGATGGAAGCCGCTCGAGCACTTTACGGCGTAACTATGCAGGAAGCAGGCGTTTCAAAGATCGTTTCGGTCAAATTTGAATAAACATTTGCTAAACTAAAACGGATGAGACAGGCCGCTAACGCAATTGTTTTCCTGATACTGATCGGGTGCCTCGCGGTCGGAGCTAACGCTCAGGCCAAAAAGACAAAGAGAATAACCAAGCAAAAACCGTCTGCTACCTCGCCTCACCCGACACCGGAAGAACCACCGATCGAAACACCCGCAAAACGCAACGAACGACCCAACAGCGGCAATACAGGAAATCAAACGTCGGCAAACGCCTATGCGCCTGTTTATTTCTACGAATTCACGCGTCCTGGTTTTCCCTATGAGCACGTTTTGATCGATCATGACGAGGCGGGCAAGGGAAAGATCTCGTTTAGCAAAAGCGGCTCTGATGAATTGATCACAGATCCGATCCAGTTGTCCACGGTGACGATGGGTAACCTTTTAACTGCGTTTACGGCGCTCAATTTTCTCGATTCCACTGAGAATTACCAGACCTCGCGTGACTATTCGAACATGGGCAATGTTTCGATCACCATGAAAAAAAACGGCAAGGAGCGGGCCGCAAAATACAACTGGTCTGACAACAAACAGGCGAAGTTCCTTATGGACGAATACCGCCGTATCGCAAACGAATACACATGGAAGTTTGAGATCGGTCTCGCCCGACAGAATCAGCCGCTTCAGGCTCCGACGCTGATGGCAACGCTTGACAACTACGTCAGGCAAAACGAAATATCCGACCCGCCGCATCTAATAGAGTTTCTGACCGCACTCTCAACCGACGAACGACTGCCGCTCATTGCCCGTGACCATGCCGCAAGGATCGTGAAACAGCTTGAAAAGGTTAAGAGATAGGCACATGCCCGCATACCGTCTGTTGCATCATTGAGCTTGAGCGTCGGACTCCCGCATGAGCTTGGCGACGTGGAAAATGTAATGAAAGCCGGAGAAGACTGCGAAAGCGGCGACGGTCGTGTAAACGGTCGGCAGATAGAAGCCTTTTAGATATGGACAAACTGCGGCAACCAGGATCAGTATCACTCCGACGACCTGGACGAAGGTGCTTGCTTTGCCAAGCCAAGATGGTTTGAAGCCGCGAAACCCCGTCATGACATTGATGGCTCCCGCTACCGCTATTATGCCAATGTCGCGGCCAATGACAGTCGCCGTTACCCAAAACGGAACCGGAAGGTGACGGCCGGGTTCTAGCATTCCCGGTATCGTAAGCATTACAAAAGCAACGGTCATCAGCAGTTTGTCGGCGATAGGGTCGATGATCGTGCCAAGTTCGGATTCCTGCTTCATGCGGCGGGCGATGAATCCGTCGATGCCGTCAGACACGCCCGCGATTGTGAACACAGCCAATGCCCAGCCTGCACGGTTATAAACCAATAGAATCGCAAAGACAGGAATCAACGCCATGCGCAGAAATGTGAGGATGTTGGCGACAGTTAATATCTTGGATGAAACTTGTGGCTCACTCATGCCGGACAGCGTAACTCCAAAAGCGAAATTTCCGGCGGGCATTGGTAGCGCATCGGAACAACAACGGTGCCGATCCCGCGCGTAATGTAGATCTGCGAATCGCGGCGTTTGTGCAGGCCGGCTTTCAGCTTTCGCTGCGGAAGGATTCTTTTCTCCGGATTACGAACTTTTATCTGTCCACCGTGGGTGTGACCGCTGAGCGTCAGATCAACGCCGACTCGAGCCGCCTCGCGAAAGATCACAGGATTATGCGCGAGCAGGAGTTTCATTTCGTCGGGAAACGAACCTTTTAACGATGCGGGTACATCCGTTTTGCCAACCATGTAATCGTCCACACCCCCGATCCAAAAAGAGCCTCGTTTTGTTTCAAACCGAAAGCCTTCGTTGATCAGAACGTTGATTCCCTCTCCGCGAAAAAGATGCGTGACGAGTTCGGCGTCGGTCCAGTGATCATGGTTGCCTAGGCAGGCGTGGATGCCGTATTTCGCTTTCAATTTACCAAGCACAGCGGCTACCGGGGCGATATATTCGCGTTCGTGCGAGACGTAATCGCCTGTGAGCAAAAACATGTCCGGCTTAAGTCTATTTGCAACTTTTACCGCGCGTTTGATGTGAGCGAGTGAAGTAAAGGGGCTGTGATGGGTGTCCGACAGCTGAATTATCTTAAAACCGTCAAGCTTTGGCGGTAAGCGTTCGAGATAAATTTCAACGTGCTCAAGCGAAAGGCTGTTCGCCTCGTCCATTGCAAGTTTTGCCTTTTTTGACCAGTTACCGGCGAGTTTTCTAATTGGTGCATCGCTCGCCACGTATTCATTAATACGCGTCGAGAGTTTTACCCGTTTGGCGGCGGTGTTATCCATTAGGTATGGCGATTATATAGCCTCTTGGGCGAGATCACAAAGATACTACTTTGAGGAATTTTCGTTTGCCCACTTGGAGTAAGACGCCGTCGGTGTTGATCACGATGTCCGCACTCGACGCTGTGGCCTTTTCTCCGTTGACCTTTACGCCGCCTTGCTCGATAAGACGGCGGGCTTCGCCTTTTGACGCGGCAAGCCCCGTATCAGCAAGGAGTTGTGCGAGATTGTAATTGCCCAAAGCGATCTGCTTTTCTTCTATTTCATCGGGAACTTCTTTTTGCACGAAGCGGCGAGTGAAGTCGTCCTCTGCGGCGTCTGCATCTAAGCCCGAATGAAAATCTCTGATGATAAGTTTCGCAAGATTGACTTTGATATTGCGCGGATTTTCACCCTTTTCAATTTCGAATCTCAAATTTGCAATGTCCGATAGCGAAAGGTCTGTCAGTAGTTCGTAGTACTTCCACATCAGCTCGTCCGAGATCGACATTATTTTGCCAAACATCTCATTCGCCGGCTCGGTGATGCCGATGTAGTTGTTGAGCGACTTCGACATTTTATTGACGCCGTCGAGGCCCTCGAGCAGAGGCGTCGTCATTATCACTTGCGGTTCCTGCGAAAACTCGCGCTGCAGATTGCGTCCCATTAGCAAATTGAATTTCTGATCAGTGCCGCCGAGTTCGACGTCGGATTCGAGTGCGACCGAATCGTAACCTTGCACCAACGGATACAATAACTCGTGAAGCGATATCGGCTTTTCGTCCGCCATTCGCTTTGTAAAATCGTCGCGTTCGAGGATCTGCTTTACCGTAGTTTTTGCGCACAGTTTTACAAAATCAGCAGCGGTGAACTTGTCCATCCACTCGGCGTTGAAACGCAACTCGGTCTTTTCAGGATCGAGCAACTTGAACATCTGAGCCTTGTAAGTTTCTGCGTTGGCGTCGATCTCTTCGCGAGAGAGCGGGGGACGCGTGACGTTTTTGCCGGACGGATCTCCGATCATTCCCGTAAAATCGCCGATCAAAAAGATCACCGTGTGTCCGAGGTCCTGAAAGGCTTTCAATTTGCGGATGACGACCGTGTGGCCAACGTGAATATCAGGTGCGGTCGGGTCCAGGCCGAGCTTTATGCGAAGCGGTTTGCCAGTTTTTGCCGCGCGCTCAAGTTTCGTCTTGAGGTCCTCTTCGCGAATAAGATCGACTGTGCCTTTTTTCAGGAATTCAAGTTGTTCTGCGATGGTCATAAGTGGTTAAATCGAAGTTCTACTACGATATTTTGCCCTATTGGGAATCTTTTACCAAACGAGTGATTTATGGGAAACGATCTTAAGAATGTGCATCTTGCGTTTATCGGCTGCGGTGTAATGGGGGAATCGATGATCGCCGGACTGCTCCGCAAGGACCTTGTTGATCCAGGGAATATCACAGCGAGCCATCCGCGTGAATCACGCCGGAAAGAGTTGGGCGATAAGCACGGCATCGCTGTTTTTGAACATAACGCCGAAGCTGCAAAAACCGTTGCTGGTAAAGAGAACTCAGCAGTCGTCCTTTGCATTAAGCCTCAGCGGCTCGGACGCGTGTTGTCAGACCTGAATGGCGTTTTGCATCTTGATCAGCTTGTCGTCTCGATCATTGCGGGAGCAACGATCGCACATCTTGCGGACGAACTCGGAACCGCAAAGATCGTCCGAGCAATGCCGAACACTCCTTCGCAGATCGGCGCCGGAATTACGGCGTGGACCTGCACCGAAGCGGTCGAAGAAACTGAACGCGGTCACGTTCGTGAGATCCTCGCCGCGCTTGGAAAAGAGCTTTTTGTCGAAACGGAAAACATGATCGATATGGCGACATCGCTTTCGGCGACCGGCCCGACCTATATCTTTATGGTCATGGAAGCGCTGACCGACGCCGGCGTCCATCTCGGCTTTTCGCGTGATATGGCAAAGGAGCTAGTTCAAGAAACGATGCTCGGTTCTGTGAAATTCGCAATGGAATCGCACAAACATCCCGCGGAATTGAGAAATATGGTCACTTCGCCGGGAGGAACTTCTGCCGAAGCGATCTACCAGATGGAAAAAGGCACCCTTCGCACCGTTCTTTCAAAAGCCGTATATGCTGCATATAAAAGGGCCGTGGAACTGGGCAAGAAATGATCTAATTTGGTTGTCTCTCTAGCGTAAATTTCCACACCATCCTCTCATGCGATTCGTCGTATATATATTTGCCATCAACAACGCGCCAATGGCCTAGAAATAGCCAGCGGCCGGGAGCGAGTTTGTTAAAAAGCGGTACGGTTAACTTTAATGAAATTGAATCCAGCAACGCCTGATTCCGTGCGTCGAGTTTTTGATCTCCGCGACGGCCGCTGCCTGTGTAGAGGATCGAGTCGCGAGTTTCGCCGTGAATATCAGGATAGCAAGGATTAATACGGCCAAAATCGGTTAGCAACGAGATTATTTGCCCGTTCCGCTGATAAATACCGTTGCGCGTTTTGTGGATCGTGCTCACCTGATCCCAAGAAAAAATTTGGCCGATGTCTTCGTCGGAGAACATAATTTTTGGCTAATTGTTGGCGACTGATTCTAGTATAAGCGATTTTTTTTCTTTGATATGGCGGAGACTTGTGTTAGATAGATTAACTAATTTGTATCGCTCGTGAGTGCAACAGCTCTCTTAAAATCGACGCAAATATTCTCTTAGCTAAAAAATAAAACTTTCGGAGGAAAAATGAAGATCAAAATTCTTGTCTCAGTTGCAGTTTTTTGCGCGGTGGGTGTCATCGCCTGTGGGCGTCGAGCGATGATCAGCCGTACGAAGACATTCTTCAACACGGGCGCTGCGGAACCGAGCAGTTAAGTGAGGCTCGCATCGCAGATATCGAACGCGAAGTGGCCGTTGCTCAGGAAAATCGTAAAGCGGCAAACGGGGGATATAGTCTCGACGTCACGGGCGGCACTATACCTGTTTATGTTCACGTTATCGGCTCAACATCGATTCCAAGCGGCGGCGTTACGACGCAGCAGATCAATAACCAGATCAGCGTCCTGAACAACGCCTACGGCTCATGGGGATGGTCATTCAGTCTGGCTGGTGTTAACACCACTGTTAACAATACCTGGTACACATGCTCGGGCGGAACCTGCGAAACTCAGATGAAGAACGCTCTCAGACAAGGTACTGCAGATGACCTGAACCTTTATACGAACAACATGGGCGGCGGACTGCTTGGCTGGGCAACATTTCCTTCCAGTTACAACTCACAACCCAAAATGGACGGTGTAGTCGTTCTCTACTCAAGCCTCCCAGGTGGCACGGCTGTTCCGTACAACCTTGGAGATACAGCAACGCATGAAGTCGGCCATTGGATGGGACTTTATCACACCTTCCAGGGCGGCTGTGCGAGAAATGCTACAAACGGCGGCGATCTTGTTTCCGATACACCGGCTGAAAAATCTGCCGCATTCGGCTGTCCGACGGGCCGCAACACATGCACCAACATCGCGGGAAATGACCCGATCACAAACTTTATGGACTACACGGACGACTCATGCATGTTCCAGTTTACTGCCGGTCAGGATGCACGCATGGACGCGCAGTTTACGACATATCGCTTTGGACACTGATCTAACAGTTTGCTCAAATAAATAAAGAGGCCACGTTCTTTCTGAACGTGGCCTTTTTTAAATTGAGTTATGACTCCGATCATCTTAGGTTGTAAGACGACACCGGATCGTCCGTGCCGAGGCCGAATTGAAGTGCAGCAAATGAATTGTTAGAGCTGTTCATTCGATACCATGTTCCGTTGGAGGGGCGATAGACGGAAATGTCTGTCTTGCCGTCGCCGTCGTAATCTGCGGGAGTTGGAATGTCTGTTGACAGTCCGAAAAGCGATGCAGAAAATGCTCCGTTTGAGCTAAGGATGTACCAAGCTCCGTTCGATGGACGAAAGACTGCGATGTCAGCCTTTTTATCACCGTCAAAATCTCCCATTACTGCCTTGTCGGTCGAGATTCCAAACTGAACGCCATAAAATGAATTCGTTAGACTGTTCATCCGGTACCATGTCCCGTTTGACGGACGGAAAACGTTGATGTCCGCCCTGCCGTCACCGTCGTAATCGGCGGGCATAGGAACATCACCGTTGGTTCCAAAAGCTACTGCGAAAAAGGCTCCGTTACCGCTCAGCATTTGATACCAATAGCCGTTCGATGGACGAAAGACTGCGATGTCGGCTTTGCCGTCGCCGTCGTAATCTGCAGGAACTGTGATGTCGTCACTCAAACCAAATGAAGTCGCCCGAAAAGTATTCGTCGAGCTATCGAGCCGATACCACACTCCGTTGCGATAAACGGCAATGTCGGTTTTGCCGTCGCCGTCATAATCCGCGCCGACCGGTTTGTCGCCATTTATGCCAAATTGAATACCCTTGAAACCAGCCGTGCTTTGGTTGATGTACCAAGTGCCGCCCTCAGGGCGAAATACTGCGATGTCAGCTTTTGCATCACCGTCAAAATCAAAACTGCAACCGGTAACTGGCGACAAGCAAGTTCCGTTTGCTCCGGTATATGTCAGAATCTCGTTTCTCGAGTATGAGCAGAATGACAGCGGGGTCGAGCCCGTAAGCTGAATATTCATCAGCGAGTTTCCGCAGCTTTGAGCCATATCAACGTGATTTGCTCCGAGATTGTGCCCGATCTCGTGGGCCGTAAGCAGATATTTCGCCGGAGCCCAATCAACGAGTCCGCTCATGCCATAAGCAAAAGCCGGTGTTTTACAAACAACGCCGACAAAGGCCCAACCTTGTCCGAGTACGTTCGACTTGCCCGAAAATAAATGTGCCGTATCTCTAGGGAAACTCGAAACCGAAAAATTTGTGTTCCAATACGTCTGAAAATTCTGCACGGTCCCTTGCGGGCTCGCACCGGCAAACGGATCTGCCGTGGTCCACGTATGTTGAAAAACGACACTGATCGACATGCCAACCTCATCCTCATAGGTTCCCTCGACCATGTTGAGAATGCTCAGTATTTCGTTGTTCGCTTGTTCAGGACCGCCAAGGGTCGTTACGTATTCCAGATCGGCCTCGGTCGCAAGCTCGATGCGTTTTAGGGACTGTGCGGTCTCGGTCAGTCGCGAATGAGCAAACTCTTTGCCCGCGTTAACCTTTTCATCAAGTGTCAAGCCACAATCAAATGCATGGCGTGAGATCACGTCTTCGGCGCGGTAAACAACAAACTGACCGGCAGTCGCCAGACGCGAATACCTGTTCGCCGGCTCGATGAAAAATCTCTCACCTCTTGACCGGTAGTAACCTTCGATACGCGAGCCGTCGATGGTAAGGCGAACATCAGAGTTTTCTTCTCCTACGATCGTTCCTTTATAGGTATTCGCCTGAAAGCGCCCGAGAATAGTGTCGCCTTCGGCATTTCTGTCGATGGCTTTGTATGAATTACTTCGCAGGTCGTGTGGAGTGATTGTGAGATTAAAAGCACGGCCATTTGCCCGAAAGGAGAGCGATCGATGATCACGCGCGACATCGATGCCCACGACATCGACTTTTCTAAACGAGTCGGCGAGTTCCTTCGCAACCTGTCTATCCTGCGAAAAAGCTGTGACCGTTAGAAACAGAAATATTGATACTATGAATGCCTTTTGACGGCGAGAGATGGCCATTAACGAAACCTTCCAAGAAAAGCTAGAATAGTGAAAAGTTTGGGCCTCGTCGGTAGAACTAAACCCTTCTACTGTTAATAAATGTATAACATTGTTGATATTCCGTAAAGCGTTATTGTAATCCGCCCTAAAAAATCTATGTTTTTTAGTTTGATCGGCACAATATGGAAAAAGATGCCAAAATGGGCACGCCGCTGGCTGACTCGGAGTTTCCAGACCACCTTTACCATTTCAGCGGCAGGTGTCGTCACAAATGAACGTGGTGAAGTTCTGCTGTTAAATCATGTCCTAAGACCGCATTCGGGCTGGGGTTTGCCAGGCGGATTTATGAACGCCGGCGAGCAGCCGGAAGCCGCTCTTCGGCGTGAGATCCGCGAAGAGGTTGGAATCGAACTCGAAAATGTCAGGCTTGTAGAGGTTCGCACACTGTATCAGCATATCGAAGTCATTTTTACCGCAAGAGGCATCGGTGAACCGAAAGCACTGAGCCGCGAGATCACTGAACTCGGCTGGTTTGCTCTCGATGACCTGCCGGACGAAATAAGTTCGTCCGAGCAAGCATTGATGCAAAAGAGCTTCTTGCCGCAGGAATTAAAAAAGTAAAACCTGTGATTTTAAACGCGCGTTTCCACATCGTATAATCGTCAGTTTAGTAAAGGAGAATTGAAATGGTTAATCTTATACCGCCGCCCGAAAAAGTAATGGAGATCCTCGCTGAAACGGGCGCCTACAGAAAAGGACATTTTGTCTACCCAAACGGTAAACACGCATCGCATTATTTCCAGATGCCGCTCGCTTTTCGTTATCACGACAACGCTCGCATTCTCTCGGTTGGATTAAGCCGCATGTTCCGTATGGAAAAATCGATCGCAAAATGCCTTCCTGAGGTTTCCATCGTCAGTCCCAGCCCGGGTGGAATCATGGTTGCATTCGGCGTTCGCGAAGCCCTCAGCGCTAAGCAGATATACTGGGCAGAGATCGAAGACGGCAGAAGACAGTTTCGCCAATACGTTGACAAAGGCGACATCTTTCCGGCGATCATTGTTGATGACATCAATCGCTCCGGCAAGGCTATCACCGAAACGATGAATCTTGTCCGCGAGCATGGTGCAGAAGTGATCGGTATCGGCACGATAGCCGCGTTCGAAGATGCCCCTCAGGAATTTGACGGCATTCCCGCAAAATCGCTCCTCAAATTCGATGTTAATTTTTACGGAAATGAGGGCGAGTGGAAAGCAACCCACGCAGATTCCGATGCGGTCGAAGAGAATGTTCGGTTCTAGATAGCGTGGCGATTAGCCAATGCGCGGTCCATCGTCACCTCATCGACAAACTCGAGATCTGAACCGACAGGCATTCCCATCGCGATACGCGTGACCATTACACCGAGAGGTTTTAAGAGACGGGCGAGGTAATTAGCAGTTGCCTCGCCCTCTGTCGTTGGGTTTGTCGCAATGATGATCTCCTTTACATCGACCCCGTCATTGTTCTCCGGCTGCAAACGCGGCAATAAGTTGACTATCATCAATTCGTCCGGCCCTAGACCTCGCATCGGCGAAAGACTGCCGTGCAGGATGTGATATAGCCCTCTGAACGAACGCGTTTTCTCGATCGCGACGAGATTGTAAGGCTCCTCGACAACGCAGATCACCGAGCGGTCGCGCTTCGGGTTTGAGCAATAGAGACAAGGATCGACATCGGTGAGATTGTTACACGTCGAGCAAAAAACGATCTTCTCCTTTACCTCGCGCAGAGCATTTGCAAAGTTCTCGACCTCGGCCATCGGACGCCGAAGCACATAAAAAGCCAGCCGTTGAGCTGACTTTTGCCCGACGCCGGGAAGTCGTTTGAATTCGTCGATCAGCTTAGCGACCGGCTCGGAATAATCAAGCATTCTTTACATCAACCCCGGAGGCAGCATTCCGCCAAGCTTACCTTTCAGCGATTCCTCAACCTTGCGTCGACCTTCGTTCAATGCCGCAACCGTAAGGTCCTGGATCATTTCAACATCGCCGTCTTTGATGAGGTCGGGCGAGATCGTAAGGCTGACAACCTCAAAATCGCCGCGCATTCTCACTGTCACAGCTCCGCCGCCTGCCGCTGCCTCAACGGTCATTTCCTTCATCTCGCGGCCCATTTGCTCCTGCATGGCTTGTGCCTGCTGCATCATCGATTCTAAATCCATTCCACCGGGTAATTTCATAAATCTGAGTATAACATTTCGACTTTACATCTTCGACGGCCGGAACCGCATAAAGAGCTGCCAGCCGCCGTGAGACGTACCGCCGTAATAAGGCGTGAGCGTCTGCGGATTAAAATTTGCCGTCGCCATTCCGCCGAGTCCGACATCAATTCCCTTTCCTTTCACAATATCTCGAACATAACCAACGGAAACTTTATTGACGCGAAACACTTCGTCTTCGAGAGCATGATCGAGGACAAGATCATGACCGCTTTTTTCGACAGTCTCAAAACGTCCAAATACTGCATTTCGAAAGAAGTCGTAGTTTGCTTCGAACAGAACGGCGTTTGTCGCTTTGCCGTTTGCATAGTTCTGCCCCCAGACAAATGTCCCGGCGAAATTATGATCGTCGTCGAATTTTTTGTTGTATATCGCCGACGCAGTTGTCTTGCGGAGAATGTGAATTTCAGGTTCGGCAGGTTCGGGATTTTTCAAATACCCGTGTGATATCTGCAACGCCAAATTCTTTGTCGGATTAAACGAAAAGCGACCAGAAAAAGAATTAAGGCGAGGTTTGTCAAAATTCCAGCGGTTCTCGTTCGGCTCGGTTCCGTTAAACGCCGATGCCTCGATCTTGGCTTTCCCAAAAGAATAACCTGCGGTAACAACGCCAAAAGTAATATGCGTAGCGTCCTGCCAATGATGTCCGATCGGAGCGTCAGGATTGTTCATGCCTGATGTGCGATGAAGATACATCGGCGGCCCGAGCGCAGGCTCACCGGGATAGCCAGCATAAAGAAAGAACGAGCGTTTGTCGTTGAATTTATACGACCACGTAACCGCCAGCTCACTAATAAGATCGTGCGGATGCTGACGATCATGTATCGGCTGGCCGCGATAAACCTCACCGCTTTGATAAAGCAGCGGGTAGCCATAGCCACGCTCAATGACCGGATCAAGACTGAGCATCGAGCGAAATCCGAACTGAGCCTTTGCACCGATCGGCCGTGAATACATCGCCATAAACATCGACGGCGCATCCGTGCGGCTGCGGCCCCCCTTGCCTGCTGTCGAGACATCTCGCGAAGACCCGACATCTGTGTAACGCAAAAAGGCTGTTCCCATGAACATCCACATCGAGCCGTCGTTGTTCATTTTCATCTTTGCGTACATTGGCGAAGAATCAGGATTCCACGCCGTGCCCGAAGCCTCGCGTTCCATCGGATCACCGACGTTAACCGTCGATGACATCTGCATCTCATGACCGCCGTAATACATTCCAGACATGTTTTTCATTTCACCTGGAGTCGGAGATGTAGTTGGCACCGTACGTGGAAAAATCTCCATCGATTTCAGGATATTGGAGGTGCTATCGACAATCTCTTCTTGAACCACAATATCATCGTGAATCATCTCTACTGTGGGGGTTGGTGAAGGCGATGCTGTCGATGTGCCGGTTGTGTCCGCAAAGATTGACATCACAGCGAAAGCTAGCCACGCCATCGTGAAAATGCAACCGATGAAAAGATGTTTATAATTCACATTTAGATATTAGATTCCTTTGTGTCCGATTAAAAGGAATGTGTTATGATTTCTCAAAAATCATGAAAAATACGATCTTTGCTGTCGCTTTCGGTTTGTTCCTTGCTGTTTCATTAAACGCGCAGACTGTTCGTCAGGATGTAGTTGATGATGGCTACACGTGGTTTGAGTCTGCTCCTGCGCAGGATCTGGCAGGCAACAATATACCGACCGCTAAGGGTTGGATGCTCAAGAGTTACGTCCGTATTTTCGGTGAATATCCTCAAGGCAGCAAGATCAAGTTTGTCGTTTCAAAAAGCGGACGCATGACGGGGACAACTTTGTGCGACACGGTTCAGTATCACAAAACTTCGCGCGATATTGACGACAGTTTTATGTGGACGAACGATTGCTGGCAAAAGGCTTCGGCGACAAAGGAAACCGGAATGTTTGACGTGGGTGTATTCACGGTCAATGGCTCAACCGGCGCAGAAAAACTTGCACGCACTTATAAGATCGATGTTCATCCTATCAATCGCGTTCCGTCAGGACAGCAACCCGGAACCGAGCCGCCGGTTTATATGATCAACCGTCACAACGAAGCGGCGGTCAGCTTTATATATCTCAGGCCAACAAATTACATTCCGTATTTTGATTACGCGCAGCGGCCCGAACGCAGCGGGCAAAATCAGGTCGAACTGCATTTCAGTGTCGCTCCTCCGACCGACGTTATGAATCCTTTGCCTGCAACAACATTTAGCTGCACGGTTGACGGCAAATCGTTGACGCTGCCTGGCCCAGCAGATTATGCGACCGAGGCAAATATGAAATATGTCCGAAACGATTTCGCAGTTTATCAGGATCGTCTCTCTCCAAAATTCAAAGCGGGACTTCCCTACGAAGAAAAAATGCAGTTCTATGTTGTACGTATGTTGGTGCCGCTGTCGTGGGGCGGCGACCGGCGTTCGGGGCGTTTGCTTATGGAAGATCATCCCGGCAATTGGGTTTGCAAGATCGAAAAAAACGGACAAGTCTGGCGAACGTGGCGTTGGACGATAGGGCGCGACGGACGGCCTGCTATGCATCCCGAACAACGCGGCAATGTGAATCTTGGTTTTAACTCTTACATCGTCGATATGGAGATCCCGCCAGGCGGAGCTCCAATGGACGCACGTCTTGCAGGCCCCTCAACTTCATTTTTCTACGGACAGCCTTGGACCTCCGCCGAAGGTAAAACAATGGCCGCTCGCTTACCAAAGAAAAGCAATCCCTGGCCGATTGCTTCGACATCGGCAAGGTAACCAATATTTCAGAATCATTATTTTTTTTCGATAAAGCAACCAATCCAAAAACTCACTGCATCTAGGCAGTTAAGACTAGTCGCAAGAAACTCTTCCCCGGAACATTCTTTACTTTAGGTTGTCTATATATGTACGGACGCGTGATAAGCGCGCGAGCCGCTTGAGGAGAAACTATGTCTAAAAAACACTTTATCGATTCAGTAGAAGTCAAAAATCCATGCACCGAAGATTGGGAACAGATGCACGGCAACGATCGCGTCCGTTTTTGTTCACACTGCTCAAAACACGTCAACAATCTTTCCGAAATGACTCGTAAAGAAGCCATGCGATTGGTTCGAGCATCGGGCGGAAATCTGTGCATTCGTTACATTCAAAATCCGGCAACAAAACGGCCGATGTTCGCCGAACAGTTAATGCAGATCACACGACGCACTCCGGGTTTGGCAGCAGGCGTAATGACAGCGTCTATCGCGCTTTCCGGCGGTGTTTACGCCCAGGGTGGTGACGCTGCCCCAACAGCCATCATTCAGCCCGCCGACGGGCTGCCAAAACCTTCGAGTACAGGAAAAATATCGGGTACTGTGACCGATCCTAATGGAGCAGTGATCCCTTCGGCGCTCGTTTCACTGACAAACGAAGACACCAGCGAATACCGCGTCACTACTGCTAACTACGAAGGCTATTACGAGTTCATCGATCTGCCCGATGGCAAATATAAGATCAAGATCGAAGCAGGCGGTTTTGAAGCACGCGAGATCAGTTCCGTTTCCATAACCGACGGCGGATCAGAACAACGCGATTCTCAGCTCGCGTTGCAGCAAGTTGCAGAAGTTGTTCAGGTTGGGGGAGAAATTGAACTTTATGGCAGGGCGACTGTTGGTGTTGTTTCATGCACTATTACCGAAGTAAAGCTAAGCGCTCTGGTCACTGCAGTTGAAAACGAAGACCTCGACGATGTAAAGGCTCGCGTCGGGATGGGCGCACGTGTCAATGTCCGCGATAAGGGACGCGACGGCATGACGCCTCTTCATGCCGCCGTAGAAACAGGCAATCTTGAGATCACGCAATTCCTGCTCGATCACGGAGCAAAAGTAAACGCTCGCGATTCCCTCAAGCGAACGCCATTGATGATGCTGGATTATGATGCCGAACCAGAGTTGCTGGAACTCCTTCTTCGTTACGGAGCAAAAACCAATCTAGTCGATAAGGAAAAGAACACGATCCTTATGCACTTTGCTGAGTACGATGACAAGGAGATCGTTGAGATGCTTTTGCGTTATGGTATTCCTGTCGATGCGGTTAATAAGCAAGGCAAGACGGCTTTGATGATAGCAGCCGAAAACGGCAGCACTGCAAATGTCAAAGCGCTTCTCGAAGCCGGTGCCAATGTCCGCTTGACCTCAAAAGAAGGCGATACCGCATTGAGCCTCGCCTCAAATGCCGAGATCAAAACCATGCTCGAAAACTTCGGCGCCGGCCCGGCCCGCATCCAGGATACCGAAGCTCAGAAAGCTGCGAACGTAAAATAGTCAGAGAGGCGAAGCTTCAACTTTAGCTTTACGGAAAATGGAAGGAGTATAAAGCTGTCGATTGGGTCGTCGAAAGCGATTGCATTGCATGGAAAACGTTAATGAAGAGAACGCACCATACTGATTGTAAATTTTGAAAAATGTCGCAAAAATAACGTGCGTAAAAGTGGCGTTTACGTCTCAAATAGCATCCTTTTACACCTCAAAAGTGGCTTTTTGACCCCCAAAAAGGACTCCTTCACTCTGACTTTCTTCGAACCTTTGTCTGAATGAAGCAGGCAAAACTATTGCTGTTGCTCGAAAAACGCAAAAATGTGGCACGTGCCACACTTAAAATTCAAATTTTTTTTCGAAAACATCATTTTTTCTAAAAAAGTTTCCGCAAAAACACAAATTTTGCATGGATAGATATTGATTGATTCGCGGTCAGGGTTTCAAATTCGACGCTCTGAATCTTATCGACTATTTTCAACCGCCCATTTCATGTTAGAATGTCTCGTTTTCAAAATTCCCGCCGATTAAGAGCAAGGCTGATAAAAAAATATGAGACATTGCCCGATCTGTGACGAACGCTACACCGATGAGACCATAAAATTTTGCACAAAAGACGGCACGCCGCTTGTTGAGGACGCTCCCAATTTTGTGATCATGCCGAGCGAGAGCATCGAGGCTCCACCTGCCGATCTCGGCGAGGAAACAGTCATTCGCCGTAAGCAGGATACGGGTTTCACGTTGCCTGAGAGAGATCCTGAGCGAATTGTCGTGCCCACAGCGCAACGGGAGGAGCCGCGTATCAGACCGCGGCAGGTTTACTATCAGCCACCTGAGCCCCCAAACACAGCAAAGGTCATTGCCCTCACTATCGTTGGGACGTTGGTCGTGTTGAGTTTCGGAGCGGGCTTGTTCTGGCTGTTTCAGAAAGATCCGGTCGTGATGAATGTGAATACGAACCCGATAAATCTGAACGCGAATTTGAACACAAATCTTGGGTTCAATTCGAACTTCAATTTCAACACAAATGCGAACGTAAACACGAACGCGAACGCCTACGCGTCGAACTTTAATTTCAATTTTAATTTCAACGCGGCTTCAAAAACTCCGACTAATACTCCGACGCCAAAACAGAGTCCAACAATGTCGCCGACGCCTTTGTTGGCAAGCCCAAGCCCCTCGCCAAAACCACCTCCGGCAAATACGAACACGTCGCAGCCGCCGCGTATGGGACCACGGCCGTCGATTATGTCTAATCGTCCACCACCGGTTGGAAATAGAAATTGATCTAAGAGTTCCTAGGCAAGAGAAAGTGCTAGTTCGACCGCGCGGCGGGCGTCGATCACGCCCCAGCCCTGGCGATCGACTTCGTGATGAGGCAATCGTTCGGCAGTCGAGATGAGGATCTTCTTGATCTCCGACGGCGATAGATCAGGGTTGGCCTCGATCATCTGCGCTGCCACGGACGAAACGATCGGAGCGGCAAACGAAGTTCCGTCAACGTATTTGTAGTGTTCGTTGATCACGTTTTCCTGGCCGATCTTCAGAGCGATAATCTGTCTGATATTGTGTACAAGCAGACCGACCGCGGCGTCGAGTTCAGGATCGACGCCGGGATTCTTTTTGATGATGTCGTGGAGTTCGTTGTCTTTACTCTTATCGAGTTTTTCTAAAAGGGCCGCCTGTTTCGCGGTCGGCGTGTGCGGCAATATCGGGGCCGGAACCCAGATCGACGAAGCGATGACCTCAGGCTTTTGCAAACCGTCGACGGTCGGACCGTACGACGAACGATACATGCCGCGTTTCGCACGATTGAGCGAGTTGTTGTCATCAAGACCGCCAACAGCGATGCTTGACGGAGCGCTTGCAGGAGGATAGACCGGATGATTTGGCAAGTGCCCTGCATTGCCGGCAGCGCAGATAACTGTTATGCCATTTGCCGAACATTCTTCGACCGTTTGTGATAACGGATCGTGCAGATAGCTCTGCTCATAATCGCCGCCGGCCGATATGTTGACTATGCGGATGTTGTATTCTTCGCGATGTTCGAGGACCCATTCCAGGCCGTTTTGAATGTCCTGTTCGGATATTCTTCCGGTGCGCGCGAGCTTGATCAAAACAACATCGGCTTCTGGAGCAATGCCGCGATAAAAACCGTTCGAGAGCGAGCCGTTTCCAGCCGCTACAACCGACGTCATCATTCCGTGCCAGCTTGCGACGTCGGGTTTGAAAAGCGACGACAGATCGTGATCGGCATCTGTCATGTTGCGGTAGGCGACGATGCGATTATCAGGCGTCGTAAGATCGACATGGGGATAAAACCCGGAATCGAGAAATGCAATACACACGCCGTCGCCGGTGAAACGCTCGTCGGCGTCGAGCCGCAACGGAGTCGAAAGAACGTGCGAGCCGTCTTTCTTCATCGCAGCATCCTTTATTATCTGATCCTTTGCGCGTTCAAATAACCGCGCACATCGCCCGCAAACTTCGGTACAGTCGTTCTTTCCCGGAGCATTAGCACGGATCAGTTTTTGCAGATCTATTTCCAGCGAATCGATCTCGACATTTTCACTGCGATTGGCACGCGAACAAACCGGACACACCTGCTCGCCCGCAGCCAGATCGGCAACGGTCGGCGTCCTTGGTAACGAAATGGTTTCGACAGGCGTCATTGTCGGATTTCAAGTTTTTCATAAACAACGGTTAAAATCAACGAAATGCAGACACTAGCTTGCATAATATGAGATGCAGAGAAAAAAGATCGGCCTGGCTCTTTCCGGTGGCGGAGCACGAGGATTTGCTCACATAGGCGTGCTAAAGGCGCTTGTCGAAAACAACATACCCATCGACATGATCGCAGGCACTTCAGCCGGCTCATTTGTAGCCGGGGCCTATGCATCGGGCATGTCCGTCGATGAAATAGGGACGATGGCTGCAAAAATCGGCTGGTCAAATATGATACGGCCGACGGTATCGCCGCTTGCTTTGTTGTCGAGTGTTCCGATGGCACAATTTATTGAGCGAGAATTTCCTGTTGTGTCGTTTGAAGAAATGCCGCTTCCCTTTGCTGCTGTCGCCTGCGATTTCGAAAGCGGCACGCAAGTAGTATTAGGCGAAAACGGGAGCGTCTCATTTGCGATAAGAGCCAGCTGCTCTTTACCCGGGATCTTTCACCCGGTCATCGATGATCAAGACCGTATGCTCGTCGACGGTGGAGTCGTAACACCAATGCCGGTGCAAGTCGTCAGGAACATGGGTGCCGATATCGTCATCGGTGTCGATCTTATGGCATCGGGAGCAACTTTTCGCTCCCGGCCAAGAACGGCGTTTGGAATAGTGTTTCAGGCCACAATGCTGCTACTGCGGTCAGCCTCGCGCAGTCAGCACCACGACGCCGACATAGTTATCATCCCTGCTATCGGACACCTACGTCCCGATCAGATAAACAAACGAGACGAATTCATCCAGCTTGGCGAGGCAGCAGGTAGCGAACAGATCTCAGCGATAAGGTCGCTGATCGAGTAACTAGCCGTTCGCCGGTTGCAACAAATGAGCGAACCGTGCATCATAGTCAATGTTAATCCTGCTCTCGCACATCGACGGCGATGTGCCCACGACCTGCTTAAAAGTTTGTTTTGGATGGTTCGAGGGTTGGTTGGAATTTAGCTTTTTAGAAGCAACTCACGAAACAAGTTTGCCGGGCGCGATCTTTCCGGAACAGAACCGATCCTCCGAAAGATATCCGATCACGTCTCAGCCCTTGTATTACTTCCCGACCGGGAAAAGGTAAATAAAACTATGTCAATGAAACTTTATGTAGGTAATCTCTCCTTTCAAACTTCAAGCCACGATCTCGAAGCAATGTTTGCAGGCATCGGCGCTGTCGAGTCTGCAACGGTCGTTGAGGACCGTGAAACGGGCCGCTCACGCGGTTTTGGTTTTGTCGAAATGGCCAATCAGGAAGACGGCGAAAGAGCCATTGCCGAACTCAACGGCACCGAACAGGGCGGCCGTGAGATCAAGGTCAACGAAGCCAAGCCCCGCGAAGATCGCGGTGGCCGCGGCGGAGGCGGTGGTTACGGCGGCGGCGGACGTTCGAACCGCTGGTAAGATATTTTTATAAATGAAAACAGCCGTCTGAAAAGGCGGCCTTTTTTATTTTGAAGGGTTCGTTTTTCTGGTCTTGGTTTTTGGCGTTTCCGAGCTTTGAAAATTCTTGCCGGCGGAGGCACCTGTGTTCATCGCGCCGCCCATTCCCTTTATATCAAACGCGATCTCTCTGGCCTTTTTTCCGTCAAGAAACAGATCGACGCGGTATTTCCCTGGAGTCCATTTACCTTCGGGCCGGCCCGTGAAATTGACGCGATTTTGCCCTTCCTTTGTAGTGTAACTTGCCGTCACAACCTTCGTCTCAGCCTTTACGCCGGCGACATTTACAGCAACAAAGTTCATTTTTACGACGGTACTTTTGTCCGATTCGAGCAGTACGACACAATAGATCGGAATGTCGTTCGTCCAAAATTCTGTAACCTGTTCGCCTGCTCTGCCGTTCCCGTCGTCTTTTGCCAGATAGGCCTCCTCAATGCCGCCCGTTGTAGGCTGTTCAGTTTGAGCTGACGCAATAAGACTCGCCAGCAGTATGAACATGATCGTAATGATTGCTTTCACTTTTCACTTTGAACCACGAAACAGCAAATTAGTTGCATTTAGGCAGCAGATATTTTGGATGTATAATCTCACCGTCAATGCGATTTGTTTTCTCACGCCTCTTTTTTGCACTGCTTGCCCTTGGGATCGTGCCGCTGTCGATCTCGTGGTCTTTTCCCGCACTGCGTTACGCCGTCCTGGCATATGACATTCTTCTTTTTTGTGTGGCGTTGATCGACATATTCGTAAGCCGCAAACTGCCCGAAGAATTTACGATAACGCGCGAGTTCAATAAGCGATTTGCTATCGGTGACCCAACGACGGTAAACCTAAAGATCGAGAACGCATCAGAACAAACCTTTCACATAAAGATAAAGGATGAATACCCCTCCGAGATGAGACTCAATGAGCCACGCGAGGCTGAGTTCGCTGTTGACGCTCAAACGGCGGCAGAGTTTTCTTATTCACTGACACCGACGCGGCGGGGACAATATGAGTTTGGCAAAACTGCGGTTCGTTACCTCTCGCGGATCGGGCTTGTCTGGTGTCAGGCTGAGCTTGGCCAAGCACAATCAGTCAAGGTTTATCCGAACATGCGTCGGGCACGCGAGATCGAGTTAAAGGCATTAGGCGCTCGTTCTTTTCTGGCGATCCAGCGAAAAGCGATCCGTCGCGGTGAAGGTCGCGAATTTGAATCGATGCGCGACTATGTTCGTGGCGATGAGCTAAGGCATATTTCGTGGACGACGACAGCGAGGCGTTCGAAATTGACGACGCGGCAATATCAGATCGAACGCGACCAGACAGTCATAATTGCGCTCGACGCCGGACGTTTGATGACCGGACGCATCGGTAACGAGACAAAGTTCGACACAGCGATCCACGCGAGCCTCGCTCTTATGTCCGCATGTGCCCGAGCCGGAGACAATTGCGGCCTCGTTGTCTTTGGCCGCCGCGTAACAAAATATCTACCGCCAAAACGCGGCATGGAACACATCGACGCCGTGCTCGAAACCCTTCACGACCTGGAGCCGGACCTGATCGAGCCCTCGTATGCACGCGGGTTTCAGTTCATCTCATCGAACTCAAAAAAACGTGCGTTCGTCGTGATCCTGACCGACCTTGTTGATAAAGACAGCTCAAAGGAATTGATAAACTCCCTCAAGCTTCTTCGTCCGCGACACTTGCCCTTGGTTGTTACCATCGGCGACCGCGACCTTAACGCTACTGTCAGTGATTCGCCAAGGGACCTGAAGGAAGTTTTCACTCAATCCGCCGCCGAGGAAATTATTCACCAGCGCGAATCGGCGTTGAAATTAGTCGAATCACTCGGCGGACTTGCATTGGACGTGACAAACCAAACACTTGCGCCGCGATTACTGGAAACATACTTGCGTGTTAAAGAAAGAGGAATGCTCTAGCTCGAAACATGGCAAAAGAAGACAGTAAAGACCTGCTCAAATTTCTCGAAGCGTTTCCTTTAGAATCGCGCGAGATAGCGCTCGCGTTACGCGATTGGGTTTGGGGGCTTTATCCAAAATGCAACGAGCTTATCTACGACAATTACAATTTTCTTGCGTTCGGTTGGGGACCTACAGACAGGATGAGCGATATTTTCTGCTCGATCGCGGTCGGCACACGCGGCGTGATCTTCGGTTTTATGTGGGGCGTAAAACTTGAGGATCCGAAAGGGTTGTTAGCGGGCGGCGGCTCTCAGTTTCGCAGCCTGCGGGTACCCGACATAAAAACATTCCCTAAAGGTGATGTCAAGAGACTTCTAAAACAGGCATACGATCTTTCGATCGAGCGATTGAAAAGCAAACCGCAAACACCCAACGGCGCGACGATCGTAAAATCGATATCAGAGAAAAAACGCAGGCCCGGAATGCCAAAGAAAGCTCCTGCGGCTCGTCGCGACCGCCATACGATGCCTGACTTTGTGATGGAGGCTTTGGACAGATCAAAGCTCTTTGATGCTTACGAGGGCCGCCCGCCTTACCAGCGAAACGATTACATCGGCTGGATATCGTCAGCAAAGCGCATCGAAACCCAGAGGGCACGCCTCGCTCAAATGCTTGACGAACTGCGTCGCGGCGATGTTTATATGAAGATGCCTTACAAGCGAAGATCCTCCCGTTAGCTGAACTATTGACCCGGAATGTTTGTCAGCGTAAATTGGAACGATGACATCGATCTCGGCGAGCACATACTTTGGTAAGGTGGATGCTGTAAGCAGTGGCGAACTACAGCCAACCGAAGTCGTTCTCTGTCCATTGTGCAACATTTTACCAGAGCCTTTTGCGGTCGATTATCAGGGATTTACTTTGTGCAGATGTGAGAGTTGCGGACTGGAATTTGTCAGCCCCAGACTCAGTTTCGATGAGCTTGCCGACAAGGTTTACGCCGACAACTACTTCCCAAAACGAGATGGCATCAGCAAGCCGTCTGAAGAAACCCTTCATTACATAAATCGCCAGCTTGCTGATTTCAAAAACTTGCTGGGCGACAGAAAAAAAGTCTTAGACATAGGTTGCGGCAACGGCGCGTTTCTCGACCTCGCCCGCGAAGCCGGATGGACGATCGCAGGTGCGGATATAAAGTTGTCGCCCGATGTCCATACGTTGAATTGTCCGCTGTGGGAAGGACGTCTAAAGAGTATAGATTTTGGCGAAGAGCGATTTGATCTTATCAGGTTAAATCACGTCCTCGAACACACTCAGAACCCACTGGAGGAATTACAAATTTGCCGCGAGCTATTAACGACAAGCGGGATCCTGTTCCTCAGCGTTCCAAATATCGCTGGAATTAGTCCTCGACTCAAGAGTTTGCAGAGCCGTCTGCATTTGAAATCGAACCGCTGGCGTCATTACGCCGCGTTGCATCATTTGTTTTTCTTTACGCCGAAAACTCTTTGTTCGCTGCTTGAACGC
>JBGARA010000035.1:0-36541 GCA_044230475.1 Pyrinomonadaceae bacterium | reverse complement strand
AAAGCCCGTACAATTTATTAAATTGCCTGAGTTTGGTGTGCCGAGTATGGGAGCCACAAGCACCGGCGAAGTTGAAAAGACCAGCGTGCCCGTGCCCGTTTCGTCTGAGATCTTTGACGCGAGTTGTGCCGATGTCATCGCGGGCAGATCGGCGATCACCAAAGAACGAAACGTCGGATCGGCGGCACCTCCGCTCGACGGACCCGCAAAAACGGTATTCGCAGATTGCGAGCCAAACGAAACGGCGACGCGGCTCGCTGCCATATCGACAACGACCTGCTCGCCCTCTTTGACTGAACGATCGGACCGTGTCGCACGCGAAGTTCTGGCGACTTGAAACAGTCGAATATCGCGGCCTTTTGAATCGAACGGCGTCAGAATATCCGTGCCCGCAACGCCGCGTGCGAGAAACTGCGGCTCCATCGTGTCGTCGTCGTCCCAACGCCAATACACATCGACGGATGTGCTTTCCGTTTCGCCGTAGTCTTCGTATGCACGGAGAACGAGATTGAGCGGCACCGGCGACTCTGACAAGTTTTCTCTGAGTATCAAATCTCCCATGTTAGATCGTGATCTGCGTTACGCTGCCCGCTTTTCCGTTGTGGTTTTCGACGCGGAAATGCACACGCTTGCCGACGTCGGTCGAGATCGTTGTCGCGACGACGTCGCCGTTCGAATCAGTGGTCAACGGGCTTTCGGCCACGTCGGCCGCGAGGTCTTCGCTGTAAACGTAAACGCTGACGCCTGCACCGACCGACGTCTGCACGCCCGCCGAGCTTTCCTCTAAAACTGTAAACGTCGTAAATGTTGATGTTCCTGCCATAATTTTAGCAAGGGTCGATCGGGACCCTGAGCATTCCGTCTTCGTATGTCACCGTGCCAAATCCCGGACGGCACGGCGGCGGCTCGGGCACGCACACGCCGCCGACGCAGATAAAACCTTCCGGACAAGGGTTGTTCGCGTCGCAATAAACAGGCGTCGGCAGAGCGATGTCCGACTCGAACGTGTCCATGTAGGTTTCGTTGTAGGCTTGCAGTTCGAGTTCGACTTTCAAGTCCGACAGCCGTTTCATTTTTTTGATACGGAAATATGAAAAACCGTATTTCAGCAGCCGTGACGAATCGACCTTGATCACTTTTTCCATGTGCAGGTCGAGGCTGTCGATAAACCAGATCTTCATTTTCGGGCTGAGATTGTTTTGCAGGCCGCCTTCGTCGTGCGGGCCGAGGTCGAGCAGTGACCACGCCATTTTGATCGCCTGATTTTTGTTCGTGACCCCGAGCAAAGCATATTTTTTCGGATTGATCTTGCGTGCTTTGTCGCCGACGACACGGCCCGCGGCAAGCTGTGCGTCAACGTCCTCGACCGGATTGAGCGGCGTTTCGAGCCAGTTGTTCGTCTGGTCGTCAAACGTGCATTCGATGCGGTTTGGCAGGTCAAGATCGCTTTTGCGTGAGATCGTGAGCGTCGATTTGCCGTCTTCCCAGATGATGTTGCGGCCGCTGTCGCCTTCGTCGGTAAAAACAGGTACGTCGGTCTCGAGTTCGCCCGATGTCAACGCTCTCAGCGGCACTACGTGGATCTTGCCGTTGAACAGGAACGGACGCGACAAACGCCCTGCCATGCAAAGGTCTTCGATCTGCTGCTGAACTTTTTTGCCTTTCAGTTCGGGATGCGAATCTGATCTGATGTGATCCCACTGGTCGCCGAACGTGTCTGTGTATCGAACCGGCTGATCGCACCAGTCGGCCGCCGCGATCCAACTCGTCATGTCGAGCCGGTCGTAATCGTAGCCGTAGCCCCAGCGTTTATCGCACAATATCCTCGCAAGCTGCCACGCACGATTTGACGTCCATTGCTCGGTGTAGGTCGTGTCGTCGGTGTAGATGCGGATGTTGTCGAGTCCTTCGACGATGGCGGACGCAGAAGCGTCGCCCGGCTGAACAGACGAAGGGTCGCACCAGCCAAAGTTGTAAATGATGTGTGACGTGCCGCTGTAGCCGTGCGGCGTCAGAGCCGAGCTTGCGGACGTTTGCCCGCGTGTGCCGAGGCGATAGTTGTAGTGCATCGGGACGGCGTTCTGCTCTTGTCCGCCGACCGTGATCACCACTTGCGAGATCGACATGATAGGGCCTTCGGCAACCTCGTACATCGCATAAAACCATCCGTGATCGGGATCGTTGTTGTTTATGTCGCGACGAAACGCCAGCACCTGCATTCCGTGGATCCGCCGCATTCCCATGACGACGCGAACCGGGTCTTTGAGGTTCGTTTCGTTGCCCTGCGACATCGAAAGCAGGTTCGGGCCGTGGCTTTGGTTGTTCTGAACCGTCGCTGTGATCGTGCGGTGCGAAAGATGATATTTTGGATCGACGCCGCGATCGATGCAGCTTTGCGTGTCGAGCCGGTTGCAGTATGTCCACGGCAAGCCCGTGCCGGGATCGTTGATGCCGACGCTGCCGCCGAGGTGCAGGTCATACGGGCAATCGTGCTCGGCAACTTCTGCCGTCGATGTCAGCACGCCGCCGAAGATCGCGGAGCAGTTCTGGTAATGAGCACGGCCTGGTACATTCGCGTCAGACGAACGAAAACCCTGCACAGCCTTGAATTTGATCTTGTCAACCGCTGCCTCGTCTTCGTTTCTGAGATGGCCGTGCCAGACCGGAAGCAGAAGACTTTCCTGCGGAAACCAGTAGTAAAGCTCGATCTTGCATCCCTCGCCGTTGTCGATCAGACGCTGGGACATTACTTCGTCGCCGTCCCACATTTCGAGGTCGATCTCTTCGTCGCCGATGGTCGAATCGAGCGGCACCGGCAAAAACCAGTCGGGATTGTTTTCGGGAATTATTCGAGGCTCAACGCTGAAAGACGGAGCCGGATCAGCGACTTCGTCCGTCGGCATCACGCCGTAGTAGATCGCTCCGTCAACGTCCCAGTCGATCTTCATTATCTCGAACGCCTGGATCCGCGTGCCCGCCGTTCGCAAGGCTCGCAGGTTCGTGATCGCCGTTTGAGTTGTCAGGTCAAATGTCGGCACTTATGCAATTCCCCAGTGACGCATCAAAAAGTTTTCGAGGTCGGTCGCATCGTCGTCCGACAACAGCACGTCGCACAAGATGATCTCGCCCCAGTCCATCTCGGCGAACCGTCCGGCAAATCCGCGATCCTTTCCGATCTGTAAATTTGTCAGGCCGACGCCGGCGGTTCGTTTCCAGTGACACACGGCAAATTGATTCATCGGTGCCTGCTGATTCGATTCGGCAAAGCTGACGCCGTTTTTTGTGTAAACGATGCTCAGCGACTGGTTGTAAAATTTCGTCGTGCCGCTGTCGCCGGTGACGAACGCCGTGCCCGAGTCCGCCGTCAAAATGCCCGCGTAGTTCGAGAACGTTGTTTCTCGCATCTGCATCACAAAGAAAGCGTTGTAGATCACGGGATCGGCAGTTGTGTTTAGATAGCCGTCATTCGTCGTGCCGTTCATTCGGTTTGTGCCAAGCCCACTGACCGACGTGCCGATCGCAACAGCGTCACCGTTCGCAACTAGATCATTGCCTCCCGTCAGGTCGATTGTCGCTCCGTCGAGATTCGGGTTAAACCAACCCCACATGCTGTCGTTGATGCACGTCGGGTCAAAGATCGAACCGTCCGAAACTCGATACGAATAACCCGGCACGCGTCGCTGTTTGATCTTGACGCCTTCCATGCCAAAAACGTCGTAACTGTGCATCGCTCCTGAGATCGAGTTCTCGACAAAGCTCGCGTGAAATTTGTGCCCGCGAAAGTCGATGACAAAGATCTCTTCGTCGCCGGTGATGTGATCTCGGATAAATTCCTGATAGTACTGCATTCGCGGCAGTCCGTTGATCAGGTTTTTGTACGACGAAGCGTCCGGCAAACAGTCACTCGAAATTTCCCAACCCCAAAGCCCGCTCGTCGGCCCGACAACCGCCGAGTCACCGTAGCCCGCTCCGTATTCGCACGACAGCCTCTCGCCTTTCCACTCGTAGGCGGTGATGTCCATTCCGGTCAGATCGAGTTCTGTGATGTCTGTAATGTATGGCATCGTCTTTCTCTAAAAGGTCGGCGGCGTTTCGGACCTAACGCGGAGATCCGTGGCCCAAAGGAGGATCAGCCACGCCGCCGATGTCGTCTAACTGATTCCCATCGCACGTCCTAGATTTTTGCCTGTGCCCGAGTTCGCCCGCACGTCGCGAACCGTCTGTTCGCCGATAAAGCCGCGTCGCTCGTTCGCACCGCGAACCAGCACATCGCCCGGACGCATCGACGTGATCTTGTCCCGCAGGCTGTTGATCGACCTGTTCAGCAACGCGTACATATGATTGTTCGTTCCCGACCTGTAAGCACCCTCGGAGACCCGCGAGTAAGTCGCTGGATCGCTGTTGACGCTGCCCGAACCGTAGCCGCCCGCAGAACCGCTGGCTTTGCCTTGTTTGAATGAATCACCCGCGACAGCACGGCCTAAAAGCCCTGTGCCAGCCGCTACGAGACCGAACATTGCTGCAGATTTGAAATGAAGTGCGGCAGGACCATAGATCGCCGCACCCCACGGCGTCAGAGCCGCGATGCCGTAGGCCGTTTCCATGATCGCCGAGACCAATGCCTGCCGCGATGCCATAGCCAAAACGGACGCAAGAGCTTTTTGTGCGGCATTTTCTCCCGCAGCTCCGTAAAGTATCCAGTTCTCGACGAGCGACCCCATCGCGTCCGCCAGTCCGGTCACTGCTTGCCCGCCGATATCACCGAGTTTTTGCAGCGACCGCGTCATCATGTCCGCTTGTGACGTGAATCTCGATTCGCCAATGCCGCCAAACAAACCTTTCGCAAATCCGTCATCCATGCCCTCGATGCCGGCGACGCGCGTTTTCAGACCTGGACGCTGATTCTTTTTCTGTAATTTGTCGAGAGCGTCAAGCTGATTGAGGAAGGCTTGATTCTGTCTTTCGACGGCTTCCGCGATCCCCTTTTCTTTTTCGAGCCGTGCCTTTTCGATCTCAAGATCGATCTGCTGCAGCTTTACGAGGTTTTCGTGCGTCGGCGTTAGCTTTGCGAGGTTTGCTTCTTCCTCTTCGAGCATATCGATCTTGAGTTGCCCGATCTTTTCGGCATATTCAACCTCATCGATCTCCTGCTCACGCAGCTGCTTTTGCAGGATCTCGACAGCAAGGTCAGCTTCGAGCCGCCGCATGTCGAGTTCTTCGCCAAAGGATTGCTTTTCAAATGCAAGATATTCGTCCCACGCTTTCTTTAGCCCCTCGAATTCTTCTTCTTGAGCTTTTGCATCCATTGCGTCCTGGTTGTAAGTCCCATAACCGCCGGTGCCTTTTCGTACTTTTCCTGCGTAGGCCGAGGCGATGCCCGAAACGTAGCCTTGCGTCTCTCGAAATGGCGGCACGCCGCCATATTTTTGAACATTGCCCTCGCCCGCGTTGTAGCCTGCCAGAGCTTTCTTGTAATCGCCGCCAAACATCGACAGCAGTACGGCCATGTACTGAGCTTGGCCGCGTATCGAATCTTTAACGCTCGATGTATTGACATTGAACCGAGCCGCCGTGCCGGGCATAAACTGCGAAAATCCTTGTGCGCCTTTCGGTGATCTTGCATTGGCACGCCCGCCTGATTCTCGATTTGCTTGCAGTAGCAACACGTTCGGGTCAACGTGAAACTTCGCTCCCATTTCAACAAACCACGCATCCCAGTCCGGATGTCCCGAACTGATGACCAACGTGCTCATCGAACCAAGAGCAGGAATATCGAGTTTTGCCTTTTTAGTCGAACCGCCCTTGCCACCGCTGCCTTTTCCTTCTCCGTCGTTTCCGTACCAGCCTTTATTCAACTCGTATGCTGATGGCAGATTTTTTCTTGTGTCGGTGATTGAGGACCCGCCCGAGAATGTCATCCCCGCGAGTATGGCTGCCTCGCGTTGTTGTTGCTTCTCACGAGCGCCTTCGCCCGCCATTGCCAGAATTCCCCATGGGCTAAACCGAGAAAGTTTCGACAATTCACCGATGCCGCTACGATCTTCTGTGTCAGATCGCCCGCCCCAATAGCGATTTTTCGACTCGGTCGCCTTGTCCCACATCACGCCGACGCCTCGCAAAATATCGGCGGTATATGTTCCCCATGATTGGATTTGCCCTTTGTTTTGTGCCAGCCAGCTCGACATGCCGTCTGCCATGTTCTTGAAGACCGGCATCAACTCAAAACCAATCGTGCGTCCAACGGCTTCGAGTTGGGCTTTAAGAATGACCATCTGATCGCCGAATTCATCCGCTTGGTTTGCGGTATCCCTGCCGATCGTAAGGCCAAGGGCCTCCATTTTTTTGCGGTACGCGTCAGTGTTGTAGCCCATCTGCTCGAAGAGCGGAATTAAGGCAGCACCAGATCGCCCCATGCCAAGATTGGCAAGCTCCATTTGCTTGATGCCAGACGGTGCCTCGCCAATACGCTTC
Organism: Pyrinomonadaceae bacterium; assembly: GCA_044230475.1. Lineage (GTDB taxonomy): Bacteria > Acidobacteriota > Blastocatellia > Pyrinomonadales > Pyrinomonadaceae > OLB17. Next base: position 30,070 of record JBGARA010000035.1, on the reverse strand, counting down.
ACGAATTTACCAAAAGCGGCATCGATATCGGCAAGGTCTTCTTTTTTGAGTCCGAGCGTGCTGAGTTTTTTCGAGTCCGCTGATCCGACAGTTTTTGCAAATTTAGCAAGGCCGCCCGTAAGTTGTTCGAGAGATGTTCCGGATTGGTCGGCCGCGATCTTAAAAGCTGAGATACTCTCTGCACCTAGTCCTGTCTGAACCGCCGCATCGTGTATCTTTGAGCCGTATTCTGCTGCATCGTTCGTCAACTTGAACAACGCAGCCCCGAGTCCTGCGGTCGCTGCTGTCAATCCTGCAGCCGCACCTGTCGCGAGTCCGAGTGGTCCCGGTATTGCTCCGACGGCACCGGCGAGCGATGTCAGTTGCGAAGTCGCCCCCGTCAGCCTGTCGCCTGTGAAAATGCCCGCGAAATTCGACGCCGTGCTTGCCGCGCCCTGAAAGCCTTTCTGAAAGCCCGTCGCAGAGCTGCCGAGCTTTTTGACAGCGTTCTCGACGCCCTGGATCTCCGCTTTGGCCTTGCTGCCGCTGGCGGTGATCTCGATGTTAAGTTTCGCGTCGCGTGATGCCATCTATTTGACCTCTCGAATGTTGTCGAGTGCGTATTGAACTTCCCTTTGAATGTGAACCGCGAGCCATCGTTCGGCGTAGTAGTTCGCTGTTTTCATGAAAACGCCCGTTTCTTTTATCCGTGCCTGCTTGACGAGAACGTACATCACGAGCATCGAGCGCCCCGCCGCTTTCGTCGCACGTTTGCCGAGCAGTCTTTGCTGTCCGCGTGTGTTCAAACCGACGGCACCGCGAACGCACAACAGCGTCACGCCTTGCTTTGTCGTCACGATGAAAGCATTTTTCAGGTTGTGCGGCAGCAGTGCTTTTGGAATGAGGGCTTTCTCGTTCGGACGGACGTTCTTTGTCGGTATCGCGATCCAGTTTTTGTATGGCAGTTTTGTGCCGCCCGTGTCCTGCAGCGGCAAAAAGTACGCGTTCGAGTAAACTTCGGCTTTGAGATCGTTCGGGCGTGCGGGCTTGACCTTGATGCCGACCGGTGTTTTTTGATCGAGCCATTCTTTGCGAATTGTGAAAACCTTTTTCGCTTCGTACTGAATGCCCTGCTGTATCGATTTCGCGGTCTTCGTCAACGCCACCGCCGTGCCGTAGTTGATCTGCTTCATCACGGCGGCCGCTGAGAAATTCCCTTTGACGTTGAGCTTAAAATCGATCATTTATCTGTGTTTCATTTCGCGTTCGCGTTCCTCGTTTATTCGTTGACGGTCGAGCGATTCTGCGTCCATCATCACGACGGCACGTTTGAACCAGTACTCCGACATTCTTTCGACCGTCTCGGGCATCTGGCCGAATTTTTCAGCTATCGCAAGGATCAGGTCGTCGGTCGGTATGAAATGTTCGTTCGGCCTGAACTTCGCTTTTTTTCTTTCGCCGTCTCGCCACGCCCGGGCTAGCTGGACGGCTGTGATTTTGGGCGAACGTCAGCTTCGATCGCCGCCTCGATAGATCGCAGATTTACGATCGACAGCTTGTCAAGATTTTCTTCGCTGATCTCTATCGGCTTGCCGTCTTCGACAAGATCGGGCAGTTCGACAACGATGGCAGCAAGCTGTGCGGACAGCCACGGAAAAGCCTCGGTCGTCGTCGTTTCGCCGCTCTCGGCTTTCTTTCGGCGAGCTTCGGCCTCGACCATTGCCTTTTTCATGTCGGCGATCGTGCGGTCGCGATATTTGACGGTGATCTGCTCGGTTACGAGTTTTCCTTTGTCGTTGGTGTATTCGTAGTCCGCTTTGCATTCGCGAACCGTAGGATTGTTTTCACTGATCTGAATTGGCATGTTTTCTCCTTTGTTTGTTATCAAAAATGGCGAGCCGCCATGACTCGCCATTTCCTTGCGTTTATGGTTTTGGCGGTAGCTTCCGCATTGAAAAAGATCGATCTCAGCTTTAGGTCAAGATCTTGATATCGCCCATCTGGCCAAATGTCGCAGTGCTCGATTTCGTCGTGTCCTTGAGAGCCTCGAATTCGATCTCGAACTGCGTCGGCTCGTTGCCGCTTGCCAAAAGCTGCAGAGCCTTGGTCGGCATGATCTGGACTTTGTAGAGGTCCATCGTGACGCTGTTGTCGCCGTCTGCAACGTTGATGCCCTTGAACCTGAGCCATTTCTCGCCCTTGCGTTCGTTGAGCAGCCCGACGCCCGTTCCTGCCCCGGATGAGCCTGTGATCTTGAACGGCTGTGTGTACGAACCGAGATTGAGAATCTTGACCATGCCTGCGGCGAGGTCGATCTGGTAGTCGGTTCCGTTGACGAGTGTTGCCGGTGAACCTGCCGAGTCCTTGATGAACGTCAGCGTGATGTCGCGATAGTCGCCGGGGATCTTGACCCAGTCGCCAACCGCGAGACCTGATCCGAGCGAAACGGCTGTGATCGTTCCCGCTCCGACGGCGGCCTTCGCACCGAACAAGAACTGCTTGAGCAGGTCGGCGGTCGCGGTCGAAACCTTGAGCGTGCCGGTGATCGATTCTGCGACGGTGACGTCGAGGTCTTTGACCCGCATCGACGAACGTCGCGAAATGTGCGACACTTTCTCGCCCGAAATGGCGAGCGTGAGTTCGTCAACTTCGGGAATGCTGACAAAGGTCGCGACCGTTCCGTCTGCGGCCCTGTCGCCCATCCAAACTTCGCCGTGCAGGTAGAGATAATCTGTATCTGACTGTGCCATGATTTTTTATGTCCTCGTTTATTTCTTGTCTGCTTTTTCCGCAGCCTTTTCGTCAGCGGTCAGCGGTTCGCTGGTCGGTATCATCCAGACGCTGTTGAGTTCCTGAGTGCGTTCCGAAACTTCGATCACCTCGCCGACCTTTCGGCGTTTTCCTTCCCATTCGCAGGGTTCCGTTAGTTTGACGTGCATGTGTTCTCCTTTAGATCTCCCATTTCGGGGTGATGTATTCGACCTCGATGTCAACGTTGGCGGCGACGATCTCAAACGAGTCTTTTGCGTATTCGATCTGGTGCCCTTTTTGTATCGTCCTCATCGTCAGTCCTTTGTTTGTGGCGTCCCAAAAACGCTCGTATTTGTAATCGTTGCTGTCGGTGCCCTGGCCTTTGATCGCCTTTAGCACATCGGCGATTGCCTTGCGGGCGTTCTCGGCGTCCGTGCCGCGTAGCAAAAAAATGCGGATGCCGATCTTGCATGTGTGAATGACGCTGCGTGCAAACTGCCTTTCGCTTCGCTCGTCCGAGTCGGTGTCGAGCTGAAAGACGCTGATCGCCGGTATCTCGCCCGAGTTCTCGTCCCAGTTCGGCTGGCTGTCCTTCACGCGGCCGCCAAAATCGGTGTCATAGCCGCCCGTGCCGTCGATGGTTGCAAGCCGTGTGACCAGAGCCGCGATGATGTCCTGTTGCCGAGAAGCCGCCATGTTCCGTTAAGTTTTCAAATGCAGGGTTGATAGCCCTGTGCCGAGTTCCTGGATGCGTTCGATCGTGTAGTTCGTGCCGTTGATCTGTGCCCAGTAGCCTCGTCTGATCGCTGCGATGTCGGCTGTCGGCACGTCGAACATCGGGTTGACCGTCTCGATCTCAGCCGACATGATGTTCGTCTGGTGCGTCGAGTCTGTAAAACGCCCTCGTGATGCTCCGATGCGGGTGTCCGGTAAATTCGGATCGCCGTCGAAAAAGTCGATCGCTATGTCAAAATCCCCTAGGGTAAAAATCTCCGCAATGTCCGCTGCGACGTTGATGTTCGGCATTAGTTCAACCGTGTCAAAATAAGTGTCGAGCCTTGCAAGATGGTCGTGTCCGACGCATGTGCCGAGTTCTGGGCGGCCCGCAGCGTAAGAACCGTTCCATCGTCTTGACCCGCAAGAACTTCAAACGATCCGCGAAATGAATACCGAACAAGGTTCGATGCACCGTCAAATCCCGTTGTGGGTGCAAATACGGTGTCGTTCGAGGTGTTAGTTGCTGTATTTGCCGCCACTCCGTCCGTGACAGCCTGCCAATGTCCTACCCAGTTATCGGGCAGAGCATCGCCGACACCATTAGGAAGATTAGCTAAAAAATCCAGTTTCAAGCCCTTCGTTGCGTTCGCTGAAAACACGTCCAACTCGATGCGGTAGTAGTCGTTCTGCGTTGCGGAAGGCTTCGGCACAGTAACAGCAAGCGAAGTATTCGCCAGCGTCGCCGTGTCGTTGTATGTCACATCCGCAGCCAGATACGAACGCAGCACCGGATTGATGTACCGCAACTGCTTCCATCTGCTCACACCATCTCCGACCTTGATTCCAAATTGACCGTCAGTTTCGACGCCGATCTGGAACTGGTCGAGCAATGGGTCGTCTGCATTCCAGTTTGCCGTTGGTTGCGGCCCTGCAAACGTTGCCGGATATGAAGCGAGTTGTCCCATATTTATTTACTCTTGCCTTTCGGCTTTTCCTCGTCGGTGACGTATTCGGCGTGGCCTTCGGCTACGAACCACGCTGCCTGTTCCGTTTCCAGATTCGCCGTGTCGCCCGGTTTGTAGCCGTCGCCCAGATACGGCACGTTGCGAAGGAATTTGACCTTGACCGTTTCAACGGCCGTTGTTTCTTCTGACATGTGTTCCTCCTAGACGCTGACTTCGAGTGCGAGGCCGCGATTGGTTGCCGATGACGGTGATGTTTCGCCGTGCGAAAGTTCCGCCATGGCCGTGAAAAATGTGCCGGTCGATCCGCTGCCCGATGTCGCAACGAGGTCGATGTATCGTTTGCGGTTGCCTTTCAACTGAATGTTGAAAACATAGAACGAGTTATCGCCCGTCGCCGACGGCAGCGTGAAGTCGGTTCCGCCGACCAGTCCGCTGATGTCAGCCGCTCCCGACATGCCCGAGTCGTCAGATTCCTGCACTTTCAATGCCGCCATCGCGATGTCGGTGTCGCCGAGCAGAACGATGATGCGAAGGAATTTGAAGCCGAGCGTGTCGATGGTCGCCGTCGCGATCGACGCGTTGTTGCTCTTGGCAAAGGGCGGCGTGATGGCAAATAGTTTGCTTGCTGTTGTTTGATTCATGTGATTTTCCTCAAAACTTTTTAGGTTTAAGTGGGCGGCATCTCAGCCGCCCGATTTTCCGTCAGGCCGTCCTTACGATGCGGCAGTGATCAGTCCGACGATCGGTCCCGGAACACGCGATGCAGCCGTTGCCGATGCGTTGCCGACGTCGTGCACGTTGATGTCAAATCGCTCTGTGCCGCGGATCTCGATCTGGTCGTTTGCAAACCGGCTGTGCTCGCTGAACGCGATCGTTACATCGCGACGCGTGCCGATGCGGGCTCCTTTGGCGAAGTCACCGAATAGGCAGCAGACCTGGCTGTTTGCTTCGACAGATGGCATCACCTGCGAGAAAACAACTGGATAGCCAAGGAACTTCTCGCTCCGGGCGTTTTCGATTTCCATCGCTGTCACACCGCCGCCAGCGAGCAATGCCCCGACCATGACGTCCCAGTAAAAGGTGTTGTGAACGACCCACACGGCGTTCTTAGAGGCATATCTGGGCAGCTTTGCCACGACGCCGCGAAAATCGGCCAGCAAAAGCTCGCTGTACTGATTGCCCGTTCCGACCTTCAAGCCGGCGATGTTCGCGATCGTGCCCGAAAGACCTTTGATCTTTTCGCGAATGCCTGTGATGCCGCCGTAGGTCGATGAACCGTCGCCGTTGAATCCGCAGTCGTCTTCCTTCTGAGCGAAGGCGTATGCGATCTCTTCGGCCAACGTGTTCGCAAAATCGATGATCGAATCTTCGTTTACCTCGGTTGAGTAACGACAAAGGACACCGAGTTTCTTAGCGACCAACTCGATGTTGTCCCATGATGCGTCACTCGCTGTGATCGAACCTGCCTCGGCAACAAAATACGCCGTTGGGCCGCCGGTTCTACGCGGGATGAGCTTCGTGTCACTGTTCATGGGCTCGTTTTTTACGAGTTGACGAAACACACCCATGTCCTCGCGCAGATCGATGATCTCGTTGCTGAATTCAGGCAAAACTAACGCCCCGCCTGTTTCGTTGACGTTCTCGCCCATCGCACGAGTCAGTCCATGGTCCTGACAGAACTTTCTCGCTTGGCGGCACAGCTCGAATTCGGGATCGTACAAGCCGCTAGCCAACACCGACATTCCAAAACGGTAAGCGGTTTCTGCTGCTCGTTCGCCTTTGAACGCCGTCACCTTGCCGTGACGCGGAAGCGTTCTCGCGAGTTCGACGCCCGGATTCTGCCGTTTTGCGGCATCCTGCGGCTGTTCGACCGGCGGCTGCGGCGTTTTGTTTGCCGCGGCGCGATGATCTTTGATCTTTGATCGAACGTCCTCGATCGTGACGCTGCCGCTTGCCGCGATCATGTCGCGGGCAATTTCGCGGCCTTCGTCGCCAAAGATGCCGGCAAAATCCATGATCTCGGCTTCGCGTGATCGTGTTTCAACAACCGGATCAGTTCCGGCACCTTCATTTTCCTTTCCCATGTTTCTTTCTCCGTTTTTAGGGTTGATTTGCCGTTTGGATCGGCTTTCAGAATCCGTTGTGTCGCTCATTTCGCAGGTGCAATCGTCAAGAGGCATTTCGCATTCAGAACAAACGTCCTGGCTGTCGTCGGCCGCACGCCCGACTCCAACGCTGATGTCGGCAGGCACGGCAACGATCGAAACCTCGTAAGGCTCCCAATCATCGGCTCGATAAACACTCGCTTTGTCCTTGCCCTTCGACTCAAGCTGCAGGTCGTAGATCATAAAACCGACCGAGACGTTGCGGCGGATGCCGGTGCGAACGTCGTTAAAGACCTCCTCGGCCCTTTCAGATTCGCCAAAGCGGACTGTCGCCCGTGCGAGCCCGTCCGTGTCAAAGCTGTAATCTTCGATCACGCCGACGACGTCGCGGGTGTTGTGATCCATCAGCAGCGGTGCTCCGCTGTCGAGCCGCTGCGTGCGGATGCTTTTCTTGTCAAAATTGAGTTTGATCTGGCCATACCACCAGTTGTCGATGGGTTTGTCGGACGCAAAGGCGAGCTTGACCGTGCGGGCTTCCATGTCCACATCGGCATCGCGGTCGATCTGAAATGCAAAATTCGCGGAACGCTGCTGCTTTCCGTAAACATCCTTGCGGATCTGTTCGATCGATCTCTCGATTGTTTTGCCCATAACTCGAATGCCGAACGAGCATTTCTGCTGTTCGGCAATCAAGTTACAAAAAAAATTGTTGAATTATGTTTCGAGGGGGTTGTTAATTGCCCGCAAGATGAGGTATTCGCCGTGCGAATCGCCACAAAATACGGGCTAATTCAGTATTTGGGCTTTGTGTCCGTTCAGCAGGTGCCGCTTCTTTTCTTCGTCGGCTTTTTTCTGATCGTCTGCCGAATCATCGTTCGGGTCCTCGAAATCCGACGGCACTTTTTCCGCTTTCGACGCGATGCCGTATGGGATTCCGTACTCCTCAAACATCTTGCGTTCCATCTGTGCTTCTTCGAGATGATCGACGAGATCGATGCCCTGGGCGGCAAGTTCTTTCGTGTAGGTCGAAAGCCCGTTCTCGATCGCGGTCGATGCGGCGTTAACTTCCTTGAGCGGATCGACATACGCCCAGCCGCGCGGTGCAAATTTCGGATTTTGCACTTCCTGAAACTGCGTCTCGGTCAAAAACAGCTTGCCCGAAAGCACCGCTTCCGGCAGCCACGCGTGATAAACCTCGCGGCAAAAATTCTCGGCGACAAAATCCTGCAGCTCACGCCACAGATCGCGTTCCTCGCCCAGACCGACGCGTGCCGACGAATAATTCACCGCCGACATGTCGCCTGACAGCGAAAAATAATGCAGATCGACCCCGGTTGCGAGATCGGCCTCCATCGTTTTCTTAAATTCCGCGTGGTTCTGCGTCGGCTGTTTCGGGTCCCACTGCGTGACCTTTTGGCCCGCGAGCAGTTTTGTAAAACCTCCCGGCTTAAAATCGATCTGCGGGTTTCGATCCTGTCCTTCATCGTCAACCGGCGATTGTTCGTCAAGGTCGGTTACGTTCGGGTCTTCCTCGATAAAACCGAGCGACATCGCTGTCATGCGTGCCTGCGTGACGACCGCCTCGACGTAGCTGTGCATCGATTTGCCGCCGAGCAGAACAGCGTGAAACCACGTCAGCCCGCGAACCTGCGACTCGTCGTCAGTGACGAGAAACGCGTGGATAAACTCGTTCGCCGGGACGCGTGTGCGATAACGCGTTCGCGGACGGTTGAACAAAATATCGAGCGACGGCTGTGTCAGCCAGTACGCGACCGGCTTGTCATTGGCATCGACCTCGACCGACATGATCACGCGGTTGCCGCTTGGCAGCGTGTCGTTGTAGTTTTCATCGAGCCAGTCGATGTTCCAAAATTTCAGGCTGAATCCGAAACCGTCCTGCGTTTTTATTTTTTGCACGAGCACTTCGCCGTCGCGTGCGAGCTGCGTGACGAAAAGACGCTGTGCAGCCTTCCAGTTCATTTTGCCGCTGACGGTGCAGGTTTCCTTGTGTCCCCATTCCCACCAAGCCGTTTCGACGCGTTTGTTGATCGTCGTCGAAAGCCGCTTGCCCTTGCCGTCGTAGGCTCGCACCTGCAGCCGCAGTCCGTGAGCACCGATGACGTTCGTGCGGACCATCTTCAAAAACTTTTTGAAATGCGGCACATCGCCGCACATCTGCCTCGCGCGTGCCCGCAGGACGCGAACGCCCGCACGCAGCGTGTAGTTTGCGGTTTCGGGCGTGGTCGTCCAGTCGGCGTTGATACGCGAGACCTTTGCCGCCGCGTGGTAGCGTTTCGTGGTTCGTGGTTCGCCAAAAACCCAGTTGTAAATTCTCGTTGCCAGTTTTTCTTTACGCATCGTCGTATAACCTCGCCACCGTGCCTGTCGGATAATTTCCTGTTTCCCGGACCGCTTCGTTTTGCATTTCCCGCTTCACGATGCGGGCAAAATATGCCTTGAGGTCGAGCAGTTCTTTGCGTGTCATTCGCTTGACCTTGGTCGTGCCGGCGGGCGTGCTGACCTCGTATTCGAGAATGTCGGTCGTCGCCGAACCGAGCAGAGCCGCGTTGATCGCATCCAGCGTCTGCCGTGCGACCGAGCGGATCTCGGTTGCCGCTGGATTCGTGCCGAACTGGAGCTCGACAAACGCATAGCCGCTGCTAACCTGCCGCACATTTGCAGAATCGTTGTTTCGCACGGCGACCGATTGCCATTTGTACCGACCGGCGACATTAAAACCCGTCACCGATGCTGACGTCGTGATCGTGGCAACGTGATTGTCACCATCCGCCGTGCATGTCACATTCAGCCCCACGCCCGTCGTGTGTCGAAATTTATAGATCAAGGTCCAAAGCGACGCCGGATAATCATCGAGCGTTTTGTACCATTCGACCTTCGTCGCCGAGATGATCCTGGTTGGCTCTGTCGAGCGGGTTGGTAAAGTCATAGCTTGAAATCTCCAAACGGATTATTTTGCACAAGCGGCCGCCGCATCGGCACGACGTTCGTCGGTTTTGGCTCGTCGTTCATTTCCTCATCGACAACCGGTTCGACTGTCTCTGCGATCTCTGTGATCTCTGTGGCTAACTGCCGTTTTGCACGTCGGTCAGATCGCGGGTTGACGATCTCGCGTGCGGCCGTCGCGTACACGCGGCAATCGAGAGCCTCGTTTCGCCAGTTCGGCGACTCCGAGATCTTTTCGTAAACCCAGATCGCACGTCCGGCACGATACTTCGGCACCTTTTTTTCACTCGCAAGCTGCTTGAAATGATCGTCGCCGTAGCTTTCCGGAAAGTGGCAATATCCCGGCGTCGGTTCGCCGTCAACGGGCCGCTCGACCTGAAAAAATCCGAAGATCTCATCCTTCGCCGCGTCCGTTCCGATCACAAACAATTTGAGATAGCCGGGCTGTATCGTCGTCGGTTTTGAAATGATCGGCTTGCCGTAAATCGACGAACCTTTGACCGCGTACCAGCGTTTGCCGGTGCGTTTTGCTTCGCGGCAAAAGCGATAGACCTCGTTCGTGTGATGTCCGCCGCTGTCGATGCACGCGATCTTGACGCGAAATTCGCCACGCGAGCCTTCCCACGCACGCTTGAGATAGTCGCTTAGTTCGTTCCAAACGTCGGGCATCGACGGGCTGCCGTGAATGACGCGGTAATCGATGGACCAGTTCTCGCAGTTCGCACCCCATCCGATGACCTCGCATTCCAAACGATCACCCTGCACATCGATGCCTGCCGTCAAAAACTGCACGCCGTCCGGCACTTCGAAGGCATACTCCTCGCGGTTCATCCGCAGGCTGCTGTCGTCGATCTTTTCGCCGTCCTCGACCCACGTTTCACCTAAGCGAGTGTTGATAAAAACCCGCAGCGTGTCACGGTGTTTTTTCGCCTGCAAAAAATCCTCGGCCATGTCGCCCCACGTTGTGAACGGCGAACAAAGCTCGTTGATCTTGAAACTCGCCGTCCCGCGAAACGCTTCGGACGCGATCCACTTGCCGGCGGCGAGCATGTCCGGTTTTTCGTCGTGTTCGATCAGCGTCTGGCAATGCTCGCAAAGGTACATCGCATCCTCTGGCATTTCGTGATCGAACTTCACGCCGAAATTCGCATCCGGACCGCCCCATTTTAGCGTTTGAAACTCGCCGCAATGCGGGCATGGCACGTAAAACTCACGCTGGTCGCCAAACAGGTACTCGCGCTCGATGATCGATGTTTCCTTGTTGGCGGGCGAGCTCACAAGCAGGATCTTTTTGCTGTCGCGAAAGGTCTTTGTGCGGGCCTCGGCGATCTTGACCGGGTCGCCCTCGGGCGTGGGCTTCATTCGGTCGACCTCGTCGATGGCAAGGATCTTGACCGGGCGCGACGAAATCTCGGCCGGGCTGGTCGCGTGTGCGATGGTGAGCCGCCCGCCGCGAAACCGCAGCCCCTTCATGTTGTCGTCGCGTCCCGTTCCCGACAGATCGATCAGGCACCGGCGAAGCTCCGGCGATTCCGCAATGGTCGGATCGAACGCCTCCGACTTGAAAGATTTTGCCTTGTCCTCGGTCTCGCCGACGTACATCATCGGGCACGGGTCCTGGTGCATGTAAAACGCGAGCACGTTGACCAGAAACTCCGTCCCGGCGACCTGCGAAGATTTTTGAAAAACGACCTTTCGCACGTCCGGTTCGATCACCGTGTCCATGATCTCGACGAGGTACGGCACAAGCGAATTTCGCCAGTAGCCCGCACGATCAGCCGAACGCAGCGACGACACATAGCGATACTTCTCAGCCCACGACGAGATCTTGACGCCGCCACGCGGTATCGCAAGCTCAAGGCCCTCAGAGATCGCTTTTAGTGTTGTCTGTTTGAACTGCATCTATGCCGCTCTGACCTTTGCCGTCTGCTGTAAAAATTCCGCGTGGTTGTCGCGCATGTTCTCGAAAACCTTGTTGATCTCGAACTTGAGCAACGCCGTCACCTCGGCCGGTGTTTTGCATTTCGCGAGCCGGGCCGCGACACGCTGCGACATCCGCATGTGCTCTTTGAAAAGCCCGCCGAAAATGAGATTGACCGCCTCGACCGCTTCGCCGATGTCAACGACCTTGCCTTGCAGCACGGCAACCTTCAACTCTTTTTCCTCAGCCGCCGCCATCGCCTGCCGCGTGCGAGCCTCGGTATATTTCGTGTCCGATTCGAGCAGCAGGGCTTCGAGAGCCTCGTCGAAATGGTAAATTTTCAGCTTTTCCTGCTCGCTCACCGGCTTGACGTTGTTCGCATCAAGCCGCTTTTTCACGACCGCACGATCAAGGCCCGTTCGTTTCGCAATGGTCGCGATCGACAGGTAGCCGTAAAAATCATCGAGCTGTGGAGTTTCGGCGGTTTTTTGCACGGACGTGCGGCGTTGCGGCGTTTTTTTCGCCGTCATTTTTGAGGGTTTGGTTGTCGGTTTTTCGTCTCTCTCCACCGTTTAGCGTTCATTTTTCTTGTCAAAATCTTTGTAGCGGACCTTGCCGCAGCGTGTACATTTTTCGAGGTTCGAGTTCCCGATCCGCTGCGTCGCCGGATGCGTGCATTGCTGCGGTTTTTCGGGACGCTCGCTCATTTACAACGCATCGAGGGCGTCTTTCAGGTCCTTCGCCGCCTGTTCGAGATCGGTCAAATTGACTTCGCCCTCGGCCTCGATGACATCGCAAAGGCCGTCAGCGGCGTCAGCAACATTCTGCTGAGCGGGCGTCCAGTTTGCCTCGTCCGTCTCGGCGTACATCACCAGCACGCGTGACATCAGCGTGTCGGCGATCTCAAACGTCGAATTGTCCTGGTCGTGTTTCAGGGCATTGCTGACCGTCCGCAGCAATATCAAAATGATGACTTCGCGTATTCGTACTCGTCTTGGTCGTGAAACTGCCATGTTATTTACTGTTTACTCCTAATTTGAAACCTTCGACCTTGGCCGACTGTATCTCCATCTGCGTCAGCCGTTTGGTCAGATCTTCTTGCTGCTGCTTCATCGTTTCCTGATTCTTGAGGATCATGTCGATGCTCTTTTGCAGCTCGATCTGCTTTTCGATCTGTGTCTGGTCGTTGCGTACCCAGCCGACGACCGAACTGCCATAGCTCAAAATGACCGTCAGAAACGCCGGGATGAGACCCACTAAGAGCATCGTTCCTTTTGTCGTTGTCAGGGTTTCTTTTGCCTTTGCATTTATTTTGTCCATAACGCCGACGACACGCTCCTCGCTGTTTTTGGCACCGGCCAATGGCGGCACCGAAACAGGGTTCTTAAAATGCGTTACTACTGCTGCTGATTCCATCGTTCGTTTCCTTGTGAGAGGAATTTGTCTCCCGGAATTTACAAGCACAAAATTGACAGCGGCGAACACCGCTTGCCGACCTTTTTCACGAGCAGATCGATGATCGCCCGGTCAGAGACCGCGTTCTGTTTCAGGGCAGTGTTCTCGCCCTTCGCCTCGGCATATTCGATCTTGAGCTTTTCCGTCACGTCCTTTTGATCGCTAATCGCTTGCTTCAAAATAAGAATTTCCGCCGCCTGTGCCTTCACCGTCTCGGCATCCGTCACAGCCTTGACCGCCGCCTCACGCGTGATCGTCACGCAGCCATTTGCCGACGGACAATCCGACGACTGAGCATAAACAGGCGAGCAGCTAGCGAGCACGCCGCCGAGTAAAAAAATAAAAACGAAACATAGTTTTTTCATGATTGATTACGCCGCCTTTGCTACTTTTTCCGCGTCGATGAGTTTGTTCAGCTCGTCGAGAAACTCTTGAGTGTCATGCTGACGGTAGTACTTGATACCGCCAAAGCTCGCGTTCGGAACATTGGGTTGATGAACATACCACTTGTAGCCCTTTGTAGTGGTTCCGATGATCGAGATGCCGTGTTCGCGGACAAGTTCGAGAACGCGGTCAGGGTGCAGACTGCCACAAAAACTGCAGCACTTGTCTTTGCCGCGCATTTCCCAAGTGTCCAAATCTTCTTTCCGGTCCCACGGGCCGACTTCGGTCATGCGACGTCCGCAGGTCTGCTTTTCCCCCGTGTCTGTCCTTGGAAGGCTTGCGGAAATATGTACGCGGTACTCGCCGTGGCTAACACCGGAAAAGCCAAACGAACGCACGCTGGATTCGAGCATCTCGCGCAGCTTATCGTCCTTCGTGCTGTCTTGGAGAGATTTCACGGCCGAATAGGCCGTATCGTAATCAGTGGCTTTCAGGCTGACATGTATACCTGCAGGGCTTTTGATTTCAACGTCGTACTGTGCGTCTTTTCTGTGTTCCATTGGCTGGTTACTCCTTCGACCTCTCGTTCAGATAGTTTGCGAGTTCCTCGTTCGACATCTCGTTGGCTTTCTTTTTCGCGGCGACGATGGCATTGACGGTCTGTGTCGAGGCATCGACCACATTCGCGTCGATCTTTTTCTCGGCAACCTCGGCCGCGATCAGAACTTCGACCATCGCCTGACGATCATTCGCCGCGATCGCCTGTTGTGCCTTCTGGATCTGCTTTTCGTCGAGTTTCGGCGGGCGGTTGCACGCACGATAAAGAAAAACACTGCCAAAAAGAATCGCTAAAACCGCAAGCGAAACCTGCCAGTTATCAAACAAAAAATAGAAAATACGTTTCAAAACAAATGTAAAACCCATTATTTTGCCCTCAGTTCCTCGGCCTTGAGACGATTCGCCTCGACCTTGATCTCGTTGCTCTGCGTCAAAATGCTCGAGCCCTTCACCACGCCGACCAGCGTCGCCACCGCAAGGATGATCGCCGGCACGCGGTCCAAAATTTCAACAAATGTATTCGCGTCCATCATTTCAAAAGCTCGACCGTGTTGTGTTCCTTCGACGACGCGGCCTGTATCAGCAATTCAGTTTTGAGGTCGTTCGCCTCTTGCCGTTTTTTCATGTAAAACACCGCGAGCACGATCAGCACGCAGCCGAGAGTGATCAGCAGAACCGTGTTGAACGTCAGCCCGCTCAGCCATCCCTCGGCAAGCGAACCGGCATTGATGCCGAGGCCCGTGATCGCCGTCACGCCCGCCACGATCTTCGTCCACAGCGACGTCGCGACAGCCGTCACCGTCACCGGCTCGCCCTGTGTTTCATTTGTCGGCGGCTTTGCGGCAGAGATGGCGTTGTCGGCGGCGGGTGTGGGTTCGCTTTCGCCGTCGGCTTTCTCTGTCAGCGGGTGCGGACTTCCGCCTGCCGGAACAGCCGCCGAGCTTTTCAGTATCTTTTCAAACGACCGAGCATAGCCCGCGATCACGCCCGCTTTGTCCAGGCCGTTGATGATCTTGCGGGCATTGACGTAGTCGCATTCCTTGTCGCCGTGGATGAAGTTTTTGAAACCGACCCCCGTAAACCAGCCGTCAAACATTCCGCGTGTCATCACGGCAAATGCGATCTCAGGATCCAAAGCAAGCTCAGGTTTTTGTAGTAGTTCGGGCTGATTGAGTTCGCGAGCTGCTTTTTTGTAGTTTGATTCCCATGTGAGTTGCACGTAGCCACGACCAAACCACGGAAAGTAGCGAAGTTTTTTCTGTGCAGCCCGCACCTTTGCCCGCGAGCCAAGGTAGAAACATTCCTCGACCGGCTGCATCGAATAAGCCGTCTCATGCCAAACTGTCGCCAATGCGTAGGCTACACGCCGAACATCCGTCCACACCTGCTCAGCAGCCTCAAATTGCCCGAGCAGGAATTCAAAACCCTCGACCTGCACCTGATTTAGCGTCGAGTCGAACCTCTCTTTTACTCCGTCAAAAAATGTCTTCCGGTCAAATTTCATCGCTCAAATTAAAATCGCCCTGCGTTTCCGATCTCTCGAAAGCGTGGACGAGTCGCAGGCCAAGGTTTTGCACGGTCGTCAAACGCCATGATGTTTGCGACTTTACAAAGTTTTTTCGGCAATTATGTTTTTAGGGGGTTGTTAATAGCCTGATTTTTCTCGAACGACGCCCGGATTTGATGGGGCCAACCGGCTGTTCTGTGTAAAATTCGATCTTCTTTTCAGCCTCCAATTCCCTGCACAGAGTCCAAACGACATTTACATGCCAACGCGCCATATCAGCGATCTCTTGGGCTGACATATTGCCATTCTCACGCAGCAATCGCAGGATCGATCGCTTTTTTAGCCGGTCGCTGTAACCGTAGTACGTCTCAAAAAAACTCCCGAGCTGGTGAGCCTTTTTTTCAGCAAATTCATCCGGTGCCGACCGCGCCAATATCCGCACCTGCTTCGCAAATTCTAATCCCTTGTCTCTTTGAGAGTCTGTTAATTCGGCCATGACGTTGATTTACAAAATTTTTCTAAAATTTCTGATAGAACGCGGTCGTGCGATATCCGTTCGTGCCGCACCCCAACCTAGGACCCGTCGAATGTAAGGGCTATAACATATTCACCAAAGAATTGCTTAGCCTTCACTCCGAGTTTCACATTGTCATTTACGCAAGCGTGAATCATCCGTTCGGCTGTTTCTAGTCGCCGTTCTATCGCAGTCCACGATGCCGTGCGGGTGAACGGTTTTGACCACCATTCGATTGCTTCTTCTGCCGTATGGTAAAGCTGTGTTGATAACCCGCAATGGCGATAGTCTAGGCATTCCGCGTTGATATGTGGATTACCGCTAGATTTCATTCCGTATTCCGCCCACACACTTTTAACGTGACTCTCGCCGCCACATCGAGGACACGGCGGACACGGCAGTAGTTGTTCGTTGCTCTCAGGTTTCATTTTTGGTCTCCAATTTGAATAATCTCTCCGCAAAATCGACAGCAATACATCGGGAATTGAAATAGAAATCTATCGCCATTGCGAGTACGCCCAACGCTTTCGCCGGTTCGTGGTTCCGATTCGGGCGTATGCCATTCTAAAAGCAGGCACAGCAGATACTTCATTTTGCTTCTCCTGTCAGCCATTCGGACTGAATTGCCTTACGTTCATCATTCGCGGCTTTTACGATTCTCTTTGCTTCTTCCAACGTCATGTTTGATTCGGTAGCGATTCGGTAAAGAGCGATAGATGCAGAAGCATCGCCAATGTTCTGCATCTCAACATTTGTTTCGGGATCATTATTAGTGCCTTCAAGCCTTTCCCATAAAGCATCAAATAACTTCTCGTTTGATAGGCCTGAAAAATAAACCGATGATTTCAAATCAAATAAAATTCTTTCCATGCGAGTAAGCGTTGGAATATCCTTTTCCATTGCCGCATCTCTCGCTGATTGCTGTTGTTTGTTCATTTTGGTTCTCCGTTATTTTCCCGGCGTTCTAATTCAGCAAAAAGGCGATCCCGTAATTCGAGAAAGTTTTTATGTCGAGTGTTTCGCTGAATTTCGGCTTCATTCTTAAACTCGTTGGATAATTTTCGATAGATCGTCGCTTCTTCATCTCGAAGTGCCGCGAATGCTTTACCCGACCTGTCTGCAAACTTAGCGGTTAAATCTTCATAGTGGTAAGCCCGTGACATTTCGTTCTGACAGGTCGCAATCTCATCGGCTATATCAACGATTGTCCAAGTGGTCAAATCTTCGTGTTCCATTTCGCTCATTTCTCAATCCTCTCGTCCTTCGGTTTTGTGGTTAAAACGATAATGTGATTCCCATTGACCAATAGCCAAGCACCCAAGTTACGATTGCTACGATCAGCCCGATGATGAATAGTGCGGTAGCTAAAAGCCCGATAAGGGCAAATAATTGCTAGTCCTGAAAAATCCGGTGCCATCATATCTCACCACCTCCCTCGCCCGCTGGCGATTTTCTAAACTCCTCCCACGCCAAAAGTGCATTGTCACCCGACGCTACGCCGTTGCCGTCACTGTCGAATCCACTTGTTTCGCGTTCCATTTGGCTTCATATTTTGGCGATAGAAATTGTTTGAAAACATCGTCCCATCCGCAGGATTTACACCATCGCTCGTAGCCTGTTCCGTGACAGTCCTCGCATCTTTCCCAAGAATCACCGTTGATACCATCTTCGTCCTAGATATTCGCCGTCATCACATCCTAGAGCCTGACAATGGCGGACGGTCAATTCACCTCTACATTTCGGACAGGCTCGAAAATCATCGTTCCATTCGTCAATCATCACTTCCTCCTTCGTCTCCTTGCAGGGCGGCATCAACTAAACCCTCTATCAGACACTGGACGCATTCATAACCCGGTTCCTCGTGTCCGACAACATAACGCTTGATTTCAACCAACGCCGTCCGATACCTGTCACGCTCGGCACATACGGCTTGGTAGTCGCGGGCGAGGGTTTTGAGATTGCCAGAATCAAAGCCAGTCACAGAGCCATCCCATGCCAATCTAAAAGGCGTATGGTCATCCGGCAAAGCCTCAATCGCATCGCACGTCGCTTTTGTTTCTGGTTTCATACTGCTACTCCTACGCATTTTTGTAGAATCTGTTGTCGTCGGGCCTGTAAAACGACATCAACCGTCTCGCCTCTCAGTCCTGTTGATTTCGCGGACAAGTGCTTGATCTCGTCAGAAAAGTAGTGAGCGGAGTTTATAGGCTCCGGTGATCCGTTCCGATTCATGAGGGTTTGGAGCACGGCTATCTCAACAACTCTTGGATCTTTTTTCGGATTTTTCGCGGTGACCTCTTCTATCAATCTCTTTAAATCCTCAGAAGAAAAAGAAGAAGAAAAAGGAAAAGAAGATGAAGTTGAAATGTTCGGCTTTGTTTCTGTTTTGTTGAACATTTGTTCAGCCTCTAACCTACTGCGTTCACGGCGTTTACGGCCGCTCTCAATTCCGGCCTTACTTCTTTCTTTGGATTTACGTCTTAATTCTTTGCGCAATCGCTCTTGTTTTTCGTTAAAAATATTTTCCGAGCCTTTCATGCGAAACTCGAAGAAAGTGCGCATGATCTTTCTGGCAGATTCAACGGTGCATCCACGGCCAACCCACCCCGCAAATTCAGCCGCGTTCTTCGGCATCCCGACATGAAGCCAGCTTTGATCTAACGCCCTGCGATACCACAGCTCCTCTAACGGCGAAAGGGCAGCGACACGCCCTGATGACATGACATCTTTCGGATACCAAAGATAAGCTGGTGATGGTTCAGACATTCGTTTTTTGAACACGAAAAAGCCCTCGTAAATCAGCCGGATTGCAACACTTGTTGAGGGTGTTAGCGAGATTCGGCCTTTTTACGAAGGCTTGATTATTAGAACCTATCTTAGATTTGATTGCAAAAACCTTGCCTTTAAAAGACAAAATCTCGCACACCCTCAACAGTTCTAATCTTACAAAATTTCTAACCATTTTACAAACCTAATCCCTCATTCGGCCTGTCAAAAACCGCATCGTCAACGGCCTCGGCGATCCAAGCCGGGTCAGGGTCGATCTCTGACTTTTTACAGGCTTTTATGTGCCTTACAAAGTTCTTTTCGATGTCAGCCCGCTGTGCGTCCGAAAGCCTGTTCCAGCGATGCCGAGCCCGCGAAAAATACGGCGTTGTGTAAGCGTTCAAAACTTCGATAATGGTCATACTGCCAGTTCCCTCTGTCTCGCCTTTTTCGCCCGATAGTATTGAGCGAAATAGCCACGCCGGTCGGTTTTTTGAGCGTACCGGCGCTGGCTGTCTTTTCGTTTGTCAGGATTGCTCGCGATCCACTCTTTGAGTTTGTGCAGCGACTTACACTTTGCTGGTGTGTCGCAAAACCAAAGTCCGCAGACCGGGCAAATAAAATCGTCCGGCATGGTTTATGCGTTGCTGACGGCCTCGGTCCGCAGGTTTTCGACTTCCTTGACGGTGAGATAGCAGCGGATCGTTTCGACCTGGAAAAACTTTTCGCCGGTCTCGCGGTCAACGCTCAACTGATCTTCGAATTTGTGCATCAGTGCGAGCACGAGTTTCTTTTCGTCTTTTTGTCGGGCCTGCAGATCGATGATGTCCATCGTCGTCGCACGATAGCCGAGTATCGCCGAACGCAAATCCTGAATCACGGCATTTTTCGTGTTCGGCAAAAGCGGCTGTTTAACCTTGTGGGTCTTGCCCGTTTTTTCCGAAGGCTCACCGTCGAGCCGAAAGCCATCGTCTTCGTCCTCGGTCTCGCTGTCGTCTTCGAGGTCGGTTTCGGCAAAAGGATCGCCGACCAACCCCTCGACCAACTGGGCGAGCGATTCGAGATCGGGACATGGCCCGACGCGATCCTGTCCGTCTGTCGTAGGCTCGCCTGACCATTTGTTGCCGTTCTGAACCGGCTTAAAACCCCGAGCCGCGATCGCATCGTAATGATCCTGCTCATCAAGTGAAAGATCGTTGTAAATATCGTCGATCTCGACCTTAGTTTCCGCTGTTGCTGTTTCTGACATAGTTGTTTTATTCTCCTGTTTTTTGTTCTAACAAAGTCCCATCGCACTGATCTCGATCTCGACCCTTGGATTTTCTTTGTCCTCAAATCGTTCGGCAAGCAGGCGTTTGATCTGCTTGTCATCGATGTAGGCAAAGCCCGTCAGGCTGTCGAGAATGATCTTAAAAATGCCGTCGAGATCGCCGATGCGCCGCGGCCTGAACCACTTGATCGTCACGCCGACCTCGCCGACGAACGGCACGATCTTGAGCCGCTGTGCTTCCTTTTCGACCGTCCGCTTGTAAGCAATGCCTTCATTGGATAACCATTTCATCGCTCTTGGCTTCTTGGACGGCCATTTCGCAGGTAGAACCATGTTGACGTAGAGCCGATTGAGTGCCGGCGGCGGCGGCAAAACTAAATTTATTGGTTCAAGCTGTGACATTTTTCTCCATCACTTCCGGCCAGTCGCAGCCTATCGGCATCAGGTGTTCGCCTGCGTGATAAATCGGTTTGCCAAGTTCCCGGGCGATCAGATATTCGATCCGTGCACCGCGTGAGTCGTGCCAATTCTCAAGCATGTAAAGAGCCTCAGCATCAACGAGCATCACCCGCAAGGCGTCAAGCAGATATTCCTCGTACTCGCGGCCCTCTGTCTGATCGACGAGCCGCATAGGATTCAATGGAGTGTGCCCCGCCACGATCAAAAGCCGTTCGGCTTCCTCAAACAACCGAAACGCCTCGTCCTCGTCGAGCCCGCTTATCTTTCCTGCGGTGTAAATTTTCATAGCACTCCCTGATCTTGCCACCGTTGAATGCTGGCAGCGGCATGGTTTCGGATCGGCGTCTGTTCTGTACGCGGCAAGGCGTGAATCATCGCCAGTTGTGTTCTGAAATCAAAATCGATCTCAATGGGATCATCGGCGAACCTAGTGCGGTTGACATAATCAATACTGGTGTCGAGTTCTATAAGTTGAGCGAAAAGGCGCTCTCTAGCAAACTCAAACGAACTGATCAGCACGTCGCGCGGTGCTTCGTCGATATCGCCCCATAAAATTTTTTCTTCTTGTTTTTCGTCGCTCATTTTTCTCCGTGTCCTCCGTGTCTCTGTGGTGAATGATCACCGCCCTCGCATCGCCAACGCCGCCAAACTGCTCAAAAGCCCTCTGCACCATCTCGCCGACCGCTTCGTGCGTTGTCATCGCGGAAACTCCCTGACCGCTTGATGCCGGGGTAGCAACCTTCCATAACGATCAATTTCACGCTCGTAATAATGCTCCCGCATGTGGGCGGATGCCGTTTTTATAATGATGTTTTCAGGCCGATTATCTGTTTTGATTTCGTTTTCGTGGTGAGCAATTTCGTTCGGCCGTAGTCTGCGACCGAGCTTCTTTTCAGCTATCAGGTCATGTTCATATGCGTAGCCGTTTCCAAAGGCCCTATGATGCGTCTTAGGTACACGAACCAGAACATACCCATGACTGCTGATAAGCTGACCGTTATTCCAGCGTCCGTTTTTCTCACCTTTCGCTTGATTGCCGTGCTTGCCGCGAAGGTCTATATCAGCATATTCAACACCAAATTTCTTAATTTTTTCTCTTCGCCGAAAGTTACGTTTGCGTTCTGCGTTAGTTAATGCCATTTGGAAAATTCCTCACTTTTAAGTCATCTGGGAAGCAGTCAAAACAGCCGCCTTTTGAGCTGTGTTCACACCGACTACTCGCTCCGCCTTGTTTATAAAACACCGGCACGTCAGCGGCCTTGCATTGAGCGATGATGTCCCTCGCCCACTGAATATCGAAAGGGCGAGAACGTGGACCGCTTTCACCACCGCATACAATCCAGTTAGGCATCTTGAATTGTGGATGAAAAAATTTATTCAAATTAACAGGTCCAATCAACGGCTCGGCGCTCACCCAACGAACAGCAGCGGGCGTCTGCAAAAGCAGCGGGATTCGTTCGTCGGCGGTTTTCTGATCTTCGACGGAGACGCCGAGCCAGACGTTCGGCAGCGGCCATTGCTTGAACCAGAACACTTCCGGCTCCATTTCAACAAAATAACCTTCAGCGACTAATCGCTCCCAAATTTTCACGCCGTTTTGAACACGGGAAAGAACGCTAAATATAGCTAACATGATCCGTGCGGTCGCGATATTAAATGGCTCGGCGTCACATTGAGCAAAATACTCCAGCATTCGCTCCGGCCGTTTGGTCAGGATCTGATAGGTGATGTGCGGTGTCAGTGCCATCACGGCGAAAGCCTTGTCGAGCCATTCGTCCTGAACCTTTTCGTGAAACAGGTCGGACATCGAATTGACGAACACCTTGCGAGGCTTTTTCCACGACAGCGGAGCAAGCAGGTCTTTCTCGCTGAACTTGACCGTGCCGTTAAACCGCCCGTGCTCGTTCAAAAGCCCTTTGTATTTTTCCTGCCCCATCGCATCGAGCCGCTTCGTCATCTTCTCGGCGTAGCAGTTCTCACAGCCCGCAGACTTGCGAGAGCAACCCGAAAGAAAATTCCAGTTAAAGTCGGTCCATTCGATGTTTGTTTTTGTTGCCATTGAATTATCGTTTCCTTGCATAGACAGCCGAGGCGTTGCCCTGGTTGCGGCTGCGGTAGGTGCCTGTTTTGACGATCTCGCCGGATTTGAGCAGGCGTTGATACAACCCGCCGAGAGCTTTTTTCTGCCGGTCGTCGAGTTTGAAATGACGCTTTTCAAATTGCTCGGTAACTTCGCCCGCGATGAAGTCGAAATGCACGTCGGCAAAGACGATCACGAACCGCGTGTATTTTTCGATAAAATCATCGTCCGCGTGAACAAAAGCCAACTCGATCTGCTCGGCTCGCGGATGTGGTTGCTGCTGTGTGTATTCGCTCATTTGTCTTTCACCTCGATTTCGTCCGGCCATTGGTTGTGGCTTTGTAGTCTCTTGATCTGACCATCGAGGTGATCGTAGAATTTACGACAAACCTCGTTAAAGTTTTTATCGGACTGTTCGAGCATGGTTTCGAATCGTTTTGACCTGTATTTCCACACGCTCTTTCGCCATGTCTGAAAACACCAAGCAATGCAGACCAAGAAAAATGCGATGTGAGTCTCTGTAATCACCATTTCCACCCCACGGCGTTGCCGATGACGACGACGGCAACGGTCAAGATCACGGCGGCGGACAGCACGAGCAAAAGTTTCTCGGTCTCGCTCGCACGTTCGCCGACACGCAGGCTGCACACTCCGCACAGAGCCTGATCGCCAAACAGCTGCCGCATCCGGCATCGCTTACAAATTTCGATAGTTCTCATTGTTGGCACTCCGATAAATTTCAAAAAAAATGCGGCACGGTGGCATCATCAACCGACAAGATGACCACTCGATGATGTTTAACGACGTGACAATCCAAGTGTCGCGTTAGTTTCGCCGGTCGGTTTCTTACATCGAGTCAAATGAAGTGCCGCAAGTTGTCAAAAATGTGCCGCCGAAGCGTGGCATCGCTCGCCTGTAAGCGTCGTGAAAAGGCGAGTTCGGCGGACTTTTACGTAACCAATTCACCCACGCAACCTACATCGCCAACAGATCGCCGTGGAGTTTTTGCAAACCCGTGAGGCTCATCTGTGACAGATCTTGTCCTTTCAATACTTTCGCGATCTCGTCCGCATCACCGCCGAGTTTTGATGTGAACAGGTCGCCGATCGCAATCATCAGGTCGGCGGCCTTGCCTTCGTCCGGGTCAACATCGTGCGGAGTGGGAGCTGCGGTTGATGTTGCGGGTGTTTCGGCGGGTGTTGGATCTTCTACGATCTCGGCGTCGATGGCGTCTGCATCGGCCGTCTCATTCGGCGGCGTGTTCACTCGCGGATCGTCGGCCATCGCCGAGCGGTCGATCTCTTGCGGTGACTCGGTATCGGTCTCAGGCGTCACGCCGCGAAGTATGTCGGCACAATAACGCCTCGCACCTTGGCGGATGCACGCGGCAAAAAGCATGTCCATCGGATATTTTTTCCAGTTGTCTTTGCCCGTCAGTCCGGCTTTTTGAGCGTCGGCGATCGTGTACCTGACCGGCACACCGAGCTGCTTGAGTTCGTTGTTGATCATCTGGTAAAAAACGACCGAGCAAGCGTCCGTAGTGTGCTCCGTGATCTTGTATTCGTACTTGCCCGAGTCCTTGATCAGCGAAGCGATCAAATTGGCACCGAGCGAAACTTTGCCCTGAAAAAAATGAATGCCCGTCATCGAGACGATCGGCGAAAATCCGAGTTCGTTGCCGGCGATAACTTTGACCATCGCCTGTGCCGCCGATTTGATGTCGGGAAAGGCACCTGATTCGAGCATGATGCCCGCGAGGTCTTTCAGTTCCCGCATGTTCAGCTTCGCCAGCGAGTTCGTCTCCGGCGGCTTCACGAGCGAAAGGTCGGTGTGTTGCGGTTGTGATCGTTGCATTGCTTGTGTTTGTGTCATTGTTTTTTTTCTCCTGGGTCTAAACTCCGCAAACGCCCTCGCATTCGTTCTCGAATAAGTTGCTTTGACCATTTCTCTCGGCAAGGGTGCTAAAATCAACGGCTTCGAGCGACACGAGCGAACGATGCAAAAACGGCGTAGCGTTGAAGTTTTGCGATTCTGCTTTTGCTTTTTGCAGAGCGATTTCAAACTCAACTGCTTTTTGAAATTCTTCCGGCTCATCAGTTTTCAGTCGTCGCCATTCGTGATTATTGTGAAATGGACAATAGACGCATGATGAGCGGGGAGGTTCGGGATATTCATTTGATTTCATCCACTCGATGCACTGACTTCGAGTCATTCTTTGTTCGATCAACGGCCAGCGGTTTTGATTCCACGGATCGCGGCTGTCTTTCATTCTGGCCGCCTCATCGAGCGAAATGCCGATCCATGTGATAACGCCGACTTTTTTTTGACCTCGAGCAATCTGTGCAAGTTCGCGTTGCTTACGGCGAATCGGTGTAATCTTAAAATCCTTCGTACAACTACGAAATGTGATTTTTCCCTCGCCGCCGTCAGGGTTTCGCGTAAAAAATGGAATGTTTGTTCTGGAATACAACCGGCCATCTTTAGTCGTTCGCATCTCCAGGGCATTGTCGGTCAAACTACCGGCCGTCACGCGGTAAACAGGAAACGGCAGGTGAGGTTCCAGCCATTCTAGCCATTGATAAACGCTCGCCGGCTCGGCCTGAGTGTCAGCAAAGATTGCCGCATCAGGCATCGGCGTAATCTCGCCATGGGCTGCCATCAAAGCCATCGTTGACGACTGGACACCTGCACCAAGGCTGATGATGTGTTTTACTTCTGTCATTTATCCGTTTATCGACGCCTTCGCAAACCGGTTGACGACCTGATCGCAGTCAAAGCAGAGTTTGCCGACCTTTGCGGAAAGCACGCGGCACCGCTGACAGTAAACGCCCGTTGTAAAGGCAAGGTGCTTGCACATCCGCTTTGAAAAAAAGAATGACTTGCACGAGCACCAGGCAAAATTCTTGAACCGTCGGACCTCGTACCGTTTACTGCCACTGATGATCACCCACCATCGAATGAGGTTCGTTTCGCCCTGCTCGACGATGCGGATCGGCTCTTTCGACTTGTAAAAAAGCATGTCACCGCGTTCGAGGTCGGCATCTGACTGCTCGCGAAGGTCCGCAACGCTGTACCGCCCGAGAATCTCGGCAATGGCATCGTCCGGCGTTTGTTTTTGTGCGAGTGTTGTCATGATTTGTGCTCGTTTATAACAGCCGGGCCGATGGTTTGAGCAAAACTTTGAAGTCCTTGCCACAAGATTGCGATCAATTCCAAGCGGCTTATGTTCTCGCAATTCCACACGATATGTTCCACGTTGTTTTCGTTGACTGTTAGAGTTGCCACTATCTTTTTGATCGGCAATGTTTTCTGTACAGATGTTTCGGTGTTCTTCTTAACTTTCATAATTTCCTCATGACGCGATAACGATGCAGAGCCAAATAAATGCGAGGCACGCGGTTGCGAAAGTTTCCTCGGGCGTCGGTTTTGCGATGTGCCACAAAGCCCTCATGCGGCGTGTTCTTGATTTCGTTGTTTTTGGTTTGATCTCCATTTTGCGTGCAGCTCCTTTCTGCGTTTGTCGTATGCCTTGGCTTTTGCCAGGGCGATCTCTTCGGTCTCGCCGTAAAAATCCTTTGGCCTTACGGCACTTGAAACTTTCTCGTAATGCGTCGCTATGAACCGCGTCTCTGCTTCCAGCGAAAACTTGTTCTCACGAACCACTATCGCCATCGTCCCGTTCGGGCCTTTGTGAACGTCGGAAAACGTCATCAATGCACCAACTCCCTTTGGCTGAGCACGGCGTCCTTGTAACGCTGCAGCTGACGTTCGGCCTCGTGTATCTCGCGAAGCTGATCGCGAACGGGCTTGCCGTCGCATTTTGCAACGATGACGTCGGTGATCTCTTTCGAAAGGCTGCCGAGTTCGTGATCGATGCACGCAGACGCGGCAGTGTGCGGACGCGAAGCCTCTCGCATCGCACACATCTTTTGCCAATGCTCCTCGCCGTCCGCAGGACTGAGATTGTCGAGAGCCGCCTGAATTTGCAGGACCGTGAACTGCGGCGACTTTCTTTCGTCATGCGGGTTAAACCACGCCGCGACGACCGCCGGATAAAGCCCGGTCGAGCGTGCAATGCCCTCACGCATACCGTGCGGCACGCTGTCGGACAGTTCTTTTTCGATCTCTTCCTGAGTAAATGTGATGGACATAAGAGAATTGGCTAATTTGCCGTAAAAGTTACGCTTTTTATGTTTTCAAAACCGTGCGAACATCAACCCTGTCGGTCGCCCGCGATCTGATCTTTGACAAAAAATCTCAGTGATCTCGGTGTTCTCTGTGGCTAATTTTCAAAAAAAGGACCGACAAGCCGTTGTCACACATCCCTACCGATCCTTTTCCCTTGAAAAACGGGCACCTAGCCTTTTGCCAAATGCGGCACCCGTCGCTTTTCCGGATTTACCCGCCGGAAACTTGTCAACCCAACGCCTTGCCGCCACGCAGCTGGTCATATCGGTCGAGACTGGCCTGAATGCCTGCAATCATTTGGGCTGCGTCCTCGGCTCGAATGACAAAATTCTGCATCCAGCCATCGGCAGCGAAGACGATATTTATCAAATCGTCGCTGAACCGGAACATTACCTCGGACGCCGCGATAAACCTGAATCGTAGGTCATAGTCCGGCGAAGGTTTCGGCTTCGGCACGAGTTCGGCAACCGCGTTTTGCACGGATGCACGCAGTTCTGCGTTGATCTTGTCGATATCTTCTTGTCTAAAAAACATGAACATCTCAATTCCCTCCCGCCGTCGCCGGTTCTGATTCGAGGATCTTCTTGACCTTCGGATGTGTCGCCAAAAGCCACTCCATCGTGTTTGCGAGAGACGGTCGCCGCTCGGCCGCCTGCAGTTGTGCGATTGCCGTAGTCACATCGTCATCAACCCTGATCGACGTTCGCAATTGATTCTTATTTGTGTCTGTGTTTTCCATTGTTTCACGTTGCTTCATATTCGCAATAATTCAGATGATAACGCATTGCGAGGCAATGTCAAGCATTATTTTGCATTTTATTTGATTTTTTCTTGAAGGGGGCGAAAATGTTACTTACAATGACCAAAACAACGAGCATCAATTTGCGAATTTCTCCCGAATTTCGGGAAGAGATCGAAATGCTCGCCGAATACCACGGCCTCACGATGTCGTCGTATGCTCATTCATTGCTTGTAAAAGCCGTGCGACGCGAACGCGAAGCAACGCCCGAAGCATTCGCGGTGAAGCGTTCCGGTGTCAAGACCGCCGAAGTGCACCTTGCTCCGGTCGTCGCGCGGATCGAGCCGCCGACGCCGCGAACGGTGAGTCAGGAAGGGATCGAAGAAATGGAAAGACGCCTCAAACCAAGGAA
Source organism: Pyrinomonadaceae bacterium (assembly GCA_044230475.1). Classification (GTDB taxonomy): domain Bacteria; phylum Acidobacteriota; class Blastocatellia; order Pyrinomonadales; family Pyrinomonadaceae; genus OLB17. Next base: position 2,336 of record JBGARA010000035.1, on the reverse strand, counting down.
ACGGAAAACGGGATGAACTTAGAAGTAAACGATATTCGAATCAGCCGAGACGGCGAAACGCCGATGGCCCGCGTCGTTGTTTCTGCGTCGAAGGTCGATCAGAATGGATTTGATACAAGGCTGGAGATCCTTGTGGCGGTATTCGATTTGAGTTTGAATGCGGAGCAAATGGCGGCTGTCGCCGTCGATCAGGCAAAGGCGTTTTTGGCTGAGATCATCTGACGCCAATCGCACGGCTGAGATCGCGTCCGAGTCCGCTATTGCGTCGTATCGATGAATTAAGGGCCTTGCCTATCGCCGCCGCGATTTGCGGATCAGCGAGTGCTTTGAGCAATAGCCATTTGAAAAGATGCATCATTGAAAATTTACTTTAGCACAAAACACGGGAGAACACACAAGATGAAATTTTTAGCACTTAACACAGAAACACAATTCCCGATAGACGCGTTATTCGCGTGCGTCTCGGCCGGCGAACCGATCGAGATCGGCAGCGAATTTGAACAGGTCGATCTCAACCATTTGCTGACGCGAGGCAACCCGTATGCGATGCTGATACGCATCCGCGGCGAATCGATGTCGAACGAGATCCACGACGGCGACTGGGTTATGATCGACCGCAGCCGTGAGCCAAAGCCGAACGACATCGTGCTCGCAAACATAAACGGCGGCTACACCGTGAAACGTCACAAACTTAACGATGCACGCGGACGCAACGGCCTTTATCTCGTCCCGGCAAACGACGTCTTCCAGCCGCGAAAGATCACCGAGGAAGACTCATTCGAAATTCTCGGTGTCGTGACCTCGGTGATACACTCGTTTGTATGAAAAACGCGATTCCTTTCACCGTGCTGTTACTCGTTGTCTTGGCTTGTGGCAATAGTGATATCGAACAGAGGCGTGGTAGATCGACGCCTGATGCAAACGCCAAAACAACGACACGGACAGACGCCGAGAACATTCAAGAAGTTAAGGGCTATCTAAAACCAAATCTCGACCCGTCATCATATTTTGCAGCATACACGTTGCTGAAACGGGTCGGAGAAAGTTCGCCGCAACACGCCGAAGCTAAGCAGTTGCTCGACAAATGGGAGCCGCAATTCAAGGCTGCCGTGCGGGAAACAATTCGTTACGACTACGAAAATTCGCTTCGTGACGCATTTCCGGGACTGAACAACATCAAAGCAAAGGTGATCAAAAGCGGGAAAGGCTATGCTCTGTTGGGTTATCACACTTACTTCACCAGCTCGACTTTTGACATTGGCCGTGGCGCCGGAAAAGTTCAGGACTGGATTTCAGACAATGAAGACGATCTCAGGTATTCGCAGATCGTAAGGGTCGGCGTTTCGAGTACGGGTGACTATGGCAGCCAGTGGTACGATGTGAAATGACATTCGTGGCAAGCTGTAAAAAAGATATTTGACAACCCGCACGCTCTAGGCGTATGCTTTGATTCGTCACACACCCTGCCGATCTCTTTCGGTTATCGAGAGAGATCACATGCAAGTAGAAATCATCACAATCGAAAAAGCAGAGCTTGAAAGGCTCATCCGAAGGACCGCGTCGCTGGTTGCCGACGATCTGCGATCTGATATCGAATCGCATCGAACGCCGGAATTGATGACCAAAACCGAGCTTGCAGACTATCTGCGCTGCGATGCTTCGAAGATCAATCGTTACATGCAGACCGGGCTGCCCTTCGAGCAATTCGGCGGGCATCCGCGATTCAGAAAAACAGACATAGACCAATGGCTAAAATCTAATAGTCGCATTCAGGAAATACAAGCAGAGATTGCTTAAAAATAATATGGCCGATCCATTTGCAAGAATTCCAGAGGAATACAGATCACAGGTCATGCGGGCGCGTATGGAAGCACAAGGGGAGCACACTTACCTTTTGACCGTGCCACTGCATCGTCCGCTGACATCGTTCGTGTCAACCGACATTGTGCCGCCACCGTTGAGAGGTTTGCCGACGATCACACTACGCCGATGCAACGAACATCCGCCGTTTTCGTGGGTTCCTGACGGTGAGATTCAGAATTTGTAATGTCTGTTTTTAAACTTTATGGCGTGTTATGGCGTTCATTTTATGGCTAATTTCTTGCCCTAAAATAACGCTGACACGGGACGCAATGAAAAGTCTGCAACCAACTTGAAACCATGATTTACGCAAATAAAAACGGGCGAGAATCCCCACCCGTTTACTCCAATTTTCAGCAAGCCGCGATAACCAATGTGGCTCCTATTATTGGATTTTCGCCTTTCGGCGAACTTGTCAAAGCATTGCTCGTAACGTCTGGCGTCCGATCGAGACCCGCGAACGGATCGTGCTTCGG
>JBGARA010000034.1:0-37323 GCA_044230475.1 Pyrinomonadaceae bacterium | reverse complement strand
ATTCGATGTTGAGAAGATCCCGCCATCGCTGCCTTCGAGCAGAATGTCTGACGAGCCCGGAACAAATGCAAGCGCATGATGATCAACGTGGACAACGTGTGCGGACAGCGTAGTGTTGCTGTAGCCGCAAGTGACATTATAAAAAGCCGAACCCGTGCGAGTGCCAAGCCACGTGTCATAGGTGTCCATGAATATCCTGTCCGGATTATTTGGATCGATGACCAGTCCCTGATCGTACCAGTTCTGGTTATAGTCTCCCGATCCCGCAACATCCGAAGTTACGCCGCCCGTACCGGCCGACGTGCAATCTCGCAAGGACCCACCTGAAGAGCCGCTCATAAAACTCCAAGTCGTCCCGCCATCTATACTCGACCATACTCCAAGTTGACAACCCTGAGCCCCGCACGACGATGTGTTGATCGAGATCGCACTGACTTGCGCGTAAATATAATTCGGATTGCTTGGAGCGACTGCGATATCGATTCTACCGAGTTGATTGCCTGTGGCGGCATCGACATAAGGGCTTCCTGACCCAGCGTTCATTGAGGCACCAGTTGCGTAAGGGCTGCCTGCGACCGCGGTGCCATGAACAAAGCCGTTGTCGTTTCTTGAGATCAGTGTGAAATCCGTCGGACATCCGCTTGCCGGGAGCGTGCCTTTATAAAGACCGTTCGCACCGTTTTGATTGAGATCGTATTGGACGACCGTGGCAAAACCGCGAGGGCCGACGGCAGCAATAATGCGCGTTACGCCGCCGCCCATGTTGCTTAACTCAAGGCCTGTCGTATCCTGTCGCTGTGTGCTGAATGCATTTGTCGTGCAAGGTCCGGTCCAGTTTGTTCCGCCGTCGTAAGAAATAAAAAGCCCTTTCTTTGTTCCGGCAACGATGCGGTTACTGTTGTTCGGATCAACGCGCACTTTTCCGACTGCGTCGTATTGCGGAAACTGTCCCGCCGGCTGTGTGTAAGCCGCGCCAAAAACGCTCGCACCTAGCACGGTCCAGTTAGCGCCTGCGTCAGTGCTTTTTAATATGCCCTGACTTCCCATCGAGAACGACCCGAAATTGAGATCGCCCGTACCGGCATAAATAGTGTTGTGATTATTTGGATCGATCGCAATAGTATCGACACCGGTGGTTGAAACAGCCGGGTTATCGACCGTCGATGTCCAGGTCGTTGCGGCGCTGCAGCAATTGGTGGTTTTCCAAACGCCGCCGCCATTGCTCGCAACGTATGCAACGATCGAACCGGGTGTTGTCGTCGTCGGATCGACTGCAATAGCATTAACGCGGCCTTGGGTGATGCCATAGTCGAAGCAATTCGAATTCGCACAACCCGTCATGCGTAGCGGTTTGGGGCCGAGAGCCGTAAAACTATTCGGGTCCAGCGCGAACGGAGAATTCTGCAATTCGTTGGCACTAATGCGCGTACCTGCCGGAACACCTCGCTCAACCTGTGCGTCTTGTCTTATCGCGTCGCGAAGCCAAGCCGGATCGAACTGTCCCGTCGGATAGGTCAATCGATCGTGCCAGAAGGACTCTTGTTCGAGCAGCATCTCGTACTCCTCGGCCATCTCTTCCTGTTTGCTCTCGACCTCGTAAGGGCCCTTGTCGAAAAACTTCTCGTAGGTCTCTTCTCTAACAGAAGCTACAAAAGACGAAAGCCGCGATGAATTAACCGCGGCCAAAACAATTCCTCCTGCGAGAAACAACGCTGCGAAACCAAAAACCACTGCGGATCGCAGCCCCAACTTGTATTGCATAGTAAGGCAATTATCGCCTTAAATACATGAAAAACTCAAGTGAAATACTATCGCTGGTAGTTCGTATTTACATTGATAAGATGTAAGCAAGGCATTTTTAGCAAGGGGGGAACTCTCATTAAGATCTTTGGGCGGGCATTTTGGATATCGTTGAGCGGATTGTTGATGGCGGTCGAAATAACGCTGCTGAGTTACGTCGGCATTGATGTTTTTGCCCATTTACATCTAACTTTTGAGCAAGGTGTCGCCGCCGAGATCGCTTTTCACATCTTCTTTATTGTGGGATTTATCGTGGCACATCGGCCACGCATAATAATTTGGACTCTTCGTACTCTGTCCGGCGACCTAGGCAGATATGTCACAGAATATTTAGGCTCGTCCATCAGGCCCTAAATAAAAATTTAACCAAACTAGTAAACCATCAACCACGACAAAGCACCCGGGTCAAATCCATTTGTTGCTCGCGCACCGGTGTTTGTCCAGTTGCCGGAAACTTCGCCCATTAGTAGGGCCGAAAAATCTTCTCCGGTGAGGTCGCCTGTGATCGACGAGTAAGTTCTGTTTACGGGATTGAATTTCCATGTTCCGGTTATGCCGTATGGCGGAGTCGAAGCGACGTATCGCGCGATCTGCGCGGCATCGAACGAAGAAACCGAGCCGTTATTGCTGACATCGGCGACGATCAACTGAGTTGCGTTCAGTACGGTCGTGCCTGCAACGTGCTGAGCGATCCTTGCCGAGTCAAAAGAAGTAATACTGTTCACGCCGCCGGTCTTTGTCGGAGTCAGAGTGTAAGCACCCGAACCAAATCCGGTGAGCGAATACTGTCCCGCAGATGGGCCCGGCGGCCCCGTCGTGGTCATCAATCCGGGCGAACCTGTAGCAGTTATCGTCACATTAGAAACAAACCGGGGCGTTGGCGCACCTATGGCGTTGCCGTAGGTGATCGTTCCCGTGACCACTGGTGGAACGCTCGTCGTCATGAACGAAAGCACAGCTCCAAAGGCTGTTCCTTCCGCGCTTGAGACGATCGAGCAGAAGTAATATGTCGTCGCTGCAGACAGGGCCGATACAGATTGCGAGTAGGCTTGGTTCACGTTGCCGGAACCAAGTGACGATCCGCCGCTCGACGGAGCGCGGATTCCAAATGTGTCGTTGCAAGTTCCCGGATCGGTCGACGAATATCTAAACCAGCCCGTCGTCGATGAACCGTTAGGATTCCCCGATCCATTTAATTGCGCGGTTGCGTTGGTCATGCCCGTTGCGGCTGAGGTTACCGCACTCGGCGGCAGTGGAGTAGTAAATTGCAGCAGCGAGCCGAAACTTGTCCCTACGGAGTTTTGTGCGATCGCACAGAAGAAATAAGACGTTCCGGGACTAAGGCCGGCTATGTTTTGCGAATAAGCAACCGATGAGACTCCTGCACCGAGCGAAGATCCGCCGCTCGCAGGTGCTCGGGTTCCAAACGTGTCATTGCATGTGCCCGGACTCACTGTTGAGTAACGGAACCAACCGGTTGTTGCATCGCCGCCGGGATTTGCCGAGCCATTCAAAGTTGCAGTCGTGCCGGTGCGATTTGTGGCGCTCGTAGTTGTTACAGTCGGAGCAGATGCGAGCGTCGTAAATGATAACACCGACCCGAATGCTGTCCCGAGACTGTTGTTTGAGATCGCGCAGAAATAATATGTCGTGCCGGGCAGCAGTCCCGATGCTCCTAGTGAATAGGCAACCGAGTTTATCCCGGAACCTAAGGAAGTATCCGAGACGCTGCTCGAAGGCAGTCGCGTACCAAAACTGTCGCTGCAAGTGCCCGGATCCGTTGTCGAATATCGAAAGTGTCCAAACGCTGCGTCACCGTTAGGATTAGCAGATCCATTCAATGTTGCCGAGCTTGATGTAACGACGGTCGCAGCTGAGGTAACTGCGGTTGGAGCGGTTGGCGTGGTGAATGAAAGCACAGATCCAAACGATGTTCCCTCGGCACTGGACGCAATTGCGCAGAAGAAATATGTCGTGCCCGTTGTGAGTCCTGCAATCGGTTGCGAATAGGCCTGGTTCGAAGTTCCGGAGCCCAACGCCGAACCGCCGCTGGTCGGTGCTCGCGTTCCGAAAGTGTCATTACACGTGCCCGGACTTGTTGTGCTGTATCGGAACCATCCGGTCGTAGTCGCTCCGTTTGCATTGCCTGAGCCGTTTAGCGTGGCAGTCGAAGCTGTGACGCCCGTCGCCGCGGAGGTCGTAGCAGTCGGAGGCAGAGGCGTGGTGAAGTTTATGACTGTTCCAAAGCTCGTACCGACGGAATTTTGAGCGATGGCACAAAAGAAGTACATCGTTCCCGGGCTCAAGCCGGTTATCCCTTGCGAAAATGCCACCGATGAGGTGCCGTTGCCAAGCGAAGAACCGCCGCTCGACGGTGCTCGCGTTCCAAATGTGTCGTTACATGTTCCCGGACTCACAGTTGAGTAACGGAACCAGCCGGTCGTTGCATCGCCGCCGGGATTTGCCGAACCATTCAAAGTCGCTGTTGTGCCGGTGCGATTTGTGGCGCTGGTGGTTGTTACAGTGGGCGGTGTTGCTTGTGTTGTGAATGACAAAACAGAGCCGAAGGCAGTCCCGAGACCGTTATTCACGATCGAGCAGAAATAGTATGTCGTCGCCGGAGAAAGCCCGGTGATCCCGAACGAGTACGCGACATTACTTGTGCCTGATCCTAACGATGAATCTGACACGCTGCTGGTGGGAACACGCGTTCCAAAACTGTCGCTGCAAACGCCTGGATCAGTCGAGGAATAGCGAAAATGTCCGAATGCCGGATCGCCGTTCGGATCTCCAGATCCGTTAAGCGTCGCTGCGTTCGATGTGACACCGGTCGCAGCAGAGGTGGCTGCGACAGGTGCAGCATGGGTCGTGAATGTCAGAAGCGATCCAAATGAGGTTCCTTCGGCGCTGGAAGCAATTGCACAGAAAAAATAAGTTGTTCCAGCCGTAAGTCCGCTTATCGACTGAGCATATGCTTGTGCGGAGGTGCTTGATCCCAGCGATGTTCCACCACTCGATGGAGCGCGCGTTCCGAATGTGTCGTTACAGGCGCCCGGACTTACAGTCGAGTAACGAAACCAACCAGTCGTTGCAGAGCCGTTTGGATTTGCTGAACCGTTAAGCGAAGCTGTCGTGTCGGCGATGCTGGTCGCTGCGGATGTTGTTACAGTAGGCGGCACCGGCGTAGTGAATTGCGTAACGGTGCCGAATGCGGTTCCGACAGAATTTTGCGCGATGGCGCAGTAAAAATACAATGTTCCGGGGCTCAATCCTGTAACGCCTTGTGAGTAAGCAACGGTTGAGTTTCCCGAGCCTAATGACGAGCCACCGCTCGACGGTGCACGCGTTCCAAATGTGTCATTACATGTTCCCGGACTCACAGTTGAGTAACGGAACCAACCGGTCGTTGCTGCTCCGCCCGGATTTGCCGATCCATTCAAAGTCACAGAAGTGCCCGTTAGATTTGTAGCATTATTGGTTGTCACAATTGGAGCGGCCGGAAGCGCTGAAAAGGAGAGAACGGAGCCAAAAGCCGTCCCTATTCCGTTATTAGCGATCGAACAAAAGTAGTAAGTCGTCGCGGGTAGAAGGCCCGTGATGCCAAATGAATACGCAACGGGGCTTGCTCCAGAACCTAATGATGTGTCGGACGCGCTGCTTGCAGGCACTCGCGTTCCGAAACTGTCACTGCATGTGCCCGGATTTACTGTTGAATATCGGAAGTGTCCAAACGTGGGGTCGCCGTTCGGATTGGCCGAACCATTCAGCGTTGCTGAACTTGAGGTGATGGCAGTTGCTGCAGAAGTTGTTGCCGTCGGGGCAGCGTGTGTCGTAAAGGTCAGTATTGTTCCAAACGCTGTACCCTCAGCGCTGGAGGCGATGGCACAGAAAAAATAAGTTGTTAATGGAGACAGGGCGGTTATCGCCTGCGAATAAGATTGTGTTGCTGTGCCCGAGCCTAACGCTGACCCGCCGCTCACAGGGGCTCGTGTGCCAAAGGTGTCATTACACGTGCCAGGACTGGTAGTGCTATATCGGAACCAAGCCGTCGTAGATGCACCGTTCGGATTGGATGAACCGTTGAGGGTAGCCGTAGTATCCGTGATGCTTGTTGCCGCGGTTGTTGTCGCTGTTGGCGGCAGCGGCGTAGTAAAGTTTGCGAGAGTACCAAAGCCCGTGCCGGATGAATTTTGCGAGATCGCACAATAGAAATAGGTCGTTCCTGCGGTTAAACCGGCAATATTCTGAGAGTAGGCCACTGCTGAAGTTCCGGCTCCGAGCGACGAACCGCCGCTCGACGGTGCTCGGGTTCCAAATGTGTCGTTACAGGTTCCGGGGCTAACAGTAGAATAACGGAACCAGCCAGTCGTTGCCGCACCATTGGGGTTTGCTGTTGCGTTCAAGGTCGCAGACGTGCCGGTTCGATTGGTCGCGCTGCCTGTAGACACCGATGGTTGAGATGCAAGCGTTGTAAATGACAATATCGATCCGAATGCGGTCGTCGAGGAGTTTCGTCCGATGGCGCAAAAATAATAAGTAGTTCCGGGCGAGAGTCCGCTTATCGCTCGGGAATAAGGGACAGGCGAGGTGCCCGAACCCAGCGAGCTGTCTGAGGCGCTTGAAGCTGGGGCGCGAGTTCCGAAAACATCATTACAAGTCCCGGGGTCTGTTGTACTGTAGCGAAAATAGCCGAATGCAGTTGTGCTGTTCGGATTTGCTGAGCCGTTAAGCGTTGCCGCCGATGAGCCAACACTTGTAGCTGCCGTCGTTGTTACTATTACGGTGGGGGCTTCGACGTGAAGATAGAGTTCGCCGCTTGTCAGTACGAGTGAAGGGCTGCAGCCGCCGCACACACCATTGCCGTTCACGATTACCGATGTTGGTAAACCTGCGACTGATGCGGTCCCGCTTTTTGCGATGAGTTTGTAATCTCCCGCAGCCAGAGGCGTGCCGCCATTTGAAACTGTAACCGTTACAGGGTTGGTGTTTTGCAGCGTGAGAGTTCCAGATAGAGCGACTGTCAATGGAACAATAGTTGGATTGAATGCGGAGAAAATTATTGGGCTGTTCGGAGCGGTTATCAAACCTCTTGTACTGCTCGTGTTTATTTTTCCGGTCAATGTACTACCGCTCGCTTTTAATGTCTGTCCGCTGGCAAGCGTCAGCTCGGTGCTTAATGCGGTTACGTCGAAGATACCGTCGTCTCCGATGTCTATCACGGGCGAATTTATGATCGAACCGGCTGCGATCAATGCCAATGCTCCGCCTGCAATGGTCGTGTTTCCCGTATAAGTATTTGCACCGGCGAGCGAGATCGCTCCTCCTGTTCCATCAAGCTTGTTGATCTTAATTCCCGAACCCGCCGAACCGGAGATCACGCCGCCGAAAATGTAATTGCCGTCGCCACCGATAGTGATCGTGCGTGTTGCGGCTCCGAGCGACATGTTATTGCTGAACGTCATATCGGCGGCGCTTTGCGAAGACGGAACGCTGGCTGTGATCGCACCGATCTGAAAATTTCCGCCGATATTGATACCTAAGGGAAACTTCCCGCTAAAGTCTGTCGGAGCGGATGCGGCAATGGTGCCTCCGTTTACGGTGAGTAGGCCGCCAGAGCCCATCGCGTTTGTGCCGCGGGCGACAAGCGTACCGTTATTCAACACAAATCCGCCGCCAAACGGCCCGCCAGAGGTCGCAAAAACGCCGCCGCCATCGAGGCTGAATCCGACGGTCGAGACATTTGACCAAAGCTGTGTGCCAGCGTCGAATGTTTTGCCCGAGCTAACCGTGATCGGATTTATTGTTGAGGCCGTTCCTCCGATCCTTCCGCCCGAAGACGTTATGGTGAAATTTTCCGTGGCGTTGATGCCGCCGACGGTGATCGTCCCGCCTGCTCCTATTCCATTAACGGTAGCAAAATTTGCTGTATTTCCTGTTGTGAATGCCGATGTGAAAGGGCCTGCGTTCGTCGCCGCCCACCTTACGTCAGAAAGCACGCTGCCGTCGCACGCGAAAAACTGATTTGCGAGCGGTGAAAATGACCGCGAAACAGTGACCGCAACAGCGAGAGTGCATCCGATAAGAAACACTAATCCCGCAAATCGCAGAAAGGCGAAACGAGGCCATCGTTGGCGCGTGGGCATAGGAAAAATTCTCCAGTTTTGATTCGCTTTAGGATAGCAGACAGAAAAGGCCTTTGCCAACCGAGGCACAAATATGAAGGTCGAAACAAAAAACGATCGAATTTTTACCGGCAATCCAACTTTTTTGGAAACGCGCAGCGATTGGTTGTGTTTTATAGGGCAAACATAGGATCGGCGACCTCGGTGGGCTTGCTAAGAGACTCATCGATCATGCCGAACAGGGCTGCGAACAGGGTCGCAGCCCTTTTTTTATTTTGGACTTCAGATCTGCAACGTCTGAGCAAAAGTTTTTTTGAAGGTTGTAGGGCATTAGCTGGAAATCGGTAGGCGTTAGACGTGTGTTTCAAGAGGCATATTCGTTAGGTTTGTTTTTTTGCCTGACACTTAAGCCAAAAAGGGCTGCGACTCGGGAGGTTTGCAGCTCTTTTTTAGTTGGCATGAAAATGCAAGAAAAACTCAAAACTCTGTGATAGACTTTTCTTGCCTCTGAATTTCTGGTTTCGGTTAAGTCAGTCTATGAGAATTAGATTAAGCTTACTGATCTTGGTCATATTCGCTTCCGCAGGTTCGATAACAGCGGCGGTCTGTCGTGTAACGAAAACAGCTGACACTAATGATGGCTTCTGTGACTCTGATTGCAGTCTGCGTGAGGCTGTGGCTACTTCTTCATGCGACACCGTGATCTTTCCCGGCCAACTGTTTCACCAATTTGGGACAACCATCGGGCTAACCGGAAGTGAAATAAGGATCGATCATCCGATCTCAATAATAGGCACTGGTGCTGATCGCCTCTCGATCAGCGGCAACAACCAAAGCCGGGTCTTCTTCGTTAATGCTGCGGCCTCCATTTCGGGTCTTACTCTAACAGGTGGAAATGGCGTTGGGGCTGGCGTATCAGGGCTTGGAGGGGCAGTTCTCTCCTCCGCAGGCAATTCGTTGACGCTTGATACGGTTCATGTCACAGGCAACACGGCGACAATTGACGGCGGCGGTGTACATCTATTAACAGGCTCGCATACAATACGAAATTCTACATTTTCTGCACACACAGGTGGATTGGGCAGCGCGATAAGAATACAAGGCGGCTCGCTGGCGTTAGTTAACTCTACGATCGCCAACAATCCAAGCGGTAATGGTTTTGGAGCGTTGAGCATCTTTTCTGCGACCGTAACGGTGCGCAATTGTACGATCAAGGGAAATTTACCAGGTTACAGCATTCTCCTTGAAAATAGTGCGAACTTAAGTTTTGGCAACTCGATAATAGACACAATTGCAAACGATGCATGTATCTTTGATACATTTGCGGAGAGTGCGGGTAATAATCTGATGACCGAAAGGACATTCTGCGATATTAGTGTGCGGTACCAACCGAGTGATATCTTCGATTCCAACGGTCTTATCAATCCTTTGTCCAATAACGGCGGTACGATTCCCACAATGGGTTTACCTGCTGGAAGTCGGGCTATAGATGCCGGGAATGATCAGCTGGCTCTGGAGCTTCCTATAACTTTTGACCAGCGAGGCCTGCGCAGGATCTTCGACGGAAATTCTGACGGAACAGCGAGGATAGATATTGGGGCAGTTGAAGAAGGCCAGTCTCAGCCGCCTTCCGGATCCGTCATTAAGGGGCGTATTTTTGGCGCGAACGGTCGGCCAATAAGCGGCGCCATTGTTACGAGCAATTACGTTGATTCTGATTTTACGCAGGTAGGAATTACAAACCCCTTTGGTTATTACTATATTTTCGGGCCTGCCGGCGGTTACCGCACACTCACGGTAAAATCTAAACGAGCATCCTTTGCATCTTTTACACTGGGAGTTTTCCAGAACAGAGAAAATATTAATTTTTTCGCGCAATAGCATTTCAAACAAATAAAAAAGGCCGTCCTTAATGAACGGCCTTTCTAACCTCGAAAAACAAGTTAGGATCAAGGCAAAAAGCCAAGCTGCGAGTTCGTGCCGGGGAAGTTGGCAAGATTTGGAAACACCGCGTTCAACGTAGGCGTGTCCTGGGGCAGGCCAAACCATCGCGCAAAAACGGCGGCGTATTGATCGACCGATGTCGTGGGTATCCAGCGGCCACGCGGGCTTGTGCCTGTATCGGTGTCGTCTGAGCCGCCGAGAGCGAGGGTCGGATAATAATTACCCGTTCCGTCGGGGCGAAGACTGCCGTAAAAATTGCCGCCCAAAACCGAGCCACCCATTACAAATGAGTGATTGCCCCAGGCATGATCCGAACCGACGGCTGCTCCGGTGCCTGACGGCGTGAGCGTGCGTCCGAAATCCGACAGCGTAAACGTCGTAACATCATTCGACACTCCCTGAACAACCATTTCGTCATAAAAAGCTCTCATCGCCTGACTCAATTGGCCGAACAAAGTGACCTGTCCGGTTAGTTCGTCAGTGTGATGATCGAAACCGCCGAGCTGGACATAAAATATCTGCCGGTTGATGTTCAGATCGAGCCGTTTTTTGATCAGACGCGCGACCTGTTTGAATTGCTGTCCGATGCTTGAGGTCGGAAATGTTACAGTGACTTCCTGAAATGATTGCAACGCCGAGTTGGCTTGCATTGCAAGGTCGGTAACGTGGCTTGCCGCCGCAATATAATTTGACGACAGGTCCTGCGCACGCAAAGCGTTAAAAGCGTTGAGCCGTGCAAGGGTTGAGCCCGTTGGGTTCGTTCCAAAGCCTGCCGGATTTAACACGCCGGCAAGGGATGTGTTTGCGTTTGCGATCGCCAGCGGCAATGTCGTCTGTCCCGCCGTGAAAAGCTGAGCTCCCGAGATCGACGTTATCATCGGAACAAGGCCGGCAGGATTTTGTGTTGCGGTCATCTTGTCCGAAATACGTCCCCCCCAGCCTGTAAAGGCTTCAGTATTTGAAACACTTGTCTGCGCCTGCGTCACCTGATCGGAATGTGAGAACAACTGGTACGGTTTCTTGAAAGCACTATTGGAATATTGTGCCTTGGTTAGCGGCTGAACGAGCGTTCCCACATTGGTCACTATCCCCAACTTGCCCTGGCCATAAAGCTCATGGATACCGTTGTTGATGCCTCCGGTTATCGTTCCGAAACTCGGATGCAGTCCGTAACTTAGATTGCCAAGCCTTGGAACACTGATCGGCAGCAGCGAAGCCTGCGATAATGCCAGCCCCTGCGTGTTGCGAGCGGTGAAATAACTGTTGTAGTTACTTATCGTCGCATCGTTGTGATTAGGTATCACCATGTTGTTGCCGTCGTTACCGCCGGAAAGAAACACAAGCACCAATGCCTTGTAGTTTTCGCCTCCCAGACTTTGGCTGTCGAGAGCATTTTGCGCAATTGCGCTCATCGTACCGAGGTATTGCATCTGGGTGGCCAGCGTGACCATGCCGAGTGCACAACCGCCTGTTTTCTTCAAAAATTCACGTCTTGATTCTTTCATTTTGGTCACCTCTTTTTACCTCTGCACCTGATATTGCGACGATGTCGCCACAAGATAAACGGCCTGCCTGACACGGCCAATGTCACCTGCGGTGACAGCTGTTACTGCCGTCAGGATCGTACTCTTCATCGCTGCCGACATTGTGCTGTGCAGCATGCGGCGATTCAGTTCATCGACGAGTTGATTTCCCGTATTGTCCGCTACATTCAGCGCCTGGAGATCGGTGAAATCGATAGCCGTGCCGTTAGGAGAGTTAGTCGTAGCTCCGCCGACAACAGGACTGGTAAACGCCAGGCGATTTACAAAGTTTGCTCTCTGGATCGCCGTTCCGGTGGTCATGATCGCAAACTCAGGCCCGAGGATCGCCGTTCCGGGAATCACATATCCGGGCGGGAAGAAGTTGAACACGGTTGGCGATTGGAAGGGAACTTCGCCCATTCCGCTAAATTCAGAACGTGCATAAACATATCCATCGCTAAGCGAGTTGCCATCGGCTGACTTAACGTTGAAAGCTCGGTAAAGATTAGTCGCGTATTGGACAGGCTCACGCAGCTTGCCGAAATTAGGATCGGTTTTAACATCGCCGCGAGCTTCCGGGTCGAGAAGGATTGCTTTGACCACTGCTTTCATGTCGCCGCGAACTCCGGAACCGTTGTTGTTAAAAACGGCAGCGACGCGTCCCACATAAGCCGGCGTCGGGTCGCTTGTCACCATGTGCTGGATCATGATCTTCGAGACGAAGGGGCCGACATTTGGATGATAAAAGATATTATCCAAAGCCTGATCCATCGAGTTGTTCGCGTAATTTGTGATCGCGGTTCCGGTGCATCCCGTGCAGGCAGCAATGTTCTGATTGGTAACGCCGGGATAATTAAGAAGCGTTTTTGCAGTCAGGTCATGATTGCCGGTCGAGAGGAGCATCGGGTCGATATAGTTCTGTGCACCTGTGGTTCGATTGGGGCACACCGCAGTAGTTTCACAGAATGACCAACCCGTAAGAACTTTTGTGAGATTGTTAACACCATTCTGATCGTAGGTCGGTACCGGCGTGTCACCGGTCTGACACGGATTATGCTCGACGCATTGCAGGGTGCCGTCCTGATTGAGCATAAATAGGCCGATGGTGAAAAGCTGCATTATTTCGCGAGCATAGTTTTCGTTCGGGTTGTTCTTGGTGCTCGATGCCATGCTCAGATAGCTGCCCATCGTCGGGCTGAGTGTCATCTGTTTCATCAAGGTTCGATAATTACCAAACGCATTGTTTGAAAGTATCTTGTGATACTCAACCATGTGGCGTCCCTGTTGGATATCTACACCCGAAGTCACCCAAATTTGAGCTAACGCCCAGGCAACACGGTGGCGCAACTGGCTGTCACCGTAGAACGCCTCCTTAAAGAACCACGTCTGCGGTTGGTACATCGAATATGTGTCGCGGTTGCAAGTAAGCGGCACATCGACAGGGTTAGGAGGTGTGCCTGATCCGTCGTTGATGCCGTCACAGTCCGGCTGAGCACTTCCGGGCTTTAGTACTTGATTTGGATATGGGTTGCTTGCAGACGGATAGCTGAGGGTAAACTGCTCGTTGAGCCAAGCCCTCGTGCCAATGCGTCGAATTCTCGAGTCGAGCGCATACGTTGGCCCAAACGCGGCCTGCTCCTGAAGCCTCATTCTGTCGCCCGACCATTTATTGCCGACGTAGTCCGGAGCGTCGCCCGGCTGTTCAAGTTCCTTAGCAATTTTCGCAAAATCAGAACCGTATGGCGTTGGTTTAGAGCCTTTATCATCTGCCGGGCCGCCGCCAATTTGCCCAAGTCCGAGCCTTACGCGATTGCTGCCCATGCCGCGCCACGTCAGCTGCAGGAGAATGTCACCATTTGCGGCCGGTTGTTCCCAAAAGCCTATCTCGTCAGTCAACTGTACCGTCACGGCAAATATCCCGCGCCATGGTGTGCTTGTAAAACCGGTCACCGGGAATCGATAACGCCTGCCGAGATCGTCCGTAGCATATACGCGAAAAGCACTAGCGCCTTCGTCCGGCATCAGTTTCAGATTGCTTACAAAGAGAACAATTCGCGAGTTCAGATCGAACGCACGGCTTTCCCCACGCGAAAGATCGACTCGGCTCAGATTGCCTTCAGGGATCGCAAATGCCCGCGTTGACCTCGTCTCGCTCAATAAGATCGGCGTTGGCGAATTGGGATCCGTGTCATCCTCGGCCAACACGGTAAGCGTGCCAAACGTAACCAACACCATCGCTGCAAAAATCCGCAAAAGCGACAGCGATTCTCTGCTTTTCATACGATTCCTCCTGTAAAGGCAAATGACTGATTCTGACTTTTAGGTGTTTGTGAACAAAAACGGGCAAATGGGGGAGCGTAAGTCCGTTAAATCTTGTTATACATTCCAACTATACACCAAATTCGCGGCAACACACAAGCATTTCTTTTCGGCCACTTTTTGTTAGACGTACGCTGCTGTTTTATAGTTGAATAAATCTCATGCCGCACAGTATTTTTATTGAAATTCCCGATAGTTTTAGCTTTCGATCGACGATCTACAGCCACGGCTGGTGCGAACTCGCACCGTTCGAGATAGACGTAGAAAATTGGCGGCTAAGCTATGTTTTCAGCGACCGAAAAAAGCCGATCCCGGCCACTATCTTTGAAGAAAACCGACGATTGAGGATCGATCTCGATCGCAAACCTGCAAACGAAAGAAAAATAATAGACGATGCCCGACATTTACTAAGACTGGACGACGACATCGACGGTTTTTATGAATCGGTCGCGGGACACGAACGGCTGGATTGGGTTGTGGAAAGACGCGCCGGACGCATGCTGCGTTCGCCGACAGTTTTCGAGGACCTTGTAAAAACGATCTGCACGACAAATTGCTCATGGGCATTGACCAAAATAATGGTCACAAATCTTGTCGAGAGACTTGGCGAGTCCGCAAAAAACGGAAAGGGTGCATTTCCCACACCGGAAGCAATGGCGGGCGTTTCCGAGGATTTTTACCGCAACGAGATCAAAGCCGGATATCGAGCGCCCTACTTTGTCGAACTTGCCGAAAGAGTTGCATCCGGCGATCTCGATCCGCAAACGTGGCTCACGTCTGATCTGCCGACGCCTGATCTTAAGAAAGAGATGAAAAAGGTAAAGGGTGTTGGCGACTACGCTGCCGAAAATCTGTTAAAACTCGTCGGCCGCTACGATGGCCTCGCGCTCGATTCGTGGCTTCGCTCGCAGTTCTACAAAAACCACAATAAGGGAAAACCATGCGCTGATAAAAAGATAGAGCGGCACTACAAAAAATTCGGCCCGTGGCGCGGCCTCGTTATCTGGTGCGACATGACTGAGAAGTGGATAAACTGATTAAAGGAAGCGGACTAGAGTGCGACATTGGTTCTGCCAAACCGCGGAACAAAAAATCTACAAACTTATTACGTGTTATACCGCTCGCTGTTTGTCTTGCCATGCCTTAAAGAGCATAAAACCCACAAAGGCAAATACCGCAAAGAAAGCGATCACGATCATTACCTTGATCGCGAATCCCAGAAAGCTGATAAACCCGATCAGGGTTTTGAGCAGGACAATGACGAGAGCAAGGATAGCCAGGAGACTTCCAACAATAGACGCGGCTTTTATAAACATGATCTAGATCTCCCCGAGCTTAAGCATCTCTCCAGTTACCGCTTCGCGGACGGTTGGTAAAATCGGCCGTCGTTTGATAGCGGGCTTCATGCGGCTGCGGCCGTGCGAGTGCAAAACTCGGCTGGTCGCGCATTTCCCATTTCGATTCGGCAACTTTCGGTCTCAGAATATAGCCTCTGATAACGTAAATGCCAAGCCCGATCAGCATTACAGGTACGATCATACGCGTCAGGAATCCGCGATCGATGTAATGCCTGAAAACGAAACCGACGCCTAAAACCAGCAGCACAATGCCCCAAAGTTTGGGATTACCTGAGAACCTGCTAACCAAGATGTCGTCGGCAACGTCAGGCGTCAATCCTGAGCGGATCGTCTGAGCCGTTCGCCACGCGTCAAGTCCCGCAAAACACCACATGCCCATAAAACCGAGCACGAACAGCGGCGTTCCGCCCGTCAATACCGCCATCTGAAACAGACCGACAAACACGGCAAAGTAAACCAATGCCTTGACGGTTTGGCCGTTATACGCTGCGCCGAGCCCGGGGCAGATCATCGACAAAAGGACAGCGACCACTGGCGAAGTGCGTTTCTTAACAAAAGGAACGCTGTTCGAGCGCGTGTGCTGCCGCAAAAGATCAACTCCCTGAACGATGCAGTCCTGGCAATATGGAAAACCTTTTATGCGGTGGTCGCAAGCGGGGCAGAGCGGCCGGCCGCATCCGTTACAGCCGACAACCGCCGCATTTTGATTGTGATAGGCACAATTCATTATTTCTTATCCTCGTGCGACACGTCGGTTGTGCCAGTGATCGGATCTTGTCGAACGGGTTCGCTGGATGAAATAGGTTTACCGTTCCAGGCCTCGGCGCTTTGCTGATAAGTTTGCTCGGCAAGCTCAAAGCCCGTTGTATAAATGCCGGCTATCGTTCCGTCTGCCGAAACCGTCTGGCTAAAGATAAAAAACGCACCCAACAGCATCATCGCTAACGGAGCGAGCTGCGGAATACCTACAGGGAACCGCAGGCCGTGCATCCATTCACGAGCTTGTGCCGCCCAGGACATCTTTACTTCTTTCGCCTTTTCGGTGCCGATGGTCATGTTTAGAATTCGCACATGCAAGCCTGCAGGCACCGGCAGTTCTTCCATCTTGTATGTATAACAAGCGGCTATCGAACGCACGACCATTCCGGGCAGGTCCTCGCAGCTTGTGCAAAGAGCAGCGTGGCGTTCCCAGCGATGGAACGATGCGGCCGGCAAAAATCCGTCGAGATAATCTGTTAAGTAGCCTTCGAAATCCTCGCACGACATTGCCGTTTCAGGCGTAGTCATCGAGATGACGCGTGCCTCAAGCCGCGTTATCGAAGCCGCCGGAACAGCAATGTTGCGGCAGACCTCAAGCGATTCCTTTACGTCATTGAGCAGCGTGTGGCAGAGCGGGCAAGCAAGGGCATGAGCAGCGACGGATTTGTAAGCCGATGTCTCAAGCGTCTTGTCGAGATAATCGGTCAATAATTCTTCAAACGTCGAACAATTAATAATGTTGTGCTGCTCCTTCATCATAATTTTAGAAAACTAGCCGCAGATAAACTCAGATAACGCGGATCAAACCAAAAACAATTTTCTTAATCTGTGTCATCTGCGTTAATCTGCGGCAAAAAATTTCCCTATATAGTTACTACGCGCATCCTTCTCAATATCTTTGCCAGCTCGATGCGTCCGCGATTGATACGCGATTTCACCGTGCCCTCAGGTATTTTCAAAACATCGACGATCTCCTGATAGGTCAGTTCCTCGATATCACGCAGGATCACGCAAGTCCGTAAATCTTCCGGCAGCTTGTCGATGCCTTCCTGCACCTGACTCGCCAATTCCTTCCGCTCCATTTCCTTATGTGCCGAAGTCCCCGCCGCACGCAGATGGTATTGGTGATCGTCAACCGCGTCAGCCATCGAATTCTGCGGGTTACGCTGGCGGTGCCGGTAATCGTCGATTATCAAATTTCGGGCGAGCCGCATGAGCCAATTCGAAAGGTCGCCCTGTTTCGCGTCGTACTGGTCGAGCGTTTTGTAGATGCGGATGAAAACGTCCTGTGTAAGGTCTTCAGCAGCATCGACGTTCGACGTAAAGCGGTAGGCGAGATTAAATATCCTGCGCGAAAAAGCCGAAACAATGTCTTCCCACGCCGCGCCGTCGCCCGCACGAGCACGTCTGACGAGTTCCGCACCATTTATTTCGGTCACAGCCTTTAATGCTTCCATTTCGTGTCAGTAGCCCGCACGTAAGTAAGGGCTTTCTTATAAAGGGCTCTCAGTCAGCAACAACCCCAACAAAGCACGAAACCTCGCCTTGTCAACAACAGCTTACGAGGCCGGCAAAACAAAAGTTCCAACAAAAAGATAGCAGATTATTGAATTATTGGCTCATTAATTTGCGGTTTTTCGAGCCAATTTCAAAAGCCCATAGCCGTGAATCGTGGCATGAACTCACCGATCATCTGCACAGCTACTGAAACCGCGTCGATCCGGTCGTCGTGCCTGCCCGTTTGGTGTTTTGTGATCAAATCAAGAAGGCATCGTCAAAGAGTCTAGATAATAAGTACGAAATGCAGAGAAAGGAAAAGACCCCAAGCAGCGGGGGACCATCGAGCGGGATGTTTTCGAGCAGCCAGCTTTCCGCGTCGGGAACGGTCGTGCAAACCCTGCCCCATATACCCCGATTGTCGCCGACCAACTCACCGAACCGGTAGGTTTCGTAATATTCCGGGTCGGCATCGACAAAGGCTATCTTGATGCCCGAGACGGGCATTGAGGCGACCGCTTTTGTGACCTCGAAAGTGTCATTGATAGAAAGCCCAACGCCGACGATGTGTTCGATCAAAAGCCGCTTGGCCTTTAGCTCACGGCATTTTGCGATCACAGCCGTCATGTATTCAATGGCCGTCGGTACATCCATCTCGTCGGCGGTCACGCGAGCGTATAAATAATGCGGCCGCAGATCGAAATTCAATTGATAAGGTTTAGTGATATTACCCATAGGAACCATGGGAAATATGCTAAAGAACTTAGCATTTTTGCGTTTCCCTTGGCAAGATGCCAAAACTTTCGGTTCAGGTCGTAGCCGCGTTTTCCAATGGAGCATCCGTAAACCAAGCCTGCGGAGCTGGCGACATAACTTTAGCCACACGTGCTAACGTGTGGAAAGATGACCAAAACAACCGAGCGTGCGAAGCATGCGACATATTTTATGCCGCGTGTTTCACACGCTCGAATTATTTTGTGACGTGTTACCCCACGTTCCGCTACGCTGCACATGGGGCTAAAGGTATTGCATCGGCTCCGCCGATTCTTGAGGTCGTGTTGTTTCAGCTGCGGAGCAGCGGCATATTTGTAGACCCGGGTGAAGCGAAGCGGAACCTGGGGTAAGGTGCGCACATTATTTCAAAGCCCGCTTTAGCGGGCGGCAGAGTCGCGGAAACCTCAAGGTCACAATGATTAATCGGGTAGCTTCACTTCGCTAAATCTTATGTAATCAAGATCGCCCTCCGAGACAAGACGTCCTTCTTCGACAAGCTTTTTCACACGTAATGCATAGAATATGTCGGGAATATGTTTGAACCGCTCTTTATGCTCCATCATCGCGACTCCGACAACGCGAGCGACCTTGCGCAATTTGGTGGATGCTTCGGCCATCAGAGCGTCATCGATCATTTGAATCTCTTCTGCCGTCAACTCATCAACGTGCTTTTGCTGTTCGTCCGTAAGTGGTGGAAGCGGTTCTGATTTTTCTTCCACGGTCTCATTTAAATCTAGCCTTTGAAAAAAGAGATCGTTAACGGCAAGTTCATCGCCCTTCTTAGCCCGAAATAATCTGCCTCCGCTTCCTACAAAAAAGGTTAGAAGTGTATGTGCAAGACCCATAGCATTGGTTAGAGCCTGCCATGAATCGAAGCCATGTATGTCACTAAGCGTTCCGTGTAGACCGATCAACGCTATCGGACATGCCCACTCGCCAAACTTACTATGGGCCTGATACGGCTTTCCGATCACAATGGCTACATCGAACCCGCGCCCATCTTTATCGACCGCCCAAATCACGCGCTCAGCTATAACTTCTCGTTCGTCCATACTTCGGGAATTATACGCGATGATCTCTGACTCCGCTCTTCCGTCGCTACTCTCCCTCAACCCTAACAACAACCGTTCCGGCGATGAAGTCGTACAGGCGCGGCGTTTGTGGTTTGTCAGGTAGGTTCGGCTGGACGCCAAAGGATGTATAACAACGCAGCAGGGAATGCGAGCTGAATTATGAAATTGATAATGATCGTAAACCATTGGAATGCCGGACCAGGGAAAATGGGCAGTTCTGTCATTGTTTGCATGACGTGATATGAAGTGATCGTATAAGCGATGATCCAGATCACGCCTAAGACTATGTTCAGTTGCGCGATCCGTCGAGCAACACGAGAGCCGCGATAAATGTAAAAGCCCGCAACCGCGTAAACAAGACCACCCGCGATCATGAACGGCAAGTAGGTGATGAAGGTATCCTGAACAGCTCTCATCATTTCGTCGAAATGTTCGAAACCGGGAGGCTCAGGGTGCGGCGTTTTAGGGATTGACATGATCGCTCGCTGCATTGCAACGATCGCCAATCCAAACGCACCAAATCCGGCCAGCGCGAGCCCAAACAAACCCGTTATCATCCCCGCCACCTTGTCGCTCCTAATGGATTGCCTCATTGTTTCAACTTTTCACAAAACCAGAAGAAAACTACTCATTTGATCGACGGAAATTTAGCCCTTTTCCACGCTAGTGTCAAGCGGTGAGTGGTTTTGCGGTATATTGGTACTCATGTCGCTCAGCGCCGCAATCGAAGCTGTTTACGATTCATTTTCGGATGTTGAAAAACCGTCCGTCGTGAATGGTTGTCCGTGCTGCATGACGGCTGATGAGTATGAGGCTCTCACGGCGAAACCGCTTCGTGAGTTAAGTTCGAAGGAACTCCACAGGTATGCCTTCGACGTCATGCTGACGATGGGAAGTGAGGATGATTACCGTTACTTTCTCCCGCGAATTCTTGAACTAACGATAGAAAACGATCCTGAGTGGTTAACAGATGTCGAGATCACTGCAAAACGACTCCACGCGGCGGGATTCGAGCGATGGGAAGCCAAAAAACAGTCTTCAATAAAGGAGCTATGGTTTGAGGTCATTCGCGACATTGCAATGGCGGAATCAGACCCGGAACTTCTTGGATTTAGAGTATGTGACATAGAGGACTGGCTTGCTGCGGCTACTTTAATTCCGATCCCTGTTTCACCATTTACGCAGTTTCTTGATGCGTTCCCCGAGATCGTTCAGACTCTCTACAACTATAACTTTGAGACTCTCTCCCAAGGTCGATTGAAAAATGCATTTCTCGAAGAGCCGAGCGACGGGCAGGCTGAAATCGCGAATTGGCTTCGCCGTAGTGTAGAGAGCCCTACCAAGTAAAAAGTAACGGATCCGATTGCTAATGCTTGGATCGACGGAAATTTAGCCCTTTTCCCTGCGGGGGGCAAGCGCATTTTCTTTTGCAAGATTTTCAAACTTATCGAATAGATCGCGAAAGCTCTCCTCACTTTTTGAATGAAGCGACGGCAGACCTAGACCTTTGTTATAAACAATGTTTGCTATCGCGAAAAACTGGCGAACATCCTCCATAACCTTTGGTCCAAGGTTATACGCCTGCACCTGTGGCATATCTGCAGTGAAAATTGGATAAAACTCGCCTAGTTTCGACATTTCATACATGGTTGACCCTCCAGCGTAGCCATCGCCCGCTGCGTAACGCTCAGCAGCCTCCGCATCAAGACGAGTTCTAATTTCGAGGTCGCTTTCCGATAATGTGGAAGGCGGAACATAGAGAGGAATGCGATGAGCCCCCGGATCGCGAAATTTTCTCAGGTCTTCATGCCACACTTGAAAAGTTTTCAATGAGTCCGAAAGATCCTTGGCAGCTGGAATTAACTTCTTAAGAAATCTCTTTCCGACAAGAACAACTTCCTTTCTTTCATGGGATTCCTCCGCTGTTTCGGAATAGAGTTCATACTGGTATGCGATCGCCCATGCAAGATTATCTAATCCGCCAGCGAGGTTTAGATATAACGAGTTCAAGAGAAGCGTCAATTCAATAGCAACATGAGAATCTATAGGACCGTTTGCCTTCGCTAACTCCACGTCCAATTCAACTAAGGCATGCTGAATCATTAACAACCGAACCCCAAATCCGCGATAAAGGTGGGTACGGGTTTTCTCGGTTAGATGGTTTTTGTCATTAAGCAGATACCGTTCTTGAAAATCGCGAGTGCTTTCAATAACTTCATGACGGTCTATTCGGATTTCTTGTTTATAATGATTCTTCATATGACAAGCTTATTCAGTCGGAGTAGCTGGAAAGCCGATTCAAGCACCTCGGTATAAAAGGCGACCGCTTCCTTCATATCACGGCATCGCAGGATGGGAACTATTTTCATATTGTTAGATATTATCGTGGCGGTACGTTTCGACACCTAATCCCAAGTGCGGCTGATACGGGTTGTGCTGTGGAGGAACAGGAACATTGTTCCTTCGGTGTTGGGCGCGACTCGGTTAAGGAGTACCGTGCACGGAGGCGAATCTTGGGATGTTTGCAAAATGGCTGGTGTATGGGGCAAGTTATGCGACTACATGAGTCACGCCTGTCGGAAGATGGCCGAGCACGACTTCACCCATATTTAGTTTGAGGCTGGCTTGGTCGATGTCGATACCAACGAGATTGCCAGCCTCGTCGTAATCGAGAACGACTCCGTCTGAAACTTCACGGCTGTCGACGCTTGCTTTGTGCGATAGGTCAATATACAGGGAGTCAGTTTCTGGATAATAGTTTATTCTCATCTCTCAAAGTTCCGGTCCGGAAAGGCATTGTGGATCGTGATCCGGTCTGCCAATGTTACTACTCTCAATATCCTGCCCTCCAGATCTTCTACCGCTGCCCAAAACCGAACTCGATCATCATCTTGGATATCAACCCGTAAAGGATGCTCAATTACAAATAAATATACACCATTCCTTGCGCAAATAAGGACGTTTGCGCAGGACTTCGTTTTCGAAATAAGCGGTGAATTTGTATTCGGACACATAGTTTTTCTATCACACAAGCGAGCCTAATTCCACCGGCGGCGGATACGGGTTGTGCTGTCGAGGAACAGCAGCATTCTTCCTTCGTCATCGATCTTGATCTCGTTAAAGAGCACCGTGCGCTCGATGCGTATTTTCCAATGTCGACAAAATGGCAGGGCGTTGATGACGCGAGTGTTCTGCTTTTTCGCTTTCAGCTTTACCCGGAAGGCATTTCGATGGCGAACGTCTTCGGGCTTGAGGGCTATGACGAGCTGATGCTCTTCATAAAACAGCTTGACGGCGCCCGGGCTGCCAAACGCTTCGAAAGCATGTCTATTCATGTGAATCACGCCTCGGTTATTCAACGTCACACGCATCTCGCCAGGCTTTGGCTCCCGGTTGGGAGTACCCTTAAATTCTTGTAATTTCATTTCTTCTCTCCTGAATATGTTTGTAAAAGCACTATTTTTAGACGTTCCATTGGTAGGACAGGCAACTATCATAGCAATTTTCTGTCAAAAGTAAATACCAATTTTCGCGATACGACATGGTTTTCGCGAAATGACATAACTTTCGCGATATGACATGGTTTTCCAGATTCGACATGGTTTTCCAGCCTTTCAATTCGTTGATACAACGATGTCATTGATGCTGCAGCAATTATTCGATCCTGCCGATCCGTTGATGTAACGGATGCCGGCGTGGTTACCCGACTCACTTCGTCGCGAAAAACAGCCAATCCGGATTTCTCGGTTTTTTTGGGTATTTTCCAATGCCAAATTTTCCATTTTCCGTCCTAATACGGTATCTTTAAGTCTTTATGCTTTTCCAAAATGGGCAATAGCCTGTTCGGATTCCGATACTGCATGCATTCTTGAAGAGGGAACTGGTCGCCTGACTGGCACTTTTAATATTGCGTAAATACCTAAAATTCATAATCCTTTTTCTGATAATGGTCCTCATCCTTTGGTGGTTTGGGAAAAATCTCGACTGGGTAGAGGTAAAAAGCAGCCTGGCGAGGGCAGATAAGTTTTATCTTGCTTTAGCTTTTCTTGGTATTTGCGTGGGTTATTTCTTCAGGGCCGTTCGCTGGCAAGTGCTGTTAAAACCTATCTCGGAATCTCGGTTGCTTGACCTGTTTGCGACGACGACAGTTGGGTTTGCCGCCATCCTGATCGTTGGCCGCGCAGGCGAGATCGTTCGGCCAATGTGGCTGCCAATGCGCGATCGCCGCATTCGCCCGACGGCGGCTGCAGTGACGATCTTTATTGAGCGAATTCTCGATCTCGCGTCCGTGATGATCTTCTTTTCGATCAGCCTCATCTGGTTTCGTCCGCCAAGCAATCCCGAGCACGCTGCGCAGTTCGAAAAGATCAAGGTGGCAGGAAACGTGTTGGGCGGCCTTATCCTGCTCGGCATCGTATTTTTAGTTATTTATCAACGCTATTCCAGCCAGATAATCGGTTTCTTTGAGCGGTTGACCGAGCGCAAGTGGGTTCCGGAACGGTTACGCTATATTTTTCTGAGCCTGTTAGAGAAACTTGCGTCTTCGCTGGGTATTCTCAAAAGCCCGCTGGGCATCTTTATGTCCGTATTTTGGACGGCCGTGTTGTGGCTTTCGATCGCCGTGCCAACGTGGCTGATCTTGATCGCTTTCGGCCTCAAGTCGGACACCGGATTGCCGATGTCATTTCTTGATTCGACCTTTGTAATGGCGGTTGCGACGCTCAGCTCAATGGTTCCGACCCCAGGTGGAGCGGCCGGTGCATTTCACTATGCAACGGCATTCAGTTTGATCCTGCTCGGCGTTGAGGACAATCAGGCAAAAGCTGTTGCGATAATGGCTCACCTTATTTACTTCGTGCCTGCGTTGGTATTCGGGATATACTATCTAATGCACGGCGACATAAGCGTCGAGAAGTTCCGCAGCCTGTTATCGAGCGAGAACGCAGAACGCGAGATCGAGTCGGATTCACCTGATTTTCAACCTGAAACTTAATGCGTTGCCCTTTTTGCTCACATATCGAAGACAAGGTCGTTGACTCGCGTGAGTCGCGCGAGGGCGATTCCATTCGCCGCCGCCGCGAGTGTTTACAGTGCGGACGGCGTTTTACGTCTTACGAACGCATAGACGAGATCCCCTACATGGTCGTCAAGAAAGACGGCAAACGCGAGAGCTGGGACCGCAACAAAGTGCTCGCCGGATTGTTCCGTGCCTGCGAAAAACGCCCGATCTCGACCGGTCAGTTGGAGGCTCTTGTGGATGAGGTCGAAAAGAATGTTCAGGATTCGCTGGACCGAGAGCTTTCGACGAACGATATCGGCAAGATCATCATGCGGCGGTTAAAGACTCTCGATAAGGTTGCATACGTGCGTTTCGCCTCGGTTTATCTGCAGTTCGAGGACGTTTCGGAGTTCATGTCCGAGGTCAAGGAACTCGTTCGATCGCGGGCAAAGAAACCTAAGAAAGCAAAAAAGTAAAAATATGTCAGACGATAAAAGACAATTCGAACGCAAAGAGCTAACCGTCCAGGCTTCATTTCAATTCTCTTCGGGTAGATATGAAGCTCGGATCAGCGAAATAGGACTCGGCGGATGTTATGTCGATTCGATCGCGAGCGTCGTCGAGGGCGAGCCGATCTCGCTTACCATTACCTCCGGTGGAAATTCACAAGAGTTTGACGGCGAAGTCGCCTACCTCTTGCCCGGATTCGGCTTTGGTGTTCGTTTTACAGACCTTACTGAAGGACAAACCGGCTTTTTGCGCAGCATCATCGGCTAAAGATCAGCAAGAATTTGTAACTTCCCAGGACAAGCCTCATTTTGTCTTTCGCTCCAATTTTCTTAACATAAAAGTTTATGGTCGAGATCGAAGAATTTCCTATCTCTTTGGCTGAAACAGACGCTGTCGAACAGATGGTGCAGATACCGTCTGAACTGCCGGTGCTGCCTTTGCGCGATATTGTGATTTATCCGTTTATGATCGTTCCGCTGTTCGTTTCGCGCGACAGGTCGATCAAGGCGGTCGAAACCGCTCTAAGTCAGGACAGAATGATCCTGCTTGTTTCTCAGAAAGATGTAAACAAAGAAGAGCCCGACCAAGCCGATCTATACTCTGTCGGCACCGTTGCGATCATAATGCGGATGCTCAAACTGCCGGACGGACGGATTCGCATACTCATACAGGGGCTTTCGCGATGCCGCGTAGATTCGATCAAAGGAAAAGGTGATTACATCAAGGCAGGAGTCACACCCGTCTCAGAGCCTTTAGCTCCCGAAAACTCTCTCGAAGTCGAGGCCCTTATCCGTAACGTGCGTGGTTCGATGGAACGAGCCGCGAGCCTCGGAAAAAACATCTCTCCGGAGGTGTTGGCGATAATTGCAAACCTCGATGATGCGGGCCGTCTAGCGGACCTTTCTGCCTCAAATCTCGAACTCAAAGTCGAAGATGCGCAGAGCGTTTTGGATGTTCACGACCCAGTGCCTCGTCTTCGACGTGTGAATGAATTGCTGAGCAAAGAGATCGATGTTTTGACAGTCCAACAGGAAATAAATACGCAGGCACGAGCGGACATTGACCGCTCACAGCGGGAGTATTTTCTTCGTCAGCAGTTGAAGGCAATTCAGGCGGAACTTGGCGAGGGCAACGAGCTTTACGAAGAGGTTGAGCAGTATCGCGACAAGATACTAAAGGCTAAAATGCCGGAGAATGCCGAGGAAGAGTCGCTGCGGCAGTTAAAAAAACTTGAGCGGATGCATCCCGACACAGCCGAGACAGCGACTTTACGAAATTGGCTTGACGTGATGGTCGATCTGCCGTGGGCAAAGGCGTCGAAAGATAATCTCAATCTGAAAAAAGCAGAGAAGATTCTTGACGAAGACCATTACGGCCTCGAGCGGGTAAAAGAACGTATCGTTGAAGCTCTTGCCGTGCGGAAGCTTCGCGAAAAGCCAAAGGGCTCGATACTTTGTCTCGTCGGCCCACCGGGAGTCGGTAAAACATCGCTTGGACGTTCCGTTGCCCGTGCCCTAAATCGCAAATTCGTCAGATTGTCTCTGGGTGGTTTGCACGACGAAGCTGAAATTCGTGGCCATCGGCGAACTTATGTCGGTGCGATGCCCGGTAGAATAATTCAGGCTGTTCAGCAGGCTGGAACAAATAATCCATTGATCATGCTGGATGAGATCGACAAGGTGGGAGCCGATTTTCGAGGTGACCCGTCTAGTGCTTTGCTCGAGGTGCTGGATCCTGAACAGAACTCCACATTTCGCGACAACTATCTTGGCATAACTTTCGATCTGTCGAATGTAATGTTCATGACGACGGCAAACGTGCTTGATACGATACAGCCTGCATTACGTGACCGAATGGAGATCATTTCGCTTTCGGGTTATACCGAAGAGGAAAAGACGGAGATCGCAAAACGTCATCTGATCCCAAAACAGATCGAGGAGAACGGTCTCGAAAAAGGCGATGTCAAATTTGACCGCAAGGCCGTTGCTAAGATCATCTCGGAATACACGCAGGAAGCGGGACTCAGACAGCTTGAACGTGAGATCGGCAAGATCTGCCGTAAAGTAGCGAGGAACAAAGCGGAACACAACGGCGATTTTGAACCGATTCAAGTCGTTAAGGAAAATGTTAAGGACTTTCTAAGGGTGTCGAAGATCTTTAACGAAGGTGCTTTGAAAAAAGATCAGATCGGGACGGTCACTGGACTCGCCTGGACGGCGGTCGGCGGCGACATTCTGTTTATCGAGGCCTTAAAGACGAAAGGCAAGGGCAAGCTGATGCTCACCGGCCAGCTTGGTGAAGTGATGCAGGAATCTGCCCAAGCGGCGTTTTCGTATGCTAAGGCGCGTGCAAAGGACTTAGGTATAGACGAAGCGGTGATCGAGAATTACGACATTCACATTCACCTGCCCGAAGGTGCGATACCCAAGGACGGCCCGAGCGCCGGAATTGCGATGGCGACGGCGTTGGTGTCTGTCCTTGCGCAGCGGCCTGTTCGCAAGGACATTGCAATGACCGGCGAGATCACTTTGCGCGGCAACGTCCTGCCGATCGGCGGCGTCAAAGAAAAGCTCCTCGCTGCACGTCGTGCCAAGATCAAAACGGTCATTTTGCCGCAGCCGAATGAGCGTGATCTTGAGGATCTTCCACAGGAAGTTCGCGACGATTTGACCTTTATATTTGTGGAAAATGTACGGCAGGTCTTTGATGTCGCACTCAAAGCGAGCATCCTGCCTGCAAATGGCCAAAAGGCAAAGGCTTCTAAAGCCGCATGAAAAGCCCGATAACCCTTATTTTATAAGGCTTTATTGTTTTGACAACGCTTGCGTAGAATGGTAATCTGACAGGGTTAAAATACCGCAAATTTTGCCCAGTGCGATCCTGCGGAACTTTCTGTCTAATAAGACGTTAGAGTTATTTAATGAAAAAAAGCATTTTTAGATTTCTAAGTATCACGCTAGTTCTATCTTCCGTATTTAGTTCGATCACAAGCGCCCAGGTAACCAGTTCTATATCAAGCAGCGAAACTCGCACACAGGATGTAATAAAGGCACAAGACGCAGTTAACGACGTGCTTCTAAAGGCGGGAATCGCCTTTAGGGAAGGTCTTCTTGCTTATGAGGACAGCAGAATGTCCGATGCCGGTGAGAAGTTCAACAGATCGGTAGAAGCATTTATTTACTCGACGCTGGACATACAACGTCAGTCGAAACTGCAGGGTTGTTATAACCAACTGATCGAGACGATCTACCGCATCGAGTTTCCATCTGAAAAACAGTTGCCCCAGGTCAGAAACCTTGCCCAGACATGCAATTGGAACAATCTTGATCAAGCGTTAAATATCGACAACAGCTTGGCTGATAAGATCACGACGATCGCCCGGACTTCGATAGGGAAGGCCTCAGCGCCTGTCTCATCGACGGCTGTTGCAGTAAATGGTCCGAGCACCGCTGCCTCGACAAAGGCAGGATTTAACTCTCAGGAGTTCGAGCCATCGCCGCTTGATGATCTTTCGAGACTTGAACTGACCACAGACGAGCAACAGATCGATAACAACCCTGTCGCGCAGCAGCAGTATCAGTACATTCAATACGCAGTTGCTAACAAATCGCTCGGTTTCACGTTTCAGGTCCACCCCATGATCCAGCAGTTCATCAACTACTATCGTGGACGCGGACGTACCACGATGGAGGTCGGGTTGTATCGATCCGGGATGTTCATGCGAATGGCCCGCCGGATCTTTCGTGAGGAAGGCGTACCGGAAAATGTCGCTTGGCTTGGACAGGTCGAAAGTGCGTGGAAGCCCTCGGCCTTGTCATCTGCTGCGGCTTCGGGGTTGTGGCAGTTCATCCCGGGAACCGGAACAAGATTTGGCCTGAACCGCACAGCGTATGTTGATGAGCGAAACAGCTTTGACGAGGCAACACGAGCCTCGGCTCGTTATCTGAAATTCCTCGCTGACCGTTACCACGGAAACTGGGAGCTTGCGATGGCTGCCTACAACTCAGGCGAAGGCAACGTTGATAGGGCAATTCGTCGTGCGGGTGTAGAGAATTTCTGGGCCGCGTTCCCCTACCTTCCGCAAGAAACCCGTAACTATGTGCCCAATATTTTGGCAACGATCTTGATAGCAAACAATCCAAATCAATACGGCTTTGGCCACATTCGTCCTGCGCCGTCGCTTACCTACGACAGAATTCGCGTTCCGGCGTCTACTAATCTGAGCTTGGTCGCGCAGGCTTCGGACACAAGTGTTCAATATCTGCGTTATCTCAATCCACACCTTCGCAGCAACATCACGCCCCCGGTACCTTACGTTGTGAATATTCCGGCAGGACGTGCTAACCAGGTGGTTGCGTTGTTCCGCCGCATTCCGGCGTCCCAGGTAAATAATACGAATCTTGCAAATTCGTCGTCCGGCGAAACCTGGCAGAATATCGCTAACCGTACAGGCGTCAGCATTAATGACCTGATGGCGGCAAATCCAGGAATGTCTGTGCCGCACGGCAAGGTTTTTGTTCCTGTTAAGGGAAACAATGTTCAGACGATCTCTTATTCCCGGCCAACAAATACACCGACGCCTGTTGCTAATAGTACAAAAACGGTTAAGGCAAAGAAGGGCGAGACGGTCGCAAATATTGCTGAAAGGGTTAAGGTCAATCCGACCGAGTTGGCAAAGTTCAACGGATTGCTTCCCAACACAGTTCTGCCGGCCGGTCGTGAAATAAGGATTCCGGGCAAGTAAGTATTGTGACGGAACTTTGGTTTTGGGCCGGGTTTTCTAAACCCGGCTCTTTGTATTAGCAGAGCGATGAAAGCTTACGAAATATCCCAGTTTGGCATCGACAGCCTCGCTGTCATCGAGCGCGAAATGCCCGTGCCTGGAGCGAATGAAGTCCTTGTAAAACTTCACGCGGCGTCGCTGAATTTCCGTGATGTGATGGTCGTCAAGGGCCAGTACAATCCTAAGATGAAATTGCCCTGCGTGCCGCTTTCCGACGGAGCGGGCGAGATCGTCGCGATGGGCGAGGGTAGTACAAAATGGAAGGTCGGCGACCGTGTTTGCTCGACAGTGATACAAACCTGGCTCGATGGCGAACCGACCGCAGCTAAATCAAGATCCGCAATTGGAGCAGGGAACGACGGCGTTCTCGAGGAATATAGGACGTTCGATGAGGAATCTATCGTTAGAGCTCCTGACCACCTTACTTTCGAAGAAGCCTCAACCTTGCCATGCGCTGCCTTGACAGCATGGAACGCTTTGGTCGTGTCAGGAAGGATAAAGGCTGGCGATACGGTTTTGACGCTCGGAACAGGCGGCGTGTCGGTGTTTGCCGTACAGTTTGCAAAGCGTTTCGGTGCAAAGGTGATCGCGACATCGGGCAGCGATGAGAAACTTGAAAAGATAAAACAGTTGGGTGCAGACGAGGTCATTAATTATCGCACAATGCCTGATTGGGATAAAGAGGTGCTTGAATTGACTGGTGGCATTGGCGTCGATCACGTGATCGAAGTCGGTGGCACAGGAACATTGCAGAGCTCTGTAAAAGCCGTCCGCGTAGGCGGACACATCGCCTTGATCGGAGCATTGGACACGTCGGGTGAGTTCAATCCGATCCCGGTCTTTATGAAGGGAATTCGGGTGCAGGGAATTTTCATTGGCTCTCGCAGGATGTTTGAAGAAATGAACGCCGAGATCGCTGCAAGCAGGATCAAGCCGGTCATTGACCGCACCTTTGAATTTAGTGATGCCTGCGAAGCCCTCAAATATATGGAAAGCGGTTCGCATTTCGGCAAGATTGTGGTGAAGATCTGCTAGGTTGGAAAAATTTTAGGGAATAGCTAAAATATAAACGTACTTATAGATATGGTAGGAGAAAAAATGGCACATTTTGCAAAAGAAGCAACAGACACAAATTTTGAATCGGACATCTTAGGCTCTGACAAGCCGGTGCTTGTCGATTTCTGGGCGGAATGGTGTGGCCCTTGCCGCATGATCGCTCCGACAGTCGAGGCAATTGCCGAAGAGTATCAGGAAAAAGCTGGCGTTTATAAGATGAACGTCGATGAAAACATGAACGTACCGCAGCAGTTCGGTATCCGCGGTATCCCGACGCTCATTCTTTTCAAGAGCGGCAAAGAACAGGAACGCATAGTCGGCGCCGTCACACGCGAAGCTATCGCAAAGGTCATCGATAAATACGTCTAGATATAAATAATCTTGGTTGCTAGAAGGGCTGTCTAAAAAGGCAGCCTTTCTCATTTGCGATGAGTGAAAGAAACAGCTGCTATAGCATTTAACAAGAAAGATGTGTTGTGGGAGCTTAAAGTATCACAGAAAGCATCTAATCGGGATGCTGACGAAATGCTACAATATGTCAAAACCAAGTGAGGATATTGATATGCGAGCTAGAATGCTGTTTCCGTTGCTGATGTTTGTGCTTGGGATCTCTGGCGTCGTTGCTGCGCAAACGCCGAAGCCGACTGAAAAAGAGGAGATAATCCGTGTCGATACTCAGCTCGTTGAAGTACCGGTTGCTGTTACTTCATCGAATGGAACGCCGCTGCGAGGTTTGAAGGCATCTAACTTTGCCATTTCCGAAGACGGCAAGCCGCAACAGATCGTTGATTTTTCTACAACGACCGAGCCTTTTGAGGTAGCGTTGCTGCTCGACACTTCGGGATCAACGCGTTCGGACCTGAGGTTGATCCAAAGTGCTGCTCAGTATTTTATTGCAAACTTGAGACCCGGTGACCGCGTTGCGATCATCGCTTATAACACCCAACGCAAGGACGACCAGGCGTTTGCGGTTGACGAAGTTGTCAGTCCTCTGACCGATGATAGAAAACAGCTCAGGACCGCCATCGACAACATAAGCACAAGCAATGGCACTCCGCTGTATGATTCGCTGCTCAAAGTCGTCCAGAAAGTTTTTCGTGATCCGCCAACCGAACAGTATCGCGGACGCCGCGCTTTGGTGGCTCTGACCGACGGAGTTGACTCAACAAGCTCAGCGGATTTTCTCGAAGTTAAGGATGCATTCGACGCTTCGGGTATTATCTCCTTTTTTATCCAGATCGATACGCGTGATTCATTTGAGGAAGGGTTGCTTGGTGACTGCAAACTTGCGACAAAGTTTTCAACGGCGCAGATCCGTCGGTACTATCGCACCATTAAATCCAAAGGAAACATGGAAAGGACGGTCAATTTTTGTCAGCTTGGCGATTTTGAGCGTCTTGCGATCAGCAAAAAGCTCTACGAGATCGCCGACGAAGAGATGAGTGAACTTACAAAACTTTCGGGCGGAAAGATCTTTCCGGTTGGCGATCTCAGTGAGGCGAGAGCGGCTTTCAAAAATGTTGCTGACGAGATCGGGACAAAATATTCGCTCGGCTATTATACGTCGAATGAAAAACGCGACGGCTCTTACCGGAAAATAAAAGTTGAACTCAAAGGACTACCTGCGGGGGCCAAGGTGAGGACACGCGACGGTTATACGGCCCCAACAAACTAAAAAAAAGGCCCGGCGATAGCCGAGCCTTTAGGGTTATATCTATTTGATGATTAGTGGACCGACCAGCCGGCAACCGCAAAATCGTTGTTTTGTCCCCACTGATATGCCCGAACCGAGTCGTTGCTCGAATTCAGGACATAGAAGGCCGTTTGACCCGGCGTTGTGCTTGCACGCCAAACTGCAAAATCGGTCTTGCCGTCTCCGTCATAGTCGCCAGGAGCAGAGGTGTCGCCTGTTATGCCCCATTGCCTGCTAAGGAAGCTTCCGGTTCGGGTTACGACGAAATAGTATCTGAACCCGCTGATAGTTCTGCGGACACAGAAGTCGGTTTTGCCGTCGCCATCGTAGTCGCCCGGAATCAGGAAGTCTGAATTTAGGCCCCAGTCCAAATACTCAACTCCCTGGTCTGACGAGCGGAGTAAGACGAACTGGCCTTGCGTGCCGCCTCCGGGTTTCGTGCGTTGTATACAAAAGTCGTTCTTTCCGTCGCCATCAAAATCACCTAAATAGGGGAAGAAGTCTCCATCATTTCCAAAGCCCCACGGAATTGATCTAAAACTACCTGTTGGATTATTAAAGCTGCCTCTGTAATAGAAGAAGCACTGTCCCGCAGGATTGCCTAACTGCGGACAGCGATAGACAGCCGGATCGGCTTTGCCGTCTCCGTCGTAGTCACCAACGATCGCCGGATCATCGTTCGTTTGGCCAAACTGTTCGAAACGAACCGTGCTATTTGAACTTTGCAGGATATAAAAGCCCGCCGTCGCACCGACACCTGGCCGCCAAACAGTAACATCCGTCTTATTGTCACCGTCAAAATCTTCGGGCGTTATGAAATCAGTCGCGGAGGTTCCAAAAGTTGCATAGGTGATTCCTGCAGGAGGCACTGAAATACCGTCATAGTTGTACCAATTGATGGTTCCGCTCTGATCTCTTGCAACGGAGAAATCGGTCTTGCCGTCGCCGTTAAAATCCGTCACATGCTGGACCACTGCAGGTCCGGCATTGATGGTTAGGCTCGATGCCGTAACGGTTCCTGTATCAGCGGCACAGCCATCGGTTATAACAAGCGTCCATGTTCCGTTTGGGTTTGCGACGGCTGCAAATGCTGCATTCATATTAGTAGCGGGTGCGGGATTCGTTTGGCCTGCACCGCCCGGAGCGGTTGTCCTGTATGTGCCGGCGGTCATTATTTCAGCTGCTGTTCGAGCGGCTGCCTCCTGCCACCAACCGCCGCTTGGGGGAGCGGGTGCATTATCTCCGAAGACGTAAGTGGCACCAAGGTCGCTACTGTCACCAAACGAAGGGTCCGCAATTGCTCCGGTTTGTGCAAAAATGACATGTGAGGTTCCGTCAGGAGCGTAGAGAGTCGCGGAAATATCGCCCACGTACGTGTGAGTCACAGTTATGCTGCATGATATCCCCGTCGGTGCACCGCTCACGCCGGAGACCTGATAATCGATACTTAGCGGGGCTCCGGGTTGGGGGCAGCCTGCTCCTCCATCAGGGATCGGACCAGTGCCGGTACCGGGAAATGTTGCAGATGGCCGGCTTGAACGCGTCGGCGCCGAACGGCCCTCCTGGGCCGAAGCCGTTGATGAATAAAAGCCGTTAAAAAGAACAGCCGCAACAGATAACCCAAATAATGCAAGTGTGAAAAGCGTTAAACGTATACGTGTACTTGATTTAGTGAAAAACATGTAGCCCTCCGTGCCAAGTCCTGAATTGATTTTGTAAACTACTGAAAAATCTAGTCTTTTTTCGTTCTTATGTCAATAAAAACTAAATAAAGGTCTTAAA
Source organism: Pyrinomonadaceae bacterium (assembly GCA_044230475.1). Taxonomy (GTDB): domain Bacteria; phylum Acidobacteriota; class Blastocatellia; order Pyrinomonadales; family Pyrinomonadaceae; genus OLB17. The sequence continues at coordinate 3,331 of JBGARA010000034.1, read as the reverse complement.
GTTTTTCGCGATTCGTGGCAAAATTATATTATGACATCGAAGTTTCGTCGGATTTGTTTATTGGTTCTCGATAGTGCCGGCATTGGCGAAATGCCGGACGCTGCTGCGTGGGGCGATGCCGGTGCTGACACGCTTGGACACATCCTCGAATCGCGCCATGTCAACGTGCCGAACCTGCAAGCGATGGGGCTTGGGAATATCGCCCCGCTCAATGGTCTTGCGGCTGTTGAACGCCCTACCGGCTCATACGGCAAATGCACTCTCAAGTCCAACGGCAAAGATACTACGACCGGTCACTGGGAAATGGCCGGTATCATTCTCAAGCAAGGCTTCCCGAAATTTCCCGAAGGTTTTCCGCCGAGGATCATTGATGAGTTTGTACGGCAGGCAAATGTGCCGGGCGTTCTTGGCAACATGCCTGCAAGCGGAACCGAGATCATCAAGCAGCTAGGCGAGGAACATGTCGAAACCGGCAAACCTATCGTCTACACATCGGCTGACAGTGTTTTTCAGATCGCTGCTCACGAGGAGATAGTTCCGCTCGATCGGCTTTATCAGATGTGTGAGATCGCAAGGGATATACTTCGCGGCGATGACGAGGTCGCTCGTGTGATCGCAAGGCCGTTCTTGGGCAACAACGCAGGTGATTTCAAACGCACCGAAAATCGACATGATTATGCAGTTCCACCGCCTCGGAATCTCTTGCCAAAGTTAAAGGACGCGGGTCTCGATGTTGTTTGCATCGGTAAGATCGCGTCTATCTATGATGGCATCGGCGTTACCGAAGAACTCACCGCCAAGAATAACGAGCAGACAGTAGATCAAACGATCAACGCGCTCAACGCTGATTCTCGCGGGTTGATATTCAGTAACCTTGTTGATTTTGACATGCTCTACGGGCATCGCCGCGATACCGAAGGTTACGCAAAAGCCCTTGAACGTTTCGACGAACGCCTGCCCGAGATCATCAATGCAATGAAGGCTGACGATCTGCTGATATTGACTGCCGACCATGGCAACGATCCGACAAAAGACGGCTCTGACCACACTCGCGAATATGTGCCGCTGCTCGTCTATGGCAAAACAGCGGCTCCGGGTGTATGTCTTGGCACGCGGCAGTCGCTTTCCGATATCGGCCAGACCATTGCTGAGAACTTTGGGGTTAGAATAGCCGATGGGGTCAGCTTCCTCGCAAACATTTCGGTTTCATCAGAGTTCTAGCACGCAATAGCCAAGTTTGTGTGGTTGTGATATCTTTTTTGAAGTATGGCTGAATCAAACGGAATCTCCAAAATGGCCGGCAGCGTCGCCCACCTTTTCGCGATAGCTGGACTGGCTGCGTTTTTCTTAGGTAACTTTGGCTGGGGGCATAACATTATGTTCGCCGGCATCGCGCTGATCTTCGTCTCGCTCGCGGCCTATTACATCGAAGAATTGGGCCACAGAAAGCAAGGTTAACGCTCGTATTATACCGTTAGATCTTAGGCTTCGTCGTGATAGGCGAGGCCTTTTCTCGCACAACATCAATTTTTCTAAATAAAAGTAACTTAAAGAAGTAGTGCAATTTCCTTCTTGGAGATGAAGGTGTACTATTTCTTTATATTTTAGTATTGACTTAATTAAGTGAATGCTTTATTATGAAAAACATGGACGCATTCACTGCCTTAGCGGAACCGACACGGCGCAACATTCTAGAGATGCTTGCGGTCAAACCGGGCCTCTCTGCGGGTGATATTTACGGTCGTTTCAAGGCCAGTCCTCCGGCCATCTCACAGCACCTTAAGGTGCTTCGCGATGCAAAACTGGTCCGTGTGGAAAAGCGTGCTCAGAGGCGCATATACTACGTGAACCCTGAATCTATGAAAGAACTGGACAAATGGCTTGAGCAATTTCGCAAGATATGGGAAACCAGGTTCGAGCAGCTTGGCGAGGTGCTCGCGGCGATGAAAAAAGAGAAGAGTGAGGAATGAACAAATATGGAATTTATAGTTGATAAGCCGACGAAGACGGTTGCGATCACCGCAGAGTTTGACGCAAAGCGTGACCTGGTCTGGGACGCCTATACCAAGCCTGAGCTGTTGGACAAATGGTGGGCGCCGAAGCCTTTTTCGTCGCGAACAAAGCATATGAATTTTGAGGTTGGCGGAAAGAGATTTTATGCGATGGTCAGTCCCGAGGGCCAAGAACGTTGGGTTCTGCAAACATACACATCCATTGCACCGAAGGATAATTTCAAGATGTTCAACGCGTTTTCAGATGAAAATGAAAACCTCGAATTGCCCGGCTCCGATTGGGATCTGAGCTTCAGCGAGCAGGGCGGCAAGACAACTGTTCATATTTCTATTTATAACGAGTCGCTGGAACGCCTCGAGCGAATGATCGAGTTTGGCTTTAAGGAAGGCACTGCGGCACAGCTCGATAACTTGAAAGATCTTCTCGCGACATTATCCGAACAGTGATCGAAGAACTTTAGTCCCGAGAGCATTCGTGGCTGTTTATGGTCAGCACGACATTATTTAGCCGCGAATACACAAACTAAAGGGGGTTGAAATAAAATGAGAAAAATAACTGCGTGTGAATTTATGACGCTCGACGGTGTCATACAGAACGAGGAAAATGATGGCGACGGATTCAAATGGGGCGGATGGTTTTTTCCGTTTGCGGACGAGGTAACGGGTGCCGTGATACAAGAGCGGCTGGGAAGAAACGTCGATCTGCTCTTGGGACGCAAGACCTTTGACGGTTGGGAATCGTATTGGCCGACGCACTCGAACTTCTGGCCGAACGTGATGACCGCAACCAAGTACGTCGCTTCGAACACGCGCGATTCGAGCAGCTGGCAGCCGAGCGTTTTCCTAAGCCGCGACCTCGCGGAAAAGGTTCGTGAGCTAAAACAAACCGACGGCCCCGACATTCATGTAATGGGCAGCGCCTATATGCTGCAAACTCTTTTCAAAGCCGACCTCGTCGATGCGCTTGAGTTGATGATAATTCCTGTTACGCTAGGCCAAGGAAAACGTTTGTTCCAAGACGGCACTATCCCGGTAGCTTTTAAGGTGAAAAGTAGCCAAGTAGCTCCAAAAGGAATCATCTGCGTAACCTACGAACGTGACGGCGACGTAAAAACCGGTACACCACAGATTGCAGAGGACGCCTGAAATTTGCCACAGAGGACACAGAGAGCACAAAGTGGAATTTGAGCAATAATCTTTTCTCATAAAACTCGGTGATCTCTGTGGCTGATTGAAAGTCTTATGACTGATACGACCGTTCAAAAACAGATCGACGACTACATCGGCAGCCAACCTGAGCCAAAACGCAGCGACATGCA
>JBGARA010000128.1:0-5425 GCA_044230475.1 Pyrinomonadaceae bacterium | reverse complement strand
CCTGAGCATATGGCTGTATTATCCGTACCAGATCAGCACGGTTTTTCAGATCATCGATGAAGTACTGATCGTAGAGCATTATTGTTTCAGTTCCGCAATTGTCGCGCCGTTGCCGCCTTGGTTCGGTGAGGCGAACTCGAAGCGTTCGACGAGTTCGCTGTTTTTTAGGAAATGGTGCACGTAATTTTTTAATGCTCCTGTGCCGAAGCCGTGGATGATACGCACACGAGGCAAGCGCGACATGTAGGCTTCGTCTATGAAACGGTCCAGTTCGTACTCGGCGTCGGCGGTAGTTTTGCCGATGAGATTGAGTTCGGCGGGCATGTCCTGCCCATCGATACTACGGCCAGTAAATCCACTACTTACTTGCGGGCTATTGCCACGCTTGCCGCTCGCCGGCGCAGGCGATTCTGATAGTTGTAGGTCGGCTATTTTCTCGCGAAGACGCAGGCGGCCGACAAGGACTTCGGCCACTTCATTGTCCATGCGTTCGATGGTGCCGATGTTTCCGAAACTCGTTATTACTTTACTGCCAACGGAAAGAGCCACTCCGTCGTTTGAAGCGGTGGAGCCCTTACTTACGTGCGGGCTACTGACACTGCGGTTACCCACACCCCCGCTGCCTACTTTCGACATGACCGCACGGTTTAATTCGGCTTTGCGGGCGAGGCGTTCTTTGTCGAGGCGGTTTCTTAAAGCCTTGTCCTCGATGGCTTTGATGAACGCCTTTGATTGGCGGTCGAAATCATCAAGACACTGTGCAAGCTCACTTTCAAATTCCTTTTGCCTCTCCTTTTCTTTTTTGACGGCTTCGACCTCGAGTCCTGCAAACTTCATCGCAACAGCTTCGCGTTCCTCTTCGAGTGCTATACGCAGGTCGGTTGCGATCTTGGTTTCGTTCTGGAGCTTTCGAAGGTAGGTTTCGGCCTCCTGTGCAGAAACGTCGAGGTTGTCGCGGGCAACATCAATTACTGTTTGGTCAATGCCGAAACGCCGTGCGATCTCGATGCCCGACGAAGCACCGGCAAGGCCGAGCAATAGTTTGTACGTCGGCTGCAACGTTTTTTCGTCAAATTCTACCGAGGCGTTGACGACAGTTTCGTCATTCGCCGCGTACATTTTCAGACCGCGATAATGTGTCGAAGCGATAACCTGAGCGCCTTTCGAGCGGAAATGATCGACTATCGCAACGCCTAATGCAGAGCCTTCTTCGGGATCCGTGCCGGTTCCGGCCTCGTCGAGCAGGACAAGCGAAGGCGTGACGCATTCGCGGATCATCGAAGCAATGTTTGACATGTGCGACGAGAATGTGGAGAGGTTTGCACTCAGGGATTGATGATCTCCGATGTCGGCCAGTACCGAACGATAAAATGGAATTTTCGCTTCTTTTGCAGGCACGGGCAATCCTGAGATCGCCATCAGACTAAGCAGACCGGCGGTTTTCAGCACAACCGTTTTGCCTCCTGCGTTGGCGCCGGAGATTATCATGACCGAATTTTTGCGGGTTAATGAAAATGATGACGGGACAATGTCCGACGTTGGATCTTCCGCAGAGGGTTCTGACTTTGCGTCTTTGCGCCTTTGTGTTGAAATATTTCTTAAGTTTTCTTCAAGAAGCGGGTGGCGAGCGTCAATGAGATCGAGCGTTTCGTCGTCGGTGATCTCGGGAACAGCGGCGTTGAATTTCCTCGCAAACTCTACTTTAGTTTTTATGAAGTCTAGTTCTGCGACCGATTCGACACCTAGCTCTACTGCCGGAAGCTGTTCACGAAGCTCTTCGGTTAAGGCAAACAAGATGCGTGCGACCTCGCGTTCTTCCTGGCCTTTTAGGTTTTGCAGCTCGTTGTTTGCCTCAATGGCTTCGAGCGGTTCGACAAAAACCGTCGAACCACTCGAAGAGAATCCGTGGGCTACGCCGCTCACTTTGCCACGAAAATCGGTCTTGACCGGAATTACGAACCTGTCGTTCCGTATCGTAACAATTTCATCCTGGATAGCTGTTCCTGCCTTTCGCATCGCGGCTTCGAGAGATTTGGTCAAACGGCCTTTTTGCAAATTGATCTCACGGCGAAGTTTTGCGAGTTCCGGAGAGGCCGAATCATCGATATCACCGCCGGGCAGCAGTTTTTTATTTATGCGGTCGATCACCTCGAGCAGTGTGGGCGGAATGTTCTCCACAATCTGCCACAGAGTTGGCACATCGTCTTTTGCAGGCTGCATCGATGAGCGGACAAATAGAGCCTGAGTGCAGACGCGAGCGATCTCAAGGATCAGATTGGGTTCGAGCGCGGCGTTTTGGATTCGTAGGATCGCGATCGCTTCGGAAGGATCTTCGAGCCCGCTGAATGACCAGGTTATTTGATGCTCTTCATTCAATAGTATTGATTCAGTGATCGCAGAGAGAGCGTCATCGAGTTCGCGGCGGTTTGTGATCGGCGCGAGTTTGGCAAAACGCTCGGCACCCATCGGGGTTTGGGCATTGCGAGCGACAAGCTCAAGAAGTCTTGAATATTCTAATGTTTCGAGTGAATAACTCATCGGCTAATTTAAATTGTCCTCACTCATGATAGCTTGATTGTTTTCTGCAATTGGCCAATTCCAAATACCAATAAAATGAAAATCAAATAGACCACGACACTAAACAATAGTGTGTTAATGGAATTAAAATAAAACTCCTGATGACGCATTGCTGCAGAGGTTTTGTCATAGTTGACAAGATCATCAAGCTGGTTTTTGTAAGGACCACTAGAAACTAAATACCAAAGACCAACACAATATACGAACGGACAAATTATTAACGGAACGATACCTGCAATAATTTTACGTTTCCTGAGTAATACTAAAAACGCTATTCCTGCTATGACAGAAACAAAGGGTGCGAATGAAGAAAGTGTAATTGCGACACCTGCGTAGTAGTCCGGCGGCGGAGTGGACATGATCTTGAATGGGTAGCGATGGTCGAGATTACCTTGCAGTATCCAAGACTCGACAAATGTAGCGACAGAGCCGACAGCTATCCCGGCTATACCAAAAATCCAATCTCTGCTTTTGTTGACTAACATTAAGGTAGGTTCAGGCAGTGACCTCCACGCCTTTCCAAAATGCGACATAGCCTTCGATGTTTTTTGCATCAGGCTTTGTGTCCGGATAATACCAGGCGGCGTCTTTGTTCGTTTCGCCGTTTACGTTGATGTCATAGTAACTAGCGGTACCTTTCCATCCGCAGACCGTATGAGTTTCGGACGGTGAAAAATAACCTTGGTTGATCGAATCGATGGGGAAGTAATGATTGCCTTCGACCACTATAGTGTCATTGCTTTCAGCCAAGACCGCGCCGTTCCATATTGCTTTCATATTTATAAAAACCTCTCTTTTATATCGGGTGTCGGGATCATGCAAACATCTTTCTTGCCAAATAAACGATAACGATATTTCGCAAACTGCTTGTAGGCCCAATCGCGAACAAATGCTGGGACGATGATGAACATATATCCGAGCGAATAGATTCCGTTCAAATTACGTGCGATTCTCAACGCCGCTGTCGAATGCAAAAACGCTTGGCCGTTTTCGATCAAAACTATCGAGTCAACATTGTCAGCGATGTTATGTTTTCTCCGCAATTCGTTTCCGATCTCCGACTGCAGCGGTGCGAACTTAAATTTCTTTTCGTGATCGTGCTTGATAATGAAATTGACGGCGCCGTTGCAAAAATTGCATACGCCGTCGAAAAGCACTATCCGCTCCATAAAAAAATTCTACCGCAATTTTCGGATAGATATTAGTTTGCTGAGTGCATAAACTTAAACCCATGGACGCGAATATCTATTGGAAAGCGGTTGAAACGAAGGACGCGAGATTTAATGGGGCCTTTGTGTTTGGCGTGAAAACGACGGGAATTTTTTGCAAACCTTCATGTTCGGCAAGAAAACCGAAGCGTGACAATGTCGAGTTTTTTGACGCTGTCGAACGAGCGGAAAGAAAGGGCTTTCGTGCGTGCCTGCGGTGTAAACCAAAAGCTGAAAACACGGTAGATCCGCTCATCGAAACAATCTTACGGGCGTGCGAATTGATACAAACGGACAATGAGATCTCGTTAAACGATCTCAGTGCGGAACTCGATCTTAGCCCGTCGCATCTTCAGCGGACTTTCAAAGAGATCGTCGGTATTAGTCCAAAGAAATACGGCGAAGCGATGCGTCTTGAAAAATTCAAGGACGAAATAAAAGGCGGCAGCGATGTTGTGACAGCGATGTACGAAGCGGGTTATGGCTCGAGCAGCAGGCTTTACGAAAAAGCGTCGGCCAATCTCGGCATGACGCCGGCAATTTATAAAAAAGGTGGAAAAGGAATGAATATCAATTACATAATTACGGATTGTGAACTTGGAAAATTGTTGGTTGCGCGGACGCCGCGTGGTATTTGCAGTGTGACATTTGGCGATAATGCGAAAGAACTGCGTGAGAATCTATCAAATGAATTTCCAAACGCTGAGATCGCTGAGGACGCGGAAGGATTGAAAAAAGCTGTCGATGAATTGTCGCTTTATCTCGCCGGGAAAAATAAGCGACTTGTCCTGCCGCTTGATCTGAAGGCGACTGCGTTTCAAATGCAGGTTTGGGATTTGTTAAGGAAAATACCTTACGGCGAAACTCGCTCATACAGCGAAGTTGCAGAATCACTCGGCGATAAGAAAAAGGTGCGAGCAGTTGCCCGAGCGTGTGCAACTAACCGCGTTGCCGTCGTCATCCCATGCCACCGCGTGGTCGCAAGCAACGGCAAACTTAGCGGCTATCGCTGGGGCGTCGAGCGAAAGCGAGAGCTGTTGAAGAAGGAAAAGTTACAATCGAAAGGAGCCAGTAAATGAATTACAAAGTCGTGCCAATTCCAGAAAATATCGCAAATGAAACGCGGGCGACATTGACCTCGCCGCAATACAAAAGCCTGAAGGCAACGGTCGAAATTGCCACAGGCTACGGCCCATGTCGAAGCTGTCTCGAAGTTTTCAAACAAGGCGAGGACGAGCGGATTTACATTACATACAATTCTTTTGAAGGAATTTCAGACTTACCTGATCCGGGGCCGATCTTCATACATATGAACAATTGCGAGCGATTTGAGCGATCGGGTTTTCCGAATGATCTCCTTGATCTCCCGCTTTTGCTGGAGAGTTTTGGTGACGAAAGTAAATTGATAAGTCGCGAAAAAATGGATGCCGCAAATGTCTCGACACAAATCGGAAATACGCTTGCGAACGAGTCCGTGAGATTCATAAATCTCAGGAACGCCGAAGCCGGATGTTTTGGTGCCCGAATTGAACGCCAAGACGCTCTGATCGATCATTTTTTTTGCGGGATCTAATAGCCTTCTTCAAAGAATTGTAGCGAGGCAGAGTTCAGGCAGTAGCGTTGACCAGTCGGCGGCGGGC
>JBGARA010000033.1:0-38525 GCA_044230475.1 Pyrinomonadaceae bacterium | reverse complement strand
AAGGAAAGTTAAAGCTGTAATAAAGCGAGATCAAAATGAGCGTCGCCCCAATCGCGTTCATCACCGAATACGCCAGTTGCTCGCTCCGCAAACGCCCGATCTGCAGAAGAATGTAAGCGAGAACGATCACGCCAACGCCCAGCGTTCCGAGAATGTCGTACCAGGCATAGGTCATTTCATTTTAACGACCATGCCCTTCGGCCCGACCGCCCAGACTGCCCGTTCGCTTTTAGCAGCGACAGTATTTAGGTCTTCGCTACCAAAAGGGATGCGACCATCGATTGAAAAACCTAAAAGATCAGTTCCATTCGTTCCGACCGAGATAGTGGATATAAACACCCCAGTGTCGAGGTAGGTTACCGCTGATCGGTAACCTGTCAAACCCGGTTCCTGTCTCCAGGTTCTGCCGCCATCTGAAGTGAACGCGAGATTATTATCCGCCTCGTGAGGTTTTTCGTAATTGCCACCAACAATAGCTCCGATCTTCTCGTCGTACATGGTAATAGAAAAAATGCCGCTTCCGGGTGTTCCTTTTATCATTGGCGTATCGTATACAACCCAATGTTTGCCGCGATCCATCGATTTGAATACCCGAGCATCGCTGCCACCAGTTACGAGGAAGGCACTGCTTTTTCCTTGCGTAATAAGGCAAGTTCCACTTGCCGCAAAAGCTGCTTCGCCTTCTTTTGCTTCGGGCATTTTTGAAGTGTCGATCGGCGTCCAATTCGCACCGCCATTCTTTGTTTCGATCAAAACAAACCTTTTATCGACGGGGTCGGACATTGCTATGCACTTGTTTTTGTTCCAACATGCAATTGCATCAAAGAATGCCTTTTCATTTTTATTGCGAAATTGTTCTATCCAAGTCTTGCCGCCGTCAGTTGTTTTATAGATGCGTGACGATTCGCCGTTGCCAATGCTGAGGATGTAGGCGGTGTTGGCGTCGAAGGCTTCGATGTCGCGGAAGTCGAGCTTTTCGGTGCCGGGCACGGTCATTACTTTCCACGTCTTGCCGCCGTCGATGGTGCGAATGACGGTTCCTTCCGTGCCGCTTGCCCAGACGACCTTTTCATTTACGACGGACAGCCCGCGAAACGATGCGGTCGTGTTAACGGTCTGTTTGACCCATTGTGCTGAAACAAATTGAGATGCAAGCAGGAACGTAATAATGCAGAGTAGAGTCTTTGTAAACATAAAAATTAGCCGCAGATAAACGCGGATGACGCAGATCAAAATCACCTATTATTTTAATTTTTATCCGCGTTATCTGCGGTAATCTGCGGCAAAAATCTAATAAACCATTCTAGCTCGAATAGTGCCTTTGATGTCTTTGAGTATCTCGAACGCTTCTTTTGAGATGCGCGAATCAACGTCGAGAATAACGTAGCCGATCTCGGTATTGGTGTTGAGGAACTGGCCGGTGATATTGAGGCCGCGTTTTGAGAGGCGCGAGTTGATCTGGCCGAGCACGCCCGGAATGTTGCGGTGAATGTGCAGTATACGATGAGTTCCGCTCTGCGGCGGCAGACTGACGGGCGGAACTGTATGCGAGCCTTCGGATGTGCCGAGTTCGAGATAATTTACAAGCTTTGACGTAACGTCAAGGCCGATATTTGCCTGCGCTTCCTCGGTCGAACCGCCGATGTGCGGCGTTAGGATAACGTTTGGCAGATTTTGCAGAACGGAAGAAAAAGCGTCGCCATTCTTTTCCGGCTCGGACGGGAAAACATCGATCGCCGCTCCTGAAAGTTGGCCTTTGTCTAGCGCATTTTTTAGAGCTTTTAGATCGACTACATCGCCTCGGCTGTAATTGAGCAGTGTGCTGCCCTTTTTCATCGCCTTGAGCGTGTCGGCGTTGATCATGTTCCGCGTGGTCGCATCCGACGGCACATGGAGCGTCACGATGTCTGAGTTTTTCAATAACTCTTTCAGATCACGTTTCTGTTTGGCGTTGCCGAGAGGCAGCTTCGTCGCGATGTCGTAATAAATGACCTGCATCCCCAACGACTCCGCCATCGCCGATACCTGCGAACCGATATTTCCGTAACCGACGATCCCAAGCGTCTTGCCGCGAAGCTCAAAGCTGCCTTTTGCTTCCTTTAACCATTCGCCACGATGAGCCGCAGCGTTCTTATCAGGAATTTTGCGAATCAGCATCACGCAAAGGCCGATGACAAGTTCGGCGACCGAACGCGTATTCGCGTGCGGAGCATTAAATACGGCAATGCCTTTGCTTCCTTTAACCATTCGCCACGATGAGCCGCAGCGTTCTTATCAGGAATTTTGCGAATCAGCATCACGCAAAGGCCGATGACAAGTTCGGCGACCGAACGCGTATTCGCGTGCGGAGCATTAAATACGGCAATGCCTTTTTCGGTCGCTGCTTTGAGATCGACCTGATTGACACCAATGCAAAAACACCCGACAGCAAGCAGCTTGTCCGCCGCATTGATGACCTTTTTGGTGATGTGTGTTTTCGATCGTATCCCGACGAGGTGGACACCTTTGACCGCCTTGATCAAATCCTCCTCGCTCAACGCGCCGTTGATCTTTTTGACGTCTGCATAACCACTGGCGCGCAACTCTTCAACCGCCGCATCGGAGATATTCTCGAGCAGAAGGATGTTGATCTTATTGCGGGGATAGGAAGTTTGGGTCATCGATTTAGTTGGTTTTCTTGTTGTTCTTAAGACGATACTGTTCCAGGAGCTGTAACATTTCCCGATTGTTTTCGACCATGTCGAATGCGTTTCGACCACGATTGTCCTTAATATTCGGATCTGCTCCGGCATCTAGTAACATCCGAATTGAATCAATGCTCATCGTGCTTCCAACTGAACCGACTAAAGGCGTTAAACCGTAGCGGACTTTTCGGTCAACATCTGCGCCAGCTTCCAGAAGAAGCTTCAGCATGCGCGGATGTGACGCCGCGGCACTAGCAAGAAAATCACCAGTTCCGTCCGACGAGTTGGGACTCATACCTGCCTTTAGGAAAAGTTCAACTACTCGATGATTTCCGTTCCAAACAAGTCGCTTGAAAGTCTTCTTATCAAATACATAACCTAGCTTTCTAATCTCATCTAAAGCAGGTTTGCGCATTTGAGAAGAAAAAGGTTTAACGCCGGTGAAACGAAAAGTCGTCGGCTCAAGATGCAAAGAAAAGGACTGAACTGGTTTCGACTCGGTTATGAAAAATGTCGATGAAATCGCCAAGTTAGAGCCGTTGGAATCCGATATCTCGATATCCCAACTACCTGCAGGCAGTCCGACAATAATAGCGGAATCGCCGAACCTAAAGCTGTCAAAGCGGCAAGTCCCCTCACTAACCACATTTCCCAATGTATCTCGGACCGTCCACCACGGATCGAAGCCTTTGTACCGATCTTCTCGCTCAATAATTAGTGGGTTTTCACTCACGTCATAAAACTTAACGAGTACGGGCCAGAGGCGATACTGCACAACAAGATCACCGAGATCAACGATGCCAGGTTTGGCAGTTACACGAATACCTTGAAAGTTGCGATTGGAATCATAACTCAAAGCATCACCTATAGAAGGCATGGCGTCAGCGTTTGCTGGAAGGCGGTCTGCATCCACCACAAACACCGTCCAGTAAGGTGGTCTACGAGTGAAGTTTTCTTTTTTGATAACGAAGCGCCCGTCTGCGCCGCCGCCGCCAACGGTAACAATATGTCCATCCCCCCAGCTTGGCGTTATTCTCACTGAGGCATTAGGGATTGGATTCTTATGTTCATCTACCACCCGCCCACGGAACTCGTACGAGTAGTCGCTGGCGGCGCATGTACATGTAAGTAGGACGATCGCAATCCCCGCAAGAAAAAAAACAAAAAATGATTTGGTGACTTGCGACCACATTGTTTTTACATATGTATCGTCAGATCGTGCACGCCTTCGGCGGCTTCCATTACGGATTCGCTGACGGTTGGGTGGGCGTGCATTATGCGGCCGAGTTCGTCGGCGGTGGATTCAAGGGCCATGGCGACGCAGGCTTCGGCGAGCAACTCGGTTGCGTGCGGGCCGATGATGTGGACGCCGAGGACCTCATCGTATTTCTTTTCGGCGACGATCTTGACGAAGCCGTCCGTCTCGCCGAGGATACGCGCTTTGCCTGATGCTGAGAAGGGGAACTTGCCGACTTTTACGTCATAGCCTGCTTCTTTGGCTTTGGCTTCGGTGAGGCCTACGCTGGCGACTTCGGGGTCGCAGTAGGTGCAGTTCGGAACGAGGTGATGTTTGATCGGCTCGACCTTTTTGCCAGCGATCTTTTCGACGACCATAATGCCTTCTTTTGAGGCAAGATGGGCCAGCCACGCCGTGTCGATGACATCGCCAATTGCATAAACATTTGGTTCGTCAGTCTCGCAATATTCGTTGACCTTGATGGTGCCGCGCGGATTTACGACGACTTTTGTGTTGTCGAGACCAAGATTTTCAATGTAGGGCATTCGGCCAACCGCGACTAGAAGCATTTCTGCTTCGAAAGTGACAGCATCGCCTTTTGCATTTTTGCCGGAGACCTTGACGCTCGTTTTGGTCTTCTCCATTTTGTCGAGCTTGGTGCCGGTTTCGCATCTGATGCCTTGTTTTTTGAAGCTGCGGAGCAATTCCTTTGAAACGTCCGCATCCTCGATCGGTACTATACGGTCAAGAAGCTCAATAACAGTCGTGTCGCAGCCAAAGCGTGCATAAACACTCGCAAACTCAACGCCTACCGCTCCCGAGCCCATGACGATCATCGATTTCGGAACATGGTTGAGCTCAAGGATGTGATCGGAGTTGACGACCTGTTTGCCGTCGGTCTCAAAACCGGGAATCGGGCGCACAACAGAGCCTGTTGCAATGATGATGTTCTTCGTTTCGATGGTCTCTTTTTTACCGTCAGCGAGAGCGACCTCGACCTTACCTTTGCCCACGATCTTGCCGAATCCATTGAAAACAGTGACCTTATTTTTCTTCATTAGATAGGTCACTCCGGCTGAGTTTTTTGCGACAACGTCCGATTTGTATTTTTGGACAGCCGGAAAATCGTATGACAAGCCTTCAACTTTCAAACCGAAGTGCCCAAATTCGCCCGCTTTTTGATATAGATGAGCAGCGTTGAGCAGGGCCTTTGTCGGGATGCAACCACGCAGTCCGCAGGTGCCGCCCAACCGCGCATCTTTCTCTTTTTCGATAATTGCGACCTTTAATCCAAGCTGTCCAGCACGTACTGCTGCGACATAGCCGCCCGGTCCGGAGCCTATAATTGTTACGTCAAATTGTTCTGCCAATGTAATTAACCTCGTCTAAAAAATAATAAAATTGCGAACTTTCATTATATGGGTTTCGTCCGACTCAAGCTAGTTAATCGGTCGTAGTTTGCGGTAAACTGAGGTCAATATGATCCATTCAGACGAATTTCTCGAGTTGGTAAACGAGGCGAAAAGCAACATCAAAGAATGCGGCGTGGTCAGGGCTCAGGCTCTGGTCGCCAACGGCGCGGTACTGATCGATGTTCGTGAGGACAACGAATACGAATCCGCCCATGCCGCAGGTGCAAGACATATGGGCCGCGGCATTATCGAGCGTGACATTGTGCAGACATTTCCCGACAAATCAACGGAGTTGGTTCTATATTGCGGCGGCGGTTATCGCTCGGCTCTTGCGGCAGATAATTTGCGAAAAATGGGCTATACGAACGTCTGGTCTATGGACGGCGGTTGGGCGGCCTGGAAAGAATCGGGAGCTCCGATAGAATAAATGGCCGATATTGTAGATATTGAGGAAAGACGCGCACGAGTTCGCGCGATCCAGGAAGAATTTGCTGCTCGCGGCGATACCTTGGGTTGGTTTGACGCACTTTACAGAGAAGCGGCCGGTGACAACGATGTGATCCCGTGGGCGGATCTCGAACCGAATTCGTATTTTAGAAAATCGGCAGAGGCTAATGACCTGAAAGGGAATGGCCGCAAGGCGCTGGTCGTGGGCTGTGGACTAGGTGATGATGCCAAGTACTTGCACGATCTTGGGTTCAAGGTCACGGCGTTTGATATTTCGCCGACGGCGATCGAGTGGGCAAAAAAATTATACGGCGAAAACGATATTCAATTTGAGGTAGCTGATCTTTTTCAACCTTTCCGAGCGTGGCTTGGGGCTTTCGAATTTGTGCTTGAGATCTATACGATCCAGCCGTTGCCGCTTGAAATACGACCGAAAGTTATTGATGCGATAGCCGCTTTTGTCGCTGAGAATGGCAAGCTAGTCGTCGTTACCCGCGGTCGTGAGGATGACGAAGAGCCAGTTGAAATGCCATGGCCGCTATCGCGTCGCGATCTCAGCCGATTTGAGCAAAATGGACTAAAGCAGGCCGATTTTGTTGTGATGGATGCGGAAAAGGAGAACGAACCGCATCGGTTTGTTGTCGAATATACCCGCGTTCCCAATTAGCCAAACATCGCGCTTCGTTCACTGAAGCGCTGTTTCAAACTTCCGCAAACTACTTCGCAAAGAGCAAAGACAGATTCGTCGGCGATACGATAATAGACTGTGTTTCCATCCTGACGTCGGGCGACAAGATCTTCGTCCTGAAGCATTTTAAGGTGCTTGCTTATGTTCGGCTGTGTCGAATTCACGGCTTGAGTGATGGCGGAAACGCTTGATTCTCCACTTTGCAGGTGCTGAAGTATTTGCAGCCGCAATGGCTCCGAAAGCACTTTAAACCTTCCGGCTACATGACTTATCGCCTCAGCAGACATTAATTGATGGTCTTGCATATTTTGTGTTTGACAATATAACGATATAGTTATATGCTCATATACAAGTTGAGTATATCGACCTGTAGGAGAGAAATCAAGAGAAATGATCAAACAAGCAACAGTACATGAAGTTAACGAGATGCTCGGAGCCGGGCTTGAATGTCAGGTGATCGATGTACGCGAATTTTCAGAGTTCAATTCCGAGCGCATAGCTGACGCGCAGTTGATGCCGCTGTCGAATTTTGAAAAGCACGCAGCCGAGATCGATCACTCAAAGCCGGTTTATCTGATGTGCCGCTCGGGCAACCGTGCGAAACAGGCCGCAGAAAAATTGGCAAGCAAGGGCTTTACCGATATTCATGTGGTCCAAGGCGGCATGACAGCATGGGCCGGGGCGAATCTGCCGGTAGTAAAAAGCGGGTCAAAGGTGTGGTCGCTTGAGCGACAAGTGCGTTTCACGGCCGGCTTGCTCGTGCTTGCCGGCGTCGTTCTCGGATTTGCGTTGACGCCGTTTTTCTTTTTGTTAAGTGGTTTTGTCGGCGCCGGACTGATCTTTGCCGGTGCAACCGATTGGTGCGGAATGGCAATGCTTTTGGCACGAATGCCCTGGAATAAGGCTCCCCAGGCGAACATTTGCGACCGGGGGGTATAATGACGCCGTTATTTATTATCGGGCTCGTCTTGAGTGGATTGATAGGGCTTTCATTAGGTTTGATCGGCGGCGGCGGTTCGATATTGACCGTGCCGATACTGGTTTATTTTTTGGGCGTTGGCCCGCACGAAGCAGTGACAATGTCGCTCGCAGTTGTCGGTGCGACCAGCCTTTTAGGATCATTCCTGCATTATGGAAAGAACAACATAGACCTCCGGGTCGGCGCTCTTTTCGGAGCGTCCGGAATTATCGGGGCGTTCATAGGCTCGCCGTTGACTGCGCTAGTTTCATCTGAAGTCCTATTGCTTTCGTTCGGCGTACTTATGCTGGTAGTTGCTTTATTGATGATCAGACGGCGAAATAGAACGGCTGATAATCCGGAACATCGGCCGCATCTGGTCCAGGCAATACTTGCTGGGTTGGGTGTCGGAGTTTTGACAGGCTTTCTAGGTGTCGGTGGCGGATTTTTGATCGTACCTGCATTAGTGTTGTTCGGGGGACTCGATATGCGCAAGGCAATTGGCACTTCACTTTTTGTCATCTTTCTTAATTGCGTTGCAGGGTTAATTGGCCATTTGGGTAAGGAAGTTCTTGATTTCGGGCTGACTTTTGTTGTTATGGTACTTGCAGTTGGCGGTGCTGTCGCGGGAACTATGGTTTCGCATCGAGTAGCACCAAGGCATTTACAGAAGATCTTTGCGGGATTGGTTTTAGGCGTTGGAACCTTTCTCGTATTCAAAAATTACGCCATTATTTTTCAAAATTGATAGAATCAGGAAAAGGAGAGCAGAAGTCATGCAATTCAAGCAATTTTATCTGGGGTGCCTATCTCATGCGTCATATTATCTCGGCTCGGAAGGCGATGCCGCGGTCATCGATCCGCAGCGTGACGTTCAGCAATACCTCGACGAGGCTGCATCGCACGGCCAGAGGATCAAGTACATCATCGAAACACATTCGCACGCCGATTTTGTAAGCGGGCATATCGAGCTCGCCGCAAAAACTGGTGCTGAGATCGTCTACGGCGAACGGGCAAATACACAATTTCCAACCCACAAGGTAAAGGACGGCGACGAGCTGAGGGTTGGAAAAGTAACGCTGAAATTTCTTGAGACGCCGGGCCATACGCCGGAAGGCATTACAATCGTCGCTGCTGACGCCGAAGATCCATCGACACCGATGAAGATGTTCACGGGCGACACGCTTTTTATCGGCGATGTGGGGCGACCCGATCTGGTCGGATCAAAAGGATTCACTGCGCAGGAAATGGCCGGTATGCTTTATGATTCGCTGCATGAAAAGATCTTGCCCTTGCCTAACGAAACGGAAGTCTATCCTGCTCACGGAGCGGGAAGTTTATGTGGCAAGTCGCTTTCTAAAGAGACGTGGTCGACGCTTGGCAATCAAAGGCAATTCAACTATGCATTACAGCCAATGTCGAAAGAGGA
Source organism: Pyrinomonadaceae bacterium (assembly GCA_044230475.1). Taxonomy (GTDB): domain Bacteria; phylum Acidobacteriota; class Blastocatellia; order Pyrinomonadales; family Pyrinomonadaceae; genus OLB17. The sequence continues at coordinate 29,670 of JBGARA010000033.1, read as the reverse complement.
ATTCATAAAGATCGTTGCCGCCGACCAACCGGAAGTTCCTGCATATTTCCCAAAGAGCGCAGCAAAAAATCTTGAAGGCTCGACGCCGCTTAGTGAGATCGCGAAACCGCGAGATCTGACAACCGATGAGATTCTTGTGTTTGATGGTGTGGTTTTGGACGTACGACAGGCTGCAATCTATGGAGCGGGACATGTGCCAAATTCAATAAATATCGGACTAGGCGGGCAGTTTGCTTCGTGGGCAGGGACGCTGATTCCTATCGGAACTCGGCTAGCTATAGTTGCTGAAACTCAGGAGCAGATCGACGAAGCTGTGATGCGCCTCGCCCGCGTTGGCCACGAAACCGTCACAGGCTGTATCTTGATCCACAATTTTGAAGGCGAAAGAAAACAAATCGAGCAAGTTTCTGTCGAAGAGGTCAACGAACTCACTAAAACTGAAAAGTACTTACAGTTTGTAGATGTGCGGCGAGCTCCTGAGCATAATGCCAGTCATGCGATTCGCACGTCGAATATTCCTCTGGATAAATTGGAGCACGATTTCGAGAAACTCGATCCGACGCTTCCAACCTATTTAATTTGTCAGGGCGGTTACCGCTCGAGTATTGGTACTAGCATTCTGGAAAATGCAGGTTTCAAGACGATTTATAACGTCACAGGTGGAACCGCCGCGTGGATAAACGCCGGCCTCGAAACTGAGGCTTCGGCGGCAGCTTGTGCGATTACGCAATAGGAGTAAGACAATGAAGTTCTTTATGATTTTCACCACTGCTATGTTTTTTTTGGGCGGCTGTCAGTCTGTGGCGACGAAAAACACGGATTCAGGTGTGCCAAACGTTGCTTCGGATGTAAAGGAGGTGTCTCCAGCCGATGCTCAAACGGCCGTTTCCAAGGCATATTCTCAGTTTGTCGATGTTCGTACACTGGAAGAATATTCGAGCGGACACGCGGCAAGGGCCGTCAACATTCCGATCGATACGCTCACATCGAAACTCGACACGCTTGAGAAAAATGAGCCTATCTACGTTATTTGCCAGACCGGCAATCGCTCGAAAAAGGCCGCCGTTATGCTCAAAGAAGCTGGATTTAACAACGTCCTCAATGTCACCGGCGGCACAACCGCATGGGAGGCGGCCGGATTGCCAATGGAGACCGTTTCGCCTCATTCATCGACCTCAAGTTCAAGCAAGCTCGATCAGAAAACTCAAGATGCCCTGATCTCCGCGCTTGCGGATGAGCGTCTCGCTCAGGCGACAAATCAGGCAGTTTTAAACAAGTTTCCGGGGTCACGCCCTTTTATTAACATTATCGAAGCGGAAAAGAAGCACCAGTCATTCTTGATCCCCTTGTTCGCAAAATACGGCGTTGGGGTTCCGAATAACGAATTTGATCCCGCCAAGATAGCCGTGCCAGATAATCTGACTGAAGCGTGCAAAGTAGGTGTAGCGGCGGAAAAAGAGAACATTGCTCTTTATGATGGCTTCTTTCAGTTTGTGAAAGAACCGGACATCAAGGACGTTTTTGCTCGCCTGCAAGCTGCTTCGCGTGACAATCATTTACCTGCATTTACTCGCTGCAGTAAAGGCGGCGGGGGCATGGGACGTGGACGAGGACGACCTTTCTAGCAGTGAACTAAGATGTACGAACTTTTCATATTGATTGTAATTCTTGGGCTGTGGCTTTTGCTGCAGCTCGTTATTTTGCCGCGGCTCGGCTTTAGCACCTGACTGCGCGGAGCATGTAACGTCGAGGCTCGACGAAAGAAAACAAATTCCGATGACTAAATTTGACCCAAGCAACGCTATTCAAGATTTTCTGGTTTTTGGCGAATTTGGTGATGTAAATCCGTCGATCACGGACTCATCAACCTATACGTTCATGAGCCCGGATCGAATGGAAGAGCTTTTTGAACACGAGATCGAAGGTTGTTTCCTTTATTCGAGGCATTGGAATCCCACCAATAAATTTCTTTCAGATGCCTTGGCCCGAATGGAAGATTGTGAGGCCGCTCAGGCAAAGGCCTCAGGAATGGCAGCGATCTCATCGACCATACTCCAGCTTTGCGACAGTGGCGACGAAGTCATCTCTTCAAGAACGATCTACGGAGGTACGTACGCTTTCTTCAAGAACTTTGCTCCGAGATTTGGGATCAATGTTCATTTATGCGAACTTAGCGATCTCGACGGAGTGCGTTCCCTAATAACCGATAGGACGCGGGTCATTTATTGTGAATCAATGAGCAACCCGCTGCTTGAAGTTGCCGATATACCGGCGCTCGCCGCCCTTTGCAAGGAATATCAGCTAAAACTCGTCGTTGATAATACTTTCAGCCCGATGATCTTGTCGCCGATACGGCTGGGAGCCGACATTGTTGTTCACAGCCTAACGAAGTACATCAATGGGACCAGCGATTGTGTTGCCGGAGCGGTCTGTGCGAGTGATGAATTTATACATAAGCTGACTGACATCAATTCCGGAGCGTCTATGCTGCTTGGAGCAGTGCTCGACAGCACGAAGGCCGCCAGCATTCTTAAGAACATGCATTCTCTGCATTTGCGGATGCGGCAGCACAGTGCGAATGCGATGTTTCTGGCTGAAAAAATCAGGGAGCTTGGGCTGACTGCTCATTATCCCGGGTTGCCGGAGCATCCGCAACATCAGTTACTGACCCGATTGATGAATCCCGGTTATGGTTACGGCGGAATGCTGACTCTCGACGTCGGCACTCTCAGTAATGCAAACATGCTGATGACGCGGATGCAGCAGGAAAAGGTCGGGTATCTTGCTGTTAGTCTCGGCTATTTCAAAACGCTTTTCAGCGCGCCGGGACACAGCACTTCGTCCGAGATCCCGCTCGAAGAGCGCGAAGCAATGGGCCTGAGCGAAGGGCTCGTGAGATTTTCGGTAGGACTCGACAACGATATCGAACACTCATTCGAACGCATAAAGCGATGCCTCGCCGACATTGGCGTGGTTTGATTTTGGCGTTAATTTGGATTTAGCACAGTTTTGCTTTCAAATACCTTTTTAGGTTCGCAAAACTGTTGTAAAATTGCGCTCTCTAAGAAAAACATACATATGTCAGAAGCAGCAGAAAAAGTAATTAAAACACGCATCGAGACGGACTCGATGGGCGAGATCGAGGTGCCGGTTACGGCGTATTGGGGAGCTCAGACGCAAAGGTCGCTCAAGCATTTCGACATCGGATTTGATGTAATGCCCCGTGAGGTCATTCGCGCTCTCGGCATCTTGAAAAAGGCGGCGGCGATCGTTAATTACGACCTCGGCAAACTGGCTGAGGACAAGATGAAGCTGATCGTCCAGGCGGCGGACGAAGTGATTGACGGAAAGCTCGATGCGCATTTTCCGTTGCGAGTTTGGCAGACCGGTTCCGGTACGCAGACGAACATGAACGCCAATGAGGTCATCTCAAATCGAGCAATTGAGATCGCCGGCGGCGAAATGGGATCGAAAACGCCGATTCATCCAAACGACGATGTGAATAAGTCGCAATCGTCGAATGATACCTTCCCGACCGCGATGTATATTGCGGCAGCAGAAAGATTGACGGTGTTAATTCCTGAGGTTCAAAAGGTTCACGATGCTATCGACGCAAAGGCAAAAGAACATGCTGACGTTGTAAAGATCGGCCGCACGCATTTGCAGGACGCGACGCCGATGACCGTCGGCCAGGAATTTGGCGGCTGGGCTTCCCTTGTCGCGAGGGACATCGACAGGCTGAAAATGGTTTTGCCCGGCTTGTTCGATCTTGCGATTGGCGGAACTGCGGTCGGAACAGGATTGAACGCCCATCCCGAGTTTGCCCAAAGAGCGGCTGACAAGATCGCCGAGCTTACAGGTTTGCCGTTCAAATCACATCCGGATAAATTTGCGGCTTTGTCGGCGCATGACGAGGTTGTTTTTGCGTCAGGGGGATTGAAAACACTCGCGGCGAGCCTGATGAAGATCGCCAACGACATTCGCTGGCTGGCTTCGGGTCCGCGTTGCGGCGTGGGGGAAATTTCGCTACCGGAAAACGAGCCGGGAAGTTCGATCATGCCGGGCAAAGTCAACCCGACGCAGAGTGAGGCGATGACGATGGTCGCCGTGCAGGTTTTTGGCAACGACGCGGCCATCGGCTTTGCAGGTTCGCAAGGGAATTTTGAGCTGAATGTTTTTAAGCCCGTGATGATCCATAATTTTCTGCATTCCGTACGGCTTATTCACGACGCGTGTCACGGCTTTGTCGATTATTGCATCGCGGGTATCGAACTAAACCGCGAACAGATCGATCATTACCTGAGAAATTCACTGATGCTCGTAACCGCGCTAAATCAGCACATCGGCTATGACAATGCCGCAAAGATCGCAAAAAATGCCCATAAGAAAGGTATTTCATTGAAGGAATCAGCGGTTGGGTTAGGTTTGTTGACAGCTGAACAGTTTGATGAGTTTGTTATAGCCGAAGACATGACACATCCTTAGTATTATGAAAAAAATATTCCCTCTAACTTTATTATCACTCGTTTTGTGTTTTGCATCGTTTGCGATACTTGCTCAAGAATCACAGCCTAAGAAAGGTCAAGGAGTTGTTTTTAAGATCCCTGATGATGTTTTCCCTATGGATTGGACTAAGAGCGGAAAATTCAAGGGGATACTTATGCTGAGAAAGGACTTGCCATCTGGCTTATTCGTAACATATCCGAACGAGAAGGAAACTATTGACGAATTAATAACGAGAGTGGGGAAGTATATTCCGGGGATGTTTCTCGGCTCTGACAAAGACACCGATATTGAGAAACTTGTGCCGACCATTTCAACTATTCCAATTCATTCTGGCGATGTTGAGGGATCAGGACGCTACTATCTTTTTTCAACGGATAAAACCCAGGTGCAAATTCTATTTTACAAACGAACTTCTAATGGCAATGCGTTTATCTATGGGTATTTTGCCAATAAGCATATAGCTTCGAAAGACAAGGGAGCCATTGATGGATGGGCCGACACTAAGGGGCAAGGAATAAAGATCTTTGAGGATTTTTGGAAGACGTTCAGGGACCAATAGTAATCATGAAAAAACTAATATTCCTCATTATCTTTGCGTCTTGCATTCCTGCATATACTCAGCGGACTTTCGATATCAAAAACGCTTCAAAATATTTCGATGTCAAGGTCACGGTCGCTAAGTGCGAGGACAGCGTATGCTCGGGCGAGGCGACGTTTTCGTTTTACAAAAAGAATGGAACGAAACCGTATCAGGTGATCGAGCTTAACGACACTTATATGGACATCTCGAATGATGGCAAGCCTCTTGTCAATACGACGATGCTTTACGACGAGCAGAGTGTGGTCGATGTTGCCGACTATAATTTCGACGGCATGGAAGACGTGGCTCTGTGCAACGGGCAGAACGGTTCGTACGGAATGCCGTCATATGACATTTATCTCTCGTCTCGAAAAGCAGGCAAATTTGTTCATAGTAAAGCGTTTTCCGATCTTGGGATTCATCTTGGCTTATTTACGGTACTGAAAGATAAAAAGCAGATCGAGACCTTTGATAAGAGCGGCTGCTGCTGGCACATTACGGAGCGTTACGATGTGGTTGGCGGCAAACCAAGAAAAGTTTTTGTGATGATAGAGGATGCGACAGTTTCTGAGGATCTGTCGAAGACAAAAGTCACCACCAAAAGACTCGTCAACGGGAAGTGGAAGACAACGGTCAGATACGAAAAAACCAAAGATTAACTAAACCGTCTCTTTACATGACAGTTTCGATCTCATCGAAACCGGGCCGAACAAAGTCGCGAGCATAGGGGAATTTATGCTCAGTTTTTTGTTTTATAGACTCAAGTATTTCTATGATCGGGCGAACGACTTCGACGTTGTTTTCATTCAGAACATATGTCCACGCGAGTATCGAACGCTCGATGCCAATAAGGGCTACTTTAATCGAACCGTTTGCATCGCTTTGCGTATCGACGATTTCCTGTCCATCCTCAAGACCGTCTTCGTTAAGGATTCCGTGAAGGCCACGTTTTATCTTTACAGCGATAAAGAACTGGTACCAGCGAATGACGGCAAGCACGTCCTGTAATATCCCGCTATCGATCTCACTCGTCCCGAACCAGTCGTTTTCCGATTCGTCCAAAACTTGCCGAATGCCGAATGCATATTCGTCGGCAGTTTGCGAGAGGTCGCTTGCGTCGATTTGATCTTGGATCCTTTCGGACTTTTCAAGATACGCTGCAAAGTCATCTGGGTCGGGATTGAGATCAATGCCAAATTCCTCGGCTTTTTCCTCTAACATGCGTTGAGCGTCGGAAAGGATATTTTGAAGATTTCGGACAATGGCGTCGTTACTGATGCCCTTTTCTGCGTCGGACATTTCGGCTTCCATGGCGAAAACGCTGCAACGCGCGGTGAACCCGCATCGTTCGCACCAACGGTCACAATAGTTGTGAATGAGCGGGATGAACTGTTCGTCTGAGATCATCGGGCGTTATTGGAAAGAACCGACGTGTAGAACAATTTGGGAACGGTTATTTTCTCTGAGAGAAGTAATAAAAAAGAACAGCCGCCACCGCTAGGATAAGAACAAATAGTGCATAGGTCGTAAAGCTGGACTGAGCTCCTGCCGTTGCAGTCTCAGATCTTTCGGTCGAGTCCTTTGCCGTTACTGAGATCGGATGGGTCTCTTCGGCGTCGGGGGTCGGTGCATCTTCGGATTTGACGGCTTCCTGCGCCGGTGGTTCAAAGTCGGTTTCGAGGATCGGTTCCTCGTCAAGGTCGGCAGCCTGCACGGGAACGTTGCCGGGAAGCGTGTCCATTATGCCGAGAATATCGTCATCCTCGTCGATCTCAAGCGTTTCCGCATTTGCTATGAAAGATTGCGAGATCGTTTCTTCAAAGCTCTTCGGCAGAGATCCCTCGGAACTCTTAAAAACCGGCTTCGGCATTTCCCAACTATCTTTTTTTTCGTCACTCATGATTCGTCTCCACGTGAGTTTTATTGCGGCAGATCCAAAACATCGGAACGCGTAATTATAGCAGTAATTCGTTTGAAATCTTCAATCAGGACGGCAGGATGGCGCTGAAGCTTTGTTTTAATATCGACAAAGCTTGAGTCCACATCCAAAACCGGGAAGCTCTTGTCCATAACTTCGCTGACTTTAGCGTTTAGAAGTTCACGGTCAGCCAAAAGCTTAGCCAAAACATGGCTTTCACGAAGGCTGCCGACCGAAGCGTGATCTTGTAACACCGGTATTTGCGTCACCCCGTTCTCGCTCATTAGCGCCATTGCCGCGGCAACAGTTTCGTCCGGCGAAACAAAAATAAGGTTTTTCGGCGAGCCTGAGTTTTTGGTCTCCGCGATCAAGCCTGCGGTGATCCGCTGCGGTTCAAGCAGGAGTTTCTCTTTCATCCACTCGTCAGAATGGAATTTTGATAAGTAATGTTCGCCGGTGTCACAGACAATAAACACGACACGGCCGCTATCGTCCAGCTCTTTTGCAACTTTTAATGCCGCCGCAAAGTTGGTACCTGTTGAGCCGCCGCAAAAAATACCCTCGCGACGGGACAGCTGTCGTGCAAGATCGAACGAGTCTCGGTCTGTTACATTTATGATCTCGTCGATCACGCTCATATTGGCGTTGGTGACCGGCAACGATTGGCCTATGCCCTCGACCAAATAAGGGGTGGCCTCCGGTACGCGACCGGATTCTTTATAGGTTTTGAATATAGATCCGTAAGGATCGGCCCCGATGATCTTAATGTTCGGATTTTGCTCTTTCAGATATCGGCCGGTACCGCTGATAGTGCCGCCGGTCCCAATGCCGGCGACAAAGTGTGTCACGAGTCCGTCCGTGTCATTCCAAATCTCAGGCCCGGTCGAAACGTAGTGTGCTTGTGGGTTTGCAGGGTGCTGGTACTGATCGGGATAAAATGAGTTTGGCGTCTCGCGGGCAATGCGTGCGGCGGTTTCGTGATAATGGTCAGGAGTGCCCGGCTTCGCCGAAGCTGGGACGACAACTACGTCAGCTCCCATCGATTTTAAGTAGCGAACCTTTTCGACGGATACCTTATCGGTGAGAACAAAGACGCATTTATACCCGCGAACCGCGGCAACAAGAGCCAGTCCAATGCCAGTGTTGCCCGATGTCGCCTCGATGATCGTGCCGCCTTTCTTAAGTGAGCCTTCCTTTTCAGCCCAATTGATCATCGATATACCGATCCGGTCCTTGACGGAATAACCGGGGTTTAGGCTTTCCATTTTTGCGAGGATGGTGGCCTTTATCTTGTGCTGTTTTGTGATGTGGTTTATCCGAACAAGCGGTGTATTGCCAATCAACCCGAGAATGTCGTTATAGAATTTCATTTTTGCGAATTTATTTGTGCCCAAGTAGTTTATGCGGAAAGCTCTTTGGAGGCAAGAATTGGGAGTCAGAGTTCCGGTTAGAAGGTGCGAGGAAACCCACTATCACAATGCCTGACTCTGCGACAGCGAAAGTCAGTTTTTGGTTGTTTAGTCACTTGACTTTGTCGGCGATTTAGATGTAAAAGGTAGATGATTTGAATTTCCTCTAAATTTAAGTTTCAACATCAAGTTGGCCACCTGCATCGTGCGCGTGGCACCTGTTATTTTGTCAATCACTCGACCGAGTCTTATTGCCCGGGAATCGAACGAAGGAGATCTAGTTATGTTCACGCAAAAAGTGCCGTCACGTCTAATCGTAGTATCTATCGCCCTTATCGCTATTGCAGCGATCGCAGCTAACGCGAGTTGGGGAAATGGATTTGGTTTTAATTTTTTTGCTGCCAATGCGGCAACTGAGTCCGTCGAGCCAGTCTTCACAGCCGGCACCTGCGACATTGGCAACAACATCGAGGTGGAAGCGACTGGTGGGGTCAATGCTGGCTATGCAACCCTGACTGCGGCGTTTGCGGCCATTAACGCCGGAACCCATACCGGCGCAATAACGATCGATGTTTGTGGTAACACCGATGAAGGGACTGGGACTGCGGTTCTTAATGCCAGCGGCTCAGGAGCCGCTTCATACACGTCCCTTGTGATGTCCCCTGCTGGTGGCGCGGCCCGAACGATCTCAAGTACCGCCGCAGGTACTGCGGCCGGCTTCCCTTTGGTTGATTTGAATGGTGCTGACAATGTAACTATCAATGGCTTGAATACCGGCGGCAATTCGCTGACTATTGTCAACACAAGCACCAGCGCCACATCCGGAACATCTACGATTCGTTTTCAGGCGGATGCCACCGGCAATCTTATTACCAATACCTCGGTGCAGGGCTCTGCAACAATGGCAGTCGGAACAAATGGTGGCAATATCTGGTTCGGTTCTGCTGCTATTTCGACAGGAAACGACAACAACACGATCTCAAATTGCGACATCGGCCCGGCAGGAGCAAATTTACCGAGCAAAGCGGTTTATTTCAGCGGCACTTCGAATACCGATCCCGGAACTGCCAACAGCGGCATCGTAATTAACAACAACAATATTTTCGATTATTTTAGCCCGACGGTATCGAGCGCGGGCGTTGACCTGAATAGCGGTAGCGTGGGCACGGTCATTAGTAATAACCGCTTTTACCAAACTGCGACCAGAACAATGACGACTAGTAGCCTGACGCACTCAGGCATCAGAATCAGTAACAGTTCTGGCAATGCATATCAGATCACGGGAAACACTATAGGTTTTGGGGCCTCCAATGGTTCCGGTACATATACAATAGTAGCTACAGCGACGAGTCCGATCATACCAATCAACTTGTCGGTCAATACGGTGACTGCAACGTCGGTGCAAGGAAATACGATTGCAGGCATTGCTATATCGGGAGCATCCTCCGGAACGAGCTCCTCCGCGGCCTTTAGGGGAATATATGTAGGTGCAGGGTTGACTACAATAGGCGATGTTACTGGAAACACGATCGGAAGTCAGAGCGCCACAGGAAGCATCAATTATACATCGTCATCGACCTCTGCGTCCGATGTGATGGGCATCTTCAACTTCGGATCGAGCAACTGGACAGTAAGCAACAACAATATCGGCGGCATAACTGCGTCGAATAGTAGCACAGGTGCGGCAAACGTCTATGGAATCAGGCTGAACACCAGTTCTACCGTAACTACTACTATTTCAAATAATCTTGTTGGTGGAACGGTTGCAAACTCATTGCAGAGCACGGCAGCGGCAGCGACGACGGGAACTCAGGTTGCGGGTATCTTTGTTTCTACTTCGATCGCAACAGTTAGCGGCAATACGATTCGCAACCTGACCGCACCCGGCGGTACTGGCACAACCACTGCGGCCTCGGTTGCAGGACTCGTGTTTGTAAGCTCTACTCCTGTAAACACCGCCAGTCAAAACACTATCTTCAATCTTTCGAATACAAATACAACGGCCGCCACAATCGTTACCGGTATTCAATTCACTGGTGCGACAGGTAACATTGTTGAACGAAACCTTATACACAGTCTTACTTCGGCGACGACAAGCGCGAGCGCCGAATTGAATGGTATTCGTGTTGCGGGTGGAACCACGACCTATCGCAACAACATGATTGCGTTGGGTGCAGGCGTAGCTAGTGCTTTTGGTACGGCAGCTACAAATTCTTCCACCACAGGCATAAACGGTATTAGCGCGTTCCTTGGAACTGACAATTTTTATCATAATAGTGTTTATATTGGCGGCACTGCGTCAAGCGGTACGGGACCGTCGTTTGCCTTTAACGGAACACAGACGATCAATACTCGTAGTTTCCGCGACAATATTTTCCAGAATTCAAGGACGAACAGCGGAGCAACCGGTAAACACTATGCCGTTAAGATCAACGGAACCACGGCAAATCCAACCGGCCTGACACTTAATAACAACATTTATTTTGCGAATGGGAGCGGCGCCGTATTTGGATTCTTTAACAGCCTCGATGTCGCCGATCTGGCGACATGGAAGACTGCAGTTGGACAAGACGCAAACAGTTTTGAAGCAAACCCCCAATTCAACGACCCAACGAATGCAACACCAGATCTGCACCTCCACCCGACAAATGCAACCATTGCAGAGGGCAACGGTTTTGACGTTGGCGTAACAAATGATTACGACGGCCAGACGCGCAGCGGACTGACGCCAGTGGATATAGGTGCAGATGCCGGTAATTTCACCAGTGCGGGCGATGTTGTTCCGCCGGCAATTAGTTATACGGCTTTTGCAAATACGTCACTCACCACAAATCGCACTCTCGCGGCTACAATTATTGACGCAGGCGGCGTTGCAGGTGGTGGAAATGCTCCACGTATTTACTTCAAGAAATCGACTGACGCGGGATACGTTTCCACAGCCTGTACAGGTTCGTATTCCTGCACGATCAATTACGCTTTGGTTGGTGGCGGCTCTGTTTCAGCAGGCAACATCATCCAGTATTTCGTCGTGGCTCAGGATACCGCAGGCAATCTGGCTGCTAATCCGAGCGGCGGATTTAGCGGCACAAACGTCAACACGGTAACGACTCCGCCTACTACGCCGAACAGCTACACCATCGTTTCAGCATTTTCAGGCTCGTACAATGTTGGAACCGGCGAGACATATACGTCACTCACGAATGCGGGGGGTATATTTGAGGCGATCAACGGTGGAGCATTGACGGGAAGTGTGACGATCAACATCACGACCGACCTGACTGGCGAGTTGGGAACGGTTGCTCTGAACGAATGGGGAGAAGACGGCGGCAGCGGGTTTACGATGCTCATCAAACCGAGCGGTGCGGCACGTACTGTAACTGGAACAAACGCCGGAGCTTTGATACGCCTCAACGGTGCCGACCGTGTTAGGATCGACGGTTCTACCGCTGCCTCATTAACGGAAACGGTTGGCGGCAATCCTGCTCTCCGCGAATTAACGATCCAAAATACCAACACTGGCACATCTGCGGCGGTTATTTCGGTTGGTTCTGGCACAAACGGCGCACAGAATAATACGATCAAAAACGTCAATGTCCTCGGACAAGACCCGACGACAACGTTGCTTGGCATCTCACTCGGCGGAACTACACCAGGAACTGTCGGAACCGACAACGACAACAACCGCGTTGAGAACTGCTCGATTAAACGTGCCATCTTCGGCATCTACTCAGCCGGAGCGAGCCTTGCCAATCAGAATACGGGCACTGTAATTACACAGAATGAAACCTCTGCAACAACCGGTGACCGTATCCGTCGCGTTGGTATCCTTGTCTTTAACGAGAGCGGCGTACAAATCACCGAAAACAGCCTTAATGGAATTTCGACTAATGAATCATTTGACGGCATCGGTATCGGCGTTGGAACTCAGTCAATTGACACGACGACAACAACCTCGGGAGGCGTGACCGGTGCTCTTGTTGCGAGAAACAGGATTAACGGCGTGGCCAGCCTTAGTACAACCGGATTTTCGGCGGTTGGCATTGCCGTTGCCGGTGCGGCTGGTGCTGCAAATACTGTTCAAAACAATATGATTACCGGCGTGACGGCACCTGCCACATCTCCGGATTTCCCGGCCGGTATTTTTGTTGCAGGCGTTACCAGTTCCTCGACCAAAATATACAACAACTCGATCTCGATGACGGGCGACAGGAGTTTCTCCGGAACAAGCACCACTCAAATTCCCAGCTATGGAATTGCCATAACGGGAACTGATCCGACAATCGAGTCAAAGAACAACATATTCTATACGACTCAGATTGCATCAACAGGCGGAGCTAATGCCAAGAGCTATGCCATTGGCATGGTGACGACTACGTTTGTAAATCTAGACTCGAATTACAATGATTTCTGGTCAACAGGTGCAAACGACGGAGGATTCAGGACGGGTAGCTTAGGCTCAGCGGCAGGAACCGACTATGCCGACATTGCCGCATGGAGAACTGCTACTGGTGGAGGTGCAACAGACGATTTCAATTCACTTGAGGTTAATCCAGCATTCTCCGATCCGCTTACGGATCTGCATATCAACACGCTGAGCCCTGTTTGGAATTTGGGTGTAACCATCGCAACCGTGACTAATGATTTCGACGGAGATTCGCGTCCGGCTGACGGAGCGTATGAGATGGGTGCAGACGAGGTGATGGCTGTGGCTTCACAGACTCCTACCTTTACGCCGACTCAGACCTTCACGGCAACAAACACATCAACGGCCACAAACACTGCAACGGCAACGGGCACGGCGACGAATACAGGCACGCCAACCAACACAGCGACGCCTACCGCTACGGCAACGTGCGCTCCATTCATTTATTCAAATCCGGCTGCAATTACAATAAACGATAATGCGGCTGGATCGCCTTACCCATCGGACATTGTTGTCTCCGGAGCGACAGGAAACGTTTATAAAGTGACCGTGACGCTCAAGGGTTTGACCCATACATTCCCTGATGATATCGACATCGTTCTTGTAGGACCGGGCGGACAGAACGCTATGATCATGTCCGATGCAGGCGGAAGCGGCGACGTTCTCACGCCGATTGATCTGCTGCTAGACAGTGATGCGGCTACGGTTCTTCCTGATTCACCGACACTGCTAACCGGCGGAACGTATGCGCCGGCCAACTACGATCAGACTGCATCATCAGATACGTTCCCGGCACCGGCGCCTTCGCCGGCAGGTCCGGGTGCGTCGCTGTCAGTATTTGTTGGCCAGCCTGCCAATGGAACCTGGTCGCTTTATGTTCGCGACGATGCCGGCTCGGACACTGGAAGCTTTGCGGGGGGCTGGGAGCTTAACATCATAACCGATAGCGGCACCTGTCCGACGCCAACAAGCACGGCCACATCATCGCCAACACCGACGAATACGACAACGCCGACAAACACAACTACGCCGACTAATACAGCGACTGCGACAAATACCGCGACGAGCACCAACACGCCTACCGGCAGTCCGACTGATACGGCTACACCGACGCCAACGCCGGCATGCGGTTATGTGGTTACCAGCTACACCGGCCCAGCGGTCTCCGTCCCGGACAACACGGCGGCAGGTGTCGATATCAATCTACCCGTAACCGGCGTAGGAACTATATCCGACCTCAATTTCAGCTTTGATGTGGGTGGTGCATGCGATGCTACGGTAGGAAACACTAACGCTGCGGTGGATCATACATTCATTGGTGACCTTACATTCAAACTTACTTCACCCCTCGGCACATCTGTGACGTTCCAGGCGCGACGAGGCGGCACTAGAGAGAACATTTGTCAGACGAATATTGATGATGAAGGCGCTTTCCCGAATGTATCCACCATTACAAGTGTGACAGGACAGTTCGAATCTGGAAATTTCTCACCGGAGTTGACTGGGCCTTTGTCGGCATTTGACGGCTCGAACGGCGATGGAACGTGGGTACTTAACGTCAGCGACAACGCAGGCCTCGATACCGGTTCGATGCGTCGGTTCTCACTTTTGATAACCGGCTCAGGCGGCTGTTCGACCCCGACTAGTACGGCAACTGTCACCCCGACGAACACCGCAACCAGTACTAATACTGCGACGGCTACGGCAACGAACACCTCAACTCCGGCTGGAACAGCGACAAATACGCCAACACCGGGAGGAGACCTAGTTTCTGGAACGGTAACGTATGGTAACCCTGCATCACCGACGACGAAGTTCATCTCGAATGCGACTGTGACGGCGACGGGAGGAACTATCTTCTCGACGACGACAGCGGCACCGGGCGGAACGGCTGGCCAGTACACACTGACAGGCTTCGGAGCAGGCAACTACACGGTTGGCGTGTCGAAGACAACAGGCCAGAACTCGATCACGTCTAACGATGCTGCCCGCATTGCACAGCACGTGGCGGGAACATTGATCATTGCGACAAACAGGCAGAAGATCGCGGCAGACTCCAGCAACAACGGAACTCTGTCATCGAACGACGCTGCTTTGATCGCAAGGTTCGTATCGGGCCTCGGAGCACCTATCGGTATCACAAATACCTGGAGGTTCTTCGTACCGAGCGGAACAGACACACAGCCGACGTTCCCTGTTGGAGCATCACCAACAACGAGAAGCTACACCGACCCGATCGGAACACAGACGGGACAGGACTTCATCGGAATACTGGTTGGTGAAACGACGGGTAACTGGGCAGCAGGTCCGCTTCGACCGGCACAAGGGCCGACAAGGTCGACAGCAGTTGCAGCACCGCGGCTGGTGACGCCAGCTGACAACGAAGTGGTGATCCCAGTGTCAGTACAGGGAGCGAAGGATAAGGGAATCATCTCTTATGAATTCGATCTCAGATACGACCCGACGGTGATCCAGCCACAGGCAGATGTAATTGACCTGGCAGGAACGGCAAGCCGTGGCCTGACGGCAGTTGCAAACCCGAACGAACCGGGACTGCTGAGAGTTGTCATGTACGGTGCATACCCGATCGACAGCAACGGATTGCTGCTGAACCTCAAGTTCACGGCAGTCGGAGCACCTGGCAGCGTATCGCCGCTGACGTTCGAACGCATCATGTTCAACGAAGGCGATCCGGGAACGCTTGCAACTGACGGACAGGTAGAGCTGTCGGCAGCTGCACCGAACCAGGCCGAGATGACAGGACGTGTGGTGAACACGATGGGACAGGGCATTCGGCTTTGGCGTATATCGTGTCGGAGGCCTCACAGTGGGCCAGACGTTCACGATCAGCGTCGATGCAAGACAAACGGCATTCACCCCGCTGACGGTCTCTGTTACCGGCCAGTCGGTCAATGTCGATATGATCGCCGGACAGTAATGTCCGGCAACCGCAGGGCGGATAAATTATCCGCCCTGCAAGATTTGCCCTAAGAACGCAGAGGCCGGAGTTACATTTAGCTTAAAACGCTGAATTAATACTTGACGGGACTCGAATTGACGTATAACATTGCTCAAATACTACCCAAGTATCTTTTGTCAAATGTTACTTTATTTGGTCCAAGAAATTGGTCGTACAGGTTTCGGACTCTCTGTGAAGTGCGAAAGAATAATTAAGTATAGGAGAATACACAAATCATGTTAAGCAACCTAAAAACCTCCCGTTTTTACGGCTTTACAGCCATCGCGTTGGCCCTGTTGATGAGTGTCACGGCATTTGCTTCCGGAAATTCCCGTTTTGCCTTTATCGATGGGGCAGCGGGAGGATTCGGTTCGCAAACAGCTGAGTCAGCATTAACGACGACCGTTCCGTGCGCCGCCCCCGGCGAGAGCCGTTCGGTATCGCTGCCAGCCTCGACAACGACGGCAGGCGGCATTGTCACGCTTGCGATCACGGTCGGCGATCTGACCAATTGCGGCGTCATTTCATATGACCTCAACGTCGATTTCGATCCGGCGGTGATGACACCTGCGGTTCCGGCCTTCACTCAGAGCGGCACATTGAGCTCCGCTATGTCAGTTACCCCGAACGCACTTAACGCAGGCCACCTGATCATCTCAGGTTTCCAGGGCGCACCTCTTTGCGACGGTTCACCGGGTCAGGTTTGCGTCGGAGGCGAAACGCTTCTGATCCTTCGGTTTAACTACACCGGACTTCAGGGAACTTTCTCAAACGTTGCGTTTGCGGATTACACAGATCCTGCACCGGCGTTCCACCCTGGCTTCGTGTTTAACGAAGGCGATCCGGTTCCGAGCCCGGTCACCAACGGAACAGTGACCTTCCCGGCAGCAACGCCTACGAACACTGACACTCCGACTCCGTCGAGCACAGCAACAGATACGCCGACGGGCACAAACACCCCGACAGCAACCTCGACGAGCACGGCTACATTTACGCCGACCGGTACATTTACGCCGACGAATACGGCAACAAATACGAACACACCGACACCGACACCGCTCTGTGCTCAGGTTGATATCGACGACAAGATCGTCACCACTGGTTCTTCGGTAACTCTGTCCGTCACGACGACGAACACAACTCCGCTGATCCCGCAGGCATTCTCGGTCGATACGCACATTACGTATGATCCGTCGATGCTCGCACTCGACACCGCTCCGAACCCGACACAGTTTGGTGTCACACTCGGACCAGTAGGATTGTCGAATGCTTCGAACCTTTTGGTTAACGAACCGACGCCAGGCCTCTTGGTTATCTCGCTCTTCTCGACCAGCCCGTTCTCAGGAGCAGGCGCTTTGGTTGATCTCCACTTCACGGCTCTTGGAGCACCGGGCAGCTTTACGCCGGTTTACTTCACTCCGTGGGCAGCTCCGTATCCGACGACAGACGCGGACGGCTTCAAGTACAATGAAGGCTTCCCGACGACCTGTCTAACGGACGGCAGCGTTGCGATCAGCGGTACCGTTTCGGGCAACATCAAATATGGCAACTCGATCGGAGTCCCCGGATTGCGTCACGTTCCTAACACCACTGTTGACGGACTTGGTGCACCAAGCGTAACCGGCTTGTCCGATTCCGTTGGTAACTACTTCCTCAGCGGCTTCGGTTCGGGTACATACAACATCGTTCCGAGCAGACTTGCTACGGTCGCACCGAACACACACGGTACGAGCATCACAGCATTTGATGCTGCGAGAGTTCAGCAGAGAACTGTCGGCGTTGGCGCTCCGTTTAACGCTGTTCAGGACTTCGTCGCAGACGTAACCGGTGCTGATGGTATTACATCGCTTGATGCTACCGCCATCGCAACATGGGTCGTCAGCGGCCCGACCAACTTCTACCAGTCAGGTAACTGGAAGTTTGCTCCTTCGGTTGTTACACACTCGTTTGTGGCTTCCGAGACCGACAACTTCTTTGGCTACTTGATGGGTGAAGTTACCGGTAACTGGTGCGATCCTCTCGAATTCGGACCTGGCCTGTGCGATCCTTTCGGATTTACAGTCTTTGGCGTCCGTCCGGGACCGCAACGCTTGACCTCGGTTTCCGCAGTCAAGGCTAACGCCTCGACCGGCAGCGATGTCGTTGTACCAGTTAACGTTTCGGGAGCTGGCAATAAGGGAATCATCTCTTATCAGTTCGACCTCAAGTATGACCCGGCAGTGATCCAGCCTCAGGCAAATGCGGTCACAGTCGCGAACACGGTCAGCAACAGACTATTTGTTGTTACCAACACTTCGACACCGGGCTTGATGAAGGTTGCGGTATTCGGCGCTACCCCGATCACCGATGCTGGAGTTCTTCTGAACCTCCACTTCACGGCTGTCGGTTCGGCGTTCGATGTATCAGGTCTGACATTCGAGAACTTTATGTTCAACGAAGGCAGCATCCGCACGAACATCGTCAATGGCGAGGTTAGATTGACCCCTGCAGTTCAGAACACGAACGGAGAGGGAGGCAACTAATACCTCTGGACTTTAGGACTTAGAACGCTCGGCCACGGTCAGGCTTTCTAAGAAAACACTGGGGCTGTCTGGAAACGGACAGCCCCTTTTTTGTTTGGTCTTTTTGGCGTTTGATACTGCATCGAAAAGTTGAGTCAGATCTGAGTAAGTTACGTCATATCGGGGGAGCCGTCCTCCCCAAAGATGAAACACCGTGCTATATTGAGCCGTATCTTGCTGTAGTACCGCGATCCTGCTCTTTGAAAATCAAGCTGTCGGCGATATTTGGCTCTGCCGTAACGAAGAGCGGTCAGGCAAGCCAGAAAAAACTCGTGGGACAGTGGGACAGTGGGACAGCAAGGCTTAAGCCCAATTTGTTCAAGGGTTTACCTGTCCCACTGTGGTTTGGGACACCCGGGACACTTTTTGAAAAAAAGCAAGTGGGACAGTGGGACAGCAAGGCTTAAGTTCAATTTGTTCAAGGGCTTAACCTGTCCCACTACGGTTTGGGACACCTGGGACAGTACGCAGCAGCAGGAGCAGTGAGGCAAGAGACGCAAACTGGGTGCTAGTGCCAGTGGTGCTGCCGCTGCTGCCTACTGTCTTAGCCGATTGTTTATTTTCTTATAGACTTTGTAACGGGTTATTTGGTAATCTGATAGCAGGTCAAAACCAACAGGTTCATTGCTGGAATCAATAGCTGTTTCTCCGACGAATGGTTAGCATTACAGGCCAGTCAGGATAAGTGTAATGTGATCGCCGGATTAGTTGGCTGACATCGTGTAAAAATAAACAGGAGTGGACACGCCCGCTCGGTTTAATAATATTGAGGAGTATTTATGACCCGGTTAGAAAGGATTTTGGAAGGCTTTCGTATGCTTCGTAAGCCGTTTACAGGCGTTGTTGCTCGCAACTCGCGAATGAGCATAATTGGCATACTAGCCCTTGTACTTGCTGTGTCCTTCAGCGCGGCAGCCTTCTTTGGAGGATCGGGTAATGTTGGGACAACGGTGACCGGAACTGAAGATATTGCCCCGGAAGCCCCAGTGAGCAGCAGCGACACTAGTGCAGTTGGCAACCAGGTTCTCGTATTCGCTGACGATAAGGATGTGTTTGTAGGGTCGACCTTCAATGCGGAAGTAACTGTAACAGACACGACTAACCTAAATATCCTCTCGTATCAGTTCGATATTTTTTATGATCCGGCGGTAATATTTCCTGTTGGCGGTCTAAACTGCCTTTCTAACAACCAGTGCTGGGGCACTGCGGGAACGATCGATCCTAATTTTGGCTGTGCGGTCAATTCCGGCACCGCTGGCTTGTTGAAGGTGGCCTGCTTTGCCTCTTCTCCAATGAGTGGTTCGGGAGTTCTGATCAATTTGAAATTTAATGCCATCGGTGCGATCGGAACGTTCTCAAACTTGACATGGCAAACGGATCCTACCCCGCCAAATCTCGTCTTTAAGTTCAATCCACCAAATGGTGTTCCCACCAGCGATGTTTTTGACGGACAGATCAGGATCATAGGCATACCGAATACACCTACATTTACGCCGACCAATACCCCAACACCATCGGCGACGGCCACAAACACAGCGACCGCAACCGCTACAATTACGAGAACACCAACGAGAACAGCCACATCGACGCCAACTGCTACGTCAACTGATACTCCGACGCCGGCTGCAACTCCGACGGAGACATTTACGCCGACCGCAACGTCAACCGGAACGTTTACACCGACAGCGACTTCTACTTCGACGTCTACTGCAACCGCAACAAGCACTTCGACCTTTACACCGACGCCATCTTCGACGAATACATTTACTCCGACACCGTCTTCGACAAACACGTTTACGCCGACGCCGTCAGCAACAAACTCGTTCACGCCGACACCTACGTCGACCTCAACATTTACGCCGACGGCGACGTTAACGTCGACCTCTACACCGACTTCTACCTCGACCGGTACGTTCACCCCGACGGCAACCTCGACGTTTACGCCGACTCCGTCATCGACAAATACGTTTACACCAACACCGTCGTCCACTAGCACGTTTACGCCGACTGCGACCTCAACCTCGACGTTTACCGCAACACCGACGACAACAAGTACCTTTACGCCGACGCCAACGTCAACATCTACGGCGACCGCATCGGCCACGGCAACATTCACGTCCACGAGCACCCCGACGGCGACCTTTACTGCGACTTTTACGGCAACCAGTACTCCGACATTCACGCCGACATCGACACCCCCGCCGTCGATCCAATTTAGTTCCCCAACGTATTCGGAAGATGAATCGCAGACCGCGATCATCACAATTACTCGAACGGGCAATACGAGTGGCACAAACTCTGTTACATTCTCGACGTCAAACGGAACCGCAAACGGGGGGGCATCCTGCAGCCCGCCCGGCCAACCGGGTCCCGACTACATTAGCTTGGTCGGTCAGACTGTGACATTCAACCCGACTGAAACGAGCAAGACGGTCGCTATTCCGCTTTGCGGTGATGGCATCATCGAACCTGACGAAACAGTTAATCTTGCATTGGCGGGTTCGTTCATAGGCAATCCCGGAACTGCAGTTCTGACAATAAATGACACCGCCACCGGCCATCTCGGCCCCGGCAAGATATTCATTAACGCTGGCGGAGCGGCAAATCCCTATCCTTCGACCATCACGGTAACGGGCGAGGCAGGAGTTATCGGCTCTATGCGCCTTACGCTCTACGATATGACCGCGAACGTGCCTGACAATGCCGACTTCCTTCTTGTTGGCCCCGGCGGTCAAAGCATGATCATAATGGCCAATGCCGGCGGCAACTCGGCTGGCGGTCCGGTAACAATGAACTTTGCCGATGTTGCAGGTGCAGTGGTACCTGACAACGGCCCTTGGACGACAAGCGACTTTGAACCGACGTCGTACTTAACGGTAGCCAACTTCCCTGCTCCGGCTCCCGCAGGCCCATACAACCTGCCAGGCGGAACCGTGGGCGGCAGCGGAGTCCAAACCCTTAACGGAAACTTCGCCGGCAGAAGTGCTAACGGCATATGGAGCCTCTATGTCCGTGATGACGCGGCTCCTGGACAAACAGTCGGCAGTATCGCAGGCGGATGGGGACTTGAGTTCATTCGTTCAACGGCAGCCGGAGCTTCGATCTCCGGACGTGTGACAACGGCAGATGGTGCCGGCATACGAAACGCCAGAGTAACCATCACCGGCAATTCCCTTGCTGAACCGATCGTGATGCAGACAGGCTCGTTCGGCTTATTCAGCTTCGAGGGCCTGAGAGTCGGTGAGACCTATGTCGTTACCGTTATCTCGCAACGTTACACGTTCAGCACGCCGAGCAGAGTGATCAGCCTCGTTGACAATATTAACGATGCTGACTTCGTTGCCGATCCCGGCGAATGATGACTTTGTGAGCCAGATACTAAAGCCCGACTGATACATTCAGCCGGGCTTTATTTTTTTGAAACAAATGAATTTGCCGCTCGTAATTTATGACGGAGGCAATTTTAATTCGATGCGAGAACCTTTACTGGCTGGTATATTGAGTTTACTGATTCCCGGGCTCGGACAGATCTATAACGGAAGAATTATCATTGGCATAATTTGGCTTATCCTGACCGGCTTTTCGTGGATCGGATCGGCGGGGCTTTTTGGATGGGTCATCCACTTGATCGCCGCTTGGTGTGCCTATAGCTTTGCAAAGGACAACCCTATCAGGAATTAATTTTACTTCTGGATCCTCCTTTTCGCCCGGTGTCTGAAACGACATCGGGCATTTTTGCGCCGCTTCGATAAATAGGCCGAAATTGTGTAGAATTTAGCCTTGTGTTTATTGTCAAAGAAGGCATTTCTTATGTTCTTGTCCCGCTCGCGATCTCGGCGGTTCTTGGCGCTTTCCACATCTGGATTGCGTCGATGATCTTCGCACTGCTTGCCGCTTTCATGCTTTATTTCTTTCGGGATCCCAAACGTGTGATTCCAACTGACCCGGGAATCATCGTTTCTGCGGCAGACGGGCGTGTAACGCGAATAGAAGAAGGCGGTGATTCAAAATTGGTCAGCATCTTTCTTTCGCCTTTGGACGTCCATATCAATCGATCCCCGATCGGCGGGGTAATTTCGAGCATCACTTACACGCCCGGAAAAAAGATGCCCGCAACCAGTAACGATGCCAGCCTTGTAAACGAACGCAATTCGTTGGTCATCGAGGAGGGCGGCCTGAACGTGACCTGTACCCAGATCGCCGGCATACTAGCTCGTCGCATTGTCTGCTGGCCAAAGAAAGGGGATAATTTAACTCGCGGCGAAAAGTTTGGACTTATTAAGTTCAGTTCGAGAACTGATATTCGCATGCCCCTCAACGTTGAGCTGTTAGTAAAAGTGGGCGACCGCGTTCGCGGCGGAGAAACTATAATCGGAAAAGTGATAGATAGGGAATAGTTGTTCCTCATTTAGCATGGAAAACGAAACGGACGAAAAAGCTCCGCACCGCGGACTAAAAAAAGGTTTGTATGTGATACCGACGCTTTTCACGGCGGCGAATGTCGCAATGGGCTATCTTGCCGTTCTATCTTCGATCAGGGGTTTTTCGGTCGCAGCCTCGAACCCAGATCTCGCATCCTATTATTTTGACAGAGCCGGATTAGGCATCGGTTTAGCCATACTATTTGACACCGTTGACGGCCGTGTAGCACGGGCGACACATACCGCAACCGAGATCGGCGTTCAATTCGACTCCTTGGCAGATGTTCTCACATTCGGTATTGCTCCAACGGCTCTTCTTTATGCCTGGGCATTTGGCCCAACTTTTACCGAAAGCACTTTCGGCCATAATCTCTCGGTCTTTATTTTGTTTATGTTCCTGATGTGTGGAGCTTTTCGCCTCGCGCGCTTTAATCTGCAGGCGACGCGGCCAGTGAAACTTATAGAGGGAGCAACAAAGGTCGATAAGAAAGCATTTGTGGGACTGCCGATTCCACCGGCGGGCGGCTTGCTCGCGGCTTTGGTTCATTTCGCACCGGCTCCGCTTGCAACTTACGGCAATGCATCATCCCATTATTACTCGTATGCCCTAATGGGGTTGGTTGCCGTGCTCTCGGTATTAATGGTCTCAACCATTCGATATTCGAGCATGAAAACTGCTGGAAAGGGACGACAGGGTTTTTTCCTTGTGATGGCGATCGCAGCCGCGGCAATGCTGGTTTGGTTTTATTCGCAGTATGCCCTTCTGATTTTAGCGGCCCTCTATGTATCGCACGGCGTGCTACTCTGGATCTTTCGTTCAGTCGCCCGGCTAGTAAAACCTGCTTGAGAGAAATAGATTAAATGGCCAGCCTTTTGTCGATCGGCGTAACACTGGCAGCACGACGTCGTTTTCGCTGCGGTATATCAAACTCGTTCGTTTCATCCAATTTACGACCGCTTGCAACGAGGATTGCCATCAACGCTAAAAACAATACTGAGATGGCTGTGATATGTAACACAAAGTCAAAAAGACTGTGGATCAGGATCGCAGAACATCCAGCAAAAGCGCCAACAGCGATACCTCTGCGAGAGACATTTTGTACACGTATGTTTCGCAAGCCTTCGCGAAAAAACAAAATGAGAAAAGCAATGCCGATCACGAGTCCGATAATTCCTGCATCTGCCATTATCTGAAGATAGTCGTTGTGGGCCTGCTCCACCATCTCAAGTCCGCTTAGGGTATCAAAGACCGTATAAGCCGGGGCGTACGCTCCAAGCCCCACCCCAAATGGCAGATTGGCAGCGATAACCTTTAATGTAACTCCCCAAATATGAATGCGGCTTGACGTGATATCTTGGGATGATACCGATTCAGCAATGCGCGTAAGTGTTGTATCGCCGCCAACAAAGATAGCTCCCCCAACCGCCGCCGCAATTAAGAGAAAGGCTAAACCTGTTTTCAGCAAGATACTCTTTGAGCCTTTTGAGTTTGTGGTAAGAATCACGACTAAGATGATCTCTGCTATCAGCGAAACAAATCCGCCACGCGACTGGCTTAAGAGCAGCGAGGAGACCATTAGCGTTACCGCGATCACGTAAAGCAATCGTTTGTCACGCCTGACTGCTCCGACAAACAAAAGGCCGAGCGGAATACCTATCGCCATTTCGATAAAAGCCGCAAAATCATGCCGATTAACAAACGAGCCGAACGGCACTCCAAAGCCTGTCTCGTAAATCCCAAAAATGCGCGTCGGACTTAGAACCGACTGGAGTATCGCATAAAATGCATAAATAGATCCAAATATAATAATGACCGAAGTCATTCGCTGCAGCCTTCTCGCAGTATCCAGATACACCATAGTGACGGAAAAGAAAATACACAGAGCAACAATGTGAAGCCCGGTAAGCTGGGTAGCGAAAGGCTCGATCGATATCGTTCGTGGAATGCCGGCAATGCCCGTTGCCTCGGTATATGTTCCAAAAGGTATGATCTGAACAAATCCGTAAACAGCCAGCAACAGCAAAGGTAATTGAAGAAGGCTTCTGCTGAAGCGCATTTCGCCGTTCAGATAGGAATCCGCAGCCCAAACAACTGACAGGATAGTGACCGCCAAATAAAAAAGAACAAGCATCGGCTGATGCACCGTTCCATAAGCCATCGTTGTCAAAACGATGATCGCACAGATAAGGAAAAATGCGAGCTTATTCAACCAGGTCATAAGCTGTAGATTATTTATGGCTTATTAAGTTCAAAATCGTCATACCACAACGTGCCGGCAAGTGGACATTGATCTCCACATGGGGTCCTCACCGTCCGGATCACAATGCCGCTGCAATTCTCCGGGGTGCGGAAATCCAGAGAGTACTCCTGCCAGTCATTGGTCCCGGTTTGAAATGCCTTCGATAAGACCATCGGCTTGTCGTCAACCGCGTTCACGATCTGGAGCAGCGGGCCGCCAGAACTTTTTAGGTTCTCCGTTCGCAACCAAAAGGTCAGTCGGTAATTTTTGTTCGGCTCAACAACAACGGTCTGAAAAACGTTATACAATTCTGTCTTAATGTAATTGCGAAATGAAATTCTAAGACTGCGTGAGCCAGAATGTCGGACGCTCGAATCGGTCGTGATATCAAGTTTGCCTTCATTTCTATTTATCAACCAGTCAAATCTCGAATCGTCCTGTGCCCCGACAACTCGTTCAAAGCCCGCATTAGTGATCACCTCGGGCTTGGCATCAGCGTCGAAACCAAGCTGACGAGCAAATTCAAGAGCCTGCGGGAAATGTCGCTGAATGAATAAACCGTGTGCGATAGCTTTTGCGATCTGCGGATTCAAGGCCTTTTCATCATCGGAAAGCAAGTTCCAAATTCGAAGCGCCTCACTTGCACGTCCGCGAGCGGCAAAGAAGAGTGCAAGGTTTGCTCGCTCATCCGGTGTGTCTTCAGCCAGCTGTTCAACCTTTGCCGGATCTTTGTCAAAATAATCCCACGCGAGCGAAAATACCTGGTCGCGGTATGTTCGGTTATTCTCAGCGGCCTTCTTAAGTTCCGCAAACGCCTCATCAGTTCGGGCTTGACGTAGATAAAAATTGCCGAGATGCCAATGAGGGAATGCGTATGTGGGTGCAAGTCCGACAGCTCGTTCAAATGAGCTTTCGGCAAGTTCTATCTTATCCGTCTGCTCGTAAGCTCTGCCAAGTTCTACTCGCCAACGATAATCAAAAGGCGATAAGCGGACCGCGTCTTCAATAATTCTAAAGGCTTCGTCTGTCGTCATGCCGCCAGCAGAAGCCGACAACCATTTAGCAACTGGATCACCGGGAGCCAGATCACTTGCGAATTTGGCTGCCAACGGAGCTTCAGGATTTTCGGGACTTGTAAGGTTCGCGATCATGCTGCCTAATTGCCGAGTTACAGCAAACCAAGCAAAAAAAAGCGTCATAACTGTTACGCCAGAAAGCAGTAGGCGCACTTTAAGATTTTTGGAATCTATTACGATCAGATCCTGCATTATCTAAAAAATGACGCGATCGTTTCAGCTACATATTCCTGCTGTTCCGCGCTAAGTTCCGGGTAGATAGGCAAAGCAAGCGTTTCGCGTGCCGCTTTCTCGGCTTCTGGCATATCACCTTGTGAATATCCGAGATACGCAAAGCATTCCTGCAAGTGCAAGGGCACCGGATAATAGATGTCAGTTCCGATTCCACTTGCTGTTAAATATGCTCGAAGCTCATCACGTTTTTCCGGTACACGAATGACGTACTGATTGTAAATATGTCTTGCATTTGGACGCTCAGACGGCAGGCCGATCTGTTCTGTAACGCCGAGATCGGTAAACAGTCTATTGTAAGTCTCGGCATTTGCACGCCTATTCTCCGTCCACCGATCAAGATGCGGCAGTTTTACACGCAGGACTGCTCCTTGAAACCCATCCAGGCGCGAATTAAGCCCAACGTATTTGTGGTAATACTTCTCCTCGGAACCGTGTACGCGAAGCGCGAGCAGCTTTTCAGCGATCTTATCGTCACCCGTCGTAACAAAACCGCCATCTCCCATACCGCCAAGATTTTTCGATGGATAAAAGCTGAAACAACCTATCGAGCTCATCGCACCGGCACGTGTTCCGTTTTCCTCGGCTCCAATAGCTTGCGCGGCATCTTCAACTAAAGGAATTCCATTTTTCTCGCTGATCGTCATAAGTGCAGCCATATCAGAGCATTGTCCGTACAGATGAACAGGTTCGATTGCCTTTGTCGATGCCGTGATCTTCGCTTCTATCTTTGTGACATCGAGATTGTAGGTAAGCGGATCAATATCGACAAATACCGGCGTGGCCCCTAACCGTGTTATTGAACTAACCGTCGCAAAAAAGCTGTAAGGTGTGGTGATAACCTCGTCACCCGACCCGACTCCGAGCGCCATTAGAGCAAGCAATATCGCATCGCTGCCTGACGCACAGCCTATCGCATATTTAGTTCCACAATAGACAGCGAGTTCCTTTTCTAATTCGGCAACTTCCCCACCGAGAATGAAACCATTGCTGTCGAGAACTCGTGCGATAGCTGCTTCGATCTCGGGGCGAAGGGCTTCGTTTTGTTCTTTAATATCCAGAAGCGGAACTTGCATTTATTCACCAAAAATAGAGACCAACCCAAGAATGAACGTTATTAACTTGCCTTTGTGTCTTCGTGGTTAAATCTTACCTAAACCATTGTGAATTTGCATTTTAGGCCTTTCTTTTTTAGCCTTAAGCAACATGATAGGGGATAAGAAAAAGCGGACGACCGAGATAATCAAACGATTGAAAGAAGCTTATCCAGACGCACACTGCGCACTCAACCACACTTCGCCATTCGAGCTGTTGATAGCAACAATTTTGTCGGCCCAATGCACTGATGCAAGAGTGAACATCGTTACGGCCAATCTCTTTCGCAAATACCGCGGCCCGGCAGAGTTTTTAAAGGTGCCGCAGTCGGAACTAGAAAAAGATATTCACTCGACCGGTTTTTTTCGCAACAAGGCAAAAAACATTCAGGCAGCGTGCGATCGCATAATGAGCGCATTTGGTGGAGAGGTTCCACAGTCCATGGAGGAACTCCTGAGTCTTGGAGGCGTGGCCCGAAAAACCGCTAACGTAGTACTCGGAAACGCTTTTGGCATCGCGTCCGGGGTCGTGGTTGATACCCATATTTCACGACTTTCACAGTTGCTCGGACTAACTAATAATACAACCCCGGAAAAGATCGAGCGCGATCTGGAGAAACTCGTCCCGAAAAAGGATTGGATAATGTTCCCGCACTGGATGATCTCGCACGGCAGGCAGATCTGTATTGCTCGCAGACCAAAATGTGCCGAATGTGTCCTAAATGATATCTGCCCTTCCAGAAAATCGTAGGCTACTCGTGGAACAACCACTCCCGAGCTTCATCCTCGGAATCCGTAATAAGCAGATTTGCTCCACGATTCGAGGCTGCTAATTCCGCCATTTTTGTTATCTTTCCGGCAGGCATTAGAACCGCGACCCGGAATCGGCTTCCAAAAACCTCGGCAGTTTTCTGGCCAGCTCGGAACCTGTCCGCCTCACTAAGCTCACCTTTGATCTCAAGTGAGTTCACAAGGATCCGGTGATGCCCGGATTTGACGGCCTCCTCCTTCACACGATCTATGAACTCAAACAGTGCGGGCAAGGAAAAGTCGCCTGTCGAGTCGATCTGAAGGTAGCCGGGCTGTTCTTTAACTTTAACTTCAAAACTCATCGTTTTATGATCTTGCACAACCTCCCCACCGGCTACTGTGTCGGTAGCTCCGGCATTTCACCAGCCTTGAATCTCGGCAGCATCTCATCACGCATGGCGACGGTATAAACCGCCGCCGCAAAGATAACAGCTGAAACTTTTGCATCACTCTCGATTATCCTTTCGTAGGTATCCAGATTTGTATGCCAAGTTACGCCAAAATACTCTATCGGATCCTGTGAAGCTCCAATGCCGGGCAATCCTGCGTGATTGAACGAAGTGCTGTCCGTCCCGCCCAATCCCCTGCCTTTGCCGCTCACAACCCCGGCAAATCCGAGATCCGAAAATGACGCGAGAGCCTCACGAAGAACCGTTGCGGCCTCGGGTGGACCAAAAACACTTAGTCCCCGGGTTCTTCCCGTACCGGAATCGACATTAAAATACCCATTGAATTTGGCAAATTCAGGGGTTGGATCTTCCGCGGAGCCGAAGTGTCGTTTGACGTACGCCTGCGAACCCAGTAGGCCCTGTTCCTCACCGCTCCAACACGCAACACGGATCGTACGACGCGGTTTAACACCTATCGCTTTTAAGATTCGAGCCGCCTCCATCATCGTTGCACAGCCAATAGCGTTATCAGTTGCTCCGGTGGCCGAATGCCAGGAATCAAGGTGTCCGCCGAGCATGACGACCTCGTCTTTTTTATCAGAACCATATATCTCACCGACAACGTTGTAACTTGTGGAGCCTTCGGGGACGATGTGGCTGCGAATGTCGAATTCGAGCTTGACCGGCGTATCATGCTTTAGCAACCGGTAGATGCGTCCAAAATCCTCATTACGCATAACCACCGTCGGCACGACCTTATTAATATCAAAAGTTTGGTTGTTAAAAGCTCTGACAGCCCCACGATCCAGCTGAGATTGGTTTATGCGGACTAAAACTTTGTTGTCCATCAAAAACTTATCGATTTGTTCCCCAACCTGTGTCGGCGTAAGAGCGTTTGGCCTCGGGGTAGGTTGAGTATTATTTCCGCCCGGAAAAGGGCCTGGGCCGCAATCACCAGGCTTCTTCGTCGGGTCCATGCGGCATCTCATAACATCATCCGCAATATGCTTCGGCGTCGGGTCTTTCGATTGGTCGATGAACGCCGGTTTACCA
>JBGARA010000032.1:0-38947 GCA_044230475.1 Pyrinomonadaceae bacterium | reverse complement strand
AGACAAACATCCGAGTTTTTACGCGGCAAAGAAGTCAACGAAGAAAATATCATCACCGCCGCCAATGAAATAATGCAGGCAGAGATATCGCCGATATCAGATGTTCGCGGAACTGAGCAATATAAACGATTGCTGCTGAGACAGCTTTTCCATGCTCATTTTGATGAGCTATTTGTATGAAACTGTTGCAAATGTTAGTGGTTGATCCCGAGGATAGCGAAATAAGTATTTTGTCACTCGTAGGTGTTCTAATCATCGGATTATTGATCTTTGGAATCCGTTTCTTTTTTAGGAAGTTCGACGGGCGAATGAAGCGACGACTTGCGAGTTACGAAACTAATAGAAGTCATCAACATTACGACCGTCAATAATGAAAAACATCGACTCAAAATCACACGTTCGAGGAGAGTCCGTTTATTTGGACGACATACCTGTTGTTCACGGGACGCTCTATGCGTGTGTTTTTGATTCATCTGTTGCTCATGGGAAGTTGAAAAGTGTTGACACGAGCGAGGCAGAAAGAAGTAAAGGCGTTGTGCGTATCATTGCTGCGAAAGACCTGATCGGCGAAAATCAGATCGGCGGCATCGTGCCGGACGAGCCTTTACTGGCTGATGACGAAGTTCATTTCCAGGGAATGCCGATCGCGATAGTCGTCGCAACGCGTGAAGAACTCGCCCACAAAGCCGCGAAAAAAATAAAAGTTGACATCGACAAACTCGAACCTGTGACCGATCCACGCGTCGCCGCCGCAAAGGGCGACTTAATCGTTCCTCCAAAGAAATTTGTGCTTGGCGATACTGAGTCTGCCTTTCGAAATTGCGAGCACGTTTTCGAGGGCCGTACTGAGCAAAACGGACAAGAACATCTCTACATCGAGACGCAGGGTGCATACGCCGTACCGACCGAAAATGGCGGAATTCGTGTTTACTCTTCGACACAAGGTCCGACCGCGGTTCAGCGTGCGGTTTGTCGTGTCACAGGTTTACAAATGCATCAGGTCGAGGTTGACGTTCAGCGGCTCGGCGGTGGGTTTGGCGGCAAAGAAGATCAGGCGAATGCGTGGGCTGGTATCGTCGCTGTTGCATCGCAGTTGACCGGAAAGCCCGTAAAATATGCCCTGCACCGCATGGAAGACATGCGAATGACGGGCAAGCGGCACCCGTATTCTTCCGATTACAAGATCGGCTTCGATAAGGATCTGAGAATCGTCGCGTACGAGGCTTCGTTCTATCAAAATGCCGGAGCATCGTGCGACCTATCACCGCCGGTGCTCGAACGCACGCTGTTTCACTGCACAAACTCATACTACGTTCCAAACGTAACGGCGACCGCATATTGCTGCCGAACAAACCTTCCGCCCAACACTGCATTTCGCGGTTTCGGTGGGCCGCAGGGCATGTTCGTTATCGAATCGGCCATCGCTCACGCCGCGGAGAAGCTAGGCGTATCAGCAATTGAAATTCAACACCGTAACTTGCTCAAGGACGGCGACGAATTCCCTTACGGACAAAAAGCCGAGAGCGAAGCATTAACCGCATGGTCACAGGCTGATGAAAAGTTTGATTTTGCCGGGCTGCAAAAAGAAGCGGATGAGTTTAATGCTTCTTCAAGATATTACAAAAAAGGCGTGGCATTGATGCCCGTTTGTTTCGGTATCTCGTTTACCAAAACGCCGATGAACCAGGCCCGTTCACTCGTGCATGTTTATACAGATGGTTCGGTTGCGGTCTCAACCGGAGCAGTCGAGATGGGCCAGGGCGTAAATACAAAAATGGCGCAGGTAGCGGCGAAGATGTTTGGCCTACCCATTGAGCAGATCAAGGTTCACACCACAAACACGCTCCGCATCGCCAACACGTCGCCGACCGCCGCATCTGCCGCTGCTGATCTGAATGGCAAAGCAACTCAGCTAGCGTGTGAAACGATCCGCGATCGCTTGTTTGAAGTCGCAAAAGATCTGGTCGAAGCCGTAACCATCGAAGACCTTTCGCTCGAAAACGGTTTTGTATATCGCAATGGTGAAAAGACCTCGCTCGAATGGCAAACACTCGTGATGGAAGCACATCTACAGCGAGTAAACCTAAGCGAACATTCGCATTACGCCACCGCGGGCATCGGCTTTGACTGGACGACCGCAAAAGGCCACCCGTTCGCATATCACGTTTACGGTACGGCGATCATCGGGGTGACTGTCGATTGTCTTCGCGGCCGCTACGAGATCGACTACGTTAAATGCTGTCACGATTTCGGCTCGTCGATGAACACCGCCGTCGATAACGGCCAGATCGAAGGCGGCATCGTTCAGGGCCTCGGCTGGGTGACTATGGAAGAGGTCGTTTACGACGCCGACGGCAGGCTTCGCTCAAACGCTCTCTCGACATACAAAGTCCCCGACATCTATTCCGTACCAAAAGAGATCACAATACTGCCGCTCGAAACAAGCCGCGAGAACCTCGCGATCTTCAATTCAAAAGCCGTCGGCGAACCGCCATTGATGTACGGCATCGGCGCTTACTTCGCCATCCGCAACGCGATAAAAACCTACACCGATCGTTCGCCTGCATTTGATCTTCCGTTCACACCTGAAAAGGTCTTGATGAATCTTTATGATGAGGTGGCTTTGTGAGATTGAGGTTGTCCAGTCTGTTTCTTCCTATCTTCATTGTTCTTACATTTGCGCTATCGGTTTATCCGCAAGATGCGCAGCTCATTCAGCTTAGAAGGGATTTTGCGCAAAGATATTTACATCCGGATGCTCACTATGCGCTTGCAAAATATTATCTCGATCAAGGCAATTTGATTCAGGCATTTTTTATCCTTGAATATGCACGGCGGTATAGATTTGGGGAAAAGGAATTTGACCAAAGTTATGTAGCTTTTTTCGGAGATCCAATGCCAGAGCCGCCTGATGAGGCCAAAGATCTTTTCAAAAAAGCATTCGATCTTGTAAAGGAGCAAAAATATGACGAAGCCGAAACCTATCTTCTCCGGGCGAATGCTAAATATGACAAGTCGTTCTTCATCAATGCCTGGACTGGACGTTTTTACTACAAAACAAAACCCGATAACTCTAAGGCACTCCCTTATTATTTCAAGGCATATTTCCTTTATCCTCACGCCTACGAAACCGAGTACGTCGAGTCCAGAATACGTGCAATATGTCTGACAGATGCGCGGCAATCATTCCAGGCCGCGCTAAAGAATGGAAAATCTCTTGTTGACCTGATTCGCAACCCTAATCCCATCATTGTAGGCTCGGCTATTGAAGAAATGGGAAAAAGCTGGAAGCCTGAGTATCTCGATGCGATGATCGAGGCTATGAGCAATGACGATAGCATGAACAGGTGGGGCGCTTTTGTAACGCTCAACAAGTATGCCGGTGCCTCGCTTGATCGAATAGTCGATTCCTTGCTTAAAGACAACGACATTCGAAAACGTGGGCTGGCAGCCTATGCCTTGATCGAACGTAAAGGCGAGGATAGGTTCATTGTTCTAAAAAAATTGCTTTCCGACCCGTCGGAATTAGTTCGGTTTGATGCGTTGTCGGCGCTTGCGTTGCGAGGTGGTGAAGTCGGTAAACAAATGTTAGCCGCGCATCAACGGATCGAGAAACAGCCGGCTTTAAAAGCTCTGATCACAAGGGAGCTTAAAGCCGAACAGAAATAACATAATGTCCAAAGAGTCAGATCTCTGGCAATTTGTCGCAAACCGATTAAGCAACGGTGAATCGGTTATGCTGCTCGTTGTCGCAGAAAGCTCAGGCAGTAGCCCGGGACGAGCAGGTTACAAAATGGCCGTCGCCGCCGACGGCGATTTGTGCGGCAGTATTGGCGGCGGTGTCATGGAAGTCAACCTCGTCGAGCAGAGTCGCAAGTTCCTGTCAGAATCGGGAGCGATAGCGACTGGGTTTCCGGCTTCTTTAAAAGAACAGATCCACCAAAAGGACAAACCTAACTCGAGCGGCATGATCTGCTCCGGCAAGCAGACTGTGATCTTTCGTTTACTGTCAGCCGATGGCGCAGATACAGTTGCCGCAATTATCGACTCCATAGAAAAAAACACCCAACATTTTCTGACCATCGAACCAACCCAGTTTTTTATTGAATCGGCAGACGATCCACACGACGATGACTTCTATTTCAAAAAGCGCAGCGACACTGACTTTACCTACCGCGAAAAGCTCGGTCCAAAGAATGAACTTTACATCATCGGGGGCGGACATTGCGCGCTGGCACTGAGCGAGATGATGTCAAAGATGGATTTTCGCATTTCGATATTCGACGACAGGCCGGAGTTGAATACGCTTGCCAAAAACAAGTTTGCTGATGAGATAACGATCATTGAAAATTACACCGAAGTAGCCAACCTAGTTCCATCGGGCCCGAACACCTACGTCGTTGTCATGACACTCGGGTTCAAGTCAGACGAAATCGTTATCCGCAGCCTTTTTGACAAGGATTTCAAATATTTTGGCGTTTTGGGCAGTAAAGCCAAAATGAAAACTCTCCTAAACACACTAGAAAAAGATGGGTTTTCAAAGGAACGCCTCTTCCAAATTCACACGCCGATCGGTCTGCCAATAAACTCACGTACACCTGAAGAAATCGCCGTCAGCATCGCTGCCGAGATTATTTCGATCAAAAATTCCTGACCATAGCTGGAACAAAATCCTCCGCTCGGTGTCTAAGTAGTCAAGACGCATGGCACCGGCGTTAGGAGGATTTGAAATGTTTGACAAATTGATCGAAACGGAACCGGAAGGAGCGAACTTCCACAATCGCCGCAGTTATTTTATGGTGTCATCGATCGTCGTAGGGATATTGTTTGCTACGGCGGTCGTTATCAGTATTTACGCCTCGGACTATGGACTTGGGCGCGACAGTTTTGAAATGTCGATGATCGTAGCTCCGCCGGATATCGCCTCACCCGAACCACAGCTGCAACAGCGTCGATTTCCACAAAATCAGTCGCCATCGCAAAATACCGCTCCCGTAAAACCTGCGTTTGTCGCCCCTCTGGACGATCCGAGAAACACGCCTACGGACATCTCGACATCACCAGTTCTAACAAGAATATCGACCGACCGTACGCTTGATAGAGGTGATGAAAATACAATTGGCGAAAAAATGGGACGTGACGATCCCGGGTCCGGTAGCGAAACTCCCGGCATAGGAAAGAAGATCGAAACGACCGAACCTGATCCAATTCCCGAGCCGCCTACGATCAAAAAACCGGTCGAAGAAAAACCAAGGGGCCCGGTCTCCGGAGGCGTCGTCAACGGAAAGGCATCCTATCTGCCTAAGCCCCCATATCCGGCTGCTGCCGTTGCATTGAACCTACAAGGAAAAGTAGACGTGCAGGTCATGATAGACGAAAGCGGCAAAGTCATTTCCGCAAAAGCTGTCAGCGGCCATCCATTTCTCAAAGCTGCCGCCGAACGTTATGCGTGGCAAGCAAAATTCGAGCCGACCTATCTTTCAAAAATGCCAGTAAAAGTGACCGGTGTGATCGTTTACAACTTTTCTAAGTAAAGTGGTGTCGATCGTTTTGCCAGGGGCAAGTTCGTATGACTTGCCTCTCTTTAAGTCGTCAAATATTTGATCAGCGCTTCCGTATCCATATCGAAAACAGGCACATCAAATTTTGATCTCAATTCGTCATACGACATGCCATCGAGAAATATCGGCTCGTCAGATTTGATCGTGGCTTTTGGAATGACAACAAAATCTCCCACGATCCTTTCTTTCATCGCCACCAAGTCCTGTCCGGTCAGCAAACCTGCCACGGAAACGTCACCGCCGAAATAGTTGTTAGGAACGGCAAGCACTTTTAATCGCGATCCGTGCAAAGCGTTGTACTTGTCGATCTGTTCGCGAAGGATAGGAGCGAACATTTCGCCGGTCAGGAAAGTTCCGCTTTTCGATTGCGGACTGAGGACTGCGGATTGCGGACTGGTCCGCGGTTTAATTGCACCAACATTCGTCCTGACGTTTTTCAAACTTTGAGCCTCGGCATCTCTGCGGCTCAGAACCTTTTCAAACGCATTCACAAACGAACGGACCATTCCGACGCCGTCTTCGATCTGCGGGTAGTTGCCGTAATGGCGTCGTGAAGGAATTTCCGCACCGGCTTTTATGTAGATCTCGTCACCAAGGAAAGCAAAAGTGACGCCCAGCGACTTACGAAACTCCTTTTGAAGTTTCTCGACTTCTTTTATCGTTCTGCGGCAGAATTCGGGAGTGACGCGGGTCAGGCGCTCGTCGGTGTTGTATCGCGTCAGGGCGACAGGTACGACGGCAGTGCTCACGACCTTCGGATAGTGCGACGCAAGATCGCGAAGTGTCTTTTCGAGAATTGCACCGTCATTGATCCCTGGACACAGAACGACCTGAGCGTGCAGTTCGATATCGGCTGCGAGCAGGCGTTCCAGCTTATCCGAAATGTCGGCTCGTGATTCTTCGACACCGAGAAGATATGCCCGAGTTTTCAGGTCAGTCGCGTGAACCGAAACGTATTGCGGCGAGAGACGCTGTTCGATGATCCGTTTCATCTCGTCTTCGGTTATTGACGACAGCGTAGTGTAATTGCCGTAAAGGAACGAGAGCCGGATGTCTTCGTCGCGAACAAACAGCGACGGACGCGCGTCTTCAGGATTGCCTTTACAGAAGCAAAAGATGCATTCGTTCGCACACTGACGCGGCACGATCTGTTCGAACATCAGGCCGAAGTCCTCGCCTTCTTCGCGGTCGAATTCGATGTCGTGCGTCTCGCCGTTCGTCTTCTTGACCTGAATCGTCAGTTCGGTCTCACCGGCTGTCTGAAAGCGAAAGTCGAGATAATCGCGAACCGGCCTGCCATTGACGCGAACGATACGGTCATTCGGATGCAGTTCCAACTCTTCGCCAAGACTGCCCGGTTCGACCTCGGTAATGATCACGCCGGGACGGCGAAGTTTTGTAATGGCTGGCTCTACTGCAAATTCGTACATACTGAAAGCAAATTTGAACGCGGATTGGGCGGATTGAGCAGATTTAAGCGGATAAAATAAATAGAGCTCTTATCCGTTTTGATCTGCCTGATCCGCCCAATCCGCGTTCGAAATAGTTAAAGACTAAGCAGCCGCTGACTTCAGATCAAGCAGCGAATCGAGCGGCGTGTATTCCAGGCCTTGCGAAGTTGCAACTGCCTCGTAGGTCAGCTTGCCTGCGTAGGTATTGACGCCCTCGCAAAGTCCGTGATCGTCCTTGATCGCCTGTTCAAAGCCTTTTCCGGCAAGAGCCTGAGCGTAAGGCAATGTCGCGTTGGTCAATGCAAAGGTCGAGGTTCTCGGCACTGCTCCCGGCATATTTGCAACGCAGTAATGCAGAACGCCTTCTTCGTAATAGGTCGGGTTCGAGTGCGTCGTCGCATGGGTCGTCTCAAAGCATCCGCCCTGATCGACGGCGACATCCACGAGCACCGAACCTTGCGGGATCAGGTGCAGCATGTCGCGTGTGACAAGTTTAGGAGCAGCAGCTCCGACGACCAACACGGCTCCGATAACGAGATCGGCATGCGAGATGGCTTCTTCGATGGCGTAACGCGACGAAGCGAGCGTCTGGACCTTCGAAAGGAAAATGTCATCTAGCTGACGCAGACGATCGAGATCGCGATCAATGATCGTGACCTTTGCTCCGAGTCCGACTGCCATTTTTGCAGCTTCCGTGCCGACGATACCGCCGCCGATGATGACTACATTCGCGGCAGGAACTCCCGGAACGCCGCCGAGCAAAATTCCCTTTCCGCCGTTCATCTTTTCGAGATAAGTCGCACCGACCTGCACCGACATGCGGCCTGCAACTTCCGACATAGGCGTGAGCAGCGGCAAACGTCCGTTAGCCACGATCGTCTCGTATGCAACGCCTGTGACCTTGCGTTCGAGCATCTGTTTGGTCAGTTCCAGCTCAGGTGCGAGGTGCAAATAGGTGAACAGCAGCTGATTTTCACGCATACGCGGATACTCAGGTGCAACAGGCTCCTTGACCTTGACGATCATGTCACCGGCCTGCCAGATCTCGTCCGCCGTATCCAAAAGCTGACCACCGGCCTTCACATACTGCTCGTCCTTAAAGCCTGAGCCCTCACCGGCAGTCTTTTGCACATAAACCGTGTGCCCGTCACCCACCAACGCCTGAACACCCGCCGGCGTCAATCCAACGCGGTACTCGTTATCCTTAATTTCCTTCGGTAATCCGATCTTCATAAATTAATTTATCTCCAAAACAGAATTGCTATGAACAGAATCCCTAATTTTACGTTTTTTTGACAGAAATTGAAAATCGTTTCGAGTCACCCGACATCGGCAAGACCCAATTTGTGCTTCCGGCTCTCGTGAAACACATTCTTAACGCCGTTGCGGTGTTCGAAGGTGTCCCAACTGTCCCAAACGCAGCGGGACAGGCTAAATCATTGATTCTATTGATTTTTAATGCTGCTGTCCCACTGTCCCACTTACTTTTTTTTCAAAAAGTGTCCCAGGTGTCCCAAATCCTAGTGGGACAGGTTAAACTATTGCATTCAATGGGTTTAGACCTTGCTGTCCCACTGTCCCACCTACTTTTTTTCAAAAAAGTGTCCCAAGTGTCCCAAATCTCAGTGGGACAGGTTAAACCATTGAATTCAGTGGGTTTAGACATGGCTGTCCCACTGTCCCACTCGTTTTTTTTCGCTAGACTAAACCACATATCTGTCTCCGACCGAGAAATTTAGTTTTCAAAGAGCAAGTGTTCCAGAAGACCGCACGGAGTAAGATCACTGGGATCACGCAAAGTAACGTCACTTTGTTCAACGCCTGCAACGATCCCGACACAACCTAACGCATTTCGAAACGAATTGGAATACCAAGTTTCCCGATATGACGTGGTTTTCTCGATATGACCTAACTTTCCAGCCTTTATACGAGGTTTAACATAGACTTGTACGACGGGCGGACAGGACGCCCGCGATCCGTCATTTTGCCTCACATTGAGGCAATCACGGCCCTGATCTCGCCGTAGCTGTAATCTTCGCCGAGGAATTCCTTGATCGGTGACAAAACACCGTTTTCGTTGAATTTGAGGACAGCGTTTCGGATGGTATCGATCTTTTCGACCGGTACAAGCTCGTCCAGCCGGACTTTTCCGTCGGGGATAAAACGTGCAAGGTGGCCTTCTATGGTTGAAACGCCAAAACCCCGCTCGCGAGCGATCTCCGGTATTGAAAGACCGTCGCGAAACAAGTCGAGCGATTTTTGATACGTATCGCGGCCATCACCGTCTCGTTTTGTTCGCGCCTTTCGCTCCCGTTTTGGGGATTTGAGATCAATTCGTGAAACAAGATTTTTCTTTAGGCAGTAATTGCGGATCTCGTTGAGAAAGTCGGCGCCGTATTTTTCGAATTTGAGGTCGCCGACGCCGGAGATCTTTCGCAATTCCCAATCGTTCTGCGGCAGATAGGCTGCCATCTCGACCAACGTCGCGTCGGAGAACACAACATACGGCGGGACGTTTTCGCCGCGGGCAATAACGGTTCGCACTTGCCGTAGATCGTCGAATAGCTCCTGAATAAAAGGTATCGACACGTCGGCAACAAGTTTCTGTTTCTTTTCTTCCTTTATCTTGAGTTTGATCAAGCTGACCGTGGTCTTTCCGGCCAAGACGTCCATGCTTGTTTCTGTGAGCATTAGGATCGGATACTGCCCTTCGCTCTGGGCAAGAAAGCCCTGAGCGATGAGATCGCGGAAATATTCGTACCAGTTGTCTTTGGAAACATCTGCTCCGACTCCGTAGGTTTTCAGGTTTTTGTGCTCGTCGCGGATCTTGGCGCTGTTGGAGCCGCGTAAAAGATCAACGAGATAGCTGAGACCAAAACGCTGGCCTGTCCGATAGACCGCGCTCAGAGCTTTCTGCGCGATCACAGTTCCATCAAACCGCTCAAAGGTTGTCGTGCAGTTATCGCAGTTGCCGCAGTTTTCGGCGAGTTCCTCGGAAAAGTAATTGAGCAGAAATTTGCGGCGGCACGTTTTCAGATCCCCGAATTTGCCCATCAGGTCGAGCTTTCGCAGCATTATTTCGGATTGTTTTGCATTGCCCTCGACCTCGGCAAAGCCCTTCAGCTTTATCACGTCCGCCCACGAAAAAAAGAGCAACGCATCGCTGCGCAACCCGTCGCGGCCCGCGCGTCCGGTCTCTTGATAATAGCTCTCAATGTTTTTCGGCAGGTCCATGTGGACGACAAAGCGGACGTTGGATTTATCGATGCCCATGCCGAATGCGATGGTCGCGACGATGATCCTTGTTTCGTCTTTTAAGAACGATTCCTGATGTTTGTCGCGAGTCCGTTTGTCCATCCCGGCGTGATAGGCGAGCGCCGAAAAGCCTTCGTCACGCAGATCGGCGGCAAGGCTGTCAACCGAGCTCCGACTAAGGCAATAGATTATGCCGCTTTCGTCTTTGCGTTTTTCGAGATAATCGAGCAGTTGGCTGTAGGAATTGCGTTTCGGCTCAACAGCGTAAAAAATATTTGGCCGATTAAAGCTCGAAATAAACAGCTCTGCTTTCGGGATGTTCAGCCGGTCGAAAATGTCTTTTCTAACGAGTTTGTCGGCGGTCGCCGTAAGAGCAATAAGCGGAATTTGCGGAAATTCGGTTTTCAATACGGCCAGCCGCAAATATTCGGGCCGGAAATCGTGTCCCCAACTCGAAATGCAATGAGCTTCGTCGATCGCAAACAGAGAGATGTTGACGCCGCGAAGAAAATCGAGAAACTGGTCACCGCTTTGCAAAAGGCGTTCTGGAGCCACGTAAAGCAGTTTCAATTTGCCGCTGCGAATATCGCGAAAGACCTCGACCTGCTCGGCGGTTGTTTGTGTGGAATTAAGAAAAGCTGCCTCGACGCCGTTAGCTTTGAGAGCGTCAACCTGATCTTTCATCAAAGCGATAAGCGGCGAAATGACAACCGTCATTCCGTCGAACATAAGCGCCGGTATCTGATAACAAAGCGATTTGCCGCCGCCCGTCGGCATCAGTACGACGCAATCCTTCCCCGCCAAAACAGCCGAGATCGCCGCCTCCTGATTCATCCGAACTGAATCATAGCCGAAGCGATGTTTGAGAATCTCACGTGCTTTTTCGATGCTCATTGTTTTGACATTTTATTGCGGTTTAGAACTAATCTCAAACCCCGTCGATCCGTGCCTTTTACAATTTGCTGAAGTCAGACAGTGGTTTTCTGATTTGATTCCCTTTTCGACTACTGCAACTGTAACGTTATTGACGTTATGTTCTGTCTGGGAGTATATTTGGGGGAATTCAAGTTACTTTGCGCTTTTTGACTTCGAGGAGGAAATTATGAAACTGAAACGGTTCTTAATATCGCAGCTTTTGCTGTGTTTTTTCGTTTTTGGACAAGCTGTATTTGGGCAGACGACCGCATTTACTTATCAGGGGATTTTGCAGTCGAGCGCCTCTCCTGTGAACGGCAATTTCGACTTCGAATTCAAGCTGTTTGATCTCGTAAGCAGCGGAGCACAGCAAGGCAGCACCATTCAACGCTTGAATGTCGCCGTAACTAACGGCGTTTTTACAGTTTCGCTGGATTTCGGCGCACCGGTCTTACCCGGTACGGACAGATTTCTCGATATCGCTGTCCGTGCTTCTGGTGGCGGAGCGTTTACTCCACTTACCCCGCGACAACAGATCACCAGTGCCCCGTATTCCGTTCGCAGCCTGAATTCCACAACCGCAGATGTTGCAACAAATGCCACGCAACTCGGCGGCGTTGCGGCAAATCAATTTGTCACGACCTCGAATGGAGGTACGAACTTTATTCAAAATACGACAATGCAACAGACCGGCAATTTCAATATCAGCGGTAACGGCGTGATCGGGGGAAATCTTACCGT
The DNA here is from genome assembly GCA_044230475.1 of Pyrinomonadaceae bacterium. Classification (GTDB taxonomy): domain Bacteria; phylum Acidobacteriota; class Blastocatellia; order Pyrinomonadales; family Pyrinomonadaceae; genus OLB17. Next base: position 27,024 of record JBGARA010000032.1, on the reverse strand, counting down.
AACCGGCGCAATTTCGCAGCCCTGTCCTGCCGGCTACGTCTCGGTCGGTCCCAAGTTGTGCGCAGAAATTATAGACCAGAACGGATTAACGTTCTCTGCGGCCTCGGCTCGGTGCATCGCCGCCGGCGGCCATCTGATGACGTCCACCGAGGTTCGCACGATCATAAGAAACGGGGTGATTCTCGGCGGCGGCGTTCTGCTCGACTGGTTGGCAGATCGGACCGCCGTTGACTCAGCTATGTACGTGAACAACGCATCAAACCCCGACAGTCCTGAAGGAACACGTGCTACCTCTACATCCTCGTACGGGCGATGTATGATCAATTTGCCTTAGCCGACATATTTAAGCGTGAAGGATAATTAGAGAAAAAGGCAACCACAGGACGTGGCACTACAAATTGATTACAAACTAACTGGTTCGGGATGGGCAGAATGCACGATTGCTGACGGCGAGAAGTCGTGTACGGTTACGGTGTCATATTTGACGGATGCCCTTGGAGACCTGGTACTTGCGGCAGTGGCTCAGCTTCACTGGTTTAACGGTCTTTCCTTTAGCTTTGAGCAGGAGCCCGGCGAATTCCGATGGATCCTTACATCAAGTCAGCACCCAGACGATGTAGAGTTGAAAATATTGGACTTTTACGACCAGTATGAAAGGAAACCTGATAGTGAAGGCCGACTACTTTTTCACACGGTATGTGACCGAAGGGACTTCGCTAACGCGGTGCAACAAGTCGCAACAAAGGTACTTGCGGATTATGGAGAGGCTGGCTATCTCGAAAAATGGGTAGAGTATCCATTTCCAACCGAAAGCCTCAATCAACTTAATCGGCTCATCGCAAAGTTCAACTGAAACCGCCGCAAACGAAAAAACGGTGCCTGTTGACACCGTTTCCTTGTAAATGCTGCCTCAAATGTACCGCCCTTACTAACGTGCGGGCTTCTGCATCCATTTAGATCTCCACTTCATCGATCTGCGCTTTTTGCAGTTTGCCGGAGTAGTCGACATACAACGCCTTCCACTCGCTGAAGATGTCGAGAACCTGTGTGCCTGCTTCGCGGTGGCCGTTGCCGGTGTTCTTTGTACCGCCAAACGGTAGATGAACTTCGGCTCCGATGGTTGCTGAATTGACATAGCAAATTCCGGTGTAAAGCTCCTGCATTGCATAGAACGCATGATTAACGTCCTGCGTGTAGATCGCCGACGAGAGGCCGTATGCAACGCCGTTGACGATGTTGATGGCTTCGTCGAGAGTCGAGAACGGAATGACGCATGTCACCGGGCCAAAGATCTCTTCCTGAGCGATACGCATTTTCGGACTGACGTTCGTGAACACGGTCGGCTCGATAAAATAGCCTTTTGAGTAGTCGCCTCGTGTCAGACGTTTGCCGCCGCAAGCGAGTGTCGCTTTGTCGTGATTTTTGCCGATCTCGATGTAGCCGAGTATCTTGTCCATCGCTTTTTGGTTGATGACGGGGCCGACTTCGGTTTTAGCATTAAGGCCGTTGCCCACGCGAAGTGTTTTAACCTTCTCAACAAGCTTTTCGCAGAATTTCTTGTAGATCTTCTTATGAACAACAAGGCGTGACGAAGCCGTACATCGCTGTCCGCTCGTGCCGAATGCTCCCCACAGCGAGCCTTCAACGGCGTTATCGACATCGGCGTCGTCCATAACGATGATCGCGTTTTTGCCGCCCATTTCGAGGCTGACGATCTTGTTGTCGCGTGCACAAGCCTCTGCGATCAACCGTCCGGTCGAAGTCGAGCCGGTGAACGAGATCAGCCGCACGTCTTTGTGATCAACGAGCGCCGCGCCCGGTTCGCCAAAGCCATTGACGACGTTTACCACACCTTTTGGAATGCCTGCTTCTTCGCACGATTTGATCAAGTTGATCGTCGAAAGCGGCACATCTTCACCGGACTTAATAACTACAGTGTTGCCGCATACGAGTGCCGGGATCAGCTTCCACGACGGAATCGCCATCGGGAAATTGAACGGCGTGATAAGACCGCATATACCAACAGGCTGACGAACGCACATTGCGAACTTATTAGGCATTTCGGCAGGTGTCGTGAAGCCATGCAAACGTCGGCCTTCGCCTGCGGTGTAGTAGGTGCAGTCGATCGCTTCCTGCACATCGCCGCCCGCTTCCTTGAGCACCTTGCCCATCTCGCGGGTCATCTGGTGTGTGAATTCGTCTTTGTTTTTGCGAAGTATCTCGCCCAGCGTGAATAGAATTTCAGCGCGTTTCGGAGCAGGGGTTCGACGCCATCGTGTTGCAGCGTTTTTTGCTGCTGCAACGGCTGCGTTTACGTCGTCCTCATTCGACGCAGGAAAGCGTCCGACGATATCTGACGTGTCAGCCGGATTGACGTTATCGAACCATTCGCCCGACGAGGATTTGACCCATTCGCCGCCGATGTAATTGTGATATTTCTTGACCGAAGTTTTGGCCGATTTCTTACTTTTTGCTAATTGTGCTTTTGCCATAAACGATTAGTTTACGGCTTGAAGTGAAAAATCCAAAATTTGACACCTATCTAACTGTAAACTGCACGATCTCAAGCTGAGGCGGGCGGGCCTGTGGGTTGAATGGCCTGACAAACATCACTACTGAATCGCCGGTCTTTAATCCGGCAACGATCTGTGTAAAAGTCTTGAGATCGGTGACAGAAACGCGGTTGATCCGCTGAATCAGATCGCCTTCGCTCAAAGCCGCTTCACCGATAGCATTTTTTAGGTCCGCAACAAAGCTGGTCGGATCAACGCTTTTTACGATCAGACCTTTCAGGCCTTGCAACCTATATTTTTCGGCCAGAACGGGCGTAACCTCAAACAACGTCAAACCGAATGGCTTCTGCTCGTCCTTTACGTCTTTGATCGGAGCTTTGGTGCCGCCGGTCGCAGTCCTGTTGTTCGACGGACGTTCTCCCAATTTGATCGTGGCTGTTTTTCGATCGATATTGGCACCTGCTTCCCGTAAAAAAACGAGTGAGATCGATTGATCCGGCTGCGTAGCCGCAACCTTTGTGATCATGTCTTTTGCATTATCGACCTTTTGGCCGTTGAGCTCGATGATAATGTCGCCGATGGCCAAACCACCCAGCGCAGCCGGACTCTGTTTGTCAGGTATGTCGGTAACGATCGCACCTTTCGCCTCGGCAAGGCCATAAATTTTTGCGAACTCCGGTTTTACCGAGTCGAGGTATGCTCCCAGATAACCGCGGCGAACTTTACCATTTTTGACTACTTGATCGTAAACATTTGCTGCTTCGTTTGACGGCAACGCAAAACCGACGCCGCTGTATTCACCCGTCGCCGTTGCTATCTGCGAATTAACGCCGATGACGTCGCCGTCCATATTGACGAGCGGACCGCCGGAATTACCTGGATTGATGACCGCATCCGTTTGTATGAATCGCTGAAACGCAGATGAGTTTGGCGTTTCGCGTCTGGTCTGAGAAATTATTCCGGCTGAAACCGACTTTGCCAGGCCAAATGGCGAACCAACGGTTAACACCCAATCGCCGACTTGAGCTTTGTCCGAATCGCCAAACTTGAGAAACGGCAGATCACGTTTCGCATCGATCTTCAGGATCGCCAGATCAGTTTCAAGCAAACCATCGGAACCAACAACAACGGCTTCGAACTCCTCGCCGGTGTCGAGTTTCACAGTGATCCTCTCAGCATTAGAAACGACATGAGAATTTGTGATAATGTAACCACTCTTATCAACTATAAAGCCGCTCCCGACAGCATAAACCGGACGTCGGGGCAACTGGCCGCGAAACATATCCATGATGTCGTCTGGATCGTTTGGAGCCGTCGAACCAGTGGCAGTTTCAGATGGCAGTTTGCTTTTTGTATCAATGCTTACAACGGCCGGCGCGACCTTTTTTGCGATGTCGGCAAACGACCTCGTTCTATCTGGCTGGGCGTTTGCGGCAACAGTTACGAAAGCAAAGAAGGTCAGACACAAAAAGATCCGTTTCAGATCTGCACACGGCTGTAATTTATTTTGTTGGAACATAGTCTCTGTGAATAGTTTAAGGGGCGAGAATAATTTTGAGCGTACCTTTTTGTGCCGCACGTGTCATTGCGGCCACACCTTGTGAAAGCGGAAATTCTTCTTCGATCATATCGTTAATATTTATGGCTCTGCTACTCAGCAGTTCAAGCGCCGGCGCCATACGCCCGCAGCGTGAACCGACTATCGTGATCTCATCGACCACAACCCTCGACGCTGCCCACGTCGGCGTACCGTGAAACGTGGATTTAAGAACGATCTTGCCGCGCGGCTTAACGAGATCGAGAGCCGTTGCAAATCCTGATTCCGAACCGCTTGCCTCGACAACAACGTCGAATCTACCAAACATCGATTGCTTCAGATCATCGAGCAAGATACCTTCGACTCCATTTTTTTCAGCGCTGGAAATTTTTGTTTGATGTTTCCCGATCAACGTAACGTTCTGTGACCTACGAGCCAAACTCATCGCACATAACAAGCCAAGTTTACCGTCCCCGATAACCGCAATTTTTGTTTCCGGCGATATCTCGACTTGTTCAGTAATGCCGAAGGCAGCGGCAAGCGGTTCAGTAAAAACAGCTTGCTCGTCCGAAACATTTTCAGGAACTTCGATCAGATTTCGCGATGGCAATTGCAGAAATTCGGCGTGTGCTCCGTCGCGACCCACAATGCCAAGAACGGTTCGCTTCGGACAATGCCGAGAATCTAATGCCACACATTGCTCGCAAATACCGCAGCCCGCGTTTATCTCCCCGACCACTCTTTTGCCAACAAGTTCAGGTCGGTCGTCCGCTCTTTCGACAACGCCCACAAACTCATGCCCGATCGTTCCCTCGAAACCCGCGTAACCGCGAACGATCTCAAGATCGGTGTTGCAAATACCCGATTTTGCGACACGAACCAGTGCCTCAGACTCGTTGTCAGGTTGTAGGATGTCAGAAACGCTTAGCTTGCCGCCCGTAAATTGAATAGCTTTCATAACGAATCCGAATTTACTGTTTATAGATCAGCTTGATATCTTTTTCGGCGGTTATTAGCCAGCGTCCGTTTATGTTGCGCAACCGCATCATTTGCCTGACCTTACCGCGCGACCTCTGATCGCCCTCGAAATCCCATTCCTTGTCAAAAACTGCGACTGCGGTTCCATCCTGCTCGATCGTAACGGAAATGTTGGACAAATTAACACGTATCGAATCGTACCGGGAAAATGCACGCATCTTGTCTGCACGCACATAAGACAATGCCGCGTCTTTCTTATTGTAGTATTCGACGACCGGAGCGTAATGCTCCATGTAAGAATCCAGATCAAGCGCCTCGGCCTGCGATTTCCAACCGTTAATGGCACTAATAACATCGCTTTGCACGTGCGAGTCGTCAACGCGAGGCGTCGCAGTATTTGCATTGCTAGTCGCCAAAGGTGTGGGTGATGGCCGGACTTGCTTCGGTGTCGCATCGAGATTGTTATTTAAGGCAACGACAGGTGTCACCGCATTATTACCGACATTCGATACGACCTTTGCTTCCGGCTTTCTCAGATAAAACCAAGCGGCGACACCCGCAACGCCAAACAATATCAGCATCCCAACGACTGTCAGCAACACAGCCATCGCTGTGTTTGATTTTTTCCCCTGAGGAACTGCCGTAACATGACTCACGGGTGGCGTTGAAGTTGGTTGGTGGATTGGCACCTGAAACTTGTCGCCGCCGAGAGCCGCGTGTGTTTCTGTTTCACCGAGAACTGCCGTCGGAGTATCGGCTTGTCGTGCAAATGTTAAGGGCGTGCCGTCCTGAAGACAAAATTGCAGCGTGTCGTCGGTATATTGATTTTGGCAGGCCGGACATATTTTCATGTCATTTTGGTTCTTGAATTTCTGATGATAAGTCAGTCGTCACAAACAAGCAAGAAATTTGCTTTTGCACGGATCGATACTATACCCTCGAAACTATGGTTAGAGTTATCTTATTGTTTGCCGTGCTTTTAGTAATGGCATTTATGTTTGCCTGCAATCAGACCTCTGGCGGAGTTAATAGTAGTGGTAGTAGTAGTAACGGTCCCGGCGGGGCAACACCGACCGAAGCCTACAAACTTCTTTATGCCGCCGTAAAAAGCAAGAACACCGAAGCGATAAAAAACCAGCTTACAAAAAAGACCGTCGAGTTTGGAGAAATGGCAGCGCAGCGCAACAATACTCCGCTCGAAAAAATGTATGAGAACGGATTTACGGCAACGACTTTTCTCGAAACCCTGCCGACGATCCGTGATGAGCGAATAAATGGAGACATGGGAGCTATCGAGGTGTGGAATTCGAAGGAGAGCAAGTGGGAGGATCTGCCGTTTATGAAAGAGGACGGCGTGTGGAAATTGGCTGTCGGCGAGATGTTTGGCGGCACGTATCAATCGCCGGGGCCAGGCCGCGATGTGCTCGAACGGCAGAATGCCAACGCTGCTGCAAATTCTGATGTTCAAGCAGCTCCGATGCCGAATTCAAACTTGCCGATGCGTCGCTCAAAACCCACGTATTTCTCCAATCAGATGACAGAATCAAGGTAGATGATAGACGCAGCTTCAATCGCTGAGATCATTGCGACATATCAAAAATATGGCTGGGTCTTGCGCCGGGTCCTACTTACAAAAGAGTTAAAACAAGCTTTGCACGAGAGCAGTAGTGACCTGTTTGCCGGCATTGATGTTTGCGATTCGGCGATAGATGCAGCATGGTTTTCGCGTCCGCCGCAAGATGGAGTTGTCGCGTGGGAAATTCGATATCTTGGTAATTTTCCTTTTGCCTTGCTGGAAAAGGTTGACGAAAATGACCCTAAGTTCGACAATGTTCTTAGCAGCATCGAGTTGCGTCTTCGTGAAACGATCTCCGCAAAAACTTCAGCTTGACAACAACATTTAGTGATAGCAAACTTAGTCCATTGAAATGATGATCAAGGAATTAGGCGGAAGGGTTGCGAGTGTCTGGAACGGCCTCAGGCCCAACACAAAAAAAATGCTTGTCGGGGCATTGCAGGCGAGTACTTCAACACCGGCAAATACAAAAACACCGAAATTATATTATGACGCCCACGCAGACTGGGAAGTAAGCAGTCTGCTCAGCGCACTCGACGAACAGTCAAAGAAGAAGGAAACGCGAAAAAATGCCGCGAAGTTTGCCGAGATCTCGCAGCTTGCCGATGCATGTGCCCGCGTTCTTGAATCTCAATCCGCCTCGGCCGAAGTCTTTATCCAACTTGCCGAACGCATTATTAAGGAGAACGACTATAACCGCCTGGACAAGCTCGCCGACACTTTGGCGGAACGCTATTCTTCAGGTGAAATTGCCGAGATAATCCGACAGACCGACCTGCCCCAGATCCGGGCCATCGCCTACGAAACCCTAGCCATGCTGCCGATCCCACAGCTGCTGCCATTGCTTGAGGACCCGCTTTACGCCGACATCGCCGCCGGAGCTCTGGAACAAAAGGCCTATGAGTTCGACTCTGACGAGGCCCGCGATGTCCTCGATCAGATGGATGCCGGAAATGGCGTCGCCGGCGATTAACCGACAGGTGTCGATCATTTCTCTTTTGACCGCGTCGGATACATCGGGAACTTCGCAGTGATCTCTGCAACTCCTTTTCGGACTTTTGCTTTTATTTCCTCTGATTCAGGTTCGTGAATGACCGAGGCTATCATTTCACCGATCGACCTCATTTCTTCTTCCTTCATTCCTCGAGTTGTAAGAGCCGGTGTTCCGAGACGAATACCCGATGCCACGAAAGGTTTGTTTGTATCGAACGGGATGGTGTTCTTATTCACAGTGATGTGAACTTCGTCAAGCGCCTTTTCGGCAACTTTGCCCGTAATACCCTTGCCGTCCATGAATACGTCGACAAGCAGCAAGTGATTGTCCGTGCCACCCGAAACCAGCCGCAAGCCTTCAGTACTTAGTGTATCGGCAAGCGCTTTGGCATTCGCGATCACTTGTTGCTGATAGACCTTGAAATCATCACGCAGAGCCTCGCCAAACGCTACAGCTTTCGCCGCTATAATATGCATCAGTGGCCCGCCCTGAACACCCGGAAATACACGCTTGTTCAGATCGGCGGCAAATTCCTCACGGCACATGATCAACCCGCCGCGCGGCCCGCGCAAGGTCTTATGCGTTGTCGTCGTAACAAATTCGCAGTGCGGAATAGGCGAAGGGTGCAAACCAGTTGCAACCAATCCTGCGATATGAGCAATATCGGCCATTACCTTTGCACCGACGCTGCGAGCGATCTCACCAATACGCGCAAAATCTATTGTTCGCGGATATGCCGACGCACCACAGATCAGCAATTTTGGTTTGTGTTCCTCGGCGTGTTTTTGCAACTCATCGTAATCGATCTGCTCGGTCTCGCGGTTAACGCCGTAATCAGCAACCTTGTAATTGATACCCGAAAAATTGAGCGGATGCCCGTGCGTCAGATGCCCGCCGTGCGACAGGTTCATTCCCAAGATCGTGTCGCCATGCTCAAGAGCAGTTAACAGTACCGACATATTCGCTTGCGCTCCCGAATGAGGCTGAACATTTGCATGCTCAGCTCCGAATAGCTGCTTGGCCCGGTCGATAGCCAGGTTCTCCACGACGTCGGCAAACTCGCATCCACCGTAATAACGTTTGCCCGGATAGCCCTCAGCATACTTATTCGTAAAAACCGTGCCCATAGCCTGCAAAACAGCCTCGGACACAAAATTCTCCGACGCAATAAGCTCAAGCCCATTCGTCTGCCGCCGAACTTCGTTGTCAATAGCCTCGCTAACCAGTGGGTCAGCCTCTGAAATATTTGCTGTGAAAAAGTTGTTCATTTTTATATAGTTTTAGAGAATTCGTTCGTCATCTTCGCCAATTGCTTCAAGCCGTTTCATATAGTAATACGCAAGACTAAATGCGGGGAGCACTGAAAACAAGAACATCGCTGCAATTAGTAAATTGAAAATCTCATTATTGTATTCAAGATAAAGCTCGATATCTTCAGTATAGCGTTCCACAGCCACTAGCTGTTGTCGAACTTCAATAGAAACTGACAAGTCACTGGGTATTACTATTGGTTTCGGAGGTTGGTATCCGCGTGAAATTGTTGACGCGAACATGAATAACGGTAAGGCAATGAAATAACAAAGCTGCCGATAAAAATTCCTGCGAATTCTTGTTAGTTTTTGGGTCACAATCCTTACAACGATTTGAGACCCGATCAATAGCAGCCCAAGTATGACAATCAACAGAATCGAAGAATCATATTTCATTCAGCATCCCCAGGAAAAGGAATCTCATGGATTCTCTGAAAAATAGCTCGTTGTTTCTCTGCGGATGAAAGACCCTCTGGCAGAGCCATTCCAGCAAATGCTCTGGCATTCTCAAACATCTCCGCACACATCAAAAACCGCTCTTCTTGCGTTCGGGCCATAACAGTTCGATAGACTAATTCTCTGATTTCAGGTGTCGTATCTTCCATTGCTTGACCTCAGTCCAAATATTTTCCAACTCCATTCGACCGATCCAGGCACTCACATAATCAGAATCATATTCACTCCGCGTAAGATTCGCAATATCTCTGATCTGCATCTCAGAATGCGTGTCTCTGGACCAGTTCAATTTTGAGAGTATCAAATCTTCTTTTGTTGTCGTCCAAAACTCGATACCGGAAACCGCAACTCGCCGTCGTCGTCCGAAGCTCTGTTCAGCAAATTCAGTATCTTTTTGAATAATACAATCTATCTTTGTGCCCCATTCGCTATTTACGATATTGAACATTGAGCGGCGCTCGATTGCCCGCCGAATAGAGTTTTCACTGATGTAGTACGGGACTCCAAAGGCTTTGATCAAGGGTGATATATGCTTCTCCGAGAGTTGAACAACAATATCAACATCCCGTGTTGTCCTTATCTCGCCAAATTCACTCATTGCAAATGAGCCGGTCACCATATATTCGATTCCTAACTTATCCGCAATCTCAACAAAGTCGCGCAAAGTCTCTATCATGGAAAAAGGTTCGGACATAGCAACTATGCTAGCATTTCACCAAAAGCGGATTCATTTAAAACCGTTACCCCCAAACTCTCAGCCTTTGTCAGCTTCGACCCGGCGTCACTGCCCGCAACAACAAAATCGGTATTCTTGCTAACCGATGAAGAAACGCGGCCGCCGCGTTCTTCGATAAGTTTGGCGGCCTCGTCACGAGTGTAGTTTTCAAGTTTGCCGGTGAGGACAAATGTTTTGCCGACAAAGCGCGCGTCGAGTGCGGCGGTCGATGATTCATCCATTTCCATAACGACGCCGGCGGTTTTGAGGCGTGCGATGAGATCGATATTTTTCTCGTCGCGCATCCATTCGTAAACGCTTTCGGCAACCGCAAGGCCGATCTCAGGAATATCATCTAGCTCTTGAACCGTTGCTTCCGCCAAACGTTCAATCGAGCGAAAATGATTTGCCAACAATTTTGCGTACCGCTCACCTACGTGGCGAATATCTATACCGTAGAGCAGACGCTGCAGTCCACGCGTTTTACTCGCTTCGATCTGTTCGATAAGATTCGTGCCTGATTTGACCGCCATGCGGTCGAGCGATGCGATCTGCTCAACAGTAAGTTTATAAAGGTCGGCAACGTCACGGACTGTTCCATTCTCGACAAGCGTGTTGATCAAAACTTCCCCGAGCCCCTCGATGTCCATTGCCTTACGCGAAGCAAAATAGCCGAGCCGTCCCTTGATCTTCGCCGGACAATCGCGATTTACGCATCGCCGAACAGCCTCACCCTCCGGCCGCACTGCATCAAAACCACATACCGGACAACTAGTTGGAAAATCAAAATCCTTTTCACTTCCATCACGTTTCGATGGGATATTTTGCAGCACTTGCGGAATGATCTCACCACTTTTTTCGATCAGCACATAATCGCCTATCTTCAGATCGAGACGCTTGATCTCGTCCTCATTATGAAGCGAGGCCCGAGAGACTGTCGTGCCCGCAAGTAATGTCGGTTCGAGATGAGCGACAGGTGTCAAAGCACCCGTCCGGCCGACCTGAATTCCGATGCCAAGCAAACGCGTCGTTGCTTGTCGTGCGGGATATTTATAAGCGATCGCCCAACGCGGAGCCTTGGTAGTCGTTCCAAATTCGTCCTGCAGCGCGGTAGAATTCACCTTTACCACAACGCCGTCGATCTCGTAGTCGAGGCCGTCGCGTTTGATCTCCATCTCGTTTATGAACCCTACAAGTTCATCATAATCTCGACACAGAGCGTGATGCGGATTGACGTTAAATCCGTTCTTTTTTGCCCAGGCAAAATTCTCGAAATGCGTTGCGAACATCTTTTGATTTCCGGTAAAGGCATCATATGGGAACATATCGAGCCGCCGCGATGCAACGATCGCAGAATCGAGCATTCTCAATGTCCCTGATGCGCAGTTTCGCGGATTGGCAAACGTCTTTTCCCCCTGCATCTCAAGCTCGGCATTGATCTTTGCAAACTGCGATCGCGACAAAAACACTTCGCCGCGAACTTCAGCGTGTGCCGGTGCATCAACTTTCAGGCGGAGCGGAACTGTCTTGATCGTCTTTACATTTTGGGTCACTTCGTCGCCCGTTTGCCCGTCACCGCGAGTCGCACCGGTAACGAGAATGCCGTTCTCATAATGTAATGAGACGCTCAGCCCGTCGATCTTCAACTCAGCAACATACTCAAGCTTGCGGCCCTCGGCAAGTTTTTCACACCGCTCGGTAAATGCCTTAAGGTCGTCAAGACTATACGAATTATCAAGCGACATCAGCGGCACAGTATGTTTGAACGGCTGTAAACTCGCCGCTTTGCCACCGATGCGCTGCGTCGGGCTGTCAGGAGTAATTAATTCAGGATGCTCAGCCTCGAGCGTCTTTAATCGCTCTAAAAGTTGATCAAATTCAAAGTCCGAAATCTCCGGTGTGTCCGACTGATAGTACAAGTCGTTGTGCCGGTTGATCTCAGCTCGAAGGTTTATGATTTCTTTGTTTACGCCTTTCATCATCCTCGAAGTCGCAAATCATTTTGTAAATATCTTACTTTTTTCTTTTTCCAAAATGGGAAGAATACCAGAGACGTAGTGCTATCGGTCTTCCATGATCCGTCTTCAACGTATTCTAAAGTCCATTTGTAGATTTTTTGGCCCCTAGATAATTCCTTTACCCGACATTCGGACGTCAACCCCACAACAAAACAATTCAGGGCCTCATCCTTATCCACAAAGTGTTCGTGCCAACCATCAAAATGTACTTCATATGGCTCATATGAGTTTGGGTCCCATGCGTAGAAGGTAACTTCGAAACCGCTGTCTGACGCTGGAAAAACAGTTATTGAATTTTCCTTGATCTCATATTTTAACTCTGGATAGTTTCCCAAACGTTGCTCGATTTCGTGCAGAATTTCCATTAATCAATTCACTCCCATAAATTCCGCTATCAGCCGATGAAAATGATGCGTTCCCTGCTCGCGCGTAGGCGAATAGCGTCCCTGTGAATAGAAACGGGAACGGATTCCTTTTTGAACACTCTCAACAACCGCTTCATCTTCCAATTCTACGGAATGAAGATCGGCGCCAGCGCCTTTCTCCATCAGCGATTCGTCACTAACATAAGTCAAAAATTCGACCGCGCTTTTTGATGGTGTGACAGGCCGAACGACATTCACCGAAATTCCCCACGGATAGAGATTGAACATCAGATTTGGAAAGATGAACAAGTATTTTGCGGCAACCGCTCCCGCTTCATCAAACCCAATTTGAAGGCTCGAATAGCGAAACGTCTCGGTTATGTAGCTGCCGTAATCGACAACCGCATTCAAGCCTTGATGCACATACGGAATATGAAATCCCTCGAGATAATTTTCGCAGTACAACGCCCAGTGTGCATTGACCTCATACTCTCGCGTTGATTTCAAACGCAAGCCTTTCGGCTCAACATCTTCAAGTCGTACGGCGACATCATCGACAAATGTTTCGAATGTATCGACCGGGTCTATCGACGCAAACAGAAAACCCGCTCGTGCAGTAAAAGCAAGCTGATGTAAATTATCGCTCTCGGATGGAAAATTCTCGACGCCCTCAAACTCGGGCATCGAGAGAAACTTGCCGTCAAGTGAAAATCGCCTTCCGTGATATGCACAGCGAATGAGATTTGCGTCGCGTGGCTCTTCGACAAGAACTTTCCCGCGATGCGTGCATACATTAGAAAGACACGTCAACGACTCATCCGTCTTAACTAGCAAAACCGGTTCATCAAGAAAACCCGGCAGGACCGTTGCTGGTTTCAATCCCGACAATTCACTCGCATGGCCGAGAAACTGCCACGAACGCGCGAATATCTTTTCCTTCGACAGCTCAAAATACGCAGCGTCGGTATAAAAATCTGATGCGAGGGTTTTCGCCTTTCGAATATCAGGATCTATCTCAAAAATCGACATCGTTACTTTGTAAATAATAAGAAAGCAGGCCGACAATCATCACGCCTAAACGCTCTAACTATCAGACCATTTCGAAACGCCGCGTCGAACTCACCACGAATACGCGTCTGCTCTGTCAAGGCTTTTTCAGGTGATGGTCCAACCAGCCCGAGCCAGTCGTTCATTATTTCGATCTCTAAAACTGGTGTGCGTCCTTCGACATAACTCTCTCCGGCAGCAAGAGCCTCAACCTTGTCGCTTTCCAAATGCCATTCTGCAAACAAACGGTCGCTCGCAAGACCTATCTTATTATTTGCCGTTGCATAATCCGTCCCGTAAAAATTCGGTTGATATTCGCTAACGATCGCACCAAGCTTTTCGAGATTGAAATAAGCGTTTCGTGCCTTTACGGGTTCAAACGTCCACTTAATATACTTTACGCCGTCGGCAAGTGCGCGCGTTCGTTGTGCCCACTTTAATTTCGCACCGACACCGAGACTTTGATATTCCGCTCTGACGCCTGTCATGTGTGAATAAAAAGCTCGCTCACCTCGCAAAAACGCCGGAACGCTCAACACAAAACCCACAAGTTTTTCGCCATCATAGGCACCGATCGCAAAGCCGCCCGCGTTTTTTGTAACGACAAAATGCCTCACAGGCGACAATTCGGCCTCAGGCAGTGCAAAAACCTCACGCTGGATCTGAACACATTCTGCCAGGTCTTCTAGCGTCGTACATTCCCGTATTTCCAGCTCTTTTTCCATTAAAACGCTACCGCGATTTGTTCAAATGCTACCAAAACCGCTGTCGAAACGCGAAAATACTTAACTTTTGGGCCTCAAATTTGTTAACATTAACTGGGCTCACCACAGCCGTTCCCACTTCCGCTTGAGCAAAAAATGACCCCTCAGACCGAACTGGAAATAACAGGTAGTTTCTACGCGCATCCGCTCGCCGAACTAATAGCGGAGATCATGCAATCGCGCCTAAATGGTAGCCTTCGCGGCAGCGACAAGGAAAAAAAGTGGATCATCTATTTCAAGGGCGGCAAAGTCGTTTTTGCAGTTTCCAATGCGCGCAGCGCTCGCCTTTTCGATATTCTGCTGCGGCGTAATCGACTAACGAAACAGGAAATTTCCGGGATCCCCAATTTCTCAAACGACTTCGAACTTGCTGCTCATCTCGAGGGTAAAAACCTGCTTAGCAAATCGGAGTGCGATCAACTGTTTTCCGAACAAATTCTCGGGATCATTGTTGATGCTCTTACATGGCATGCGGGCGACTGGACTTTCAGTTCGCTGGCCCGGGTTCGCGACGGTCTCTCCTTCGACATTAACATTCGTCAGTTGCTGGTCAATTACACTCGATGCATGCCGGTGGATCTTGTTTTGGGACGGTTTCGCAGCCTGGACGAGCGCTTTGTCCGATCTCAGGCTTCTGCGATGGAGATCAACCTCGATACCGATGAAGCCTTTGTGCTTTCGAGAGCCGAGGAAGCCGAACTTTCCGCGGCTGATCTCGTCAGTCTCGCAGCCCTCAACGAAGCTCGAGCATTGCATGTAATTTACACGCTGTGGACGTGTGGCCTGCTTCTGCGGAAGAACTGGCGGCCGGCGTTTGCTGCCGGTCAGATTGCGGCAATGAAAGGTGCCAGGCTCGAACTAAAGCGTGAGGCAAAACTGCCTACTGTTCCGCAACCGGTCGTCGAAGAGAAACCAACGGATCAGACTGACATTGCGCCTACCGAAAAAGAACAGGAGGTCACGATCTCAGTCGAAGAATATCTCGACCAAGTCGAGAATGCAGAAACGTTTTACGATATTCTCGGCGTTGATTCCGATGCCGGAACCGAAGAGTTGAAACGATCCTATTTTCGGTTGGCTCGAAACTTTCACCCGGACAGATATCATGCCGAGGGCGGCGAAACACTCCGTCGTGTCCAGCAAGCTTTTACCGAGCTTGCGCAGGCGCACGAAACACTCAAGAACGACGCGAGCCGCGAGATGTACGATTACCGCATGCGTAAGGAATTGGCCGAGCGCGAAAAGCTTCGCGAATCGGGTGGTGAGCGTGATCTGAGGACCGAACAGGCAACCGAACATTTCGATAAAGGATTCAGTCTTTTGATGGAAGCCGAGGTCGAACGCGCTTTGCCGTTTCTGGCGCGTGCCGCACACTTCGCTCCAAAGGTTGCTCGGTTTCGGGCATACTACGGCAAGGCGCTTTCGGCGGACGAAAAGCAGCAGCACAAAGCCGAAGGAGAGATCCAGGCTGCGCTACGCATCGAACCAGACAACGCAACTTTTCGCATCATGCTCGCCGAGTTCTTCATCCAAAATAACCTGCTCAAACGCGCCGAGGGTGAGTTGACCCGCCTCCTCGCCAAATATCCCACCAACCGCGAAGCGCGCGAACTGCTCGAGACCCTTAAAAGATAGGCTCACCGTGTCAAAAACCAGTGATGGCCGCAAACGAGTGTTGCGCATTGTTTAGAGCCTGGAAAACCATGTCATATCGGGAAAACCATGTCATATCGGGAAAGTTGCGTCATTTCGAGAAAGTTGTGTCATATCGGGAAAGTTGGTATTTACCTTATCGGATTTCCGCGCTAAGGTCAGGCTATGTTCAAAGATCGCATTAGCCACAAGACGTCGAATAAGGGGTTGAATCTTTTTCCCAAAGACGCGAAACTATAAAGATGCAGAGTGTTCTCGCCGATTTTCCTGGTTTTGATGAAAAACTGCTCCGGATGGCTCCTCAAATGGACAGATTCGAGGGCTACGCGGACGCCCACAGCCAGCGAATAGCGTCATTTGCCGATGCTCTTGGGGCGGCCTTTAATCTTGCTTCCCGCGACCGTTTCTTTCTACAGCAGGCGGCTCTTGTTCATGACATCGGCGAACTGAAAATGAATCGTGATTACATCAGGTCATCGAACGTTCTCAGCCTCGAGGAGCGTCTCGATCTTCAACGGCATCCAGTCATCGGAGAACAGGAAACCGCAAAACTGGGACTGCCGCGCGGCGTCCAGCTTCTTGTCCGCTGGCATCACGAGTGGTGGAGCGGCAGCGGCTACCCCGACGGCTTGAGCGGCGAACAGATACCGCTGGCAGCCCGAATATTGCGGGTCGCGGACACATACGCGGCGTTGACAAGCCCTAGGCCTTTTCGCTCCGGCTGGTCGGTCGAAGACGCAAAAAGGTACCTGATCGAATGGGCCGGCATCGAATTTGATCCGGCGATCGTAAAAGCTTTTCTGTCGATAAGACAGCCGCGGCAAACGCCGCAAAGCGCAAACGTTGGCGGTTTCTCAAATAGTTAAATGCACGGAACGACAAAAATATCACCCAAAAGCTGGCTCGCGTTCGACCTGAATGTCCTGCATCGAATGACGTTCACGTCAGTTGCGTTGCCGTTCACGGATAACCCTGCGCTTGGTTCGTATCTCAAGCGTTGGGACGTACGTGTTGCGGCTAATGACCCGATGCAGTCCTCGTGGATGCGTGCGTCTGCACAGATCGCCAATCCCGGCGAACGCCTTACGTCCGACGACGTAAACATCGTACTCGAAGACGCCTATGTTCCCGGCTATCGGCTGCACAATCAGGCGTTGACCAACTGGTTCAGCGAGACCGACGCATGGTGGTTCGATAATGTTCGTCAGCGGATCGATCGGTTGAGCTCGCCTCTTGCTCGCGCTGTCGCTTCGAGCATTGCAATGGCAACCGGCGATTATGTGCTGTCGTTTACCGATGAAACGCGCGAACTACGTCAGCCGCTCTCAAACGTTTTTCGCCGTATCTGGTCGATCCAGCCTGAGCCACACAACAACGGACAAAACAATAGCTGTCACAACGGGACCGCAGACTCGTTCATTTCCGAAACATTTACCGACCTGATGTTTCTGCGGCTACCGCCTGTTCACACGCAAAGCACTCGCGCATTTCTGGGACGCGCAGCTTGGCGCGAAGAGTGGCTTCGGGGCGGCAATGATTTTTGGGACTCGTTGGAATCGAGTCTCAAGGGACAGCTCGGCGTCGCAACCGAAACAAAATCGCAATACCTGCATCTGCTCGAAGAAACCCTGCGAAAGGCCTCTCACATCAGCAACTGGGCGATCGCGCATGTCGAAACCGGCTTTATCCAGACAAACGACATCGTCGAAACCATCGGCAAACTTCGCCGCGTCGATACGGTCTATACAAAGGATTTTTCAGAGCTGACGGGAACAAAAGCAGTGATAATAACTGCTTAGAAAAGCCATGGGCGTTATCACCAGACGGTGGTTATGAGACAATTTTTATTTTTATCTTTCGTAATACTCCTGACAATAGGCACAAGCTATGCCCAAAATAGTGTTAATTCTGCGCCGGAAAAAAGACACTTTCGAATAACATCGTTTTTAGTTGACGGTCGAGAGGTTTCAGGTATCAAGGTATTGTTTCTCCTGAACGGTAAAGAAATAGTTCCTGATAATAAAGACGGAGTTATTCTTGTGCCTGATGAAATGGTCGATGCTCCTTGGGAGAAAAGCGGAATGCGATTTACTGCTCCCAGCATTGATTTTGTACTTGAAAATGTTGTGCTCCAAGGCTATCTCGATTCAGATAATGTCACATCGGATTACAAAATATCCATTGATACTACCCCGATCGAGATCAATAAGCAGGTTTCAAAATTGAGTATAAAGGAAAAACGCTCGCTGGGCATTCGCACTTACAAGGACGTATGTGAAGTTAACACATTAACCGCGTCAAATATTGTCGTTAAGAACCCGAACCCTAACCTTATTGTCGACCCAGTAACTTCTCGAGGGTTCAAGTTATGTAAGCGCAAAATCAGATAGTCCTGGAACAACGTCTTCGGGCTGTCTCTGCGAACATCTCAGCGAACTCCGCGTGGAATAGCCGTTCCACGCAGAGTTCGCAGAGTTTTTTCGCGGAGGTCGCAGAGTGGTTCATGGAATTCGCTGAAATGATCACGGGCTGATAGCACGTCGTTCACGAACAAACCACACGATGCCTGCCATTGCGGAAAGAATCCCCGAGATTATCGTCAGCGTCTGCGGCGTCATGTAGAACATCAAGCCGCTTGATACATAGCTCATCAAGCCGAAAACGGTTAACTCGGCGCCGCGATCAAGTGTCGAAATTCGTCCGCGAATATGATCCGGCAGGCTGCGTTGGAACATAGTTTCCTGCACCGCGTATTCGACTCCGACGATCGCACGCGAGACAAAGATCACGATGGCAAAAAGCAGCAGCGTCGGCATAAAAGCTCCGACGGAGAACAGCAGGCCGTGAACGACCAGCGTCCAGCCGACAAAGCCACGGTTCCAGTTATTGCGGTCGAGATAGATCGAAGTCCGGTGTGCTATTAACATTCCAAGCGTCAACCCAAGCCCTGTCGCCGTCCACAGGATCGCAACGGCAACATCCGGATTCCAGCCTTCTGCCGAGGCAAAATAAACGCCGCCTGTGCGCTCAAAAATGATGTTGATCGCTCCGCCGCCCGTCGCCCAGATCATGTTCATTATCAGGATGGTAAACGCGAAATGATTTTGGACAGAGTATCGCAGTCCTTCTTTCAGTTCCGTGATGAACGACTCTTTAGCAACCTGCGGCGCAACGTAATTAGGCTGTTCTGACGGTGGCGTTTGCCGACGACGCGGTATCAGGCTCGATATCCGTCCCGCCGTCTTATCATCACGAGTCGCTTCTTCGGGAATGAGCCATACAGTATATGCAGAAACTAGAAATGATGCTGCGTTAATGAGAAAAGCCATCTCATAACCGAAAGCCGCAGAGGCCCAGCCGCCAAGAGCCGAGCCGACCGCCATCAACAAAAAACGCGTCGAAAAAAGCAGTGCCGTCGCCGCCAGCAAGCCTTCTTTGCCAACAAGGTTTGGCGCAGCAGCATTTTTTGCTCCGTCAAAAAACGCACCGAGCGTGTGCAGAAAGATCGTCGCAAGATATGCGATCCACAGATTCTCGCGGCTTGTCACCAGCAGAAATGACAGCGCGATTCCGGTTCGTGCAATATCCGTCGCTATCATCACCTGCCGACGTGAAAACCTGTCGACAAACGTCCCTGCTATCGGAGAAGCAAGTGCAAAAGGCAACAGCCTGGCAAGAAAGAATATTCCCGCAGCCGTCGGAGAAGCATCGGAAACAAGGCGAACCAATCCCAAACCGGCGATAAAATTGAACCAGTTTCCAAGCTCCGAAATAAATTGTCCGGCGAGCAGGTGACGAAAATTGCGGTTTCCGCGTAACAGCGCGCCGTATGTAAGCGACTGCATCTAAATAGGATAAATCTTAAAACTGGGAAAGGCGATTGACTCGGCTTAAGTTCTGCAAAGTCCTAACGAAGGACGATTTTTTTTAACGCGGATCAGACGGATGAGGCAGATTCTTTGCGACTTTGCGTGAAACCGTTCTTATTTCACGCAAAGACGCCAAGATCGCCAAGAAAACGCTAAGAAGATCTCTGAGCGTCACAGGGTCTGTCCGATACCCAAAATTTGAGATTTGTAAATGCGATTTGACAACTCTAATTCACATGGATATTCTAGCTATTCTTATTGAAAACGAATTTCATTTTCAGATACATCGCTTTGTGAGGCCAGATGTTTTCGACAATTACAAAATTATTCCTCTTTACCTTTTGCACATTTGCCGCGGCTGCCCATGCCGATGCCGCCGTGCCGGATGAAACGCCAACCATGATAGCCGTTCACGGAAGGGTTTTGGATCAAAACCAGGCTCCGGTTGCCGGCGCAAGGGTCGCCGCCGTGTCAAAGGCCGGCCTTAAGACAACCACTGTCTCAACGGACAATAAGGGTGAGTTTTCTTTTGAGCTTCCGCAAATGGAATACCTGCTGAGAATTTCCGCCGACGGGTTTGCCGACGCTTCCCTGCAGCTGAACGCCCGATCAGGCGAGCAGATCAAACCGCTCGAGATCATCTTGAGCGTTGAAAATGTCGATGCGTTCGTCACGGTGACTGACAGTTCGGACTTCCCCGTCGATGTGACACGCTCGGCGACAAGAACTTTTACGCCGCTGCGCGACATTCCACAATCGATATCGGTTGTCGGAAAACAGCAGATCAGCGATCAATCGATGCGCAGCATCGCTGATGTTGTTCGATATGTGCCCGGCGTGTCATCACATCAGGGCGAAAACAATCGCGATCAGGTGATAATTCGCGGGCAAAACAGCAGCGCCGATTTTTTCGTGAACGGCGTGCGTGACGACGTCCAGTACTACCGTGATCTTTACAATGTCGATCGGCTCGAAGTTCTGCGTGGGCCAAACGCAATGATCTTTGGCCGCGGCGGAGGCGGCGGAGTGATAAACAGAGTAACGAAAGACGCAAGTTTTTCCTCATCTCACCAATTTTCGATCTCCGGCGGTTCGTTTGGCAACAAACGAGGCAGCTTTGATATTAATCAACCCATCAATCGCAAAGCCGCTTTTCGCGTCAACAGTGTTTTCGAAGACTCGAACAGCTTTAGAAATAACGTCGGCCTGCAGCGTTTCGCCATAAATCCTACGCTTACCTACATCGTCGATAACAACACTTCGTTGACGTTAGCATACGAGTTTGTGAGAGACCGCCGCACTGCCGATCGGGGCATCACATCGTTCCAGAACAAACCCGCTGACGTGCCAATAGGAACATTCTACGGCAATCCGAACGACAGTCATGTCCGGGCGAACGTGAATCTTTTGTCGGCAACACTCGACCGTCAGTTTGGCAATTTGAGCCTGCACAATCGCACAACCTATGGCGATTACGACCGGTTTTATCAAAATTATGTTCCGGGTGCGGTCAACACAGCAGGAACACTCGTCACTCTCACGGCATATAACAACGCAACGAACCGACGCAATCTTTTCAGCCAGACCGACCTGACATATTCTCTTTCGACAGGGCGGATCAAACACAACCTGCTGGGTGGTTTTGAGCTTGGCAATCAGCGAACACGCAATTTCCGCAACACGGGCTATTTCAACAACACTTCGACTTCACTCCAGGTTGCTTTCAACAATCCGACCACAGCCGTTCCAGCAACTTTTCGCCAAAGCTCGACGGACGCTAACAATCGTTTGAGAACAGATCTGGCCGCGGCCTACGTCCAAGACCAAGCCGAATTGTCACGATATGTACAGGTAGTCGCAGGCGTCAGATTTGATTATTTCGATCTGAAATATCACAACAACCGAAATGGCGACGACCTCCGCAGGATAGACACGCTGGTGTCGCCGCGTGTCGGAGTCGTGGTAAAACCCGTGACAGACCTTTCCGTTTATGGGAGTTACAGCATCTCGTATCTGCCGAGTTCGGGCGATCAGTTTTCCTCGCTGACGACGGTCACCCAACAAGTGAAACCGGAAAAATTTGAGAACATCGAAGTCGGAGCAAAATGGGACGTTAGACGCGATCTTTCTTTCACCTCGGCGCTCTACCGTTTGAACCGCACCAATACAAGAGCGAACGATCCGAACAACTCAGGAGCGATAGTTCAAACCGGCAGTCAGCGGACGAACGGTTTTGAGTTTGGATTTAACGGTACTGTTACAAGTAGCTGGACATTGAACGGAGGCTACGCATATCAGGATGCATTTATCACGAGTGCGACAACTGCCGCAGCCGCCGGAAAACAAGTCGCCCAAGTGCCGCATCACAATTTCACTCTCTGGAACAGAAACCAACTCTCGAACCGGCTCTCAGCTGGGCTAGGTGTGATCAGACGTACGGATATGTTCGCTGCTATCGACAACACGGTCATCCTGCCGGGCTACACACGGGCAGACGCTGCGGTTTACTACGTGTTCAACGAAAGGTGGCGCATTCAGGGCAACGTCGAAAATCTTTTTAACACAAGATATTTTGCCAACGCCGACAACAACACGAACATTTCGCCCGGCGCATCGCGCGGAGTGCGAGTGAATTTGATCGCACGATTCTAGTTTTTAGTTTTCCAGCCACAGAGCGCACAGAGTTCACGGAGAGGTGACCAGAGATTTTCTCTGTGCACTCGGTGAACTCTGTGGCTTAACTATTTCTTATTTTCCTGTAAAATTCTGCGGGCGTTTTTCAAAGAAAGCGGCGACGCCTTCTTTGAAATCATCCGACTTACCTGACTCGATCTGGCATTCGTGTTCGAGGGCGAGTTGGGCAGTTAGATCATTTGAAAATGCGGCATTGAGCATTCTTTTGATGCGTCCTATGGCTCCTGTCGGCCCTGCTGCGAGTTTTGCGGCCATCTTACCTGCCTCATTGGCAAGTTCGCCATCAGCCGATATTGAATTGATCATGCCTATCTGAAGGGCACGCTGCGCAGTGATCGAATCGCCGGTCATGAACAATTCCGCCGCAAGTTTTTCTCCGATCGCTCGCGGCAAAAAGAACGTGCCGCCGCAATCCGGTGACAGCCCGATACGAACGAACGCTTCTCGAAACAGAGCATCTTCGGCCGCAATGACAATGTCGCATGCGAGAGCGAGATTGACGCCCGCACCGGCACAGACGCCGTTGACCGCAGCAATAAATGGGATCGGAGTTTCCCGGATCAATGTTATAAGCTCATGCAAGGCGCCGAGTGGTTCTTCGAGAAACGCCTCAATGCGGCCTTCGCTTTCCCACATCGATTTCATCTCCCGCAGGTCGCCGCCCGAACAAAATGCCCTGCCGCCGCCCGTTAGAATTATTGCACGAGCGTTGTCCGCGACCGCCTGTCGAATTGCAGCGGTAAGATCCGCCGTCATTTGCCTCGACAATGCGTTGAGCGCGTCAGGCCGGTTCATCGACACAGTCGCAACATTCTTGTTTACTTCGTAAGTAACAGTTTCAAGAGTCATAAATGGTAAGAGGTGAAACTTTTTCAGGCGTGCCTTGCACGAGAGCGGCCGGCCTCAAAACAGTCCCTGCAAAGTATCGAGCGGCCGGTCTTGGGCTGAAACGGAACCTGATCGTGCCGTCCGCAGTTGTCGCAGACGATCTCATATCTGGTTGGAGCGTCCTCGCGCTGCGCCGCTTTTTTTGAGCGGCATTTGGGGCAACGCTGCGGCTGCATCATGTTGCGCTGATAAAAGAGTTCCTGCTCTTTCTCGCTAAAAATAAATATCTCTCGACACTGAACGCAAGGGATCTCGACATCCGGCATAGCATTACCTCCTTTCAAGTGGGTTGCAAGTTTGGAGATAATTCTAGCACATCGATGGTCAACGGCTTAATTCAGCAACGTGATTTTTGACAGTCGGCCCGAGAGTTTCGAGATTGTAACCGCCTTCGAGGCACGACACGATGCGTCCGCTGCACGCATCGTCGGCCCATTGCATCAAAGTTCGCGTCATTGAAACATAGTCCTCGTCCTCGAACCGAAGCTGGCCGAGCGGGTCGGTCAAATGCGCGTCAAAACCCGCCGAGATCATTATCAGATCGGGGCGAAACTTCTTTGAAATATCCGCGATCGCCGCTTCGAACATTCGTTTTTGTTCACCGGCATCGGTGTTCGCTTTGACCGGGATGTTCATTGTCGCTCCAAGCCCGCGTCCATGTCCCGTCTCGCCCCGGCTGCCCGTTCCCGGATACCACGGGTACTGATGCATCGAGAAAAAATAAACGCTCGGGTCATCGTAAAAAATTCCCTGCGTTCCGTTGCCGTGGTGGACGTCCCAATCGATCACAGCAACCCGTTCGATCTCTTTGTATTTGTTTTGCGCATACTTCGCAGCGACGGCGACGTTGTTAAAAAGGCAAAACCCCATCGGCCTTTCCGAGGTTGCATGATGCCCGGGCGGACGAGCCGCAACAAAAGCATTTTTCGCCGAGCCATTCATTACGGCATCGACCGCCGCGCAAGCTCCGCCTGCTGCAAAAAGCCCGGCATCAAACGACTGCATAGAAATAACCGTATCCGCATCGAGCCGATCAAAGCCCTGTTCGACCGCTTCCTCGACCATCTTGAAATGCTGCGGCGTGTGTGCGGCCTGTATCGATCCTTTGGAGGCTTTTTCGGGCGTGATCTCGTCGAGGCTTTTCCAAAGCTCATCGTCACCGCGAAGCGCGTCCATTATCACATCGTAACGCTGCGGCGACTCAGGATGGCCAAAACCGGTGTCATGTTTCCGATAGATCGGATGATGAACGAATGCAGTAGTCATGAAAAATCAAATAAAAGCGGTTTCGTGAAGCAATTCGCCTTTTGCAAAGCGATCAATATGCAGACAGGAAACATCCATGAAACTTGCTTCTCCGTCGATAATTATTTCCGCCAATGCCCTGCCCGTTGCCGGCGAATGCATTACACCGTGGCCCGAAAAGCCGTTCGCGAAATACAGTCCTTCTACATCACAGCCACCCAGGATCGCATGATGATCAGGTGTATTCTCGTATAATCCGGCCCGGCATTTTTCATAGATGATCCTTGAGCCATTTAGAAAAGGCGCCCGATGCGCGGCCTTCTCGCCGACCTTATCGAGAAACTCTTCGTCAAAATCGGTCGAGAAACTCACCGGTTCATCCGGATCAGGATAGGCAAATAAAATATCATGGTTTGCGAAAGTGCTCACCTCGGCATCAGGACCTTTGAATATAAAATCGCGTGCCGGGCGAAAATGAAATCCATCAGACAGGTCGATCACCATCGGCAGTTCGGATGGCAAAGGTTTTGGCGCTCGTGCCCAAACTATCTGCCGTCGCTGCGGCTCGACCGGCAGCTCGATCCCGGCAGTTGCCGCAAGGTGCTGCGACCATGCTCCGGTGCAGATCACAACTTTGTCACACGCCAAAAACCCATCCGGTGTGCGAACGCCTGTCACGCGTCCTTTCTCAACTTCTATCGAGCGGGCGGTAACGTTACTTATTACGCGCGTCCCAAGCAGTGCTGCGCCTGTTGCAAAGCCTTCGAGTACGGCCATCGGGTTGATAAACCCATCGTGCGGGCCAAAACTGCCGCCGATAATGTCCTCGCAATTCATACCCGGGACCATCTCAGCAATAGATTTTGTATCGATCAACTCGACACCGTCGTAGCCAAGTTCACGCTGACGTTTCCCCGATAGTTTTAGGTATTCGATATGTCGTTTTTCGGTTGCAAGAAAAAGATATCCGCGCGGCTCGTATTCGCAATCAAATTCCCAGTTGCGAAAGAAATCGAGCGAATAGAGCGACGATATAATATTGATGTCCGTTTCAAATTGCGCACGCACTCCGCCTGTTGCTTTACCCGTCGAACCGAGACCGAGCATTTTTTCGCGTTCGAGAATGACAACGTCGCGAACGCCACGTTCAGCTAGATGATACGCAATCGACGTCCCGACAATGCCGCCGCCGATGATCGCTATCTCACAATTGTTCATCGGGAATGCTATTTGGCAAAGACCTGTGCAAAATCGTTAAAACCTTTGAATTCCAACGCATTGCCGCTCGGGTCGAGAAAGAACATCGTTGCCTGCTCGCCGACTTCGCCCTCGAATCTGATCTTTGGCTCGATGACAAATTTGATGTCTTTTGCTATGAGTTTATCGGCAAGAGCACGCCAGTCTTCCATTGGAAGCACAATGCCGAAATGCGGTATCGGCACATGATCGGCGTCAACGTCGTTTGTCGCTTTAATGCCCGCCGAATCGGGAGCAAGATGCGTGACGATCTGGTGCCCGTAAAGATCGAAATCGATCCAGCACTCGGAACTCCGGCCTTCAGGACATTCAAGCACACCGCCATAAAATTCACGCGCGGCATTGAGATCATGAACCGGAAACGCAAGATGAAACAGATTTTTCATAACTTCTGAATTCTAACAAATCCCAGGCAAACACACCTTACTCAGAGTCAGATGAATCGTCACCGGCATCCCCGTCGTCATCTTCATCCGGCGGATCGTCAGCATGGCGGCGTTTATAGATCTCGTAGTTGTTGAGACTTTCGACGTTTCGAAAATCTGGTTTTAGTAATTCAAATATTTCAGTTTTGCTGTCGATCATGCTGTCTGCCTCGATCTGAGTGTCATTTTTTACGATCATCCATTCGACATCGCCCGCCATCACACGCTCGCGAATCTCGTCAGCCTTGTACGGGTTGTTCGTAACGTCAAAAAGCATCACTGGGAAATGTGGATGACGACCAGTCGTGTAATAAAAGAGGTCTTCGCCTGGCAGAAAAATGACACCGTCATCGCGCGGGATGGTTTCGTCGGTGTATTTTACAAGCTCCTCAAAATCCGGTATCCAGTCGCCTCGCATCGAGAGACCTTCGAGTTGCGGCAGCGATGAATGATGCATCTCGCCGTCTTCGAAATTGACGTAATCGAGCCGCTCATTTGAATAGACATAAAACCCTCCAGCGATGAGAAGCGACAACGAAATTAAAGCCGTGAGTATCGTAACGTCGAGACCGGAGGCACGCTCGTTTGGTTCAAATACTAAGATCAAGACAAGGCCGATCAATATTATTAACAGCGGCCATATGCCGTATGTCGAGCCCCAAAGCTGCTGAGACAGGAAAACGCCGTGGGCTGTGCAAACTAGAATAAACGGCAATATAG
>JBGARA010000031.1:0-39297 GCA_044230475.1 Pyrinomonadaceae bacterium | reverse complement strand
ACTTACTAGGCGGCATTTTCAAATTCCCGCAAATAACTGTCGCTAAAAGGTTTAGGTCGATAATTCATGCGTCTGACTCAAAAAAAGCCATCTATGCACCCCCAAAAACCCATCTCAGGGCACCAAAAGCCGCTTTTGGACGCCCAAAAAGCCACCAAAAAATCGCTTCCAACAGTTTCGAGTGTTCAACTCCGGCGGTAATGTCGGGATGGTCGATATGGTCGGCACGATGCACAAGCTCGCACGAAACAAGGGCGCTTGAGTGACCACGGACGCCCTTACTCCGTGCGGGCTTCTGCATCCCGGCTCGCGAATCGTCGTTGATAGTTTCTGATTATGGGATACTATTAACGACTTCGGCAAACTCGCGGTCTGGTTCGATCCGACAAATTGTTGAAGATTTTTGAAAGTCCTGGAGGAAAAATGTTACTACGGATTCAAATGGTATTAATCGTTGTTTTTGCGGCTACGACCATCACGCTTGCGCAATCGAAAACCCTCGCTATCGGCGAGGTTCAGCTTCAATTGGGAACACCCAAAGAAAGCGTGATTAAGGCGCTAGGAAAGTATCAAGTCATGCCTTTACCTAGTGGAAGCTACGTGGTTACCCAGCATAACGAAGTAACAAAGATTGATGAACTTTTCGGTTCTGTTCGCTTTGATGATAAAGGACAGCTTTCTTCAATAAGCCAACAGATCGATACCTCGGAGTGGCCCAAGGATGAAGGTTACTCCGTCGCTCGGGCGATCACGGACGCACTCGCTAGTTCGATTCCGACGACCGATTCCGATGGCTCAAAGAGCGCAACCGTTAAGATTGTCACAAGCAACTCCGTTAAAACAGCGGGCGGAGTCCAGATCAATTTGCGGACATTGCTTATATACGTTAATGATCGCAAGATCACCGTCGCGATTATGGATGACGGACGAAAACAAAGGGACATAAACATAACCATGACTATTCAAACACTGCCTTGGTGACTGTGTCGCGCATTTCGCGTTTCGACACCGAGAATCAGTAGGACTTCGCCGGTGAAGTAGGTCGAATCGGCATCGGCAAATTTGGCCTTGTTTACGCAACAATGGCTTCTAGGAGACATAATGAAAAAATTCTATTTAGGTCTAGCTCTTGGAGTCCTTGCCTCATCTCTGGTTTTCATCCCTTTGATCAAAGTGGAACAAAGAGATAAACAGGAGTTCGGATACAATCAAGGGTCAATCGCAGGAGTTATCTATGCGACTGATAAGATTCGGCAAGAGTTCGGCAGTTGGGATGAAAGGGGCGATTTTACCCGTTTGTTTTCAGCTAAAATGGCGACGGTAGTTAGTATTGAAGTTAATGGTGTCAAAACAATAAGAGTTTCCGACCCTATGCCCGTCGAAAAACCCCCTGATAATAAACAACGTTGAGAAGTTCGGCTGAATCATTTTCGAAGTCTTCGCCAGAATTTCTCGCTCTAAGGATTTTTCCCTATATGCAGGCACTTTTTGCGTTGATATTATCGATTTTGTCATACAGCTTAACATGATTTGGAGTTGAAAGAGGACTTTTACGATTGTCTTTATCCGACCTCAACTCCAAAAAAGGCCGGAGCTTCCACGCCTCGGCCTTATTTCTTTTTAAACTAGTATAATTGGCGCTAATGTAGTGCAGAGGCAAACGATATGGAAAAGAGAAAGTTGGGTAAAAGCGGTTTGGAAGTGTCGGCTCTTGGGCTTGGATGTATGGGGCTGAGTTTTGGGTATGGGCCGGCGGTCGAGAGGCAGGATGGGATCGCGCTTATTCGCGCGGCGGTCGAGAAGGGCGTGACGTTTTTTGATACGGCGGAGGTTTACGGGCCGTTTGTAAATGAGGAGCTGGTCGGCGAGGCTCTCGCTCCGATGCGTGACCGTGTCGTGATCGCGACCAAATTTGGATTTAACAACGATCCGAACAAGACGGCGGACGACGCTCCGCTCAACAGCCGCCCCGAGCACATCCGCGAGGTCGCCGAGGCTTCGCTCAAGCGACTGAAGACCGATCGCATCGATCTGCTTTATCAACACCGCGTCGATCCAAATGTGCCGATCGAAGACGTTGCCGGAACTGTAAAAGAACTCATTCAGGAAGGCAAGGTCAAGCATTTCGGTTTGTCCGAGGCCGGTGTCGAGACGATCCGCCGTGCTCACGCTGTGCAGCCGGTGACGGCTTTGCAGAGCGAATATTCGCTGTGGTGGCGTGAGCCTGAAGCGGAGATATTTCCGGTGCTTGAGGAATTGGGGATAGGCTTTGTGCCGTTTAGCCCGCTGGGCCGCGGGTTTTTGACGGGAAAGATCGACGAGACCACCAGTTTTGATGACAACGATTTTCGCAATACGTCGCCGCGTTTTTCCGCAGAGGCACGCAAGGCAAATCAGGCACTCGTAGATCTGATAGCGAAGTTCGCCGAGCAAAAAGATGCGACTCCGTCACAGATCGCTCTGGCGTGGATACTTGCACAAAAGCCTTGGATAGTTCCAATTCCCG
Source organism: Pyrinomonadaceae bacterium (assembly GCA_044230475.1). Taxonomy (GTDB): domain Bacteria; phylum Acidobacteriota; class Blastocatellia; order Pyrinomonadales; family Pyrinomonadaceae; genus OLB17. Next base: position 36,791 of record JBGARA010000031.1, on the reverse strand, counting down.
GAACAACAAAACTGCAGCGCCTGGAAGAGAACGTCAAGGCTGCAAATGTAGAACTAACACCGGCAGATTTGGGCGAGCTAGATCATATTACACAACAGATCGCCGTGCAGGGCGAGCGTTATGGCGAGAGCTCGCAAAAACTTGTTGATCGGTAACCAATTAGAACAATACTGACGGCAGAAAAACTCCGCGAGGTTCCTGATACAGGCCTCGGCTCATCAGGTTGAGCGGCATGATTATGCGAAGGCCTTGATCAAAACACCAACGCATCAGATCACTGTTGCGGGTCGGCAGCAGGAAGCCGTTTCCGGCAAACTCCTCGGCCTCGGCGATGAGCGCCTTTAGATCTTCGTTCGACTCACCGACCGTATGACCAAAAAAACCGAGCACAGTTGTGTAACCGGTGATGCGGCCCTCGTGTTCGACGACCTTTGCGGTGCCTTGATGAATCGCCCCGGCGGCTTCGTTGCGTCGAGAGATGCCGTGAACGCGACGGCAGACCGCTTCGACTCCGTCGAGATCTTCTTCTGTCATCGGACGCACATTGTAGCCTTCGATCTTGGCACCTATCTTTGGCCCCTGCATCAGCGAAAGCGGTTCAACAGTGTCGAAACCGAGTTTTGTGTAAAGCGAGAGTGAACGGTTGTGATAAGCCGCCTGTACGAGACGTATGGAGGGCGCTCCTTTTTCCTCGCCGCGTCGAATGACATCATTCATCATCGCTTTGCCGATCGAGGAATTCTGGACCGACGGATCAACGGTGATTGGACCAACACCTACTACGGCGTCCATTTCCCAAAGGAAATTGCTGCCGATGACCTTTCCCTCGGCGTCCTCAGCAACGACACCATAGACCATCGGGAACGAATTCATCATTGTCATCAGGCCAACGGCTACCTCGACCGACGGAAAATCCGCCGGAAAGCCATGCGCTTCGGAGATGGTCTTAAATGCCTCATAACAGATCTCGCCAAGCCGTTGTAAGTCTTCGGGCCGCGGTTGACGAAGCACGAAGTCGTTAGTCTCTTTAGTGGATGTTGTGGTCATATTCTTCCATTTTTCGATATGTTACTGCTCCCTTTTTGATGTGGCAAGTCGACCGCGAATTCGCATGAGCAAGAAATGTCGTTAGGCATTTTAATTAAAAGATGTTATTCTCTAAGAGTTAACACCTTCTCTCGCGTCACATGACGCGCTTCGCCTTAACGTTTTTCGGACAAGTCTTGAGAGCAGGCCTTTATTAGTAGAATAGGAAGTAGCTCTCAGTTTTTTTGAGTGTGCGCCGGCATCGAAGCCGATCTGCATCGCACTTCTGTAGAATATCCCCGAAAATACGGGAAAGGAAAATACAATGAAACTTTACGTAGGAAATTTGTCCTTCAGCACATCTAATCAAGATCTTATTGAACTCTTTAATGGCGTTGGACCTGTCACATCGGCGAACATCATTGAAGATCGCGAAACCGGCCGTTCGCGCGGTTTTGGTTTTGTCGAAATGGAAAACCAGAGCGATGGCGAAACAGCGATCGAGCAGTTTAACGGCAAAGAAGTTGACGGACGTCAACTGAAGGTCAACGAAGCCAAGCCGCAAGGCGAAGGCGGCGGACGCGGCGGTTTTCGCGGTGGTAACCGTGGCGGCGGCGGACGCGGCAACTACGGCGGCGGCGGTGGACGCAGCGACTACGGCGGACGTAGCTGGTAATCGCTTCAACGTCTTTCAATAAAATTAATAAGAAGCCCGGCTGCAGAAAACTGTAGGCGGGCTTTTTTTATTTCATTTCGGCGTTGCAGAAGCCCGCACAACTTTAGGCAACGCCCCATTTCGAGAAGGGACATACTCGTTATCCTTACGAATCAGGCACGCCTTAGAAAATATGACATAGGAAGAAGCGCCTCGGCCGGTTATCGCGGCAATACAAATGAACCGATGTGCGGTGTGGAGGTATTGAGGCACGTTTGCAGGGCCAGTATCAACGCGTTACGGACGTTCTCCGGCGTTAGAATTGCGTCTACCAAACCGCGCGCAGCCGCATGTTTGGCGTCGAGTTCGCGGTCATAAGTCGCACGGACTTTGTCCATTTCCGCTGTCATGGCCGCGTCGGGTGACTTTCCTTCTTTTTTCAACTTTTCTAGCTGCGTTCCAAAGATCGCCTGAGCGGCGCTGTCGCCTTCCATCACGCCCATGCGACCCGTCGGCAATGAGAAAATGAAATCCGGATCAAAGCCTTGCCCTGCCATCGCATAATACCCCGCTCCGGATGCATGATTGACTGTGAGCACGATCTTTGGCACCTTGGCGGTCGCCATCGCTTCGACAAAGCGAGCGCCGGCACGAATTATGCCGCTATGCTCGGCATCGGCCCCGACCATAAAGCCAGACACATCCTGCACGAACAGTAAAGGCGTATCGTGACGGTCGCAATTCTCGATAAAGTAGGCTGTCTTTTCAGCAGATTCGGCATAGACAATGCCGCCAAAGCGAGGCGGTGTGCCCGCTTTGCCTTTTGACATGCCGCGCGAATTTGCAATGACCCCGACGAGAATTCCACCGATACGCGCCGTGCCGCAGATCATTTCTTTTGCGAAGTCCGCCTGAAATTCATCTATCTCGCCGTCAAGAACAGTATCGAGCACAGCATGCATGTCATAGGGAGCTCGATGATCCGAAGGCAGGAGATGGTATAGGTTCTCAATCTTTGACTTTGGGCATTTAGGCTTTGTCATTGACACTCGACTTGGTTCCTTTTCAGGCAATTCTGTTACCAACTCACGAATCTTTTTAATACATTCTGAATCATCTTTAGTTCGAAAATGAGCAACTCCCGAGATCGCATTGTGCGTCATCGCACCGCCGAGTGTTTCGTTGTCGATAGTCTGTCCGGTCGCGCCTTTTACAAGATTTGCACCCCCAAGGCCCATAAAAGACGTACCTTCCACCATCAAGATCACGTCCGACAACGCAGGAAGATAAGCTCCGCCAGCTACACACATTCCCATCACGGCAGCGATCTGCGGAACCTTAAGATAGTGCCGCATGATCGAGTTGTAGTAGAAAATTCGCGCAGCTCCGTATTGTCCGGGAAACACTCCGCCCTGATAAGGCAGATTGACGCCCGCGCTGTCAACGAGATAAATGATCGGCACGCGATTGCGCATAGCAATCTCTTGTGCACGCAATATCTTTTTGATAGTTTCGGGATACCATGCACCGGCCTTGATCGTCGCGTCGTTGGCAACTACCACGCATTCGCGACCCTCAATTTTTCCAATGGTCGTCACAACCGCGGCAGCCGGAGCGACACCGTCGTACTGATCATAGGCGACAAGCAACCCGATCTCTTGCCGGAAAGAGTCTTTGTCGAGCAGCAGATCTAAACGTTCGCGAGCAGTCAGCTTGCCTTGTGAATGTATCTTCTCAATCTTCGAAGGCCCGCCACCGAGCAAGAGTTTTCGTTCGAGACGCAGATATTCGTCCGTGAGCAACCGAAGGCGCGATTGGTTCTTAGATAATTTCATTTGAAATATAAACTATTATTCGATTCTAAGTTACACGATTTTTGCGTGAATCATGATTCTACAGGCCAAATCACAGAACGGTCGATGCTTGCGATAGTCGAGCGCCCGCAAAGTGCCATCGCTTTTTCAAATTCGGTTCGCAAGATATCGACAACACGTGTGACACCCTTTGAACCGGCTGCTCCGAGCCCGAAAGCAAATGGACGGCCAATAAGCACCGCATTCGCTCCGTAAGCGATCGCCTTTAACACATCAGTCCCCCGTCGAATTCCACCGTCCATAAGGACGGGTATCCGTCCGGCAACCGCATCAACAACCGCAGGCAAAGCTTCGATGGTCGCCGGCGTTGAATCAAGATCGCGGGCACCGTGATTAGAAACGATCATGCCACCGACCCCTTGTTTGACGGCGATCTCTGCATCCAGAGGGTGCAGTATTCCCTTGAGCACGACTGGTACTTCCGCAAACGAAAGTAGCCAGTCAACATCATCCCAAGTAGCAGGCGAACCTGTGAAATTCTCCATCATGTGCGGAACGTCAAGCTCAGAGGGCACCTCAAACCTCGCCCGTTCCATTCGATTGCGAACGCCTATAACGGGCAGATCAACCGTCACACACAATGCGCGACAACCAGCGGCCACAGCTCGTTGGACAAGCTCTTTTGTAACCACTCGATCCGGCTGAAGATAAAGTTGAAACCATATCGGCGCCGTTGCCACAGCCGCGATTTCCTCAACCGAAGTGTTCGCATAGCTGCTCACCACGTAAACAGCCTCAGCCTCGCCCGCACCACGCACAGCTGCGGTCTCGCCCTCAGGATGATAAAGCCGCTGCATACCAACCGGTGCAAGCAAGATCGGAAACGGTAGTCTTTGCCCAAACAACTCAACCCTCGTGTCAATCGATGAAACGTCCGTCAACATGCGCGGATTTAGTTTGATTTTCTTGAACGATTCAGAGTTCCAGCTTAATGTAAATTCGTCCGCCGCACCACTTGCTAGATATTCCCAAGCCATAGCCGACATATTTTCGCGCGCAGGCTTTTCGAAATCAGAAAGAGAGTAGAATTCGGTTGATAAATCAGTCATTAACCGGTGAGTTAGAAGCAGCTACCGCTCAGAGAGAATGAACGTCGGCACCATTCCGCCGCCCGACGAAACATTTGCAAGCTCAGTCGAAGAAAGCCGCGTAAACGCCGAGCCAACCTTGCCAAGGTATAGCAAAGGGTCGAGATCGACAAGTTGCTCCCTCATTTCCCAATTTCCAGCGTCATCGACAAGCATTGGAAAATGTTCCTTGGCGGTTTTGACACGTTCCTGTACAAGATAATCTCCGTCGGCCAAAGCCTCTTTGATCGCGTCATCCCACTCCGATCGCGAACACGTCCAACCGAGAAAAATACCGTGGCCACCATAATCATCGTTTGGCTTTAGGGCAAGCTTGTTCGGATTCGACCGGATCCATTCGATCAGGTCGATCCTCTCGCCGCGATTTTCAGTTTCGCATTCACTCACTTTTCGAGTCCAGGGCACATGAGCGCTGATAGCTTTCAACTCTTCACCGCTAAAAAGGTGCGAATATTTTTCATTAGTGAGAACTGCAAAGATCGCCTTCTTATGAACCAACTTACTGCGAAAACTGTTTGCCATACAGATCGCTCCGGAGCTATATGCATCGAGCAGAGCGGGAAATTCATCCATGATGGGCAGGTATTCGTTGACCAGCAGACGCTTGTAAACGATGTCGATCTCGGTGCCGCTGCAAGAAAGCCGCGAACCGTTGAATTCAAGTTCGTCCGGTGAACAAATGATCGAAGTGTATCCCTGGGACCCAAAATACTCTTTAAAAAGCTCAAATTCCTTTAGCGTCGGCAGATCTTTAAGATCAATTATGGCAATGACCGGTTTGTGATCCGGTTTTCTTCCGAGAAATTCTTCGTAACATCGCAATAACACGTCAAGCATTTTCGAGCGCCCCTCGAGAGGACTGATGTGATAACGCTCGCCGAATTTCCGCATCACCGGCAGAGTTTCGAAGATCGCAGTCGCCGAATCTGCATATGCAACACCGGCTGGACTTTCACCGTTCAACTCGACGTAACTGTAAGCGTCGGCGGTGAGAAACGAATCAAGCCGAGCGTTCGGAGAAACGTGAGAATATTTAGGGTCGATGGCAACTAATTCGCGCTCGATCTCAGTGATTCCAAGTTCATCGAGGATCTCATCATTATCGATCGCAGCATCTTTTACTTTTTGCAGCGCACCAAAAACAGTCTCGCAGGTCGTGACAATTTTCGACCAATCAGTGTCAGTAACAAAGTGCGGCCTCAAGTAAGGCGTCAAGCGACGCCCACCGAAAATAAGCTTTGAGCTTTCGAGTCCTTCGTCAAGCAGTTTTTGCGACGCCGTCGCAAGTTCGGCATCAGTCAGGAGTTCGTGATAATGGGCAACGGCCTCTTTTAAATAAGTCACGCGAGATAATCCTCAATGTCAAATTCTTCCGGTCGCTTTTCCTCAAGATTAGCAATCGATGTACGATGAATGACCCAATAGCCGATAGCCATCAGTGGCCCCAATACCAGCGTTGCAGTTGCCCATACCAGGCCCGGGACCAAAACTGGTTTTGATTTATCACGATTTGTAAGCTTTTCACTATCAATATAAACTGCGACCGCGAAAATACAGTGAATGAAAAACGTTAAGACCGCGACACCAACGGCAAAGCCCCAAAAGAACTGTAGGTTTTCCATCACTTTGACATGCTCAAAATTTCTTCGTATTCATCCTTGTTAAGTGGCATCACGGAAAATCGCGGCTGACGCACAAGGTAAATGTTTGCCAAAGCTTTGTTTGCTTTGATCGCTTCAAGCGTAACAGTTTTTTTCAAAGGTTTGACCGGTTTTAGCTCGACAGCATGCCAAGCCGTATCTGTCGGATCGGGAAATGCTTCCTTCGTCACTTCGGCAATCCCGACGACCTCTTTGCCTACAACAGAATGATAAAAATAGACCTTGTCGCCTTTCTTCATTTCTTTAAGGAAGTTCCGCGCCTTAAAATTTCGCACGCCTGTCCAATCGGTCTTGCCGTCTTTTACAAAATCATCCCAAGAATATGCCGTAGGTTCTTGTTTTACCATCCAGTAATTTGCCATATGTTTATTTCTGAGCCTCTGCTGCTTTTTTGTTCAACCATTTCGCCCAGCGCTCGAGGTATGGACGAAACGGTTTAAAGAGTTTCGCACGCCAGCTTCCGTCGGCTTGTTGCTCGCTCCACGCCTTAAGATTTTTTTCCGCATACTGCCTGATCTGCGGTTCAAGGCTGCTACGCTTTACAGAATGTTTCTGCGTTAGAAAATAATGCTGTCCGACAAGCGAAAATATCAGCCCGGCCATATTCCCCTTGAACGAGCTTTTAGCCATAAACTTCTTCACCCAACCCTCTGTCGGCATCAGCAGCGCCCCCATGGACATTTCCATCCACGGAGCCTGATTTCCTTGTCGCGGATGATACAGTCCCGGCAGATCGCCCTTTAGGGGAACGTCCATGTTTTTCAACCGCGGATCATTGATGAAATCGACAAGCTTTATCCTCTCGATACCGCGATACTGTTCGATTGGAAGAAAATCAAGCACCTTGTTGATGCTCTCGTCCGTTTTTTTGGGCAGAGTGATAGTTGACGCATTCTCGATGCGTATTTTGGTAACTTTCGCAGCCTTTTGCCCCGCAGTTTCGATAGCCATAACTTAATTAAAGCTAAATTGTAAATGGTAGAAGCAAAATAGTAAATTCTGCTACAACTATGTGGAGAAATTGCAACAAATGGCTCAGCAGACGCAGTAATTTACACGGAGATAACGGTTTGCGATAATGGCACAGCTTTTGTATGAGAGTTTGCTAATCATGACGACCAATCAAATAACGTTGGCATCTTCAATATCAGTCAGCGGCGTCGGCCTGCACACAGGAGTTGAGGTCAACATGACCTTGCGGCCTGCACCGGCGAACACGGGGTATATTTTTGTCCGGACTGATCTTGATAACTTTGAAATACCGGCCTCGGTCGAATATATCTCGCATTGCTCCTATGCAACCACGCTTATGCGTCGCGGTGTCGTTCTCTCCACATGCGAACATCTATTGTCCGCACTGCGAGGTTCTGACATTGATAATTGTTTTATTGAGTTGGACAATATTGAGGTCCCAATAATGGACGGCTCGAGTGAGGATTTTTTAGAATTGATAGCCAAAGCAGGAGTCGTAGAGCAGGATGAAAAAAGACATGTACTGAGAGTGCTGACAAAAATTGAGGTCGAGATCGGCGACAGAAAGATGTCCATCGAGCCTTCAGAAGATTACGAGATCGACTGCATGATCGATTTCCCTCATCCGTTTATTGAGCAGCAACGTTTGAATTTTGTATTTAGGAGTGGCTCATTCGGCAAGGAGATCGCATCCGCACGAACGTTCGGCTTCACTCATGAGATCGAGGCTTTAAGAAAAGCCAATCTAGCGCTGGGCGGCTCGCTCCAAAATGCGATCGTCCTAACCGACGATGGCATGTTAAACGAAACACCACTTCGTTTCGACGATGAATTTGTCCGTCATAAGATACTCGACATCATCGGCGATTTTGCTCTGATTGGAATGCCGATCCAAGGCAAGATTACCGCCGAAAAAAGCGGCCATAGCGTCCACGCCTCACTTATGAGCAAACTCCTAAAAGCCGAACACGCTTGGGAGATCGTCTAAAAGGCACTTACCCACGAAAAGCAGGAATTAGGAACTCTCTCTTTTCCTGACTTTTTTATGTTTCGCGGATGACTATTTCCCCCAATCCGGCGTGTGAAAGGTCCCGTCCTTATCAACACGTTGATAAGTGTGAGCACCAAAGTAGTCTCGCTGCGCCTGTATCAGATTTGCAGGCAAACGTTCAGTGCGGAAGGCTTCAAAATATGCCAGCGCCGATGACAAACACATCGCAGGAATACCGTGACCAATGCTGCCTGATATCATTTTTCGCAAAGCAAATGAATGGCTGTTGACCTTCGCGGCTATCTTGTCATCAAGCAAAATACTTGGCAAAGACGGGGAACGTTGAAATGCCTCGCGGATATCGGCTAGGGACGCTGAACGAATGATACAACCGCCACGCCATATTTTCGCCGCATCGCCAATATTCGTGTCGTACGTCATCTCGCTGGAGGCCTGTGCAAGCAACGATAAGCCTTGAGCATATGTGATCAGAAATGCACACAACAACGCACCTTCAAGATCAGCCGGACTCAAGGTCGAATGGTGTCCCGTCAGGTCCGAGTCGAATTTTAAGGCAATTTCGCCGCGCCGCTTTTTCTGTGCGGATATCTGCCTCATCGAAACTGCCGAATCAATCGTCGGCACCGGCACTCCGAGATCCATCGCAGCTTGCGACGTCCATTTGCCGGTGCCCTTTTGTCCCGCGGTGTCGAGTATCATTTCGACAAGCGGTTTTCCTGTTTCAGAATCATTTTTTGCAAGCACTGTCGCAGTAATCTCGACCAAAAAAGAATTTAGCTCACCCCTATTCCATTCGCCAAAAGTTTTGCCGATCTCGCTGTCGTTCATATCAAGAACGCGCTTCATGTAATCGTAAACTTCTGAGATAAGCTGCATGATCCCGTATTCGATGCCGTTATGCACCATCTTGACAAAATGACCTGCCGAGCCTGATCCCATATACGCAACGCAAGGTTCACCATTCACCTTTGCCGACACAGCCTGCAAAGTCTCTTCAATGCGATCATAAAAATCACGCCGGCCGCCGGGCATGATGCTCGCCCCGTGACGAGCACCTTCCTCGCCACCGCTCACACCGACACCCATAAATCCAACGCCCTTCGCATCGAGTTCCGTCTGTCGTCGATCTGTGTCCGTAAAATGCGAGTTGCCGCCATCAATGATTAGGTCGTCTCTTTCGAGATGGGGCAACAGATCCGCGATCACCGCATCGACGATTGGTCCTGCAGGCACGAGCATCATGATATTGCGCGGCGATTCGAGCTTCGCCAGAAAATCGGCAAGGTCATTGCCGACATCGACGGGCATTCCCGCACCTTCTTTCAACAGTAGTTCCCGCTTCCCTGCATCAAGATCAAAACCGACTCCGCTGATTCCATGCTCAGCGATATTAAGAAGAAAATTGCGCCCCATCGTCCCGAGGCCGATCATTCCGAAATGTGCTTTTTCCATATTTTTAGTGACCTAAGTGCTTTAGAAATGCCTGCTTCAAATTTTTCTCGATTTCGCCATGCAATGGTGTATCGCTTTTTGCCTTGATGACCTCTTGACCACACTTACCGCAGAGCAAATACGCGATAACTACGCCGTGCTCACGAAAAATGAACGCATTTATGGACAAAAGGTTCTTTTTCTTCAGCTTGAAGTAATTGATCTGTCCGCCGCAGCCTGGGCAACCGTCGCCGTCGTGAAACCAACGCCCTTTGATCGCAGCCTGCCCGAATTGCATCTGAGCCTTGTGAAAGATCATCTCCATCATTTCCTTTGCTTCTTTGTCGGGCTTACTCATCTTCGTAATCACTAATGACAGCGGCGACCGACTTGCCGACGGCATTTGTGAATAATAAACTTCGATTGAGAATATGTTAGCACTACTCGACGCAATTCGCCCCACGACATTTATCGAATCGGCAAAGCTCCGTGACCATCTTGGCCTAGATGTAGCAATTGCAAGCGAAACTTTTCAACATACGGGCAGTTTTAAGTTTCGTGCGGCATACAATCTTGCGTTGAACGTCGAGCAAGACCAGATACTGACTGCTTCGTCCGGAAATTTTGGTCAGGCATTGGCTTACGCATGTAAATTACTGGGAAAAAAATGCACAGTTGTAATGCCTGTGACGTCTGCGCAGGTCAAGATCGAAGCCGTCCGTAATTACGGAGCGACCGTTGATCTCGTGGACACGACAAAACTTGGCCGCAACGAGCGAGTCGCTCAACTCTTCGCCGAAATGCCCGATGCGTATTTTGCCAGTGCCTACGACGACCAATTTGTCATAGACGGTAACTCCACACTTGGGGATGAACTGGCCAAATGCGAATTTGATGTCGTTATTTCACCCGTCGGCGGCGGTGGCCTTATCTCAGGTATTACTTTAGGCCTATACCGTAACAATAAGACAACACGGATCTTTGGGGCAGAGCCATTGCTTGGGAATGATGCATCTCGATCTCTAAAGGCCGGCCACATCGTCCGAAACGAGACCGAGCCGATGACCATTGCCGATGGAGCCCGTACTATATCTCTCGGCGATTTGAATTGGGAGATTATTAGAAATAGTGTGAGCGATATTTTTGAAGTGTCCGACGATGCGACCGTCGACGCCGTACGGCTTTTTTTCAATCTCGCCAATCTGAAATGTGAACCGACAGGTGCACTTTCTCTCGCCGCACTAGTGCTTAACGCAGATAAATTCGCGGGTAAAAAGGTGTGTGTGGTTGTAAGCGGTGGAAACGTAGATCCCGGAATCTATAAGGAGTTTCTCACGGCTTCTTGATACAACTGCAAGCAGCCATTGAGCTTATGGTCTCATCCTTGGGGTGCCGCGTTGATTGGCGCTTAAAAACCCCTTATATCTTGATCTCTTCAACAAACGTCACGCGATTGATCTCATGCAGGGTTGTCATTCCGGCAAAGACTTTCTTGATGGCGGATTCCCGCAAAGACAGTAACCCTTCTTTTTCCGCTTGGCGGCGTATTTCTGAACCCGGACGGCGGTCAATGATCATCTCACGAATAGTGTCGGACATATCGAGAAGCTCATGTATCGCTGAACGTCCGCGGTAGCCTGTGTGATTACAAGCATCGCAGCCAACACTACGGAAAAACACTTGCTCAGAGCTTACCTCATCCCTGTGAATACCGGATTCCATTAAGTCGTCGTCATTCGGCTTATAGGGCCGCTTGCACGTTGGGCAGAGGAGTCGAACAAGACGTTGAGCAAGCACGCAGTTGAGCGCGGACACAAAGTTATACGGCTCGACACCCATATTGATAAAGCGGCCGATAACGTCGATCACGTTGTTTGCGTGAACCGTAGTAAAAACAAGGTGGCCAGTCAGAGCAGATTGGATAGCGATCTGGGCAGTTTCTTCGTCACGAATTTCGCCGACCATGACCTTGTCAGGATCGTGTCGCAATATAGAGCGCAGCCCGCGAGCAAAGGTCAGCCCTTTCTTCTCGTTGACGGGGATCTGCACAATGCCATGAAGCTGATATTCGACCGGATCTTCAATTGTGATGATCTTATCTTCATCGTTACGGATCTCGTTGAGTGCAGCATAAAGCGTGGTCGTTTTACCCGAACCCGTCGGACCGGTGACGAGAACCATGCCATAGGGCTCCTTGATATACAGCCGAAATCGCGTAATATCCTCGTAATCGAAGCCGACGACGTCGAGATTCAGATTCTTAAAACTCTCGTTTATTTGTTCTTTATCGAGAATACGAATGACTGCGTCCTCGCCAAAAATCGTCGGCATGATGGACACACGAAAATCAACCGTACGGCCCTTATAGCGCACACGAAAACGTCCGTCCTGCGGAATACGACGCTCGGCAATGTCGAGCTCAGACATAACCTTGATACGTGATATCAGGGTTTGGTGAAACGAAATGTCTATTGGATCGACCTTTGCGTAAAGAGCGCCGTCAATGCGGAATTTTACTTGAACATCACGCTCGCGCGTTTCGATGTGAATATCAGATGCCCGTGATTCCATCGCATTGTAAAGGATGGTATCGACAAGTTTAATGATCGGCGACATGTCCGAATCCGCAGCCAGGCGATCGAGATCTAACACTTCCTCACCCTGATCGGTTTCTTTGACCAATGAGATCTTAAATGTCGATGCAGCCTCCGCCAGCACACGCTGTGTCGAATCACCTTTTCGCAATACAACATCGATCGCTCCGGCAGTGGCAACGTAGGGCACAATGCGAACATTCAACACATTCTCCAGTTCGTCAAGAAGCTGAAGATTCGTCGGATCCGCCATCGCTGCGTGCAGGTTGCTTCCATCACGCCGCAGAGGCACGAACTGGTTCCGCAGCATCAGATCAACAGGGATCTTTGCTAATTCATCGAGGTCAACCGGTGACGCTTGTTCTGGCGGAAGCAGATCGATGAAAGGCAAGCGGTATCGACGGGCCAATTGCTTTGCCTCTGCAACTTCTGGTGGCTCTTTATCCAAAAATTCTGAAACTCCTACTGAAGTTGCCGCATTACTTATAGTTTGTGTTTGTTCACTCATTTCATTCTCAACTCTGAACTCTTACCGTTTTCCCGTCGGCCCTGCCGAGATCATCTGAATAATAGGCAAATAAATTGCGAGCAGAATTGTCACAACAATGCCTGCCATAAATAATAAGATCATAGGTTCGAGCAGGGTCGTAAATTGTTCTAACCTGACTTCAGCCTCAGCATCGTAAAATGTCGCAACTTCATCGAGCATCTCACGCAGACTTCCCGATTTCTCTCCGATGCCGATCATGTCTAACCCCAATTCCGGTACCCAATTGGCTTTTTCGAGTGCTTCAGTAAAGCCGCGCCCTTCGCGGATCATCGGCAACACGCCTTGGCTTCGCCGCCGCAGTTCTAGATTGCTGATCGCCTGCGATGAGATGTCCCACGAATCAGGCACCGTAATACCTCCCGAGAGCAGAGTAGACAAAGAACGTGCAAGCTGAGCCGTCGCCATATTTCGTATCAACTGGCCGGCAATAGGTATCCGCAGCAGAAACTTATGCAGCATCAGTTTGCCGTTCGCCGTTCTGAGCCACAAATAAACCGCGCCGATAATAATAAGCAGAAGCGGAGCAAGCCAGATGATGTTGTTAATGATCCCGTTTGAGATCGCGAGCACGACCAGCGTCACGGTCGGCAAAGTGCGGTTTGCGGCGAGACTTTTGAAAAGGTCTGACATCCGCGGCACGATATATAGTGTCAGGAACGCGACCATAATTAACGCTGCCAGAAGCAGAAACGCCGGATAGGCAAGGGCTCCCCGAAGTTTTCGCGAAACACCTACACTGCGTTTCAAGTAATCGACAAATCGAGCCAGCACGTCATCCAGGGCTCCGCTCCGTTCGCCCGCAAGTATGGAAGCCGTGTAAATCCTTGGAAACAGCCCTTGAGCCTCAAATGCCTCAGATAGCGGAACACCGCTTTTGATCTTCTCCTCGACATCGCCAAGAACGGCTCGAAGATTTGCCGAGGCTGAACGAGTCTTCAGTAGCTCGATAGACTGTAAAACAGGGATACCTGCACGCAGCAAAGCAGAAAATTGCTGATTAAAGAGCAAAAAGTCGGCCTGTTTGACCTTACCTTTTTTACTGCCGCCGAAAGATAGTACCGCCGATAGCCCCTCCTCGGAATTTGACACGGCAAAAACCTTAAAGCCCTCACTCTCGAGCCGTGCGCGAGCCTCGCCCGCTGCAGAAGCCTCTACCACACGGGTTATGATCTCGCCCGAAGGCGTTCCCAGACGGCAAATAAATTCAGTCATATACAACTATCAAACTTTCGCATTATATCACGCAAAAGCTAGTTTTTTGTTGCGCTTAGGCACCAAAATCGGTTTTCAGTCCTTTTGGGCCGGTTGGGCAGGGGTTCGCACAACTTTATCGCGCGACAATACATCCAAAACAATATATTGCGGAAGTTTCCTTTCTTCAATGCTATATTCTTTATAGGCGCAACTATGAACGAAAACGGAAAAGAGCGTTTTCAACTTTCTCCAAGAACTGGCCACCTGATCGTAGTGGTCCTTTCCCTGTTTTTACTGACCAGCCTCAACTTTGGACAGTCGCCGACTCCTTCACCAACCCCTGACGATTCCGATCGCCCGTTAAAGGTTAAGACCGATCTCGTCACACTGACCCTAACAGTAACAGATCTTTACGGTCGTTACGTTTCCGGATTGAACAAGAGCGCTTTTACGATAACGGACAACAATCAGGAACAGGACATTCAGTTTTTCAGCGATAGCGATGCTCCGGTTTCGGTGGGTATCTTGTTTGACGTTTCCGGTTCAATGAGCGGTGAAAAGATCATAAAAGCGCAAAAGGCCCTTTCGCGGTTCATAATGACGAGTCATCCGTCGGACGAATATTTCCTCATCGGATTTAACAGCCGTGCTCAGCTTTTGCTTGATCGCACACGCGACGGAGATGCCGTTCTCAGGAAGTTGACAATGGTTCAGCCGCAGAAGGATACGGCGCTTTACGATGCGGTCTACCTCGGTATCGAACGTGTAAGCCGCGGCAGCCATCAAAAACGTGCCTTGCTCATTATCAGCGATGGCCAGGATAACGCTTCGCGATATAATTTTGGCGAGGTTCGTCGCTTAATGAAGGAATCCGATGTCGTCACATATGCCGTCGGTATTAATGATGGCAGCGACTCATCAAGAACGGAAGCCGCAATGGGAAGATCATTCTTGGAAGAGATCTGCTCGGTGTCCGGTGGCAAGGCATTCTTTCCTGAGAGCGATGTTGAAATGGATGAAATATTTGAGCGAATTGCGCTCGAACTTCGCCATCAATATTCGCTCGGTTACACGCCAAAGGACTTCCAGGCCAACGGCAAGTGGCGTAAGATAAAGGTTAGGATCAAACCTCCGCGAGGTTTGCCGCGTCTAACAGTCCGCAGTCGCGATGGCTATTACGCATCGCCAAGCGCTCCGACATTTCGCTAGAGCTTTTGTAATTGAAGATGAAAAGAAACCTGCTACTTGTCTCGTTCGCTGTTCTGATATTCACAGTATCAACCGCTTTCACGAAGGCAACCACACGAGTGGCAACAAGTGTGGGTTACGTCAGTGCGGATGTCTCACCGACACCAAGTCCGTCGCCCAAAATCACGCCACCGCCCCCAAAATCAACGCCCACCACAAAAGAAGACGACGAGATCATTAAGATCGACACGGAGCTCGTTAATCTTGACGTTCGTGTCATAGACCGCAATAATCGCTCGATCAATAACCTCCAGCAAAAGGATTTCAAGATCTTTGAAGACGGTAATTTACAGCAGATAGACTTTTTCTCAAAATCTGAGGTGCCGACAAACTATGCCTTGGTCGTCGATACTTCCGGTTCACTTCGTGAGCAATTAGAGAAAGTTATTGAGGCCGGAAATGTTCTGGTTGGAACAAATAAACCCGATGACGAAACCATGATCATCCGCTTTGTGGGCCGCGACAAGATTTCGATCGATCAGCCATTTACCGGAAACAAGGAGGATCTGAACTACGCTCTCGACAACTTTTATGTCGATACGGGACAGACCGCCATCCGTGACGCTGTTTATCTCGCGGTTGAGGAAGTTCAGAGATACGAAGCCTCGAAAAAAGCGGACGACCGCAAACGCAGAGCACTCGTGGTCGTTACCGACGGTGAGGACCGTGACAGTTTTTACACCGAAAAGCAGTTGTTCGATCTTTTGCGCGAATCCACGGTGCAAATATATATTATCGGCTTTATTGACGAACTTGAAAAAGAGAAAGGTTTCATCGGCAAAAGCAAGCAGGAAAAAGCCAGGTCCTTTCTCGAACGCCTAGCCAGCGAAAGTGGGGGCAAGGCATATTTCCCGGCGAGTTCTTCCGAGTTACCGACACTTGCAAAAGAGATCTCGAACGAATTGCGCACGCAATACTCCATCGGTTACATCCCGTCTAACGACAAAAAAGACGGCACATACCGCAACATCAGAGTGACGGTCGCCGACGGCCCTAAAGCCGAAAAGCGCATTGCCATCACGCGTGCCGGACGTACTGCCGATGGCCCTGCTCCTAAAATCGTACTGTCCCCGTCCCCGTTGCTTTCACCGTCTCCAACGCCGGCAACCAAATAAACACAGCCTTACTTCATGTCGGAACGGGCCCGATCATGCCCAAAGATTCCGCCTTTGTTTAAACTTGCTTATCGGACGGAAAACCAAGTCATTTCGGGAAAGTTGCGTCATTTCGAAAAAGTCACGTCATATCCAGAAAGTTGGTACTTCAAAGAAACGATTTCAGCCCTGTGGTCGAGGAGTATAGAAAAACGCGTTAGCCCAAGGCGTCGAACAAAGCGAAAACAGCCAGGCGCAAAAAAGCGCCCGATTGTCGATCAGATTGCCGAATCGAAACGCTATTTGAAAACAAAATCTCCGGACTGAGTTTTACTCTGGAACGCTGCCTGAGATCTTTTTGCGAGTTGTTTCGCCGGTACGCAAAACGGGAATGCCGTCGTCGACTTCGCCGTGAGGTCGTGGAATAACGTGGGTTGCGGTGACAGTCCCGATCCTTCGCGCAGCAGCGGCTCCGGCATCGACAGCAGCTTTGACGGCACCGACTTCGCCGCGAACGATCGCCGTAACGAGTCCGGCATCGATCCTCTCGTAACCGACGAGCTTAACATTTGCCGCCTTGACCATTGCGTCAGCCGCTTCGATCATAGCGACCAGTCCAAAACATTCGACCATTCCAAGTGCTTCCATAAGATCCTCAAATCATTTCCAGTAAACGGTAAAAAAAACCGTAGTCATCACGAGCAAAAAGATCACAAGCGAAATAACAAAGAGCATCAGGCCCGAACGAGTTTCGTCAGCGATCCATATCTCCTCAGCCGCCTTCCTCGGGGCCACTCGGGCTTTTTTTCTTTCCGCGGTTGCGTTCTTAATTCGGTCAGCATTCTCATCGACCTTCACGCGCGCCGCGAGATCGTCGAGTGCGGCCTTTCCTTCGTCGGAGATCCCAGCCGAATGATCGCCGTTTATTTCGGAGGCCGGTTCCACGAGACTCTTGCCGCAGTTGTAACAGAACGCCGTATTTTCACGGACTGCCACGCCGCAGCTATCGCATATTTCTCTTGTCAGCGCCTCCACAGCCATCATTTAAACTCTCGCAAAGACCTCTTTTTCTTCGCCAAGGTCGCGAGCCGACGGCGTCAGGATCGTCTTCTTGGAAATATAGATCTTCTGTCCGCTTGCAACTGCTCGTCGAACGTCGTCCTCACTCACAAAATCCACCGTCGCGATCGGCACGGGCTTTTGCACGGCGTTTTCCGGCGTGACCTCGTGGACGATGGTTTTCACTTCCGGCGGCGGGGCCTGTGACGTCTGCGGTTTTGGCGGTTCCGGTGTCGGCATTTCCGCCAACTTCTTGCTCAGGAAGCTATCAACAATTGCCGCAATTTCTTCACGCTTTGGCTGAGTTCTTACCGGCTGATCGCTAGACACAGAACCTGTATATTGCCGCCTGACCGTCGATGGCCTATTGATGGGCTTCGTTTCAAAGGCGACACGCTTGATGTCCATCAGGTGGTGCGGCGAGATGTTGTCCGATGTTACGTTGCCGCCCCACGAACCGCAGCCGAGCGTCATCGACGGTGCAAGGTCGGTAGTAAATCCGATCGCACCATGAGTCGTAGGTGAATTTATTATCACACGTGCAGCAGGCATTTGAGCTCCATAGCGGATAGCGGCTTCGCGGTCCTGCGTATGCATTCCGGCGGTATGTCCCATGCCGCCGAATTGCAAAATTTCCTGGCATTTATTTGCTCCGGCCTCAACGCCGTCAACGACGAAGAACGCCAGAGTCGGCGACAATTTCTCGACCGACCACGGATAGTCACGTCCTACGCCGCCGCAATCGGCGAGCAAGCACCGCGTTCCTTCCGGAATGGAAATGCCCGCGAGATCCGCTATGAATTTTGCAGACTTGCCGACGATACCTGCGTTCAAAGTCCGCTGCGGCGTAAGCAAAACTTTTGCAACGGCGTCGGCTTCAATCGGGTTCAAAAAGTGTCCACCTTGCGCTTTGAACTGTGCCCGAACCTGGGCGGCAACAGGAGCGTCAGCAACAACAGACTGCTCAGAAGCGCAGATCGTACCGTTGTCGAAACACGTTCCGGTCAGGATATCGGCAACGGCCTTTTCGACGTTAGCCGAGCGCTCGATAAAGGAAGGCACATTGCCCGGCCCGACGCCGAACGCAGGCTTACCAGACGAATATGCTGCTCGCACAAGTCCCGTTCCGCCGGTTGCAAGAATGACAGCAGTCTTTTTGTTCTTCATCAAAGCCTCAGTGCCCTCAATGGTCGAGGTCGTGAGGCAAGTGATCGCATCAGCGGGCAAACCGTGTTTGATCGCCGCTTCCCGCATAATGCGGGTCGTTTCGGCGATGCACTTTGCAGCCGAAGGATGAGGCGAAAGAACAATGGTGTTGCGGGATTTTATCGCGATGATGATCTTAAAGATCGCCGTCGAAGTCGGGTTGGTTGAAGGTATGATAGCGGCTACAACACCGCGAGGACTGGCTATCTCGACAATGCTTTTTGTATCGGAAACAACACCAACCGTTTTAAGGTTGCGGAAATGATTCCAAACATCTTCGGCGGCAAAGCGATTCTTTTCGCGTTTGTCTTCGGGCTTGCCAAAACCGGTCTCCTCATGGGCCATCTGGCCGAGACGTGCGGCGTCAGCAAGGGCGGCCTTAGACATGGCTTCGCAGATCTCGTCGATCTTGCTTTGATCCAGCTTACTGACAGACTGAAAGGCAAACGACGCGGTCTCAACCGCGTCGCGTGCTTCCTGTTGAGCAACTAGATCTTTGTCAGCCATTGCTATTTGAAAATTGAATCTTAAGAGGCACTAGCGTATTGCTACAGTCGGCTTCTACTTGGTTTTAGTATCGCCTGAACCAATCTGCTTGCCGCCGCCCTGAAGAGCCTTTTCGTCGGGGCTCAAGCCAACGGCTCCGCCTTTTGGCAAAACGCGTTCTACCTCGCCGTGTGGACGCGGAATCACATGAACGCTGATCAGCTCGCCGACCCGACGGGCCGCAGCTGCACCTGCATCGGTCGCAGCTTTGACCGCACCGACATCGCCGCGAACAAAGATCGTGACATAACCGGCACCGATATATTCTTTGCCGATCAGCTTGACATTAGCAGCCTTGACCATTGCGTCCGCGGCCTCTACGGCACCTACAAAACCTTTGGTCTCTACCATTCCCAGAGCTTCTAAACTCATTGATTACTCCTCATATGTTGGATTACCTTACTGATATTAATATAACTCGCATCGAATGCCAAAATGCCACCGCGGCAAATCAATTGACATTGCCGTCGCTTGAGGGCTATATTTCAAGTCAACAAGCCTTGTTTTTTCAAGTGTTTGATCAGTCGGCATAGCGAACACAAATGGCATTGACCCTGGGTGAAAAATTACGGCAGGCCCGCGAGGCAAAAGGCATCTCGGTAAGCGAGGTGGCCGAACAAACGCGCATCGCACCGCTCTATATCGAATCCATCGACAACGACGATTATCGCGCCCTGCCGGGAGGCATATTTAATCGCGGTTTTATTAAGGCTTATGCAAAATATGTCGGCGTTGACGAGCAGGAAGCTCTTTCTGATTACTCGAGGCTCCTGAGCGATACGGAAGGAACCGATGTCGAAGAAGTCAAAACTTATAAACCGCAGGTTTTGACCGACGACCATCAGAATCATTCGATTGTGCCGACGATCATTGTGGCGGTAATTGTTCTCGGTCTGATGACCGGTGTTGTGTTATTTCTTGTGAATTATCTGCGGCAGCCTTCTCTGCCGTCGCCACATGAGCTAAAGGTCAGCAACACAAATTCAGCACCCGCAAACGTTGCTGTTGAAAGCCAAAGCCCTGTCGAGACTGCATCACCGGCGGCAACAGAAAAAGTGGCTTCATCCGAAGCTCCAACCGTTTCTCCAACCGTTAATGCGGAAGTTAAGATCTCAAATTCGGTTTCGAACTCCAATTCTTCGACCAGCCTGATACAACCGGCAAAACCAAAGGCTTCTCCTGAAAAACCGAAACCCGTTGCAAATACCAATAAGCCCGTAACAACAAGATCGCCCAACATTATCGCGGTAAAACCAATAAACAGCACGCCGCGTTAATGACCTTCGTTGCTCAAGCCCGCGCCTAAGTATCGGCGATATCCACAAGTTGGATGTATCGCCCTTGCTCACGCTCGGGCTTGTGCATTATTATTAGATATGGAAATCAACGAAATACACGAAGGCCTAACATTCGACGACGTTCTGCTCGTCCCGGCCTACTCCGAATTGCTTCCCGCCGAAGCCGACACACGCACACGTTTCTCTCGCAATATAAGCCTTAATATTCCGCTCTGCTCATCGGCGATGGACACCGTTACGGAAGCTTCTCTTGCCATAGCCCTCGCCCAACAAGGCGGTATTGGCGTAATTCACAAGAACTTTTCTGTTGAACAGCAGGCCGAAGAAGTCGATAAGGTAAAACGCAGCGAATCAGGCATGATCGTCGATCCGGTGACGATCCATCAGGACAAGCTTGTGTCCGACGCTCTCGCGATAATGCGGCGATTCCACATAAGCGGTGTTCCTGTTGTCGATGAGAACGGCCTTTTGACCGGAATAATTACGAACCGCGATCTTCGCTTTGAAACAAGAACGGACATTCCTGTTTCCGAGATCATGACGCCTCAGCCGCTGGTTACGGTGCCGGTAGGAACAACCCTCGATGACGCAAAAGTTAAGCTTCAAAAACACCGCATCGAAAAACTCCTTGTAGTGGACGACAGCGGCCTACTAAAAGGCCTCATCACGGTTAAGGATATTCAGAAAGCTATAAATTTCCCTCTCGCGGCAAAAGACGATCTCGGACGGCTGCGCTGCGCAGCCGCCATCGGTGCAACGGGTGATTTTCTCGAACGGGCAACTGCATTGGTCGAAGCCCGCGTCGATGCGATCGTCATCGACACAGCGCACGGACATAGTTCGCGAGTTATCGACGCTGTGAAACAAATCAAATCGAAGTTTCCCGAGATCGAATTAGTTGCAGGTAATGTTGCCACAGGTGAAGCCACGAATGCACTAATAAAAGCGGGCGTTGACGCAGTAAAGATCGGCATCGGCCCTGGCTCTATCTGCACAACCCGAGTCGTCACGGGTGCAGGTGTGCCACAGATCACCGCTATCGTTGAATGTGTAACCGCTGCAAAGGGTTCGGGCGTGCCGATCATTGCTGACGGCGGAGTCAAATTCTCAGGCGATGTCGCAAAAGCCATAGCAGCCGGTGCGGACAGCGTTATGATCGGCTCGCTCTTTGCCGGAACCGAAGAAGCTCCGGGCGAGGTTATTCTTTTCCAGGGACGTAATTTCAAAACGTATCGCGGAATGGGTTCACTTGGGGCTATGAAACAAGGCTCAAGTGACCGCTATGCTCAGGAAGGCACGGTTTCCGACGCCAAATACATCCCCGAAGGCATCGAAGGCCGCGTCGCCTACAAAGGCACCGTCGCCGAGATGGTCACTCAACTAGTCGGCGGCCTGCGTTCGGGCATGGGCTACACAGGCTGCCGCTCAATCGCCGATCTGCAGACAAATGCGAAATTCGTCCGAATAACATCCGCCGGTTTACGCGAATCGCACGTTCACGATGTGATTATTACGAAAGAAGCTCCAAACTATAGGATCGAGTCGTAACCGAATGGCTTCAAGCCGGGCGGCTCGATCCATTTGCCAATGCCGTTTGGCGTCTTGGAAAGCCTTGAAGTCATTGAAGATAGCACAACTTGACGAACTTTTTTTGACACCATAGTTGCCGTTGTGGATGGAGCTGAATTAGACAAAAATCAGTCTTTGGTTTTCCAAACGAATTTTCCGGTCTTGTCAATGTAGCCGCTCCATCCTTGGCGACGAACTAAAGCGAGTCCATCCTCAAAACCGCTAACGCTCCAATCTCGGGGTTGGATCGCAAACCTGCCATTTTTATCAATGTAGCCCTCTTTGCCGTTTACTTCGACAACGGCAAGACCATCCGAAAATGCGTATGCTTTATCAAACGATGGTTCAATAGCAAATTTCCCACTCGGATTAATATAGCCCCATTTATTGTTTACTTTTACAGCGCAAAGTCCTTCCGAAAAACCATGCGCCCCTTGGAAGCTTGGTGCTATGACTAAGTTCCCCCTTATGTCGATAAAGCCCTGCCCGCTCCTTGTTAGTATTTCAACTAAACCGCTCTCGTAGGCCCCAAATACAAAATAGGGTGGGCGAGCTATTACATCGCCATTCATGTCGTAGAGATCCGTTGCAAAATCCTCCGGCACCTGATCAAACGGCGATGATTTCTTGTTTTTGATGGTTATCGCAATTCCAACTCCTTCACGAAAAGGAAATACACCGTCGTATTCAGGAGGAATTATAAACTTGCCAGATTTATCGATAACGCCCCATTTATCATCCGACATTCGCACATCTGCGGTTCCGTTGGTAAATTCTCCGGCGGTTTGGTACTTCTGCTCCAAAACAACCGTTCCGGTTGTGTCGATATACCCATAGCAGGAGCGATCACACGGTGACTCCATCCAGACCGCCGCCAATCCTTCAGAAAAAGTGTTCGCGAGATTATATTTCCCGAGGGGAATAATAAATTTTCCAGTTTTATCAATATAACCTCGTTTCGTAGGAATTCTCCAATACTTTCCTGGCCCAACTTTTACCCTACTGCCTCCTTGAGCGACGAGGGCTAACCCATCGTGGAATTTTTCTGCGGTGTCAAATTGAGGTTTCATCACCATCTGACCTCGCCTATTTATGTAGCCATATTGCTCCCCAACACGAACCGGAAACAACACATCATCCGTCTGCGCGTAAGTGAAGCTGGCACACAGAATCAGCCCGATAACCACCTTTAAGACCATAGCGTGAACATCTTATCACGTTTCAGTACAAATTTAAGCGACTTTCTTTAGGCTATCGTGTCATGATAAGAGCCTTTTTGAGTCAACAAATTAGGAAGAGTTTAACGAAGAGGCTCGGTCGGTGCGATCATGATGAGTATAAGCGGGAACGGCAGAATTTCACGCACTTAACCGGCGCTTCGGGAATCCCCGGTTTGATGTATAATCAAATCACTTCAGGAGCTAATAAAGATTTATGTCGAAGTATGTTAAGTCGGGTTTAATTGCAACCTTCATTTTGTGCGCGGTAACGTTTGCAGTATTTCTCGGCAGTGGAACGGATGCGAGAGAGACCGAGCGTTGGGTGAGTGTTGACAGCAGCGAGTTAGCCCAAATCGCAAGTACTGCGCGGGCTGCCGAGATCGCTAACCTAAACTCGCGTGTCGAAAAGATCGTTGACGGCATTGCGATATTGCGTTTGACCGACCCGCAGATGGAGTTGCTATCGACGGCCATGCACGAGAATTTTCATAAGTGCTCTGGTTTTGTCGAGCATAGCAGCGAGGCCGATGCAGTGGCTTGGGTAGAGAGATTTAACACGGCAAGCACTGACGCCCCTCAAGTCGTATATTCGATAAACAACACTGCGGTAGTGAACTCGCTAATGAATGCTGCAAGCGAAGCGCAAAACAAACAGGTCATCGTAGATCTCGCGGCATTTCCGAACCGGCGTTATAACCTGCAAACAGGCGTTGATTCGGCTAATTGGATCAAGAACAAGTGGACGCAGCTCGCGGCGGGCCGAAGCGATGTGACAGTCGAGTTTTTCACTCATCCCACCAGCACTTCACTCCAGCCATCGATCATCATGACTATCCCCGGCAGTTCCCTTCCAAATGAGATCGTCGTTGTCGGAGCACATCAGGATTCGATCAATGGTGGCGGGCAAAATTTGGCCGCTCCCGGAGCAGATGATGATGCCTCGGGCATTGCATGCATAACCGAAACGATCCGTGTGCTGATGTTGAGAGGATTCAGGCCGCAGCGCACCGTGCAGTTCATGGCATACGCCGCCGAGGAAATAGGATTACGCGGCTCGGCCGCTATCGCGACCTCTTACCGAACCGCAAACAAGAATGTCGTGGGCGTTGTACAATTCGACATGACCAACTACAAAGGTACGCAAGGTTATGACATGGTGATGATCACCGATTTCACCAATGCCGCCCAGAACCAGTTTATCCGTGACCTGATGACCACTTACCAACCGACCGTTCTGGTGGGCAATACTTCCTGCGGTTACGCATGCTCAGACCACGCTTCGTGGACCAACAAGAGCTATGCGGCATCGTGTCCGTTCGAAGCTCCGATCGGTAATGACAATCCGCAGATCCACACCGCTAACGACACACTTGCCCTAAGCAACAACAATGCGGTCCAGGCGTTGAAGTTTACGAAGCTTGCACTGTCATATGTTGCCGAGCTTGCTAAGGGTTGTGTCTCGGCTCGAATGCCCTGCTCGACCGTAGCGACGGCGGACAACTAACTCCACCGACTATCACTCGCTCAATTTAACTCGTCACTAAGGAGCTCCCACTCCCCGTAGAGTTCTTTTGTCTGGGCTTGTTTTGCTGCAAGAGTTTCGTTTGCTTCCTTCAGCCGCGCATAATCTGACGCGAGCTTTGGATCGGCCATGTCTTTGGTGAGTTGTTCGGCTTCGGATTCAAGACGGGAGATCTGTTGTTCTATTTCAGCGATGCGGCGTTCGATCTGTTTTACCTGATTCTTTGACAGGTTGTTGACCTTTGGTGCTTGATGATCTGCTTTTGCTGTCTCCCGGGATCCGGTCGTTGCTGCTGCCAATTCCGACTCAGCATCCTTTCCGCTTGACCGCTCGATGTTCTTCACTTTCCAGTCGTGAAATTCGGTGTAATTTCCACTGTAATCAAGAACGCGTCCGTCTGATTCAAATGACAGCATCTGTGTCGCGAGCCGGTCGAGGAAAAACCGGTCATGGCTTACGGTGATGATCGTGCCGGGATATTCGTCAAGCGCCGATTCGAGCGCTTCGCGGGCAGGAATGTCGAGATGGTTTGTCGGCTCGTCGAGAACAAGCACGTTCTTTTGCGAATAGATCAGCTTTGCCAGCGCCAGCCTTCCCTTTTCGCCACCTGATAACGAGGAAACTTTCTTCTCGATATCTTCACCAAAGAATAGAAAACGGGCCAGAAAGGAACGCAACTCGCCGCTTTCGACCATCGGTGCGACGCGGCGGAGTTCGTTGATAACGTCGTTTCCCTCGTAAAGGTCATCAAGCGTTTGCGAGTAATAACCAATATTTGTTTTTGTGCCCCAGGTGATACGTCCATCTAACTCGCGTATACTTCCGAGCAGCGTTTTTAACAGGGTGGTTTTGCCAGTACCGTTGCCGCCGATCAGACCGAGGACGCCTCCGCGATGCAGAGAAATATTGATGCCGGAAGCGAGCACTTTGTCGCCGTAGCCGATCACGAGATCTTCGGTCGTGAGAACATTGTTACCAGCACGCTCAACTTTTTTCAAGCGAAAATTACCACCGCTTTTCTCACTCGTGACGGCCTCGATGCGCTCCATGCGTTCGAGCATATTGCGTCTCGATTTTGCCTGTTTTGTCTTTTGGCCTTCGAGATTGCGACGGATAAACTCCTGCGTCTTGTTTATCATCGCTTGCTGATTCTCGTATTCACGCTGCTGCTGTTCGCGGCGAAGTTCACGTTCGACAAGATATTTCGAGTAATTACCTGTGTAAGTAACCGCCTGTCCGCGATCGAGTTCGATAACACGGTTCGTTGTGCGGTCGAGAAAGTAGCGGTCGTGGCTGATGACGACGTAGGCTTTGTCGTAAGTTTTTAAAAATTCTTCGAGCCACTCGACCGCATCGACGTCAAGATGATTTGTCGGCTCATCGAGCAGCAAGACGTCGGCATTAGACAGGAGCATTCGGACCATTCCAAGCCTATTCTTCTGTCCACCGGAAAGCGTTCGCACATCGTGTGACCATGTCTGCGAGGCAAAGCCCATGCCGAGCAGGATGGCCTCAGCCTTAGCAGCATATGAGAAACCGTCTGCCTGCTCAAACGCAGTTTGCAGATCGGCGTACTTATGCAACACCGACTCGGAATGGTCGGTTTCCATCTGTTTTTCGAGCCGACGCATCTCAGCCTCGATGTCATGAATTTCCTTGAATGCAGAAAGCGCTGCGGTATGAACGGTCTCGGCCTCACCAAAATCGACATGCTGCTCGAGCAAGCCGAGTTTCAGGCCGTTCATTTTTATCAGATCACCCGAGTCGGCCCCCTCCTGACCGGTGATAATGCGGAAAGCAGTCGTTTTACCCGCGCCATTGCGCCCGACCAGTCCGATCTTTTCATCACGATTGACCTGGAACGAGACACCCTTTAATATCTCGGTACCGCCGTAGGATTTTCGGATGTCATTTAATCTGAAAAGCATTTAAACAAAGTGAAAAAGGTAAAAGGCAACATCTGATCCTGCCTTTTACCCTTATTTGAAAACAACCGAAGATTACTTAGTCTTGTTCGTCGCCTCAGGCTTTTTAACGTCCTCAGGTTTTGCTGCCTGTTTTACGTTAGCTTCGGGCTTTGTCGCAGTATTTCCATTCGCAGCTTTTGCATTGGAAGCAGTGTTCGAATTTGCGGCTGAGGCCGTGTTTGAATTCGATTCAGTATTCACTGCTCCTGCCGGGCGAGTACCGCTGAGTTCATTAGGATTGTCAACTACCTTTTTAGCGAGATAGTTTTCGACTTTGGCGTCATTCATAGCTATCGCCTGATACGAAGCGGCAAGCAACTGTTTACGATTATCGACCAAAAGCTTATTGATCTGCGGACGAACATCAGGACTGTCGAGGGTCAGATTCTCTTCTTTTTCGACACGCTCCTGCAGCTTGAAGATATATCCTTTTCCGTTTACCGGAACCATGTTTGTAACCTGGCCAATATTAAACTGCGGATTCATGAAAGCCGCTGCGATTGTCGCTCCGAAATTCTGCTTCAATTCTTCTTCGCTTATGTAGCCGAGATCGCCGCCCTGCAGTTTGCTGGGATCTTCACTGTACTCACGAGCAAGCGCCGCAAAATCGGAGGCAGGCTGCTGCACCTTCGCAAGAACTTCTTTCACTTTCTGGCTGGCTTCAACCTCATTGCGTGTTGTATCGCCTTCGCCGCTATCCGACGGATCCACAACGATCGCGGCCAAACGGACACCTCGTTTCCTAACGAAGAGATCCGGATTACTCTTAAAGAAATCAACGATCTCCTGATCCTTTGGCGTCTCGATCCGACTTGTGATCTTGTCCACAAGCTTCTGAATTGCCAACCCTTTCTTTATCGATTCGCGAAATGATTTCTCATCCATTCCGGCCTGCTTCATCTGCTTGTCAAATTCTTCTGCAGACATGCGGCTTTCGGTTTTTCGTTTATTGACCTCGCCGGTGACTTCTTCCTCAGCAGGGACCAGATTCTCCTTCTCTGCCTTTTGGTACATCACTTCCTGCTCGATGAGGCTCTGCAGAACCTGAAGTCGGGCACCGGCTAGCTCGAGCGGCGACAGCTTACTTTCCTGTCCCTGTGACTGCTGTTTGACAGCCCTATCAACTTCCTGCATTGTAATGACCTTACCGTTGACCTTTGCTGCAGTTTCATTCGAATCGACCGCTCCACCGGTGGTCGAATTTGCCGCAGTTCCGCCACACGCGGCCAACATTCCAGCCAAAACAGCTGTCATTGCGAAGCTAATGATCTCTTTTTTATTAAATTGCACGATTGCTTTTCCTATTTTCATCTTGTTCATCTGTTGTAAGTTACTTGACTAACCCGTAGGTTTTTTGTTATAAATCTTGTTTCGAGTTTTTACGAACTCTATATCCTCGCAAACCACGAGAGGCAATAATTATGGCACAACGCTGCGAAATCTGTGGGAAAGGCCCACAATTTGGAAACAATGTTTCACACGCTAACAACAAAACGCGAAGGCGTTTCAACCCGAATCTTCAGCCTGTCAGGGTCAAGCTTCCCGCTGGTGGCAATGGCCGCATAAAGGCCTGCACACGCTGTATCAAATCGGGAAAAGTTGTCAAAGCTGCTTAAATAACTATTTGAGATACAGCTAATGGTTTTAGTTGCCAAACGTCAAATATCGGCGTTTGGCTTTTCTTTCGTTTAGCTCTAAACAACAGCAATGCAGTCGATCTCGACCTTAGCGTCCCGTGGCAACCTTGCCGCCTGAACCGTCGCCCTCGCAGGTTTATTATCGCTAAAGAAACGACTGTAAACTTCATTCATCTCGACAAAATCGTTCATATCTGCGAGAAAGACCGTGGTCTTGACGACGTTATCGAGACTTGTTCCAGCTGCATTCAGTACCTCACTGAGATTCTTCAGCACCTGCTCCGTCTGCTCGCTGACAATCTGAGATACGAACTCACCCGTTTGGGGATCGATGGGTATCTGTCCTGAACAATACACCACGCCGCCAGCCTTGATAGCCTGCGAATAAGGTCCAATTGCTCCCGGAGCGTTTTCCGTGGTTACTATCTCTTTCATCAAAAAAGCCTCTGCCGAATAACTCAAGCAAAAGGCGAATTTTAACAAATTAACCTGGAAAAGAAAAGCAGACTAGTTATTTAGTGGACGTTGAATATCAGGCGTTAACACGTTCGACCGCGATAACACCCGGAACATGTTGTATCGCTCCAACAACCTTATCGAGGTGTTTCTTGTCAAAAACTTCGACCGTGACCTCAATCAGACCGATATCGTCTTTTGAAACATTCGCTCTTGCATCGCGGATGCCGGTCTTGATGTCGGCAATCGCATTTGTGATGCCCGCAAGCATACCGGTGCGATTCTCCGTAGTTGCAAGCAGCTGAACAGATTGTATCTGGTCCTTATCGGCATCCTTTGCCCATTCGACATCAACAATTCTTTCCTTGTTGACCATCAACTGCGACACATTTTTGCAGCGTTTATTATGAACAACAATGCCCTTTTCAAGCGAAATATAGCCAATAATATCTTCGCCTCGAAGCGGATTGCAGCAATTCGCCCTTGTAATGAGCAGGTTATCGACGCCTCTGACAACTATCGCATCCTCGCCGATGCCAATAAACTTTCGTACCGCTTTCATTCCGGTCTTTAACCGGGTCTCTTTCTTATTATCAGGATCGAGTTCGTTAAACTTTTCGGCACCAAGAAATTTCCCAAGGACGTTTCGCGGCAGCGTCTTGCCGTAGCCGACCGATGCAAAAAGATCGTCGGGCCTACCTAGGCCGTATTCGTTTGCGATCCGTTTCAGTTCTGACTCGTTGTTAAGAAACTTCTTGGAAGGAATGCGAAATCGCTCAGTTTCTTTTTCCAAAAGTTTACGCCCCAATTCTATTGACTCTTCCCTTTGCTCCTGCGAGATCCAGTGTCGAATGCGATTGCGAGCACGAGACGTAACTGTATGATTAAGCCAGTCGCCGGATGGTTTTGAGTGAGGTGTAGTGAGAATTTCGACGACATCTCCGTTCTTGAGCTCGCTACGCAGCGGCACGATGCGACCGTTTATTTTTGCTCCAGTGCAGGTATCGCCAACGACGGAATGGATCGCGTAGGCAAAATCGATCGGTGTAGCTCCGCGCGGCAGTTGAATGACCTTTCCCCGAGGTGTAAACGCATATACGTCTTTTGGAAATAAGTCGAGTTTCAGGCTTTCTATAAAATCTGCGGAATCCTCGTTTTCCTTCGTATTCTCCATAAGCGGAAGGAGCAGTTTTTCAACCGTCTTCCGCAATTCGTCGAGGCTTTCGTCCTCCTCTTTCTTGCCAAGCGAGCTCTCTTTGTATTTCCAATGAGCTGCTACTCCTTCCTCGGCGACTTGATGCATTTCCTCAGTTCGTATCTGAACCTCGAACGCTTGCCCTCCGTCACCGATTACGGAGGTATGAAGTGACTGGTAAAGGTTATCTCTGGGAATGGCTATCCAGTCCTTGAATCGCTCAGGAACCGGCGTCCAAATGTCATGTATGACGCTCAAAGCAAGATAGCAATACTTTCGGTCGTTTTTTGTAATAATTCGTGCGGCGATCAGATCATAAACCTGCTCGATCAGTATCTTCTGTTTCTTCAGCTTCTTCCAAAGCGAATACAGACGCTTAACTCGGCCTTCGATCTGGACAAAAGGAACTTCGTTCTCAGTTAGCTTCTCGCTTATGGTTGTCTTTATCTTTTCGAGTGCAGCTTCCAGTTCGGGGCGCCGGGCTTCTACCTCTTTGGAAAGCCGCCTGTATTCATCAGGATATAGGTTTTGAAACGCCAGATCCTCCAGTTCACTTCGAACTTTACCCATTCCCAACCTGTGAGCGATCGGCGCATAGATATCGAGGGTTTCCTGCGAGATGCGTTCCCGTTTTTCCGGCTTTAGGTACTGCATCGTCCGCATGTTGTGCAGACGGTCGGCAAGCTTAATCAAAACGACGCGGACGTCCGTCGTCATTGCCAGTACCATTTTCCTGACGTTTTCTGCCTGCTGCTTTTCCTTCGAAAGATCGCTGATGTGCGCGATCTTTGTCAATCCATCGACAAGTTGGGTGATCTCATCGCCAAAGTACGACCGGATCGTTTCAAGGTCGACCAGCGTGTCTTCTACTACATCGTGCAGCAAGCCGGTCGAGACGCTTACTTCATCGAGGCGCATTCCGGCAAGTATTTCAGCGACCTCGAGTGGGTGGACGAGGTAAGGCTCTCCCGATGCCCTCGTCTGCCCACGATGGTGCAGAGCCGAAAAAAGGTAGGCGCGGCGTATTAGATCAACGTCGGCCCCAGGCCGATTCTGAGCCACTGTTGCAATGACATCCTCGATCCGAATCATAAAAACTCTTAAGAGTCACTCCGTCGGGCAGCATAGGCAGTTCAGAACCCAAAGGGCAGTAACCCTGACGCCGTTCAAAAACAGAAGACGACGCTCAATTAGATTGTAATTGAGCATCGCCTGACTTAGAAAGAAAAATCTATGCTATTTTTTGTTGGCCGCGGAGTTACTGTTGGCTTTGTCGCCGCCTTTCTGAGCTTCTTTCGCAGCTACACGTTCATCTTTTTCTGTTTCAAGCTTCTTAACAATGTCACTCAGATCAAGAAAGTTCTTTCTGGCCGCCTCTCCCTCATTTTTCAGTTGATCTCTATCGGCGGTCCTGCCGTCCATGTCCGCGACCCGCATTGCCTGAAAAATAAGACTCGCCTTGTAGGATCTTGTTGACTCAAAAACCTTGAACAGGTCCTGTTTAGCAGCAAGATCTGTGTCTGAAAGCCCTTTTATGTTGAGATTTGCAGCATTCTTGACCTCAGCCGGCTCGAGAGCGACGGCCTGATCGATCAGCTTCGTCCCTTCCTCTACACACGCCTTAAGAGTGGCAAACTCTTCAGGGTTTTCAGGCTTAACAAATTGATACGTCTGCTTGCCATCCTTGGTTACCGGCTTCTTCGTCTTTTCGGTATCAGTTATGTCGTTAGCACAGGTGTTTTTCTTTGCGGCAAGGGAGGTCAGAGCCTCAGCTCTTTGTTCTGGAGGAATTGCCGTGTTTGAAGCTCGTGCAGTGACCCACTTCAACCAATCGTCGGTTTTCTGCAGGTTTTCGTACAAACTGGCAACCGCCTTGTAGGAACTCTGGTCGCCCGGGTTTTGCTGAAGTACCTTCTGGTATTGAGCAATCGCTTCTTCTGCCAGGTTCTTTTCCTGACGGTTCCCAATAAATTCCGAGTGAAGCGTTCTGGCAAGGAAAAGCTGCGCGGTTTTGCCTTCGACCGTTGTCCCGTTTGGATCACGGGTTATTGCATCACGGAACAATTTTTCCGCATCCTTAAACTTTCTATCTTTATACGCCTTTGAGCCGTCGACCAGATTCTTTCTGGCCATAATACGGTTGTAGTACGAACAGTTCGTACCGGCCAAAACGGTAATTAATATGAAAGCAAAAATCCCTAAACGAGAGAATTTCATCATTTGACTCCATTCACAACCGAAAAAGCGTAATAACCACAGCCAATCACGCTCGTTTCGGCAAATTATTCTGTAAGGTCATCGATCTGCAAACCGATCGGTTCTGCACCGGCCAGCTTAACAGCATCTATTACCTTGACCACATCTCCGTAATGAACTGATTTCGGCGACTTAATAAACAGTGTCTTTTCGACCTCATTCGTGCCTTCGCGAAAAGCTCCTTCACTTTCCCTTCTCTTAAATGTTTCCAAGAGTTTATTTGTCAGTGAATCCGTATTGGATACATCGCCAAATGGTTCATTGTTGAGCGTTAAAGCCTTTGTCTCACGATTTATGGCTACAACAAGCGTTAGCGGATTCGGCTTAATGACCTGGTTCTGCATGTCCTTCGGCTCAGCAGGAACCTTGGCCTCGAACCTACTCGGCTTTAACGGAGTGATGACCATAAAAATGATCAGCAACACGAGAAGCACGTCTATCAGTGGTGTTACATTGATATGTGGTGAGGCTCCGTCGCCTCCACCGGTTGACATTCCCATTTTCTTTTCTTCCCTCGAACCTCACAGAACGATTGAGGTTCAGATCTATTTTGCTTGTTCGACGCCTTTCTTCTTATCAGCCACTAAGCCCACCTTATCGATGTCCTGTTTTCGGATGGTGTCTATAGCCTGGACGACCTTTCCGTAATCAACATCGATGTCGGCTTTTATGTAAACAACACGTTTTTCAGGCGTCTTGCCTTCCATACGTCGCTTGATCACATCTCCAAGGGCATCGATCGGATATTCCTGTTTACCAATGTTGAAGCTGCCTTCGCGGGTGATAGCCACGACAACGGATGTGTCCTTAGCTATCTCTTCGTCAGGATCAGGGCTTCGCATATCTCGCGGAAGATTGACGGAAACACCTGCCTGAAGCAGCGGCGTAACGATCATGAAAATGATCAGAAGCACTAACATAACGTCCACCATTGGTGTAACGTTTATCTCCGAGTTGTATTCATCGGTACCACCGATCTTCATACTCATAGCAAACTTTCTCCTAACCGATCATCGGTATTAGCCTTTCAAGCTTTTTGATCGCTGCCTGATAAAATAATCAACGAGTTCCGAAGCTGAGTTTTCCATTTCAACTCCAAAGCTTGTCACCTTGTTCGTGAAATAGTTGAAGAGCCATACAGCAGGAACCGCAACCAAGATACCAAAAGCAGTTGCAACAAGGGCCTCGGCGATAGCACCGCCGACGGCGCCGATACCGGCATTTTCATTGGTTCTAAGAGCCTGGAAAGCTCCAATGATACCTACGACCGTACCAAACAGTCCCACGAACGGAGCGGTAGAGCCTACCGTAGCAAGGCCGGCAAGGCCGCGTTTCAACTCAGCTGTCTTAACCGCGATCGCACGCTCGAGAGCACGCTCAGAAGCCGCCATCTCGTCGCTTGTTATCTCACCACCCTGATGGGCAGCAAATTCCTTAAGCCCCGACGAAACAACCATCGCTAAGTGTGAGTCCTTATGCTTGTCGCTGATGTTAATAGCCTCATCGATGTTGCTGTTTTTCAAAGCCTGAGCGACTTTCGGAGCATATTGCCTCGACTGTTGTTTTGCTTTGTTATAAGTCAGCCAGCGCTCGATCCCGACGGCGATCATATACACCGACTGGATAAGCAGTGTAATGATAACGCCCCAACCGGGAATGGTTAAGCTTTTTGCGATATCGTAGATACCAAATGAAACGCCTCCTTCGGCGAACAGAAATGTCATGATTTTTCCTCCAAAGAAATCAATAGATCTAATTACTGCAATAATTAATGTTTGGGACGGTCATTGAGAAACCGTCCCGCAAAAGTGTAGACAAGCTACTGAAAATTATACGTGATCACTCCAGTGACCTTAACCGGCTGCCCCGAGAGTAGCGTAGGGCTAAACCGTGCACTCTGGGCCGCCGAGACCGCGGCAGCACGTAGCAACGGATGTCCGCTGGTAGCGCTTGCCGAAACAACGCGTCCGCTTTCATCAATTGTCACCTGAACGGTAACAGTTCCCTTGGCGTTAATGGCCTTTGCGGCTGCCGGATATGCCGGCTTTGGCAGGCTGGTCGCTTTGCCGTTCAAAACACCGCCCGAAATTGTCTTCGGCACTACTTTCTTTGGCGGCGGTGGCGGCTCGTCTTCATCACTGCCACCTGTTTTTGCGGTGCCGGTCCCTGTGGAGATGCCACCCGTTCCACCGGTGTCCGATACACCAGCCCTTGAGTTATCAACCTTAGCCCCGGTATCAGAGTCGGTGTTACCCATCTTGGTTATGCGGTCAAGCCTCATTTCCTTGATAGGATTTTTCGCGGTACTGATCTCGTCAGGCGGTTTTACCGGCGAGGACATGATGTTTTGAATAAGCTCTTTTCTTACGTCAACATCCGGCTGTTGTTTTTCGGGCTGCTTCTCAGGCTTTGGCGGCGGCTCTTCATCTGCAACAGGCACCGGCGCCACCAGTGTTTCCAGCGACAGTTCGTCGCCACCCATACCGAAATCTTTGGCAAAAAGGCTGTAGGTCCAACTGCCCAGAAGAATCGATACCATTATGAAAAATACGACCCCAAGAAATTCGCTTCGTCGTTTGTTCTCTTTGGAGTTGCTTTTCGATTCAACTAATTGATCAAGCATCTTTTTTTATCCTCCCTCATTTCCGGTGCCGTTTTAGGTCAAGGGTTACGATTCCTTACAATTGCTTTTGATGAGCTACCCGAGTTTTACGTTGTAATCAGTGCTGAGTCCATAACCTCAAACCTCGGGTAGACCCGATATCCAATCTGTTTCGTTTCTGCCCTCAAACGCCCAGAGACACCCATAAGAGCCAACTGTGAACATTTCACAAATCTGTTTCCATTTTCCAATGCGAAACAGATGGCAGAAGCAAAACAGTTAATTGACCAGCAACGATTTGAAGTCTAAAAGCAAAAAAAGCGAAAGTCAAGAATAATCTTATTTTTTTCGCAATTTTCACAGTTTTTTGAGAACAGGATCGTCCGGCGCAGCTAACGAGTCACGGGCCTCCGTGTCACAGTTCGCCGGGATGTAGATGCAAGCTTTTCGCCGGCCTGCTGCGGAGCCAGCACATCCTTAACCTCAGCGGCTCCGATCTTGTTCTGCCACCAAATGGCGATGGGGCTAGCGATAGCGATCGTGGAGTACGTACCGAGTGTCACGCCAACCAGCAAAGCCAACGAGAAGCTCTTGAGGACTTCGCCACCAAATAGAACCAAAGCCAGAACCGAAAGCAGCACCAGACCCGCGGTAATGATCGTTCGCGACAGTGTCTGGTTGATGGAATCGTTGGTAATGGAGAACAATGTGCCGGTTCGGTTGATTATTAGATTTTCCCTGACGCGGTCAAAGATAACGATCGAGTCGTTGACAGAAAATCCGACGATCGTAAGTATGGCTGCAATGACAGTTAGATTGATCTCCCACTGAAACAGTGAGAAAAAAGCAAGCACCATCAAAACATCGTGAAACACCGCGATAACGGCACCGGCCGCATAAGTCCAGTCATACCGGAAAGCAATGAAAAGCAAAATACCGATCAAGCCGAAAAGCGTGGCTGTGACTGCCTGATTGCGTAGTTTTGCACCTGCGACTGCACCGACAGAATCCGTTCCCACGATCTTGTAAACTGCGTCTTCAGTACCGGCTAAAGTCGATTCTCCCTCAGCCTCTTTTCCAAACGTATCGAGCGCGGTTTTTACAGTCCGCCGCCCAGCCTGAACTTGAGCCGTCAGATCCTGCCCGCCTTCGGTTGCCGTTTCTGCACTCTCCACAAGAGGTATCTTGATCAAGACCTCGTCCGGCTTATCCGTCGAAGTCTGGATCTGAGGGTCAGCTACGTTGGCATTGTGCAAGGCCTCTCTAATAGCATCGTCAGTCGGCCTTTCGCCTTTGAATTTTGCTACGACAACCGTACCGCCCTTAAAGTCAACGCCAAGGTTAAACGCATCTGTGCCGCCCGGAGTATATTGGCGCCCGATCGTCGAGACCAGCCCCATGAGCATGACAAATATTGAAAAAGCAATAAATATCTTGCGTTTTCCGAGCCAGTCGATATGAATGTTCTGAAACAAATTAAACATTTCTTTCTATGTCTTGAGTCACTGCGACTCCATTTTAGATACTTAATTTCTGCTTATCGGGATTGAAGCTCAACTCCCAATTGAATATTGTTCTCGAAACGAAAACAGCTGTGAAAAGGTTGATGAGCAATCCCAGGATCAGCGTCACGGCAAAGCCCTTGATCGGTCCGGAACCGGTAATATAAAGGATTACCGACGAGATGATCGTTGTAATATGCGTATCGATGATCGTCACAAACGCACGGTCAAATCCTTTGCTGATCGCCTCAGCCACGGTATCACCAAGCCTTAGTTCTTCACGGATCCTCTCAAAGATCAGCACGTTCGAGTCAACGGCCATACCGATGCCGAGGATCAGTCCGGCAATGCCCGGCA
>JBGARA010000127.1:0-5661 GCA_044230475.1 Pyrinomonadaceae bacterium | reverse complement strand
GCAGTAACCGACGACATAGTTTTCTCCTTAAGAAATACGCTGAACTTTATAGAGCAATTTTAAAGAACAATTGATAAATGTTAATACGAACGAACGAAAAGGTCAATTGCAATTCATGCCTAAACAGGCACAAACAGCGAGTTTACAGAAAATCAATTCCGGGGTACATGGCAAAGGACAGACTGCCATTGAATAGAAAAAGCTGCCTGAAATGTCTTTCAAGGCAGCTTTTCCTCTTTATTGAAATACTGTCAAAGGATCACATGCCGGGCATGATTACTTTAATACGCTCCGTGTTTGCAAACCCTGCCGGGTTTCCATCTTTGCTGGTCAAACTAACGTTTCTAAATCCTTTTTCAGGGCCGAGCTGTAATATCTTTTGCATGTATTCTTCGCGTTTTTCTTTTGTCAGGTTGTCCCATGACGGCAGCATCAGGCCATAGAATGTATCGTCAGAGATCTTGCCCAGGCTGATGTGTTCCGCGAGAACGCCAGTGAGTTCGACTGTTATGACTCCAGCAGTTGAAACTTTCTCCTCTCCAAAACTCCGCGACCAAGCATAGAGTCCACCGGAAATGAAGATAAGAACAAAGCCGATAATAAGTATCCAGCGGTTGATGCCGAGAACTTCGCCGACGACGCGGCCAACAAAGGCGGGCTTTGCATCTGTGGCGACAGTTTCCGTTTTTCGTATCTCTTGGCTGGCGGTTTCGGACGCAGCAGTTTCCTCATCGTCTTCGTCCCCTATGAACTCCTCAAAGACGACCTCATCAGTCAAGCTGTTTAATAGCTCTACAAGATCGAGCGAGCGTCCGGCGGTGTCGGAAACAGTTTCGTCATCAAAGTCACCATATTTTGCCTGAATACTGGCAGCATCCATCTTCTGCCGTTCGCGCACTATCAGGTTGACATAGGCATTGCCTATCCTGATGTTGCTTTCAATTGCGGATGCTGTAACGGTGGGAGCATAGAATAGTTCGCTGATGCTCTCCTTGAATAATCGCAACCGTCCAAAGAAATCACTTTCGATCAATTGGTCAAACGATGAAGCACTCTCGGCTTCAGCGGCAAGATCATCGAAGCTAAGTCCGGTCAGCATGACATTCGACTCGTCATTTTCGGCCTCATAGATCGGGATACTTGACCAGTCAGCGTACAATTTTTCTATGTGGCCGAGCATCTCTTCGCGTTCAAACAGACATACACGCATGTCGTGCCTTACGGGACGGGAAAACAAACGCGTGATCACAAAATCGAACTTTGATCTCACGTTTTCGGAATAAGGAGCATTTCGATAGAATTTTGCCAAGGCGAGCATCGCCTGTGAGCTGAGAGCCGGTCGTGAGTTTTCGCAATAGTGGCGAATATTTGCAACCGCGATTTTCTGGTCGCGCTCGATCAACGCCAATCCCCATGCCTCGGTTTCCTGCATCAACGCAAACTCAGCGGCCTTATGTTCCTGGCTCTGAGAATTCTCCGTAACAGCAAGAAAAGCGTGAAGTGCTTTCTTCGCATTCAGGTCGTCAAATGCCTTTGGCACGACCTTCATGTACTCGCGTTCAACACCCGTAAAAATATGCTCCACCATCTGTAGACTGGACATCTCGTCGACGGCACGCTTGTTAAAGAACTCTTTGCCCGCTTTCAGTTTTTTGTTCTTCTTCTTGGGCTTTGACTCCGCAGTTGGAGTTTCCTCGCCGATGCTGACAACTTCGAACTCAGCGGACTTGTTCGCGACTGCCGACTTGGTAGAGGCATCATCAGCAGCCTCGTCATTGGGCGCAGCGAGTTCCGGTTCGTCTAGGGCTGTGGCAAACGCCTCGACGTTCTCCGGAACATCAGTTTCTTTCTTTTGTGGTTGTTTGCTGTCGATCACTGTATTTTCGAGAAGATTCTCTTCTTTCAGCTCGACAATTAGGTCTTCGAAGACATTCATGGTGGTTCACCTTTCCAGGGGTCGGAAAACTGCTGACGATATTGTTTGCAAGGTATTACGGAAAAAGCTGCTTGATCTCGCCGGACTGATCTATCTTGTATTTGTAAATCTGGCCTTCGCCGAGAACGTTACGGGTGGCCGTAATCACATACTGGTTTCGAAGCTCGCCATCTGTTGGTGATGCTGGAGCAGCGTCCGCAGGGTTTTCCATGTTGAAGGTAAATTTGCCCCTGGTAACCTGGTTGCCAGAGTTCGTGCCGATTGCATTTGACATCAAATTGTTGATTTCCGTAATACGGCCGAAGCGGTTGTTCCTCTGGTAAAAGTTCAACTGAGTCGAGGCCACAGTTCGCATCGTTGCAAAGGTATTGCCGTTTTCTGCCGCTCGGATGGCTTTCTGTAGAAATGGAATTGCCAATGACGCAACAATACCGATGATCGCGCATACTACCAACAGTTCAATTATAGAAAATCCTCTTTCTCTCTCTTTGTTCATCATTTACAACCTCTATCGTTTTTTCTATATGAAATCGAATGTGACATTTTTTGGCACTTTACCTTGACAAGTTACGGCATCTTTTATGCCTTTTGTTGCGTAACCGCAAGGTTTTTCATATGTTTCCGGGCATCCCGGAGTTCCCGTCATATTTCCTTTGCAACGAGTATGCCAAAGCTTTTTGCCTGATCCAGGAAGAATTTTCAGCCTATTTAAGAAAGGGTGTTTGTTTTTTTGCAGATTTTTATTAAGCTATTAGTTTTTCTCCATTGTTATTGAGAGGCTAAATTTGAGCGCGATCATCGAACAAACAATTGAAACCTACGGCATAGATAACTGGGGCGCAGATTACTTTGGTGTAAACCGTAAGGGCAACCTGATCGTACGTGCTCCTGATGACGAGAACCTGACAGCCGATGTTAAGGAAATAATCGATGACCTCGCCAAACGCGGTATAAATACCCCGGTTCTTCTCCGTTTTCCTCAACTGATCTTCGGACAGATCCGCAAACTACAGACTGCTTTTCGCAAATCGATAAAAGAATTTGAATATCAGGGCGGCCACCTTTGCGTGTTCCCGATGAAGGTCAACTCAAACCGCGCCGTCATCGAGGAGTATCTTCGAGAAGGCTCGAGATACAATTTCGGCCTCGAGGCCGGGTCTAAGCCTGAACTTTACGCCGCTCTTGGACTGGAACAAGCAAAAGACAGTTTGCTTGTCCTGAATGGCTTCAAAGACCGCGAATTCATTGAGCTTGCTTTTGCCGGTGCCTCCGCAGGCAAAAACGTAGTAATTGTTATCGAAAAGCTGAGCGAACTCGACCACACATTGGCGATCGCGGAAAAAATAACATCGGAATACCCCGATGCAGACATTCCGATGATCGGCGTCCGCGTGAAACTATATTCAAAGGGCTCCGGAAAATGGGAAAAAAGCGGTGGCGAGGCGGCCAAGTTTGGACTGACGACCACTGAGATACTTGAGGTGATCCGTCGCCTGCAAGAAGCTGGTAGAGCCGACATGCTCAAGCTGCTGCACTTTCACATTGGGTCACAGCTAACGGATATCAAGCGCATAAAAAACGCAATGCGTGAGGCTGCCCGCACCTACGCCAAAATACATAAGATGGGTTTGCCCATCGAATATCTCGATGTAGGCGGCGGCATGGCCGTTGATTACGACGGCTCCCGGACGTCTTTTGAATCTTCGGCAAACTATAATGCCCGTGAATTTGCTAACGACGTCATTTATATAATAAAGACCGTATGCGATGACGAGACGGTGCCGCACCCCACGATCATTCAGGAATCGGGGCGATTTCTATCTGCCTATCACGCGATCCTCGTGACAAATGTTCAGGATGAGATCGAAACGGTCGTCGAAAGCCATTCGGAAATGGAATTAACCTCGGACGATCCGCCCATCGTCCATGAGCTTCACGATCTTCGCACGCAAATAAACGCAAAAAATTATCGTGAGTATTACCACGACGCCCTCGAACACCGAGAAGAACTATTCACAATGTTCAATCTTGGTCTGATATCGCTGGAAGCGAAGGGCAAGGGCGAAGTTCTGTTTTGGGACATATGCGAAGACGCCGACAAATTTGCCCAGGTCAAAAAATATGTTTCTGAGGAATTTGATGATCTGCGCAGGCTTATGTGTGCGAAATACCTTGCAAATTTCTCGGTTTTCAGATCAATGCCGGACAACTGGGCACTGGAACAGCTATTTCCGATCATCCCAATACATAAACTCAACAAAAAGCCCGCAGAATATGCTACGCTATGTGACATAACCTGTGATTCCGACGGTATTGTAGATAAATTCGTCGATCTGCACGACATAAAACCCGTGCTTGAATTGCATAAGCTCGCAAAAGGCGAAAGCTATTACCTCGCTATGATGCTGGTCGGCGCTTACCAAGAGGTTATGGGCAATAACCACAACCTTTTTGGGGTCCCGCACGAAGCTCACGTTTTTATCGGCGAGGACGGTTACATTATTAAGAAGGTGATCTACGGAGCGACGCTTGGCGAAGCCGTTGGCTCCGTTAGATTCGATCCCGGCCAACTGCATGATACATTTCGCAAATCCGTTCTGCAGAGAATAAAGGAAGGCCGTCTGTCAAACACGGAAGGCAGCAAGATCATTGAATTTTATGAAGATCAGGTAGAAAGTTATACGTACCTGACTCCGAATGGAAAAAAGAAGTAGGCGAACGCGCCTGCAAAAATTAGAACTGTTAACAACTAAATTTATGGTAGCTCAAAAGAAAAAAGGCTCGAAATTCCTGTCGGCTCCAACCAGGCCTGTGCCGATCGATCGAGATCGCTCGGTCGCAGGACTTCT
Source organism: Pyrinomonadaceae bacterium (assembly GCA_044230475.1). Taxonomy (GTDB): domain Bacteria; phylum Acidobacteriota; class Blastocatellia; order Pyrinomonadales; family Pyrinomonadaceae; genus OLB17. The sequence continues at coordinate 876 of JBGARA010000127.1, read as the reverse complement.
CGAGAAAATGGAAGGAGCCGGTTTCGGCGCAAAACAGCTTGCCGAAGCTCATCGTATATGGCTCGACATGATGGATGACAACTCGACGATCTATATGTGCGGCTCAGGCAACCTGATAACGTCCGGCATGAGGCGATTGCTCGCGTATGTAATAAAGAACAGGTTTGTTGATGTGATAGTCATGTCGGGCACTGTCCTCTACAACGATATTCACGAGATCCTCGGACGCAATCATTATCAGGCTCATCCGAACATGAGCGACGAAGAACTTGAAGCGGCGGATGTCAGGCGTGTTGGTGACGTGATCGCCAACAAAGAAGAATATCAGGAAGCTGATGAATGGATCGGAAGTGTGATCAATCAGCTAGAATTAAGCCGCTCTTATTCCATCCGCGAATTCCTTCACATCATGGGTCGCGAATTGTCAGAAATCGCACACGAAGACGGCATTCTGACCTCGGCCTTTAAATCGCGTATTCCTGTTTTTTGTCCTGATCTTCCCGGTTCAGAACTTTCTATCGGCATTGCCCGTGCGAAATTTGAAAAGAAGATCCAGATCGCTTTCGACACCACACAGGATTCGATGGAAATGATGCAGATCGCCCACAAGGCACGGCACTCTGGCCTCATCTCTCTGGGAAGCACCCACAGTCATCACATGCTGAATGTCGCCGAGATCGCGTCTTATATTACTCGCACCACACCACGAGGTCACAAATATTCGATCTCGATCGCAACCGATACAACAACGCTTGATGCTCGCATGCCTTCATACAGCGGAGCACACACGTCGAACTTTGGAAAGCTTGGCCGTGGAGCAACGACTGCGTGTGTTCCCTGCGATCCGTCTATCGCTTTGCCCATGATCATTACTGC
>JBGARA010000030.1:11523-40308 GCA_044230475.1 Pyrinomonadaceae bacterium | reverse complement strand
TGCCGTAAACTCAATGTCGGGATATCCCTGGCTTTTCTTCTTGCCGCTCTTTCGGCATAAGGCAAGGACGATGTGTTCGATACTTATTAGAAAAACCGTCGGAGACGGTGGTATATTTGTAGCCCACAGTGCAAACTGTGGGAAACCAACAACAAAACAATCGAGCCGTCGGAGACGGCGGCATAACATAGGTATATGTCACATACTCACACCAATTTATTGGTTCACATCGTTTTCAGCACGCAGGGTCATTTGCCGTTGATCACGAAGGAGATCAAGGTGGAACTTTTCGCCTATATGGGCGGTCTGGTCAAAGAATTGAAGGGCAAGCCGATCATTATCAACGGCATGGCCGACCACGTTCACATGCTTATATTGCTGCCGCCAAATGTTTCAATTTCTGACGTGATGCGGTTTGTTAAAGCGAATGCGTCGCGATGGGTAAAGGAAAGGTTTGGAAAGAAGTTTGCTTGGCAGAAAGGATTTGGGGCGTTCAGCGTGTCACGTTCGAATGTTGATGTGGTCGCCAAATACATCAAGAATCAGGAACAGCACCACACGGGATTCAATTTCAAAACGGAATTTGTTTCATTATTAAACAAAAATGATGTTGATTATGACGAACGCGACCTGTGGAACTGATTATGCCGCCGTTTCCAACGGCTCAGGGTTGGGCTGGTGTCCTTCCCACAGTTTACACTGTGGGCTACAAATATGACGTCGACTCCGCCGACTTAAGAGCTAGAATTACACTCTGGAAATATATCCATCAAGATGATTTCAAGCTTATATAATCTCGCCAATGTAATGTATTGCTTGACCATCGGTGAATCGTTGACCTTGATGAAGCCGCTTCCCTTTCGTTCGAAGACGATCTTGTCTCCGGGCTTAAGACCGATGGCTCGGCGAACTTCTTTTGGCACCGTTACACGCCAATTTGTGGTTAATTTGGCTTCGAATTTCATCTCTTTCTTCCAGCATTATATTTACTTATGAGCAGGCTGTCGATTATCAAGAACTTTTTAGAAAGAACTTTTCGCGGGCTTGTAGAGAGGTGACAACCGGGACGATCTCAAAATCGGCGAGGTCGTTCCAGTTGGCGATCCATTCGTCAAATAAGGCTGCGTCGTCGGTTTCCATTAGCTGGAAGCAGCGGTCGTAATTCTGCTCGATCCAACTGTCGATGTAGTTCAATCCGTCGGGCATCATTCTTCCCTGCTCGGCGAAGCGCTGGTAGATCGCTGCGGCGTTCCCGTTGAAATGTTCGATGACCATGTAGAGCATTTTACGTTCTCACTTTTGATAGAAGATACACGCCGAACAGCGCGAAGATCGCCAGCGGCGACCACACGGCGAATGCCGGCGAAAGAAAACCGTTCAGGCCGAACTGTTCGAACGTGTTGCTGACTCCGGTAAACACCAGCCACAGTGCGATCGCGTAACCGACTGTTGCCGCCTTCCCTTTTCGATTCAGCGACAGTGCAAACGGCGCCGTAAAAAGAGCGATAACCAACGGCAGGAACAACGTGACGTACTTCCTTTCGAGAGCGACGCTTAGGTTGCGGCGATCGAGTTCGGAATCGCTGCTTGCGATCTGGCGCTTGATGCCGCTGATGTTCAGATGGCTCGGCTTTTCGTGCGATTCGGAAAACGGATCGGCCGCATCGTTGATGTTAACTCCGCTGAGCGATTCCGTCGCGATCTTCCCTTCTGTAAGATCGACCTTTTCAACGCTGTCGGGCATGATGATCTTGCCGTTCTGCCAATAGCCGGTTTTTGTACGGTACAGGGTTCGCAGTTTTGTTCTGTCTTCGCCAAATTCGTACACCGAAAGGTCCCGTACGCAGCCGGTGCACGTACTGCTTCGCTTTTCGTTATCAGACGCAGAGTTGGATGGATCCAGGTTTGTGTTTAACCCATTCGCTATCGCTCCCGGTTCTGACAGCGACGACGCATCATCTCGCTTATCGTTATCAGACGTGGGTTTGAACGAATAGATGCGGCCTTCGTTTGCAACCCAGACTTTGCCCTGACTCTCGTCCGGTTTCCCCAGATTGCGAATAAGAGACCGGGCGGCGTCCTGGCGTTGGTTGGCCCCGGGCAAGATCCTCTCCTGTATCTGCCAGTTCACCAGGCCGAGTAATGCCGTTGCGATAAAACACGGCACGAGCAGACGATAGACACTTTGGCCTGCCGCCGTCCATGTGACGATCTCGTTTTGACGCGATTTAATGACGTAGGTTGCCAAGGTGCCGATCATCGCCGCCGACGGAGCGATCTGCAGGTACATAAAAGGCATCAGGAAGAACAGGTACTTTGCAAGGAGATAAACTCCGCCGTCGATCGTGCCCGCAAATTTCCAAAGGTCAAACGCAGTGAAGATCACAAAGACCGTTGTCAAAAATCCGAGCGAGAGCAGAAAATATTTGAGCAGGTTGATCGTGATGTCAAAGTCCCGTATCCCTGTTGTCACATCCACAAAGAGATTTCGAAATTGAAGCTTTTCGGGCGCCGCTCGGAACTTGTCGGCAAAGGCTGTGATCCTCTCGGTAGGAATATTCGGCAGAGCGATCCGACTTGAATAATTGAACCAGATGATCGCGACGAGGCTTCCGGCGATCGGCAGGAGGCCGGCAAGCGTGACATTCAGAGCTGCGGTGCGGGCAAGTTGTTCGCCGATGAACGCGAGCAGGTAATATCCGATCAAACCCAAAAGAGCAAGGAATACTCCAAACCCGCGGCCGCCGCGATTAAATCGCAGGATCATTCCCGTTCCCAGCAAACTGAAGATCAAAGGCGTGATCGAAAGTACGAGGCGGCGCTGCCAAAGGATCTGCGCTTCGACGCGGTCCTTTCCCTCACCTGTCGAGGCAAGTTCGGCAAGCTGCGTCAGGCCGAGTTCCCCGAGCGAACCGCCCGACCTGCTCAGCCTTTCTATAAGCTCGCTGCGCTGGGTTCTGATCGCAAATCTGATCTCACCCAATGTTTCGGATGCATACTTCCCTGCTCCGGGCTCGAGCGGAAGCGTCGAGACGATCGCTTCGTCAAGCACGAGTTCCGAATTTTGGTCAGACACGTCGATGCGGCCTTGCTTTGACGTTATCAGACGCAGGTTTCCGGCGTCGGCTTTATAAATGAAAATGTTGTTCCAGCGGCCGGTCTCAACGTCTCCGTCGCGGACGAAGACCGTATATCCGGCAACATCGCTGTTGAATATGCCCGGCTCGATCGGCGATTCGAGTTTTTTGATCGCGGTTTGAAGCGCGACTTTGCGGACAAGCGCGGCCGCGAGCGGCACGCCTTTCAAATTTACGACAAACGCAAAAACCGAGAGCAGTATTCCAAAGAACGCGATCGGAACCGTTATCTGCATGTTCCCGACGCCCGCGGTTCGGATAGCGATGAGTTCACTGTCGCTCTGTAATTTTGCAAGCCCGATCACAGTACCGACCAGCATCGCCATCGGGCATGTGAACGCGATTACGTTTGGCACAAGTGCCGCGCTCAACTGCCAGACAAGTGTCGCCGGAATATTTATGTTAAAGAAAATATCCGAGAACCGTCCGGCCTGCTGCACAAACAAGATCACGCTCAGCAGCAGCCACGAAAAAACAAAATACGGCAGAACTGCACGAACGAGATATGTCGAAATGAGCCAGCCTGAACGCTTCATTTGCCACCCATGTTGGTCGTCAACGACTTTTCAGCAGTTATCTCCCTGCCGAGCGATTGCGAGATCAGCTGTTTCAAAATACCCGAGAGGGTGTTGAGAGACTCCATTTTGTCCGCGGCGATCTTTGAGAACTCATCGGGCGAACGACGACGAGCCGCGATCGCTATCTGACGAGTAGCAAGATCCAAAGATCGACCCGAGGACCTCGAACAATTGCGGCACTTCAGACGAAGATCTACGCTCATGTTCGTTTCTTCCGTGTCATCGAACATTCGCCCGCATTCGCCACACTTACTCCAGTCAGGCATGTAACCCGCAAGCCGCAGCAACCATAATTCGAAATAGACCCCCACACTAAGTAAATTACCTGCGTTAGCCGCAGCAGTTTCGATCGCCGCTTTCACCATGCGATACAGCGTCTCATTCGGATCATGTGGTGGAGAAAATGCTACAAGCAGGTCTCCAAGATACGAGAATTTTTGAAGGAAATCCGGATTGGCCGCTGCCGCGAAAAAAGATCGAATTAACTCCGATCGCTGGATCGAAACCAGTTCGACTGAGTCTTTTTGAAAATACTCGAGCCGAACTGTCGAGAAAGGTTCGAGGGCGCTGCCGAACTGACTTTTCAGTCGTTTTGCACCTTTCGCGACACCGCGAACCATGCCGTGTTCGCGCGTCAGAAAAACGACGATCCTATCGGCCTCGGCCAGATTGTAACTCTTTATGATCAGACTTTCGGTCTCGATCAAGGGCATGTTTTGATTATCAGTTCTCTGGTTCTAATTCTCAATCTTTGTTCGCTTATTGTTCGCGCGAGAACATTACCACGGTATGAAGTACAGGATCCAAGCCAAAACCAAGCTTACGATTATGAACTGAGCAAACGATTTTGCACCATAAATGATACGCTCGCGATTCGTCCCTTTCGAAAAAACTCCGAAAGCAACAGAAACGAAAAATGCAAATCCAACGAGATAAATGAAATGGATCATTTCTTCCTCCCGAGAGCGATATCGATCGCATCAAGTGTTGCTAAATAATTGAGCAACCCGGCCACTTCAAGAAATCTGCCGCCGTACTCGAATGTTGCCCTCGCAGCGACGTTTGGAGATGGGGTTCCGGCAAGAATAAAACTCACAACTGCTCCCAAACCATTACCACACCTGGCGAAGACATTGAGCAGGTACAGAAGTGTTCCATCTTTGAAATCAAAACCCGGATAATGAGCTCCGCCACTGACGATGGCGATGACAAACATCAGCCAGATAACGGACATGAGAATAATCCCACGTCTGATCCGCCCCTGCAGAAGATGTCCCGCACCCGGCAGAAACCAAGAAATTATCCCTATGAAGATCGAATTATCCATTAAAGTAATCTATTAAGTGTTATCACCAATCACATGTGGTGACCCGCCGCAACCTATTCCATCATAACGCTTTATCACCTTATCGGGGTCACAGCATAACAAATACCAGCCGACCTTGTCTCGTCAATTAATACGCAGGACCGACATACTGGTTACATTGTTTTTTCGATTGAGCCGACATTTTTCGACAAAAAGCTCAAATACTTCCCTTGAGATATGATCGAAGTCTGTGGTCATTTCAGGATGCCACTGCACGCCGAGAACAAACCTGCTCTTTCGCGTGTCCTGAACACACTCGATAATTCCATCTTTTGCCCAGGCTACAGCTCTCAGATTCTTGCCGATACGTTTGATCGCTTGATGATGGGAAGAATTTACCCGTATTGTGCCTCTAACTGTCTTGACAGCCTGTAATTCACTCAGAATGCTGTCGCCGGCGATCTTCAGGCTGTGCGAATTGCGGTTTGGCGGATTTCCCTGCTCGTGCTTTATGCTTTTCGGCACCTGCGATTCGATATCTTGAATCAGAGAACCGCCACGATGCACGTTTAGGGCCTGCATTCCATAACAGATCGCTAGTAATGGAAGATTCAGCTTTTCAACCTCATCAAGAACCAATCTGTCCGTTTCATCTTTCTCCGGAATAACAGGTCCAAGCTTATGATGCGGCTCCTCGCCATAATAATGCGGATCCACGTCGGTGTTGCAGCCAGGCAGCAAAACACCGTCAAGGTCGGCTAAACACTCAGCAATGTACTCAGCCTTGGGAATAAGGCTTATATGTACCGGCACACCCCCGCTGGCCTCAACAGCCTCGCTGTAATCGCGACCGAGGTAAAAGCGGCGAGTTTCTGACTCTAATCGCATTGTTATGCCAATGTGCGGACGCTTCGCCATAAGTATTTTATGTTCAAACAATCGGCTATTTATGTCAATTTGAGCATTTGAAATTAAAGCCTTATCATTAAGCTTTTATGCGAGAGGACGTTAAACAAAAGATCCGGTCGACCACAGTTTTGATGGTAAGCCGCGACGGTGAAACAGCAATGGCTGGCGACGGACAGGTGACGCTGGGCGAAACCGTTATCAAAGGCAACGCCCGCAAAGTGCGGCGCATTTCAGGGGGTAAGATACTTGCAGGTTTCGCTGGTTCCACTGCCGATGCCTTTTCGCTTTTGACTCGCTTTGAAACAAAACTTGAACAGTTTCAAGGCCAGCTTGAGCGGGCCGCCATCGAACTTAGCAAAGACTGGCGAACTGATAAATACCTGCGAAATCTCGAAGCCCTGCTGATCGTAGCCGATGGTAAAGATGCCTTTCTGATCTCGGGCAAAGGTGATGTCATTTCATCGGACGACGGTTTACTTTCGGTTGGTTCAGGTTCGATGTATGCACTAGCCGCAGCGCGCGCTTTACTGAAGCACACTAAACTTTCGGCAAGAGACATCGCCGAGGAGGCTCTTAGAATCGCAGGCGATATCTGCATATACACAAATTCGGACATCGTCGTTGAGGAGATCTAATGGCTATCTATCTTGGCGGCGAGACCGCTGCTGAAAAGAAAAATCTCGATGACCTTACGCCGCGTCAGATCGTGGCTGAACTCGACAAGTACGTCGTCGGACAAAACGCTGCAAAAAAAGCCGTCGCTGTGGCGCTTCGTAATCGTATTCGCCGACAAAAACTACCCGCGGAAATTGCCGAAGACGTATTGCCAAAAAATATTCTCATGATCGGCTCGACCGGCGTCGGTAAGACAGAAATCGCACGACGTCTCGCACGTCTCGCTAACTCTCCATTCATCAAGATCGAAGCATCGAAGTTCACTGAGGTTGGCTATGTCGGCCGAGACGTCGAAAGTATGATCCGTGAACTTGCCGATGTAGCGGTCGACATGACGAAGCAGGCTGCGTTCGAGGACGTTCGTTCGCGAGCCGAGCAAAACGTCGAGGAACGTTTACTCGACATTTTGCTTCCACCGTCAGATCGACCGATGTCAAACGCTGACGATGACGCAAAAGATCAAGAAGTCGAACAACCTGGTTCGCGCACTCGCGAAAAACTTCGCGAACAGCTTGCGACGATAGATTTTATCGGCGGACAGGGCATGGAAGAGATGGGCGTTAATCTTCGCGATATGATGGGCAACATGTTCCCTTCGAAAACTGTCACCCGAAAACTGACGATCGCCGAGGCTCGCTCATATCTGCTCCGCGATGAACAGGAAGCCTTGGTCGATATGGAACAGATCACGCACAAAGCTCTGGAAAAAGCTCAATCGTCCGGGATCATTTTTCTTGATGAACTGGACAAAGTCGCAGGACGTGAATCGGGATCAGGTAGTCCCGATGTTTCGCGCGAAGGCGTGCAGCGTGATCTCTTGCCGATAGTCGAAGGCACCAACGTCAACACAAAACACGGAATGATTTCGACCGATCATATTCTGTTCATCGCCGCCGGGGCGTTTCATGTCGCAAAACCATCGGACTTGATCCCCGAATTGCAGGGACGATTTCCGATCCGCGTCGAGCTTGAATCGCTTACCATCGACGATCTCAAACGTATTCTCGTCCAGCCAAAAAATTCGCTGATCAAACAGTATCAGGCATTGCTTGGGACAGAAGGGATCAATCTCACATTTACCGATGACGCGATCGACCGTCTCGCCGAAATGGCAGAGGAGATCAATAAAACGAATGAGAATATAGGTGCGAGACGTTTACACACAATGGTCGAGAAACTTCTCGAAGATATTAGTTTCCTAGGCAGCGAGCTTGAACAAAAAGATCAAAAGATCGACGCCGCATATGTTAACGAACATCTAAGCGGCCTGATCGAGGATCGCGATCTTCGGCAGTATATTTTGTAGTTTTTTTTTGCCACAGAGATCACAGAGGACACTGAGGAAATCGAACTGACTAAGAAGATTATTATTCGAAATCGTGCTTGTGCGAGAAGCCTTCTTTTCGTGTTGTTCGTGTGTTTCGTGGGCATTGTTTTTCTCGGATGCGGCAAGCGCGGGCTTCCTGTACCGCCAAAGGAAAAAGTTCTGCAGCGAGTGGAAATATCCGGTTTTCAGCGCGGCAATCAGATCATCCTTTCATGGACAATGCCGCCGCAAAATGCAACCAAAGGCAACGTTACAAATATTAGCCGTGCCGATATCTATCGTCTTGCCGAGCCTTTGAATGCACCGCTGCAGATGTCGGAAGAAGAGTTCTCCAACCGCAGCACATTGATCACGGCACTTTCAATAACCGAAGCGGACTTTAGATCGAAAGAGCTTATCTTCAAAGACACGCTCGAATTTGCAGGACAAGCAGCACGACTGCGTTACGCGATCCGTTTTGTTAACGCATCCGGACAAAAAGCAGCATTTTCCAATACGCTGCTGATCGAACCTACATCAAAAGTTGCTGCAAATCCGAATGCTCTCAACGCAGAGGCTTCACAAGATGCGATCCGTTTGAAATGGGCGCCGTCAGCAACCAACATTGACGGCTCAACTCCGCCAAGTCTGCTTGGCTACAACGTCTATCGTTCAACCTCGCAAAAAGAGCCAGGTAAACTGCTCAATAAAACTCCGGTCACTGTGGCAGATTTTGATGATGAGTTTTTTGAGTTCGGCAAGGACTACTATTATTTCATACGTGCAGTTTCTGTCGGTAAACAAGCCGAACCGGTCGAGAGTGCGGAATCGAATGTCGTAAAATTCAAAGCAATAGACACATTTGCACCTGTCGCTCCATCGGCAATAACAATTGCTGCGTCACCGACAACAATCTCGATCTTCTGGGCCGTTAATATTGAGAAGGATGTTGTTGGATATAAGGTTTATCGTTCGGATGACAATGAACTGGCAAAGGATAAATGGACATTGCTTACGCCGGAGCTATTAAAGGCCAACACCTATCAGGACACAAGGGTCGAGTCCGGCAAAACTTATTATTACTATCTGACTGCAACCGACAAATTCGCCAACATCAGTGAAGCTTCGGAAGTAGTTTCTGAAACAGTGCCATAGTTAATATGAAGGTCGAGATAAAATCCGATTTCTCTCCATCAAAGATCGTGTGTGTCGGTCGCAATTATGCAGAGCATGCTGCCGAGTTAGGCAATGAAGTGCCAAAGGAGCCGCTACTCTTTCTCAAGGCTCCATCGGCGATGATCCGCAGCGGCGAAGCGATCGTTATTCCTCCGCAATCGCAACAAGTTGAGCACGAAGGCGAACTCGCTGTTGTAATTTCAAAAACTTGTAAGAACTTGACCGATGCAGACGACTGGCGTGAATACGTTTTGGGTTTCACATGCTTGAACGATGTAACGGCCCGCGATCTTCAACGCAAGGACGGCCAGTTCACCCGAGCAAAATCCTACGATACGTTCTGCCCAATAGGCCCGCATATAGAAACCGATCTCGACGTGTTAGACATACGCGTTGAAACACGGGTCAACGGAATGGTCAAACAGTCCGGACGCACTTCACAAATGGCTTTCCCCGTTCCGTATCTGATACGATACATTTCGAGACAGATGACATTGAATCCAAACGACGTGATCGCGACGGGCACGCCGTCAGGTGTTTCAAAGCTGAAAAACGGCGATGTCTGCGGGGTCGAAATTGAAGGAATTGGGATTCTGACAAACAACGTCATTTCTACCGAGGAATTATGAAATTTTTTATAGACACAGCAAACCTAGACGAGATCAAGGAAGCCAATGAACTTGGCCTGATCGACGGCGTAACAACAAATCCTAGCCTTGTTGCTAAAGAAGGCGATGTTGACTTTAAGGAACACCTGGCAAAGATCTGCGCCATTGTAAAGGGCGATATTTCCGCCGAAGTGACCGCCCTCGATACTGAAGGCATGCTCAGCGAAGGCCGTGACTTGGCCAAAGTGGCCCCGAATGTCGTAATAAAAGTTCCGCTCACGCTTGATGGCCTCAAAGCCTGCCGCACATTCCGAGCTGAGGGTACAAAGGTTAACGTAACACTTTGCTTTTCGCCGGCTCAGGCTCTCCTCGCCGCAAAAGCCGGCGCGACGTATATCTCGCCTTTTATCGGACGCCTTGACGACGTTGCCACCGACGGCATGCAACTCATCCGCGATATCGTTCAGATCTACGGCAACTATGGGTTTGAAACAGAGGTTCTTGCTGCCTCGATCCGCCACCCGATGCATATCGTCGATTGCGCCCTCGCAGGAGCTGACGTCGCAACTATTCCCTTTAAGGTCATTACGCAACTGGTAAAACATCCGCTGACCGATAAAGGACTAGAAGGATTTCTATCTGATTGGAAAAAAAGCGGTCGCAGTTGAAGTGAGACTCACGTTCGGTTCTTCTGCTTTTGCACGATAATCAAAGGAATGATAATCAGCGACAGAACTATGCCTATCCAAATAGCCTGATTCGCCGACCAATTGTTGCCCTTTGCCTTCTTGATTTGTGCGTAACTAATCGGGACGCTCGCCCCAAGCTTTTCAGTCACGACGATGATGCCGCTGTCATTGATTTCAGAAATATGTCCGGCAATTTTGGTTCCGTCTTTGAGCGTCAATCTGATCTTTGAGCTTTCACCCGTTCCCTGATTTTCAATCTGCGTCTTGAGTTTTGCAACGAACTCACGTTCCCTGTTCCCACCGGATCTCGCAAATGCGGCGGGACACAAAAACAGGTTAAATAGAAACAATACCAACACTGACACAAGTGATTTCTTGAACATTGCGTTTTCTCCCTCTCTAAGAAATTTCTCTTTGTCTTACAAAAAGACCTTATGTACTGAACATTGTTTTTAATTCACTGTGAAGACTTGCCGCCTCGGAATCGCGTTGCAGGGCAAACTGGTATTTTGCACGAAAATACTCATCGTCTTCCTTCATCTCAACAAGTTCTTTAACTTTTACCAAGTTGGCATCAACTATCTCGGCCGTAAGATCTCCCTTCAGATCGAACATCTCATCGATCTCAACGATCAGCATCGAAAACTGCCTCAGCCAAGCAAAGTCTTCGTCCTCAAGCAACAAGTTTAGAAACTCAGAGGCATTTAGCTTGCCGTGTATGCCCTCGTACATCTCACGTTCTAGATCGAGCATCGCTTTGTGCAGCTTAAGCAGCAAATTACGCGCATTTCTTAGCTTTTCTACGTTTTCCATAAATTAATCTTAGCCCACTTCTAAATTAAAGCACAGCGTGCTAACTTTAGTTAGTTAGCATGCTAATAATCTTTCATTAGCACGCTAACTATACATTAACAGCAGGCTAACAAAATCTAGATAGAGGGCTAAGAGTGGTGCATAGAACTTAAAGTAGCTATGCAATTCCGTAACCGAATGTTGAGAGCTACTCCGATACTTCCCTTTATCTCCCCTCATGTTAAAGTGATAAGTGAGCAGTTTGAATTATGACAACCAAAGCAAGCCCGGCAACGAGTATCACATTTGAAGACACGGTCAGTTTTATGCTGGCCAAGGTCACGACAGCCTTCCGAAATGCGCTCGAAAGCCACATGGCCGCGATCGGGCTGCATGGCGGACAGGTATTTGTGCTGCTTGAGCTTTGGAAGCAGGACGGCCTGCGGCAAATCGATATTGCAAGGCGGCTCAACGTCGCCGCTCCGACGGTCAACAAAATGATCAACGGCCTTATCGAGATCAATCTCGTGACGAGAACACGAATCGATAACGATGCCCGCTCAACGCGTGTGTTCATTACCAAGAAAGGGCTTGGCTTTCGTGAAAAGATCGAGACGCAATGGCACGAACTCGAGGAAAGTTGCCTGGCCGGCCTCACCGATACCGAACGCCTCGTGCTCTTCGATCTCCTCGGCAAGTTGCGAAACACGTATACTGGCCGAGAAGAGAAGGACGACGAGCTTTGAGAGCTTAGTGTTTATGGCCGATCAATCGATCACTGTCAATTCACGCAAATACGACCTTTCGATACGGCGATCTTGGCAGTGCCACCTGATTGACAAGAACGATGCCCTGATAAGGCTCGTTGGCGTGTTTGATTGCGATGTCGAGCATCCCGAACTGGGCAAGATCTGCAGCGGCACTATTTCTTACGAGTATTTCTGGCTTGACCGCTGGTATAATATTTTTCGATTTCACGAACCGGACGGCGCACTTCGGAATTATTATTGTAACTTCGCGATGCCTCCCACTTTTGAAAACGGATTTCTGGATTATGTCGACCTCGACATCGATATTCTCGCTTGGCCTGACAATCGCTATGAGGTCATTGACCGGGACGATTTTGAAATCAATTCTCAAAAATACAGTTACCCTGACGAAATTCGCAAAAGGTCGGAACAGAGTGTAAGCGAGGTGGTCGGTATGCTGGAGCGGCGCGAACTCCCTTTTGATATTGCCTAACGCTGGATGCGCAGCGTATAACTGCAAATCGTGATGGGTACCCCCAGCTGCACCGCAACCCTTTGGCCTGCCTGAAGTTCGTACCCATTCATTTCTGCGGCATTCTTTCCCTCGTTAACTACCCAAAAACTACCAGCTCCGTCAGTTATGACAGTCAAATGCCGGCGGCTGATCTCGACATCGCCGTGGAGTGGTATATCCACCGGTTTGCTTTTTGACCCACGCCCTACGACGATCTCTTTTTGATATATAGGGATAACATTTTGCCGAGTATTGTTACGCCACACTTCAAGTTTGTAAAGTTCCGTGAGGCGAGACTTTACGGCGGTCATTTCATCACTTTCTTCGACTGGTAGGGGCTCTGCCTTATGAATACCAGCCGATTGAAAATTTGCAGGCGGCGGCAGATCTTTTGATCTGTCGGCTCTCAGCTTGATGTTGGGGTCGGTAGGCGGAGCCTTCTTTACAAGAGGCTCGACAGTAGGCTGTTGTTTCAGTCGGGGCAAAACGCCGGTCTTGTTGCCAGTCGAATCTTCCCAACTATGCTGCACTCGAACGTCGCCTTTCTCCAAAGTTCCGTCGATCCGTAATTCTAATGTAAAGGACTTTGTATCAAGCTTCTTGCGTCCGGCGATCTCTCTTGCCCGCTCCGCTAGAATATGGTACAAGCCCTGCTCCAAGCCCTTTCGCTTTACGCCCCGCCATTCCTTGTCATCTTCTTCGCTCAGGAAAATAGCATATTCGCTCGGAATAATAGTAGTTCCCTGCGGCAGTGGAACCATTTCTGCCTGCATAACGGCTTCGACGGCACGGGCGATCTTGACGATGAACTCTTCAGCCTTGCTGCGCGGTTTTATCTGAGCGTCGCGCGCGGCCTGTTCCAAAACCCTTTCTGCGCTGTCGCCATCGATCCATTGTCTTACTTTATCTAAAACGCTCATTTGTCGCCATCTACATCTATGTACTTGCCATTAAGCCAGCCGCGAGTCGCATTCGCGGGAAACGATGGAAGGCGGCCCTGCGCAACTACATCAACTTGATACCAGTTATCACGCGCATTTACAATTCGCACCTTTGAATTTTTAGTCACCAGACCGATCGGGTCGTTATCGGTGCTTGGGGCCGGACGAAGATATACGTCAGTGCTTGCAGTAGCCGTTCGCGTCGCAAACGGATTTCGTATTTCCGGGAAACTGATGCGTCCTCGCATATAATTCGCAGTGCCGTAAAGTATGCCCGTAAACGTTACCAGCAATACTGCAAACACCGTGAGTTTCCTAAGAGGTCGTCCCTTTTTGCGAGGCTTTAAGGCAGAGATATCTGTCGGAACTGGCGTCGGAACATAGTGCCTGGGTTCACGTACGCGTTCGATATTTTTACTGACAATATTATCTGCCCACTGGCTTTCAGAAGACGGCTTGGCTACGGGCATCGAGATCCCTACCGCCACAGTCGGTTCTGATTGAAAGCGCGGCTGTGCAGGAACTACTGGTGTATAGCCGCGCGACACATGTGCCTGCGGCAACGACCGGCGTCGAATGACGGTCTCTCCATCCTCAGCGATCTGGCGAACAATTGCGAGGTCGTTCCAAAACTCGTCAACATTCTGATGACGCTCACGCGGGTCGCGTTGAGTGGCTTTTTGTAATACGCGCAGCAATTCATCTGCATAGTCTTTATTGCGAACGGACTCGGGCAAAGCCGCCAGCATTTCATTTGCGAAGACTCGCGGTGATTCGCCGCTGACCAGCGTGTAGATCGTTTTCGCAAGTGAATAGATATCTGCCGAAGGCGTAAGTTGTGCATAAGCCAGCGTGCCCGTTTGTCCGGCGAACATCGGGCTGTGCTCCGGCGGCGCATAGACGTTCGTTCCAACTCGCGTGATCGGCGAATCGGCCGTGTGCACCCGCGCAACGCCAAAGTCCGCGATCTTGACCGTTGAGCGATCGTCGGTCAAAAGTAAATTCTGCGGCTTAATGTCGCGGTGAATGATCGAATTTCTATGGGCATGGCCTAGGCCGGCACAAATCTGCTCAACATAATCTAAAACTTGCTTAATGCTAAGACCTTCCTTTCGCACAAGATTTTGCATATCGCCGCCGGGAAGGTACTCGAGCACGAGGTAATGAAATACTGCTCCGTTTAAGTCGCGTGCGGTGCCGTGGCCGAGCCGGCTTATTATGTTTGGATGACGAACCCTATCGAGAGCTACAGCCTCGTTTTGAAAATTCTCGACCAGCGTTCGCTCGAGAGCGTCATCTAGATCATCCTGAAGAAATACATTAAGGGCCTTTATCACGACACGGCTGTGAGGTGATAGATAAGACGCAAAAATATCCGACACGGCTGTGAGGTGATAGATAAGACGCAAAAATATCATCCGCGAGATAAATTTCAGCATAGCTGCCCCTCCCGAGTCGCTCGCGAATGTCATATCTCTTGTCGAGACGCGAATTATTCAGAACAAGCTCTTTCATCGGTCAAAGGATATACCTATATCTCTTTATTTCAATACGATAACATAACCGCGATGTTCAAAAAACGAAAGCCGCCCTTTTTAGCAGGCGGCTTCTCGTGCGACTAGTTGTCAACCGATCAATTAATCGTTTGTTCGCTGGAACCCTGTTGTTTGTATGTATTGAAAATACGGCGTTCCCGGCGGCAGACGGTTCATATCCAAAAACGTCGCGTCAAAAACCCAGTTACGATCCGGTGGGCTGTAAACATTGTTACAACACTTGAATGGTCCCGTATTATTGTGCGAGTTAAACAGATTGATCAGCGAGCCGCTATAATTAAGGCGCACGCCTCCCCAATCTTCGAGAAACCTCTTGAAGTTATGTACACCGCCGTTCATTTTTAGGTCACCGCCGCCTTGATTGGGCGTTCCACTCAAGGTCGTCAGCGTGTCGCCTGAAAGCATCGCGAAACGCATGGTGGTCTCAGATGCATTACGATCGTTTGCACTTAGGGTAAACGGCAGACTGAAACTTTGAGCGTCCACCCAGTTCCGTGAAAGAATGGTTATTGCGTCGGCTGCGATTGATGCAGGAATGTCCCCGGAACTCGACGGTGACGGAATGTAGTCCGTATATGCAGTAGGGCTGCCAACTGACGAAATCCCTGTTGCATTGTAATTGCCTAAGACATAAACACCATTTTCAGCCGCGACGGTAAACCCTCGTGAATTTGCAGGTGTGGTCGTGTCGTAAATTCCGGGAAGAGTTTGACCATTTACCAGCCGAACACCGCGACGGTAGAATTTGTGATCGAATACTGCCGCAATATCAGGTGAGATATTGCTATTGGTACCCGTATACCTGACGGCTTCATTGTTGTAATCCGCTTGCAGCGCGTTGTTTCTGTTTACATCCTCGCCGATTTGGAGAATACCGTCATTGGCGCCGTAGACATCTTCCATGTCGTATTCACCGTCAAAATCAAAATCACCGCGCCTGTCAGAAACATATAGAACCCATCCGCCGGCTTTTGGTGACACGTTTGTAGGCTGCGGAATATCATTTCCCCTTAAAACATGACCAGTCGCCGTATAATACGGTGTGTTTGTAGGCATATTATTGTCCCATGTACCGTCGAGAAATTTTTTGAGATTTCCGACGTTGATGTCTACCATGCCCATAACGCCCGCCCAAGGTACGTTTGTTCCGTAGGTCGTCAGCGGGTTGAATACCGAGGATGTGTCATTGTAAAGGCCTTCCCGAGTATCGAATATGTTAATCGGAAACGGCACAACGCACGGGATCATGTTCGAAAGGCCGCGGACGCTGGCATTGCGCATCATTGCAGGTTCGTCACCTGTAAAGCCGGCCGGAAAAAACGGTGTTGCCGAAGGGATCGTACCTGTCGCGTAGCCACCGGCAGGCGGCGTCGCGGGCGGCGTAGGAAGGGGCGACGAAGTCCTGCTGCAACTGTCAGGTGTCGCCGATCCTGTAGGAGTCCTGATCGCTTTAGGCATCACATAATTATATGGTGTCGGGGTCACAGTTGCGGTAGGGCTGACACTAACCCATGACATATATGCCCCGGCTCCGTTGATATTGGGGCCTGGTATTGCATATCGTTGCAATTCAATGATCGAACGGCTGTCGATGCCTCGTGTATTATAGTTCGGATCCGTGATCGAAAAGTTAGTGTCGTTCGGCGGAGCATCCGTTACGCCAAGGCTAAGAATATCCTGAGTGATGTCCTGTGTATCATAAACTTCCGTCGTGGGGTTATAAATAACAGTTTCCACTTTTATCCAGGTTTCCTTATTGCCGGTATTGAATCTTCTACCGTTTATTTTCGTCGCCTGATAGGGGCTCGGATTTGGACTTGCTGCCACCATCGGCGTCGGCTGATACCCGCGCGGCGTGCCCGCAGCGATGGCCCCTTCAACCTGGCCCGTTGATTCACCGTCAAGACGTATTCCGCAAGGAGTCGTGACTGCCGTCGCGGCAGATGTGGCACAGCCGGGCAACTTCGCCTTTGAATCTGCCAGCGTGACGCGAATGCCGGTTTTATTGTAATAACGTTCGGCGGCGGTTATGGCGTCATCTCTTGTCGCTGTCGTCACTGCGCTCAGGTTAGGCGAGGATGTAGTTCCCGTTCCGTTATTCCATACATCCCCGACGCTCTTGCCGCGTTTAACGACCTCGACCAGATCAAGGTTTTGATTTGTATTATCGCTGTTGAGTTTCAATGGCAATTTGAGTTCTCGTACATTGGCCTCGAGATTTCCGTCGAACAGAGCTTTATTGGCGCCCCAATTTGCAGAATTGTATGCCGTTGGCAGCGGTATCGACGGCGGCGGGGTAGTCGATACAGGCGATCCATTGGCGGGATTTCGCAAGACGCTGCCCATGTTGTATTGGAGCTGGACATAATTCCCCGATGCATTTTTTACAAAGACGTTGTCATCCCAGTTGGTCCAGGCACTGCCATTCTTGGAAACATCGGTAAATATGAAATTTGCAGCTGATACTTTTGACGAAAAATACAATCCAGTGTTTGCCTGCATGAATAATGATCCATTTGAGTGGACGCGGCCGCCAAAATCGAAGCGCGGTCCAGGGTGAAACTCAAGATCATCATCATAAAAGATGCCGAACTGGAAGATCGGAACAAGGTTATTTAGGATATTACGTGTCAGCTGAACCTGGACTCCTACGTTGTCTGTTGCGGTAGTGCGCAACCGCCAAGTGTCACGTTTCGCATAAAGGCCGCTGAAAGGCCCTCCGTTCAACACTACAGGAGCGTTGTTCGACGTCTGGAGAACTTCCTGATTGAAGGCGAATATTCCAGTGCCCGAGCCGATTGAAAGATTAGGAACAGCCGCATTTCGCACGTCGTCAAAATCCACGGTGGTCGGTCTTAGATTGACCTCAAACTTCTTATTGAAGTTCCGGGTCATCGTCTCAAGGCTCCCCTGCGCTGCATAAAATGTTCTCGTTTCTTTTGTCTCGTTGCCAACTGCGGCGGCCTCTGCCGAAGATCGGGACAATGCCAGTGCCACGAAGACACTGATCAGTGCAAGTACAAATAAAGCAATCACGATAGCAGACCCCTTTTCGCCTGACCGTTTTTCACTACTCAAAACACCCTTTTCGTTAAATTCAATCGTATTCATCTTACTTGCCCGTCCATTTGAATTAATTAACATCGTAGCCAAGATTTCTGGTGCTAAAGGTCGAGGTCATGCTTTCACGATAGGGCTGACCCATCGAGTTAAGCTCTGTCGATCTGACGCTGACCGTAAACCGAACCTGTCGGACAGCTGCCAAGTTTCCTTGAACATCGTCGGCATTACCGGCGACACCGTCGGGGCCCGCGCTTGGGTTGTCCGAGATCGTACCGTTGTCCATGATGTATCTGATCTGAAAATTATCAACGTTATAAACAAGCGGCTCATCGACAAACGCTACCGCCGGCGTAACGTTTCCAAATTCACGACGCGTCAATGTTCCGTCCGATGTAACAAAATAGGTAACCATCTTGACCCGCACCATACTGGCCGGCAGAGTGATAGCAGTTCTGAGCGGCCCGCTGCTTCCTGCCTGATTGATACCTAACAAGTCGCCGTTTGAAAACTGCACAGCCGTGGTCCCGTTAAGAGCAGTCGCTAACGCCAGCGCCGAACCGGTGTTACCCGTTATCAGGTAAATGTCATTAACCCGGCAAACCGAGTTGCTTCCTGAAAGAGGAACGATCTCATCGATGCCACCGGTCGTAGTAGTTGGCGCATTTATGTTTACCGGTGTCGAGACTGAATTCGTTCCTGCAGGCGTAGGTACAGGATTAAATGTCGAATCCTTGAAAAGAAATGTTATCTGATCAGTTCGAGTGTTTGCTGTTGTATTGTAATTGTCCAGATTAACATCATTTCCGGCAATGATCGGTGGCACAGTATCGCGCGATGTGTCGTAATCGTTTGGGATACCGATGAGTGTTGATATGCGGTTATCAGGCAGGACGACCGTGTTTCTCAACGGGTAGCCGAAACCAGCGTTATATGTATCGCGCCCGATCACGTTAAGCGCCATACGCACGTTCTTGGCCAATTGGACCTGCTGATTAGTAACGCCGCGGCTCTGCGAGGCGACACGCAACACACCCCAGATCGATGCGGTAACGATCATGAAGATCGTCATCGCGATGATCACTTCCATGATCGAAAATCCTTTTTCACCGTTGTTCGGTTTCATAAGTCCTCTTTAGTTAACGTCGTAGTTCGTCAATACCGTTTCTAGCCTTTCCGTTCGCTGGATGTTTCCTACGTTGTAGGTGATGATGACAACGACAGAGCGCATCCTGGTCGCCAAGGTTCCGGGCGGCGTACAAACTGGAGACGGTCGGTCGGGATCACAGATGTCCGTTATTATGATCTGTCGCTGCAAGCCTTCGACGGCCGTTCCCGTGTCGTCAGCTGTTCCAATGACCTCATCCGGGCCGGCGTCCGGCAGGACCGACTGCGTACCCGTAACAAAAACTCCCTGCGGCGTGCCGGCGGGATTTGGGTTACTTCCAACATTTCCGACCGCGTCCCAACCGAGTCGTGCAGGGTCGGTTTCCTTGACCGACATGATCGACTCCATTGTCGATGCCGCATACTGCTTCGCTAATAGTTGCTGCTCCTGGCCCCTTGTCTGCAGGACAGCACCCGAAATTCCCGATAATAACGCCAAAATGCCAACCATAAGGATGACAAGGGCGATCATTACATCGATATACGAAAATCCTGAATCTGATCTGGGTCTCATATTTTTTACCCTGCTGCTAGATGTTGGCTACAAAAGCCGTGTCCTGATATTTCCAGTACCTGATGGCGCCGCTGCCGCCAAACAAAGTTATCGCGCGAATTTCGTTCTTGTTTCTCGGCGTCGTGCTTCCTGTTGAGATGGGGGGCCAAACGTAAATGTTCACGCTCGTTGGGGTGCCGGCAGCATTTACCACGGAGCCGTCACGCTGAAAGCGGGCTGCCCAAATGCTGTGGCCTGTTACTGTCGTAGATCCTTCGAGATGCCCCACCGTATCAGTCGCAAATGTGACGTCCGCATAGTTTGGCGGATTCGGTTTTGTGATGCCGGTGGGGATCATGTCGACTCTCAGTTCCTTGGTCGCATCCAGTGGAACCTTCTTGATCAAGGTTCCTGACGCACTGCCGTTCTGATCGATCAGCAGCATTACGTTATCCGTCAGATCGATCTCAAACCGTACCGTTCTCCGCTGTGACACAGCGAGCTGGCCGGCCTCGCGCATTAGATCGATCATCTTTAACGTCTGATCTTCTGAGCGATATAATTTACGGTAGTTCGTTAAATAGGGTAGTGAGATCGCCGAAAGGACTCCGATTATTACGAGCGCAACCACTATCTCAACCACCGAAGCCCCCAATTCGGACTTATTTGCTGATCGGCATGTCTTTTTCATACTCTATGCAATTTTTTTATCTGAGCCGCTGTTTCCGACCGTATTTCTTAAGAGATGGCTCGCTATAGAAAGGAAAGATGGAATGTTTAATAACTTCCAAAAGTATTTTACATTGTTCAACACTCAAAAAGCAAGAATTTCTAAACAATTTTCTTTTGGGGCCGGATTTGATTTAGAATTACAGCAGCTTTTGTGCCGCCGTCCGCTTGTTTTTTTGTAATGCCCGATCAGAAACCACCCGAAAAAAGCACGTTTTCAGCCGATTGGCTGCTGCGCGGCGCATTGACGAGGATCGGTGATTCCTTTGACCGCTTACTCGGCAGACGGTGGACGCCGTCGAGCAGCCTTGCGGCGAGTGAGTTGATAGAACGCATAAAAGTGCTTCTCGATGCTGAGGCGAAAGACGTCCCGGGCAAAGGCAAAGTGGTTCCGCACAGCATCAAGCTCAAGATGCAATGGAACAAGTTTGCCGAAGGCGACGGGATCGAAACGCTCCGCACTGAATTACTGACAGCGACGGTTGACCACATAAATGACTCGCTCTATTACACCGAAGCACCGGTCGATCTCGAGATCAAGCCTGATTATTTTATCGAGGGAGTTAAGCTCTATGTCAGTTTCGACAATTTTGACGAAGGAGCGGAAGTCGAACAAAACATAACAGTTCCTGTGGTCAATACTTCAGATCTTTTGGATGTGCCCGAGGCTGTTGAAATTGGCGAGCACAAATATATTGTCAGTTTTGAGATCGCCGGCAGCCCTAAACAAACGACCCTGACATTTTCCCGGGGCCAGCGCCGCAGTGTTGGAAGAACAGCCGCAAGCGACCTTGCACTAAACGATTCGAGTGTTTCAAAGATCCACGCTTCGCTGATGGCCAACGAAGAAGGCGATCTCTCCATTGCAGACACCGGCTCTACTAACGGAACATTTGTAAATGACACTCGTATCGCATATGGAAAGGCAGTGCTTCTGGCAAAAGGCGACCGCGTAAAATTTGGTGAGGTCACCGTGAAATTTGACCTCGTTCCAAAAGTGTCAGACGGTGAACAGCAATGACTTCCCTTTTACTCTTCCTTATCGACTGGCAAAAACTGAGGCCCGAGTACCTTTTTGGCGGGCAGGTCTTAGAACGCACGCCGGCCGGCCTCACTATTTTTTATGCGATTGGCATGGGGCTGCTGTTAGTGTTTCTTCTTCTCGGTTTCCTCGAAAACTTTCGCCGTTCAAAGTTTGTTTTCGAGCGCGAGCTGCCCGAGCAGGTAAACAAAAAACTCACCCAGACCGTTTCTAACAAAAGCCTTCGCACATGGTTCGTAGTTTTTGTCGTCCTTACTTTCTTCGTATTTGGGTTTCAGGTTTATTGGACACACTTTGCAGATGATTCCAACGAGCAGTTCCAGGCCTTGAGCTACAAGGACCTTCGCGTTCGACGGTCGACGGCCGCAACGCTTCGCGGCTGGATGCTTGACAGAACAGGCAGGCTCGACCAGGCTCTCGCCTATTACAAAGTTGATACTGACGGCGATATTTCGCGAGCGTTCCCACTTGAAAAAGAAATGGCGCACCTTCTCGGCACCGAACGCGGTACTCCGGGCCTGGAACGCACCCTCTACAGAAAAGAATCCGATCCTATGCCCGAAGCCTGGGATATCTTATTCAAATATAGAAAGCCCGAACCTGAAAGTAAGGATGTGCGGATAACGATCGACCGAAACCTGCAATCTTATGTTGCGCAGCAACTCGAAGGGAAAAAAGGCGCGATAGTCGTCATGAATCCGCAAACCGGCGATGTGCTGGCGATGTATTCCAATCCCTCTTACAAATTATCTGAAGCACAGACAACTGAGGGTTATTTGAGTCTCGAAGGTGATAAAGCAAACAAACCGCTGCTCAGCCGCGCGACCCGCGAATATTACACGCCGGGTTCGACATTCAAAACGCTTACCATGATGTCAGCCTTCCGTGCCGGCAAGCAGGATTTTCTCGGCTCCGACCTGCCGGCACCTGATTGTTATACGCCATTCAAAGGATCAAAGCCGATCTGCGACGCAGGCGGCAGCTGTGAAATATGCGCCACGAACGTGCCGATCCGTGAGGCCTTCAAAGTTTCGAGCAATCAATATTTCGCACAGCTCGCGAATTTTCTCGGACGCGAACAAATGGCCGAAACTGCGAGGCTCTTTGGTATTGCCGCCGTCGACAAAAAAGAAGATGCTCTTACGCAAGGCTACTTCGCCGACATTTGGAACGCCAGCGATAAACGTGTGGCTAATTCCATAAGCCCGGCACGATCCACGATGGTCGTCGGCAAAGAACTCACGCTTTTCGACTTTGGCCTGATCGGAATGGGACAGGGATTGGCCTCGCAGATGACCCCGTTCCAAATGGCACTCATTGCGTCTGCATCCGGTAATTTACAGGGACGTTTGATGCAGCCGAAGATCGAGTTTGACCAGCAGCCAAAGATGTTTTCGCAAATATTAAATCAACAGCAGGCGGCTGCGGTTCGCGAGATCATGTCAACTGTCACCGAAGAAGCAGGCGGCACCGGCGGAGCGGTCAAGAGTGCACTGGCGGGAACAGGGATCGTCGCCGGTGGCAAAACGGGCACCGCCGAAAAAGATGACGCTCCAAAATTCGATCCTAAAACCGGCGAGCGAATGTTCGTCATGAAGACGAAAAAGGATAAGAACGGCGAGATCATAAATTACAAAGAATATCTGACTTTCAACAGAACTGATGGCTGGTTCATTTCCATCGCTCCGCTCGAAAATCCGCAACTTGCGATCGCCGTGGTGATCGAAGACATAGGAAACCGCTTTGGCGGACAGACAGCAGCTCCGGTCGCTGCAAACGTTATCCTAAAGGCTCGTGACCTAGGCCTGCTCGGTGACAAATACAAACCAAAGGCACAAGTGCCGGTCAAAAAACGTTAAGAACGCGATCAGGTGACAAACAGAACCTCAACACATTTTTTCATACTTTTGCTGATCGTTTTCTTGACCGCGATCGCCCACTATTCGATATATTACGGCGGGATGATCCGCGGTTACGAAACAAGCGGGCCTGCGGCGATCCGTAATATTTCTCTTCTGGCAATTCTCGCGATCCTGCCGATAATCTTTAACAAGCTATTGAAATACAAAGGCAACCTGACACTTTATACAAGCTGCGTTTTGCTTTTCTCGATCGGGCTAACGGTACAATACCGCCTGTTCTCCGACCGCGAATATGTTGCCGACATAGATTCGACAGAGAGAGCACGAATTCTAAATTCAGACCTGTCCGATAAAGAAAGATCCCGTGCCCTGCTCAAAGCAAAGCTCGCTGCGATAGCAAAGGAACGCGACGCAAAGATCAAAACGCTCCAGCTTCATTACATTCAGGAAAATTATTCAGCGGAAAAGAAACAGATGATGGGGCTTCCGGCAACAACCCCCGGGCCGGTCGATCTCTCTGCGGAAAAACTCCGGCCGGCGAAGGATACTTTCAGCGGGATTATTACATCAGGCCTTACGCTGATCCCTCTGTTTGGGATCTTCTGCCTCGTCGCCGCATTTATCGTAATGCGTCGAGACGACACGATAAGGTTCTTACAGCAGAACGGATTCCTGGTCGTGATACTCACGCTTGTTCCGCTTTTGCTTGCCGCAATTACCTCACGAGCAGGAAAATCGATCGGCAACAGCACGCCCTGGGAACCGGCAAAGATACCGTTTCTGATCGGCTTTGCTGCCATACTCGCAGTTCTGTATAAAAATCTGGCTCGAACATATTGGGGAGTTCCGAGAGCCAAGGATGTTGTCCCATTGGTATTCATGGCGGCACTGCCGTTCGTTCCGTTTTTTGTCTTGAAGGATTTCGGGCAAATGATGGTTTTTGGTTCGGCATACATCACGCTCTACTTGATCGCGGTGCGGCGCTTTTCACAGCGGTTTGTGCTCGTGGGAAGCGTATTGTTGGTGATGTCGATACTTGTTGTCGGTGCGTTGCCGGACAATACACAGGCTAAGATCCCACTGCTGCCGACGCTCGCACAGCCCGTAAAGCTCATACTGCCAAATCGCATTCAGCAGCGCTTTCATTTGTGGCTCGATGGTTTTGATCCGCCGCCGCCGGAGACAAGTTGGTGGAAAGAGGACTACGACGATTATTACGCGGAACTTGTAAAAAAGGACCCGAAACTGCCGCAGATGATCGAGGAAGATCCTAATCTGAAAAAGACGATCAATGTAGATGCCTGGTTTGATGATCTTGCGTTTCAACCGGCACAGGCAACATTCGGCCTGGCATCGGGCGGAACTACCGGACGCGGTCTCGGACTCGGCTACCCTGAGTTGATCCCGGTATCGGATTCAGACTATATCTTTGCCGCAATGGCTGAAGAGCTTGGACTTTTTGGAGGCCTGCTGATAATCTTTGCGCTCATGGTGTTTGTCGGGGCCGGCGTGCGTACCGCCCGCGACTCGCGTGATATGTTCAGCAAACTGTGCTGCGTCGGCCTGGCCGCGTTTATCGGCTTTCAGGCGTTGGTCAATATCGGCGGCATCACGCGAGCCTTGCCGATGACGGGTATCACGCTTCCCTTTGTCAGTCACGGCGGATTTAGCCTTATGACTAGCTTTGTCATGCTCGGAATGTTGATGGCATTTTCTCATCGAAACGCTCTCGACAGAGCCCGCGACGAATTTAATGCAGTAGGTGATGGTATGCCGGCTAACACGCTGATATGATTAGTCTTACCATATTACAGAATGGAAAATAGTCCACAGATCTTCTCGGCATCGGTCACCGACAAGGGCCTCAGCGAAAAACGTCCGCAGAACGAGGATTCGTTTCTTGAGATAGCCCAAAGCGGTATCTACGCCGTGGCTGACGGCGTTGGCGGAGCCGAAGGCGGCGAGGTCGCTTCGCAGATGGCAATGGAGATCCTAGGCGAAGCCTTTGCCAACAAGCCCGACGGCTCCGATGTGGAAGACGTCATGAAAAACGCGATCGAGAGCGCTAATTCGGCGATCTTTCAAATGTCACACGAGGTGGCGAAGCTCGACGGTATGGCCACCACTATCGTCGCTCTTCACGTTTCCGATAATGTCGCAACTATCGGGCATGTCGGCGACTCACGCTTGTATCGCGTCGATCCCGCAGGAAAACTACACCGAGAAACCGAAGATCATTCGATGGTCGCCGATGAGGTTCGAGCCGGCAGGATGACTGAGGAACAGGCCGAAAATCATCCGAGCCGAAATGTCATCAATCGAGCTCTCGGCGCCGAGCCGCTTGTAGAAGTCGATCTTAAGACCATACTCATCGAACCGGAAACAACTTTCCTGCTATGCTCCGACGGCATCACTCGTCACGTCAACGATGATGAGATCGAAGAGATCCTGAATACAGAGAGCGAACCAAACGGTATCTGCTCGTATCTGAAAGACCGTTGTTATGAGCGAGGTGCCGAAGATAACCTTACAGCGGTCGTAGTAAAAGTTACTGTCAACACGATGGGAACGGCGGCCTCGACCGATCAGTTAGCCGACGATGAAGAAGATACTCTGGCAACTGCGAGAGAATTTGCAGAAGCTGACACTTTCTCAAACGTCGTCGAGACTGAAGCCGCACCCCGATCCCAAAGCGATAAGGTCGGTTCAGACACTGGCGGATTTTTATCTCTCGATCAACGTTCACACAATGATGAATCTGAGTCCGGCATGATCAAAAAAGTAGCGGCCGGTATTGGTTTGTTGCTTCTCGGCTGTTTGTTCGGAGCCGGAATTTATCATTTTGCTTTTAGCCCCACTGCTCCAAAAACGCAGATACCGCAATTATCTGAAATGAAATCGGATAATATCGCGTTAACCTCATTTGAAAAACTCCGCAGAACCGTCGATGCCGACCCGGCGGCATACCTGAAAGAAGTTCCGCCGGCACAGGACGCCGAGGATTTCTATTTGCTCGGCAGGGCGTGTTTACTCACCGGCGATTATGTGAAAGCTCGCTCATCTCTGCTCGAAGCTCAGAAACTTCTCGCCAACACAGATGCGTCAAACTCAAAGGTTCTGGCCGCCGATATTGCCGCCGCTTTGGTCATTGCGAACGATCCGGAAATGCAAAAGCGATTTAAAGGCGAGATAGAAAATACTGCAAAGTCTTTAGCAAATAGCAGTGTCAACCGATAGACATATGCCGCTTTGCCTCGAATAGAATTATCCCCGTCGAAACCGCCAGATTTAAACTTTCCACCTCGTTTTCCATCGGAATTGTGATCGCATCATCGACCGCATCTACTTCCTCATCACTCAACCCATGGGCTTCGGAACCAAAGATCAAAAGCCGCGGTTCTTTCCAGTCGATCTCAACATAGCTCCGGGTGCCAGAAGCAGCTGTCGCCGTCGTTCTTAGATTTGCAGCTTGTGCCCATTGTATTGCGTCGTCAAAGTTCACTGCGTCCCAAATCGGCAAGCGAAACGCCGCCCCCATCGCCGCACGCAGAGCCTTTGGCGAATAGACATCGGCTGAGCCTTTCGAAACTATCACGCCTGCTCCTCCCGCGGCTTCGACAGTTCTGAGAACTGCTCCGAGATTCGATGGATTGTTTATCTCCTTCAGAAAAACAACCACCGGCAATTTTGACCTCGTTAAGCTCTTTTCTATCGAGCCGGCCGACGTCTGCGGTCGCTTTGCGATAAGAATTATGCCTTGCGATTGTTTCGTATCGGCAAGCGAACCGAAAATTCTATCCGGCACCTCAGCGGCAAAACCACTTTTTTCGATCACCGCCGCGGCCTTTTCCTCAACTGCGAGATCGGCATTTACAAAACACTCGTCGATCGACAGGCCTGACCGCAAGGCCTCTTCAATCAGCCTGCGGCCTTCGACAAAAATTAGCTCAGGCACTTTGCCGTCTCGAACCCTGCGAGCATGAACCAGGCGCTGATTATCGCGGCTTGTGATCTTTTCGATTTCTCTCATGTACCAAAGTTGCGTGTTTCCCCCGCACTTCGACACTAGCGCGGTTCGGTCCAAAATGGAATACCAACTTTCCAGATATGACACGGTTTTCTCGATTTGACATGACTTTCTAGATTCGACATGGTTTTCCAGATATGACATAACTTTCCAGCTGTTAAACAATGTGCAAACCCAACCGTTTTTCCTCTTAGTCCGTGGCCACAAAATTCTGCGACATTTTGAAATAAAGTCCAATAATAGCTAAACTTAGGCGATATGCAGCCCGAAACCAAAACCAAAAGCAAGATCGAGCTTTTGAAAGAAAGATCGCTCGTCGCCGAAGAAGGCGGCGGCAAAGCCCGGATCGAAAAACAAAAGGCCGGCGGCAAAATGACTGCCCGAGAAAGGATCGAGTTTTTCCTCGACGAAGGCAGTTTTGAAGAATTTGATAAATTTGTTGTCCATCGTTCAACCGATTTTGGCCTGGCCGAACAGCGATTTCCCAGCGACGGTGTTGTTACAGGACATGGTCTGGTTGATGGACGTCCGGTATTTGTTTTTGCTCAGGATTTCACTGTTTTTGGGGGCTCACTTTCGGAAACTCACGCTGAAAAGATATGCAAGATCATGGACATGGCGATGAAGACTGGTGCCCCTGTGATCGGGCTGAATGATTCAGGCGGAGCTCGCATTCAAGAAGGTGTTGTTTCGTTGGGCGGATATGCTGACATTTTTCTTCGAAACACGCTCGCAAGCGGCGTCATTCCGCAGATAAGCTGCATACTCGGCCCCTGTGCAGGCGGAGCGGTTTATTCACCGGCGATCACAGATTTTAACGTGATGGTGAAGGACACTTCGTATATGTTCATCACCGGGCCAGATGTGATCAAAACCGTCACCCACGAAGATGTAACGAAAGACGAGCTTGGCGGAGCGATGACACACAACGCTAAATCGGGCGTCGCTCATTTTGCTGCTGATTCTGACGAACATGCGTTGCGTCTAACGCGCGAATTGTTGTCATTCGTCCCATCGAACAACATGGACGATCCGCCGTTTGTCGCAACCAGTGATCCGAGCGACCGCGCAGACGAAAAGCTGAATACGATCGTCCCCGAAGCCCCGACTCAGCCATACGATATTCGCGATATCATTCACAATGTTGTCGATGAGGGTTATTTCTTTGAGGTTCAGGAACATTACGCTCCGAATATCGTAATCGGCTTCGCACGGCTTGGGGGATATTCTGTGGGCATAGTTGCGAACCAACCGGCTTTTCTAGCGGGCGTTCTCGATATCGACGCATCGGTTAAAGCAGCTCGTTTTGTACGGTTTTGCGATTGCTTTGATATTCCTCTAATTACGTTTGAGGATGTTCCCGGTTTCCTTCCCGGCGTAAATCAGGAACATCAGGGCATTATCCGCCACGGTGCAAAATTACTGTATGCTTTTGCCGAGGCAACTGTGCCAAAGATCACCGTGATCAC
>JBGARA010000030.1:0-11501 GCA_044230475.1 Pyrinomonadaceae bacterium | reverse complement strand
GCCGAGATCGCCGTGATGGGAGCAGAAGGAGCAGTTGGGATTCTTTACAGAAAGGAATTACTAGATACAACAAATCCTGAAGAAAATCGTCAACGCATCGTCAACGAATTTAATGAAAAATTTGCGAATCCATACGTTGCTGCGGAACGCGGATTTGTTGACGAAGTTATCGAACCAAAATACACGCGGCCAAAACTTATTCGTGCCCTGTCACTGCTCCAGAACAAACGTGATTCGAACCCGCCGAAAAAACACGGCAACATTCCTTTGTAATAGCGGCACAATGACCCGGCAAACCGAAAAGCGTCCGACTCAAGCATATATCGATCTCGACGCACTCGCATTTAATTTTCATTCGTCAAAACAGTTCATCGGTGACGATGTAAAGATCATGGCCGTCGTCAAGGCTGATGGCTACGGACATGGTGCCGCGGCGTGTGCCGTTCGTCTGGAAAAGGAAGGCGTTGATTGGTTCGGCGTTGCGATCCCGGAGGAAGGCGTTGAAATCAGGCACGCCGGTGTTAAATCTCCGATCCTTTGCCTCGGATCATTTTGGCCGGGACAGGAAAAGCTGTTATTCGAATATGATTTGACGCCGGTAGTCTTCGACATCGAGATCGCACAAACTCTCAGTCGGTTCGCTGTTGAGCGTAAACAAAGCATCGACATTCACGTCAAGATCGACACAGGCATGGGCCGTGTCGGAGTAAATTATCTCGACGCAGCTGGATTTGCAAAAGAGATAAAAGATGTTAAAGAACTAAACGTCACCGGCATGTTGACACATTTTGCTTCTGCCGAAGACCCGAACGAAAACGAATTCACCTCTCTACAGATCGAGCGTTTTGAAACCGCTTGCGAAGCCTTTATTGCTGCGGGTCACAAACCTGAATTATTCGATCTTGCAAATTCTCCCGGTGCAATCGCTCACCCTGAATCCCGTCGAAACATGGTGCGACTCGGCGGCGCTTTATACGGTTTGATAGATGACATACTGCCAAAGGAAACTTCGAAGCCGGACCTAATGCCCGTCCTATCGCTAAGTTCCCGCATCGCGTACCTGCGTAAAGTGCCGATAGGCGAAACTCTCGGCTATGGTCGCACATTTAAGACAAGCCGCGATTCCGTGATCGCTCTTGTACCGATCGGTTATGCCGACGGCTATCCCCGTGGGCTTTCAAATCTCGGGAAAGTTTATGTAAACGGTAATATCGTTCCGGTAGCCGGACGAATCTCGATGGACTGGACGCTACTGGATGTAACCGATATTTCCAATGTTGCCGTTGGCGATGAGGTATTTCTAATCGGCGGTGGTAAGGATCACGCGATTAAAGCGTCTGACCTCGCACGGGAGCTTGGAACTATCGGTTACGAGATAACCTGCGGAATCTCACCACGAGTTCCACGAATATCGATCGCGGCAGGATGAAGATCATGAAGCTGAGCAACGGATTAACCTGGAAAGAATTCTTTGTCCGGCTTTATGAAAGGTCATTCGACGCCGATATTTTCAGTCATTCGGCTCAAGTCGCCTTTTATTTCTCGTTCGCTTTATTTCCGCTTCTTTATTTTCTGGTCAGCTTGTTCGGACTCATTCTTGTTTCTTCCGACGGGTTGAAAAATGAGCTCTTTGTTTATCTGCACAGGATAATGCCTGCCGCCGTTTTTGAGTTGGTCAAGAACACGGTAGACGAAATTGTCACAAACAGCTCCGGCGGCAAGGCAACTCTTGGTCTGCTGATCACATTGTGGTCGGCATCGGCAGGCGTCGATGCGATACGCAGCGCATTGAATGATATCTATCAAATCAAAGAAACTCGTTATTGGTGGCGGACAAAGCTGCAATCCATCGTCCTCACTTTCATTTTTTCAATACTCGCAACTACAGTTTTAGCCGCAGTTTTCTACGGATGGCAGCTTGTACAATATCTCCTGGAGAAAATCCGAGTCGAGGTGACTTCACCTTTTATCCTGGTCACAATTCAGTGGATATCTATTCTCCTACTGATGCTTTTTGTGTGTGAGATCATCTACAATCTGCTACCCAATTTCAAGAAATTTCAGTGGACCTGGATAACAGCAGGATCGATCGTCGCGATAATTTTGTGGATAATGCTCACGACCGCTTTCCGTCTCTATATTGGCTACTTTAATTCTTACGATAGAGCTTATGGTTCGCTCGGAGCAGTAATAATCATGATGTTGTGGCTCTATCTGACAGCTTTGGTGCTGATGATCGGTGGGTTGATAAATTCGATTCTTAACAAAAAAGAAATATCCGCAGCGTCTTAGCGACAGCTTCAATTATCCGATGCCGCTGATAAAAGAGCTTCACGCATTGCACCGGCGGTCCGCCAACGATTCTCGACGTGCTTAGCCAACGCAGTTTCGATCACGGAGGCAAGTTTTACAGGTATATCAGGGACTCTATCCTTTAATGGAACGATCGGCTTTTCAAAGATCGCTTTTACAGTTTCTGCGATCCCCGCCTTTGGATTTATGTCGAGGGCATTTGAGTTTGTCAATAGAGCATAAGCTGTCATTCCCATCGCATAAATGTCGGACGGAGGCTTTACCTCCTTGAAATCGCGAACCTGCTCGGGCGGCATGTAAGCGATAGTTCCGGCGACATCGCCAACCATCGTTACCCCGCTCATTCCGGTTTCCTTAAAACTTTTCGACAGGCCAAAATCTGTGAGCTTAGCGGTGCTGTTTGGATAATCACCATTGACGAGAATATTTTGTTCCTTAATGTCACGATGAACAAAACCCTGCTTGTGCGCAAAATCGAGAGCGGCAAGCGTCTGCTCAATGATCCTCACAACTTCTCTGTAACCAAGCTTTCCGCCACGTGTTTTCGCCAGACGCGAGGCGTCCATGCCGGTTACAAATTCGGTGACAAGATAAACGAGGCCGTTGTGTTTACCGTGCTCGATATATCGGACGATGTTCGGATGCTGAAGCGAGGCCGCAACCTCGATCTCGCGCAGGAAACGCTTTAGAGACTGTTCACTGACGGCAACTTCAGGTAAAAGCGTTTTGATCGCAACAACATCGCCGCTGATCTCCGAGCGGGCAAGTATCACGCTGCCCATACCGCCTTGGCCGATCACGCGGATCATCTGATAATTCGGAACCGGCTGCGGATTGTTCTTTAACTCTTCGCGGCAATCGTCACAAATGTAAGAAAGTTTAGCGTGGGGATCATCAGCCTCAAAAGCCGAACGTGCTCGACAGTTGAGACACTCGACAGGCACCATGGAAAGCTGTGTGCTGATGAGTTTCTCTCTATCGGCTGGCATTTCACCACTCGAAACCTCAACCTCCAGCACGGTCTCACCGCCTTGAATTTTGTCGCCACTTTTCAAATATACAGATTCGACACGCATTCCATTGACGAAAGTGCCGTTCGTCGAGCTGAGGTCACGCAAAAATGCCTGCGGCGGAGCGATCTCGATGAGGCAATGGTGGCGAGAAAAAAATCTGTCCTGCGGCAGGCAAAACTGCGCGTCTTCGCTCCGCCCGATCATAAAAGTGTCGTGCTGATCGAATGTAAAATCACGTCCGGTTTGGGGCCCCGCGACAACATGTAATGTAACGCGCATTAGTTTAACGAACTAAGTCCGCTGCCGATTATCGCAAGGCCGTAAATCAAAATAAACAAGGCAATCACGGCAAAATAAATTATTCCGGTAACAATGCCTCCGATTGCCATTCCACGGCCGCCGTACCGCTGCGGGTCTTTCTTCAACTTGGAAAGTGCCATAAATCCAGTTATCAGAGCGACCAGTGAAAACAAAATTCCCGACGAACAGCACCAGCCAACAGTGATGCTGGCGATACCAAAGCACAGCGAAACAACTGCGAGTGTTTGATCTGGCGAGCGATTGACGAGATATTGCTGTGGCGTTTGCTGCATCGCAGCCTGCTGCCATTGTGCGGGTGGCGAAGCAGGCCAGTTCGAGGGATTCGTTACCCGCGATTGATCAAGTAAAACTGTCGGCGGCTGAGCGTCCGCATAGCGAGTCTGCGGCCTTGCCATCAAAATCAACATCTCGCCGTCGTCCAGACAAAAGTTAAGCTGGTCGTCGTCGTAATTGCGCTGGCATCGCGGACATTGCTTCATAGGATGAACGCCTATCGGCGGATCTCAAGGTCCTTAAAGGCAACCTTTATGCCGTCACCTGAATATATCCCGACAACCCCGCCCGAAAACCCGTAAACATTCTGGATCGTTGTGACTAGCGTGCCATTAATATACAGCTCGATCTTGTCCGGCAGATCATGAACCTCAAGCGTGTTTTCGTCCGTGCCGCCTTTGATCGCGGTTGAAGATGTCCAACTTTTGACATCATCCTCTTTTTGAGGCGAATGATGAACTATCCGGTATTTCTTTCGCTTTGCGTCGATCAAAAATGCGTAGTCCTGTTGCAGCGGTTTTGGTTTACTGTGAAACACCAGCCCGTAACCCAACCTTGAATTTGCATCATTGATGTTGCGAACAGTAACTCGCGTGTCCGCGTTTTCTGTCTTATATTTATCGAGAGCGACTGCTTGTTCACTATCTTCTTCATCTTCGTTGGCTGCAACAACGACAAAGTAATATCCTCTGGTCAAGGCTCCCATGATCAGCTCATCGCCTTGCATTTCCGTAGTTCCAAATACAGAGAATTGCTGGGTGAACTTGCTAAGATCGACAGTCGTAACTTCGCTGCGGCTCGAAGTAGTTGTTGGGGTTTCCGTTGTTGTCGTAGTCGATGTATTTGAAGCCGATTTTTTTGTAGAGGGCGTCGGCGAGACAAGTTTATTAATGTTGAAAGCAGTGCTTGCCGTCTTGTCCGCCTGAGAAGCGGCCCAGAATAAGAATCCAACAAATCCTCCGCCGCATAACAAAATTAATACGCCAAGTATTCCGACAACCCACAGCCAGGTCTTCGATGATCTTTTTGGCGGCTGCATCGAATACTGCTGAGGCTGCTGCCAATTTGGCGGGGCGGTGCTTGTGCTCGGTGGAGGCTGCGGCTGCGTGACACGCGGCTCGTTCATTACCAGTGTATCCGGCAATATCTGCGCGGATGGTGCCGCAGCAAGCATCGAGCCATCCTCAAGGCAGAAATTAAGGTTATCGTCGGCGTAGGTTTTCTGGCATCGAGGACAAATTTTCATAGAGTTTTCCCGTCCAAAAAAGGCAAGTGCAGAACGAAAATATTATACTTTTTCGTTTCGTTAAACGCGACTTTTCGCAAGGAAACCACATTCAGAGAGACAAATTCACCACAACGTCAAAAGGAACAGAAAGTAAATTACAGATGACTTCCTTCGTGACCTTCGTGTCTTTGTGGTGAATAATTCCCGAGATGCTTTATCTTAACGTCAACCCACAACGTCCACAGAATTTTATATGAGGGGGATATGTCCCGCCGCAGCGTGTGCAAACGCGGGTCACCTGCGCTGCTTGGGATGGCTGCCCAAACGAGGGCGGCGAACTCGTATGCTGTTGAGTCGGTAGTGTGATGTTCAAGCCGCATCGTCCGCAGAAGCGTGAATTGAGCGGTAATGGTGACGAACACCGCGGGCACGGATAAGTCGACGCGGACTCACCGGGACTGATCATAGAAAATGAACCGCTGCCGCAGCGTCCGCAAAAACGCACGCCCTCGGCAAAACGTGAGCCGCAGTTTGAGCAGGCGACGATGCCGGGCATTACGCTGGAATGGATCGCTCCGCCACTGCTGCCCTGCGACGAGGAAGGCTGGCTGCCGTGCCTTGTTCTTAGCTGAGCTTGTATGACTTGTTCTTCTGCACCGGGACGAATTTCGATAACACGCTCATCGTCGTGCTCGCCCGGTTTTGAGACACGAAGGATGTGCTGGCCGGCCGGAATGTCAGCAAGGATCACGCGGCCCGAACTGCCGACGCTTCCCTTTCGCTCATCGTTGACGTAAACCTCGGCACCGACCGGCGCCATCACAACTAGCCGCGATCCGCCGGACGGTTTGCTCTCGTCCATGTTCTCGGCAGCAGTTTCCAGTTCGCCGATCCACTCCGAAACAGACGATGGACGCAGCGAAGGTTCGATCTCGAGGGCCTTCATAATTACGCGATCGACCTGTGCAGGAATGTCCGAACGAATGGATGAGAGCGGCGGCGGTTTTTGCATCACCTTTTGCATGATGAGCTGCATCATGTCGCCGGTGAAAGGTGTCTTGCCGCCGAGCATCAGATAGGCGATAGTCCCCAATGCGTAAAGATCTGCGCGAACATCGACACCCATTTCCGGCTGCATTTGTTCGGGCGACATGAACTCCGGCGTGCCGATGATACCACGTGACGAAGGAGTCGCATTGGAAGAAATATCGGTTACAGTCTGGCTGACTATTTTTGCAAGGCCAAAATCGCCGACTTTTACGAAGCCGTCGCCGCCCTTGCCTTTTTGCATGATGAAGATATTTGCCGGCTTGAGATCGCGATGCAAAATGCCAAGATCGTGTGCCGCATCGACGCCGTCCGCGATCTGCCTTAATAAACGAACCGCGCGTTTGACCGACAAAGTGCCTTCGCGGCGAAGCAATTTATGCAACGTCTCGCCCTCAACATACTCCATCACAAGATAGAATATGCCGTCCGGCGTTTCGCCGAAATCAGTCACACTAACCGTGTTAGGATGCTGGATAGAAGCGGCAGCCTGCGCCTCGCGCTCGAAGCGGGCAATGGCCTCGCCTTCTTGCAGGTTATCGCTAGAGAGTATGTCTTGCCGGACCGTTTTGACCGCAAGTTTTTTTGTCGCGAACTTATTATCTTTCGCAAGATAAACCTGGCCCATCGCTCCGCGACCGAGCCTGCTTTCAAGCAAATACCGTCCGGCAATTACCTGCGGTCCGGGCAAAGACAACCGCGTCTGCATCTCGTCGATCGGGCACACGACAACCTCGTCCGGAAAACAAAGCTCGCATTTGGGGCATTCACGCATCGTTGTTAAATATTGTCAACACAAAATAGGAAAGATGCAAAGAAGGATTTTTCCGTCTTTTGTATTCGTCCTTTTGCGTCAGAAATCTGGTTTGTTATAATTCTCTTTGCTTTTGGGTCGATAGCTCAGTCGGTAGAGCAACGGACTCTTAATCCGTGGGTCGCAGGTTCGATCCCTGCTCGGCCTACCAAAATTGCAAAAACAAAAGGCAAAAGTGCTGCACTTTTGCCTTTTTACTTTTTGTTTTTGACCTCAGGACTACTGGATCGACGAACGCGTCCGGGTACTTTGCGTGTCAACCCTGTTCACTGCCTGCGAGAAAGCAGCGCCGTCAGCACTGTTAACACCATACAGCAAATTCGTGCTCGGACGGAAAACTGCAACATCGTACTTTCCGTCTCCGTCATAATCCGCCGGAACCGGCATATCCTCGGCAGAGCCAAAATTATAGGATGTGACATTTCGCGTCGAACCATCGAGCATGTACCATGTCCCATTTGAAGGCCTGTAAACAGCAAAATCCGAAACGCCGTTAGCGTCGAAATCTACGTTCAACGGACGGTCGCCGTTCTGGCCAAAGATTTGATAAACAGGAATGGCCGCTGTGCTCGGAAGTACGCACCACATGCCGGTCGAAGGCCGCCAGATAGCGATATCCGTTCTACCGTCTCCGTCATAATCGCCTGTGATCGGCTTATCGCCTGCAACGCCCCATTGCTGAGCCTTGAAGCCCGACACACTCTGCTGAACGTACCACGTGCCTGTCGAGGGCCGCCAAACTGCAATGTCGGTCTTTCCGTCACCGTCGTAATCGCCTTGAACAGGAACGTCGCCATTCATCCCAAATCGAAGCGACGTAAGGCCCCCTGTGCTTTCCTGGATGAACCATGTACCTGTCGCCGGTCGAAATACTGCAAAATCGGCCGTATCATCGCCGTCGTAATCTGAGGTAACTACGATGTCTCCAGGACGGCGGAAATTAGCCTGATTCATCTTTGAATCATCGATCATCTGCCATTCGCCCATCGCGGGAGTAAACACAGTTGCATTTGTTCCGCGTCCATCAGGAGCAGCTGCGTTGTATCGCGTTGGCGAACTGATCAATCTTGTGTCAACGACGATCAAGCCTCGTGTAAGATCACCAATAAGTATCTTGTCCATACCGAGGTAAGGATAAACCGCCCACGCTCCGTCGTATGTCGTCGGAAGTGAACTGCTCCTGAAATCTGCTCCGCAGATCAGATCCCATGGTTCGGCATTAGCAAGTGCCTCCTGCTCCTTCGCTGGTGGAGCAAACGCTCCGGCGAATGTATCGTATTGGCCGATTCGGATCGGATTCGCCCGGTTACTGATATTAAAAACCTGCAATCCTGCCTGGTACCATGAAATGTAAAGAAAATCTCCATTCACTACAGGGTTGTGCGGCGTCACGGCATTTAGTCCCAAAGCCGTCATTCCGATACTGTTCACAAGCACCGGAGCAGCGGGGTTACTAATGTCGTAGACTCTCAGGTCGCCGGGTGTCGGTCCGTTGCTGGACGTGACTTCGCGGCAGCTGTAGAGCCAGTTGCCGTCATCACTTGGCCATGCACTGTGCATGTTATTTCCCGCCGTTACAGAGGTCTGGTCAGCAATAAATCCAAGCAGCGTTGGAGTCTGTGTAGTAATGTTTG
This sequence comes from Pyrinomonadaceae bacterium, assembly GCA_044230475.1. Lineage (GTDB taxonomy): Bacteria > Acidobacteriota > Blastocatellia > Pyrinomonadales > Pyrinomonadaceae > OLB17. The sequence continues at coordinate 2,858 of JBGARA010000030.1, read as the reverse complement.
AGATGTCGTATATTTCAGTCCTGCCACGATTGGTGCTGTTTCCCCAACCGGATGTGAAAAGCCTGTTTCCTCTCACAACCATTGCATGAACCCACTGCGGTTCCGTTGGCGTTAGATCACGCACAAATACAGGAGCTGCAGGATTGGTGACATTGATTATTTTGAGGATCTTTGTGTTCGAAAGACTGTTGTAATTCTCAATAAGAAATGTTCCGCCATTCTGGTTAAATACAACCATTTCATGGATCGAGTTATGAGCATTGCCATGTGTCGAATCAACCGTACCCAATAACACCGGGCTGGCAGGATTGGTTAGGTCAACAATATGCACACCCCCACCATTTCCGCTGCCGAAATATCCGCGGTTTCCAATGACAATGGCCTCAAGGAACTGTCGATTATTCCCAGGATTGTACCATGACGCTAAAACAGGATGGTCAGGGTTCGAAATATCGTAAATGAAAGCCCCGGTGCAACCATAGCTCCCCTGAACCGCAATGTTGCCGTCGGCGAAAAGATCGGCGTATTTAAAGTTGGCTCCCTGCGTACTCGTACACGGCGGAGCAAGCTCACCACGAAGCCGAACAGGTAAAGCGCTAGCATCCGACCCGAGAATAGCTACGACGGAAATAACGAAAGAAAATAGCAACAGTTTGGAACGCAAGCGTTGGCAGGTATTTGACATAGATACTCCTCAGATAAAACATGAGCCGGACATAACACTCATTTTTACGCCTTTCCCGACGAAAAAGCAAACAAAAATCGCCCGATAAGCAAATTATTACGGGCGATATTCATAAACTGTAAATACTGGAGCTGTTTCAGGATGCTTTCTGATGAGCTTCGCGAAATACCAGGTCAAAAGTCCCGGGGTCGACCTTTCTAAACCGGCGGTTCCTATTTAGTGAAACAGCTATCGAGATGGTGGGGTTGTTTCCCTTAAATTTCATGCCGCCCGCAGTCAGAAGATTGTAAAGCTCATTAACATGCAACGGCGTGCCGGCCTCGCGAAGCAGCAAGGTACAGGCCTGCGTTATGGTTCTGTCGTTGAAACGATTGCTCAGCGGCTCATATCCCGAATGGATAGGCGGCGGCCCGCCGCTACGGGTTTGGTTAAAATAAGCGATCGAACTCTCGCGACGATAGTGTTGATTGAGAAGATCCTGACTGTTTGGCTGCCGATCGAGCCGCCTAACAACGGGCGTCTCTTCTTCATTTTCATCATCGACGATCCTGAAATTGGTCGGTTTCTTGCCGGCCCGGGTCGCAACTAGCAGGCTGTCGATTGCTTTTTCGGTCTGCGCCGCACTGTTTTCGAGAGCTCCTACCTCGATCCTAAGGTTATCGACTTCGGATTCTTTCTCACGGAGTTGAGCCATCAGGCGATTTTGAGCATCACGTGTTTTTCGCAAAGTTTGCTCAAGTGTTGCTATAAGAGTTTCGTCTAACATACTGTAGATATTAAGGTTAAGCAGGGCCAGTAGATTATGCTTTGCGGTTTATGACAAAGCTTAAGATGGCCTCTAAACAAGAACGATACTCTGTTTCTGCCAAAACATCAATACTTTTTCTTGCCCGCAAGGAATAACCTTTTGCCGACTCGTCTATCTCATGAAGTATGCCGTACGAATTAAGTTTCTGTTTAAGATCGTCTCGAGAAAGTTCTAAATAGTCGCCGTCAAGCATTATCCTCTCGAGTTCCGGCTGAATGGAGGGTTCTTTTTGGAGCAATGAAATGAACGGCAATGTTAGCTTTCCTTCAAGCAGGTCCGAACCCGCGGCTTTGCCAAGGTTGCTGTCATCCGACGTCACATCGAGAATATCGTCGGCTAACTGAAAGGCGATACCGAGATTCATACCATAATCACGCATCGCGTCTTGCTCGGATTTATCTGCGCCGCCGAGGATCGCCCCAACCTCGCAGCAGGCCGAAAAAAGATAAGCAGTTTTTCGTTTGAGAATGTCAAAATATTCTGCTTCTGAAATATCAAGCCGTCCGATCGTCGTCAACTGTATCAACTCGCCCTCAGTCATCTTTCTTGTAAGCTGAGTCAAGATATCGATGATCTCAAGTGAGCGTTCTTGGACGGTAGTTTCAAAAGCCGACATATAAAGCCAGTCGCCCATCAACACTGCAGTCTGATTGCCAAATCGAGCATTAACAGACGAACGTCCACGTCGAACATCCGCGTTATCAATGATGTCATCATGTACAAGCGTCGCGGTGTGCAGCATCTCCATCACCGTCGCAAGTCGAATGACGTTATCATTACTCGCATTTCCACCGACAGCGTAATTCGATAAGATCAGAAGCGCGGGCCTGATGCGCTTGCCCCCCGATTGCCGGAGATACTCGCCGAGATAATTAATGACTTGAATGTTGGAACCAGCCTGCCGCTCGAACTCTTTTTCTACCAGCCCTAACTCGGTCCTAATAAGATCAAATATCTTGTACGTCTCTATCGAAAGAGATGAATCCTTTTTTGCCTGCGCAAATTGCTGCATAAAATATTTTGGATATACGGCTAATTCGAGCGGTAATTATCAAATGTCATATCGATCCCAAAGTCTTTTGCTTTGAGTTTTGCGATAACATCTTGCAGCGTGTCACGGTCTTTACCAGACACACGAACGCTTTCGCCCTGTATCGAGGCCTGAACCTTAAACTTTTCATCTTTGATATATCTGACTACTTCTTTCGCCTTTTCGATCGGAATTCCCTGTTGTATCTTGACTGCCTGGCGAACAGTGCCGCCAGCTGCGGGTTCGATCTTTTGATAATCAAGAGCCTTGAGTGAAACACCGCGTTTGACTAGCTTGCCTTGCAGGATGTCGTTCATGTTGCGGAGCTTTGTCTC
>JBGARA010000126.1:0-5746 GCA_044230475.1 Pyrinomonadaceae bacterium | reverse complement strand
ACGTTAACTACACTTTTTTGGTAGCGTTCCACGAAATTTACAAAAAAAAGTCACATTGTGCCACAGCGGCACATTAACTGCTGCAAACATTGCATTTACAGGAACGGGCATCTGGAAAAGCTTCGATACACCGTGGAACGCTCTGACGAATTTGCCGTCAGGAAAGGTCGTTCCCACAATTTGGTTGTCAAGTATCAATGCCAACCGGAATACACCGTTGCACGGATAGAATATCACGTATCTTAAATTCACACTATAAGTGCAACTTCGAAGTGACTGAAAGAGGGCAGGTTGAAGTAAGTTTTGACGCTACCTTTCGTTGAATTACGTGATCTTCAGCATTCTATCTGCTAAGTACGTCAAATGCTTGCAGTTTGTTGCCGTTTGCCGAATAGAGAAGGTTCGCCGTTTCGTCCGTTACGAACGACGCGTCGGGGTCGGACGAGAGAATGTATCTCGCATCTTCTCCTGTATGAACATTCACGCCGACGAGGCCTTTTTTGTCGAACGGTTTGTCTAGGTCGGTGTAGAAATACATGTAGTTCGAGCGCAATTCGGCGAGGCGTTTGCGGCGGAGAAGGTAGTCGCCAAAACGCTCCAACTGCCGCGCAGGATCGAGCCTGTCAAAGATGCTTTCCTGAACGTTCCCTCGCGACGGCGAAAAATTTGGCCTCGACATTCGCATGCCGCCGTATCGATTGGCAAGATCTGGGGAACGGCCAACCGAACCATACGCATAAAATCGCTGCATCGCATAATTGCGTGTGGAGTTGCCGGCAAGCGTTGTAAGATCGACCGAACCAAAGCGGGAATTAAGGCCTGACCACCGAAACGAATTTGCAGCGTTCGCCACACTCAGACCGGTGCGTGTAAAACTTATCGCAGATGTCGCGACTCCGCCGTAACGAAAGTAAAGCGCGGCAGCCCGAAGCGCGATTCCCGCAACCGTGCGAAAAACACCTCGTGCAGGAGCAGTATGACGAACACGCCAAAATTCAGCAGCTTTAGGGTCATGAATATTGAAAGCCGCGATCTCATTTCTGCCGCCGACAACCGCCTTTCCACCCTCGTTTACAAGAACGAATTGGGCTTTGTCGATCTTGTGATCGCGTTTGGCTACACGCTTTCCGCTTCGAGCATCGAGCGTGATGAGATCGTCTTTATCGGCGATCAAAATTGTGTTGACATCGGCAAAAACAAAATTGGTCAGGCCTTTGTCGGCGCCTTTGTAACGCCACAGCGTCTTGCCGTTGCGAGTGTCGATCGCCGAAACGCCAAATGGGCCTTTTTCTTTCGGTTCGCCGTTTTTGAGCTGCGTAAATTGGCCGCCGGTTCGCACATACAAAATGTCGTTGACGATCGCCATCTCGGAGCTGATTCCGAGGTCGTTTGCTTCCCAATCCTGTTTGCCCGTGCGGCGGTTTATCGCACGAATTTTGCCTTTGCCGGAGACATAAACGTGGATCTCGTCAAAAACAGGATCGGCTTCCGTCAACGCAAGGCCGTCTTCGTTGATCTTAAATTTTTCACGTTCCTTTTCTTTTCCGGTGCGGGCGTTATACGATGTCGAGCCTTCGTAAAACAGGAACAGCCGTCCGTCGAGCAGCAGCGGCGCTCGATAATTATCGAGCGTGTAATCAATGTCACCGGTTTCGCCAAAACGGGAAGGCATCATCTCGATACTGTTATCGAGATCGCGTTTCCAAAGCTCGTCGCCGTCCGAAAGCCGCAGAACATGAACCGTAGGCTTGCGTTTGAAATTGTCGTCCGACTTGCCGCGTGGATCTTTGACGAGAACGACTGCGATCAGATCGCTCTCAGGATCGACCGCAAGCTGCATCACGTCGCCTTTTACTTTCTCGCTCTGCCAGAGCGTCGCGCCTGTAAGCAGATCGACAGCCTCAAGCCGCGACTTACTGCCGAGATCACGCGAAAATAAGATCAGATCAGTATTCGGCACGGGCGTGACGGCCGTCTCGTTTATCTTGCCTGTATCACGACGCCAGACGCGCTCACCCGTTTGGCCGTCGATGGCATAGAGACTCTTTTCGGTTCCGGTGAGAACGATGCCGAAGTCGGTCGTTTGATAAAAACGAATTTTGGAATCGAGGCCGGCTTGCCACGTTGGCTGGGCATGAGAAACAGCCGCAAGACACAGAATGCACAAAAGTAACACACATGCTTTCATGCCTTTATTTTAACGCGAATTATGGTTTGGTGACAGATGTTTTGCCGCAGATGAAACGGATGACGCAGATCAGAAAATATTCTAGTTTGAGTTTATCGGCGTTATCTGCGGATAAAATCTGTATACGCTCTGCCCGACATTTTCTAATGTCACTGAATGCGATACGCCTTCGACTTCCACACCACGACAACCGTTCCGCCGAGCGTATCAGCAATGTTGCGCAGACCGCTGTCGAGCTTTTTGTATTCGCTCGTGCCGCGCCGATAATTTAATGTCGCCTGGCCGTTATATGCTGTGTCGTACCAGGCACCGTCACGGTTAGAAAATGTTTTGCCGCCGACGGTGCGCGTAACGGACATCTGGCCGGCATTAGATTGATTCGACCGGTTTTGCATCGGACCGGATTTTGCCGGTGGCGGCGCTGCATCACGCCGTATGGCTCGATCATCCATTTTGCGTTTTGCGAGGTCAGCGTCCTTTGGTTCTTCTTTCAGTGCTTCAGCAGTCGCTTTTTTCTCGTCGCGTTCCGTGGCTACACCCGATGCGGCCGAATCGGTCGTAACAGGCTGAGAAGCGGCAGCAGGTTTCTTGGCCGCCTGCGCATTGCCAGCTTCCTGTCCGTCAACAATAAAAGTATTTTCGCTGCCCGAAGCACCATCGACCTGAAATTGTCCGCTACGAGAAACAGGAGCAGCATTTGCCGCCGGAGCTGACATCGCATTTGGCCCGGACTTTGCAGTCGCGATCGCATCATCGCTGCTGCCCATTAAGCTCGTGCCGATTGCGACAGAATTAGCAGCCGAAGCATTCGCGTTGTCAACGATTGACGGCACCTCCGACGCAGTTGGCATCGCTGCCTGGCTTTCAGTTGCGACATTAGCAGCACTACGAACCTGCTCGACTTTGTCTTTCGGCGTGAGCATCGCCTCGGTCGTCGCTTCCTGCTGGTTCAATATTATGTAGCCCAAAATTCCGCCGAAAGCGAGCACGAGAGCTCCCATCGTGAAGGCAATATTTGGCGTGCGGAAAATGCTTTGATACCACGGCACAGTTTCAGGCTTTGTTTCGGAAATCGCAGGCGCGAGACTAATCTCCGCCACTGGATTAGGCAGCATCTGCATCCCAAACGCAAGCTGCTTTCGGCACAGGTCACAATCGGCAAAGTGCTCCATATAGAGCTGCTTCGCTTTATCGGGCAGAGCGTTTTCGACAAAAGCCGCGATGGCATCCGCATCAACGTGGCGCTTTTGATCACGCGGTTCTTTTGGCTCAGGCGGATCATCTCCAACGAGCACACCTTTATTAGGCCGCGCTTTTCGCAGAATTGCGTCGATCTCTTTGTCGAATTCCAGTTCCATCTTTATTTAGCCACAGAGCACACAGAGATCACTGAGATATTTAAAACCACAAACCATATTTTCCCGACAGCGGTTATCTACTTTGTCGCGGGATTTAGCAATATCCATTTGAGCTTTCATTCTCTCTGTGTCCTCTGTGATCTCTGTGGCTATTCTCTTCGTAACCATTTACTGAACGATTACGTCCAGAAATCTTGCACCAGCACCGCAAACGTCAGCACTGCAAACATCGTTTCGAGATTAATACCGAGACTTGTCGCAGTATCGCTAAGGTGCCTTTTTACCTCGCCGTCGGTCCAGCCGTGCCGCGTGCGAAGCTGTTTTTCAACGCTCTTTCGTATGTCGGTTTGGATACGAGTGAGCTTTCGGCTGGCCGTCGCTTCGTGATAGCCGAAGGTCGCGGCGATGTCTTTTAATTTAAGGTCGTCAAAATAGTATAGCTTGAGTATCAAGCGGTCCTCAGCATCGAGTTCGGCAATGGCAGCGGTCAACGCTTCGGACACATCTGATGAAGTTTGTTTTTCTGTCAAAAGGTCTTCCGGGTTTTCGTTGTGCGAGCCATGATGATTGTTGTTGCTGTGCGCCGCTTCACTCGCAAGGTTTTCAAACTCGCGGTCTTCTTCGATCTGGACAAATTTTGAGGTCTTACGAAATTGATCTACCGCTAGCTGTGACACGACCGCACGCAGCCAGCCTGCGAGTGAACCACGGCCGGAATAATATGCAAGCTTGCTTTTCTTATTGCCGTCAGCGTCTTGCCGCAAACCATACAGTTCGGCCCAGATCGAGCTCGCGAGGTCCTCGGCGTCTTCGTTATTCGCCGACATTTTTCGCGCAGCCGACTTTACTGTCGAATCAAAGTTCGTAACAAGGTCTTCCCAAGCCCGTTCGTCGCCATTTTCGCACGCGACTATCAGGCACAGATCGTCGGCTCGTATCTCTTGAACAAACGTCACGATGTCAACATGCGCCGCATTTGGGTCATCGCCAAGCAAATATTTCTCAAGCGTCGCCTCAACCCGCGCCGCAATATCAACGCCCTTCAGCCCACGCGAATTGTCAGCGCGTGAGATCAAATGCTCTATCGCTTCGTGAACAGTGCTTTTGTGTTTTTCGGCGATCGGGCTCATGTAAAAAGCTGACCAATTTTAGCACTGTTTTGATGAAGACTAGAACAAACCAAGTTGGATGGTGTCTAATATTCGTATGAAAAAGACATTCATACTAATTTCCCTTTTCCTTGTAGTTTGTTCAACAAGCTCGTCAGCACAAACCGAAATTCCACAATTACCAATTATCAATGGTATTGCGACATCTCTTCTGAAACCGATTTATCCTCCCGAAGCTGAGAATTATTGTGCAGAAGGCAAAGTTGAAGTCGAGGTTTCTCTCGATTCCGATGGAAGGGTAATCGCCGCCAAAGCTGTAAGTGGCGATGAATTGCTATATGAATCGGCGCTGACTTCCGCAAAGCAAGCTACATTTGGGCGTATCGTCCCCGGCAAGCCCCAGCATGGTTTGATAGTTTACACTTTCGTTTCTCCAACTAAATGCATAGATGTTGGAAATGTAAATAAAAAAGCCAAGTCTATTCCTAAACCGGTTATTCCGTTCGAATGTCATTGTTCGGGCTCGGTGGATGTTTTTGTCGTCATGAATGAATCTGGAAATGTAATCTCTGCTCGAGCGTTCTCAGGACATCCGTTGCTGCGAAAATCTGCCGAAACGTCGGCGATCAAGGCAAAGTTTCCACCTACATTCATTAATGCACAGTCGCTCAAAGCAAAAGCGATATTAACTTATTCGTTTGCAGCAAATGGGGACGTGACTTACTGAATCATTCTGACTATTTTAGATGCTTGCGCAAAAACGAAACCATCTTAAATGCATCGTAATACACCCATGGTTTTTCGCCGAGCGTGTAGTGGCCGCACGGGATCGTGACTTCGCTGTGTTTTATTTTGTGTTGGCGGAGGGCTTTCATTATGTCGCGCGAAAGGTTGACCGGAAAGCTCAGATCGTAAAGCGTGTAGATGTATCGCTGCGGACGTGCGGGCAATTTGGCGAGGCGTTCGATATACGACATCGGCGAGATCGGCAGCCAGTATTTGCGAAGCTCATCGAGCGTGAGATCGTTTTCCAGACCCTCTTTTACGTGATACGTCGTGATACCGTGCCATACGACGTCCGCGGGGTAGCC
>JBGARA010000029.1:0-41143 GCA_044230475.1 Pyrinomonadaceae bacterium | reverse complement strand
AAAACGCAGTATTGCGACGCATGGCAGTTCGACTATGTCCGCGTTGATCATTGCATGTTTGTAAACAATAAAACCGGCATCTGGATCGACAGCTATGACACCGACTGGAAGATCGAAAATTCATTTTTCGCGTACATTGCGTCAAATGCTCCTGGCGACGGCATTCGCATTAAGAAAGCAGGCGCGGTGCTTATAGATCAGGTTCACGCAGGCGGATACAATTACGGGCCACAGATAGGAGGAACGTTTCTCCATATCGATACGGCTCAATCAGTGACGCTGATTTCAACGGCTTCGGAACGCGGACAGCGAAGCATCTACACCGATCCGGCTGGTTCTATATCATCGATGCTGCTCAACGTGATCGGCTGTATATTTGGGGACAAGATCGACCTTAACGGGCGGCTGAATTTCACTTCAACAGGAAACTTTTATCAGGCGAATACCATCGACGCCGAAGCCTCCGTAACGATCACCTCGACCGCCGACCGGTATTGTTATGATTCGAGTGTTCTCAAAGGTCGCTGTACAGATGAAAAGGGACGAACTATCGCAAGCCCGGGAATAACTGGCGGCCGTAAAATGTTTGAAACGGGCAGGGTTGGCGAAGACACAGGCTCCGACCGCATCGAAGGCCGTCCTAATTTTTTCGGTTACAACGTTCGCATCGGTGACGGGCTGTTGCAGTTTGACCCAAACATTACGTTCAAAGAAATACAGGCTTGGGCTGCAGGTGTGGGAACAAGGCCAAAAGCCGAGGACGGAGCTTTTCTCTACTGCAAAGACTGCCGAAAAAGTAATTCCGGTGTTTGCTCACAAGGCGTCGCGGGCACAGACGGTGCATTTGCAAAACGCATTAACGGCCAATGGAGGTGCGACTGATCATGACCGCCGGTTATTCAGGAACGCCGCTCGCAAAAAAATTGGGTATCAAAGAAGGATTCATTATGCTCGGCGTAAATCTCCCTGAAAACTATCAGGACCTTCTCGATCCGCTGCCGGACAATGTCACGATCAATAATGCACAAGCCTGCACGTCAGTAAAGGTGAAACACTCAACTTTCGATTTGATACATATATTCACCAACAGCCGCGACGAACTTTTCCAAAACCTCGCCGAATGTGTCCGGCTGATAAAACGAGACGGCTCGATTTGGGTCTCGTGGTATAAAAAAGCAGCTAAATTGCCGACCGAGATCATCGAAGACACTGTCCGTGAGGCCGCTTTTCCGCTTGGACTGGTCGATATCAAGGTCTGCGCCGTCGATGAAAAATGGTCAGGCTTAAAATTGGTTATCCGAAAGGAAAATCGTATATAATGCCTGAATACAGCATTTTGTAAGGAGTTTTTATGCCGACGACCGATCCATTTGTCGATGCCTATATCGAAAAATCGAAAGATTTTGCCAAACCCATCCTGATCCATATTCGGGAACTCGTCCACGCGGCCTGTCCCGATGTAGTTGAGACCAAAAAATGGAGCTTTCCGCATTTCGACTACAAAGGCGAAATGATGTGTTCGATGGCAGCGTTTAAGGAGCATTGTGCATTCAACTTTTGGAAACAGTCGCTGTTGGATGCCTCAGCCTTTCCTGCCGAAAAGACCGCCATGGGCAGTTTTGGCCGAATAACTTCGCTTAAAGACCTGCCAAGCAACAAGATCTTCAAAAAGCTCATCCATGATGCGATGAAGCTGAACGACGCAGGAATCAAAGTTAGCAAAACAAAACCGGCAAGTGAGCGTAAAGAACTTGTCGTCCCCCCGATTCTGAAAGCGGCTCTTAAAACAAACGCGCTGGCGGCCGAGACTTTTAAGAACTTTCCTTACAGTTGCAGGAAGGAATATATTCAGTGGGTCGACGAAGCAAAAACCGACGCCACTCGTGACAAACGTGTTGCAACAACTATCGAGTGGCTTGCCGAGGGCAAACGCCGAAACTGGAAATATGAGAAGTGTTAATGAAAAAAAACCAGTGGGACAGTGGGACACTGGGACAGGGTGGCATAACGCTAATATTTTCAATTATTTAGCCTGTCCCATTCAGTTTGGGACACTTGGGACAAAAAAATTCGTGGGACAGTGGGACACCTGGCCTAAAAGTCAATAAAATCAATGATTTAGCCTGTCCCAACCGGTTTGGGGACAGTGGGACACCCGAGACAGCAGTTATTACAAAAATCAGGATAGAACAGACAAAAAATATGGCAGAACCTATTTTAGTAGCAAAAAAAGACGCTAAGGATGATGGACTTTTTCTCATGCCTCAGATGGCAAATCGCCACGGCGTCATCACCGGTGCAACCGGCACAGGCAAAACCGTGACCTTGCAACGCCTCGCAGAGCAGTTTTCTACTCGCGGCGTACCTGTGTTCATGGCCGACATTAAGGGCGACCTTACCGGCTGCACTCAGGTCGGCGGCGGCAACCCAAAGGTTGACGACCGCAATAAACTGCTGGGCATTGAACCGACATTTGAGCAGTTTCCAGCAACCGTATGGGATGTTTTTGGAAAGCAGGGACATCCTTTGCGTGCAACCGTCAGCGAAATGGGGCCGCTGCTTATCTCTCGGCTGCTGCAACTCAATGACACGCAGGAAGGCGTTCTCACGATCGCATTTAAGTACGCCGACGACAATGGTCTGTTGCTGATCGACCTTAAAGACCTGCAATCACTTATTCAGGCTGTTGGCGAAAACGCCGATCAATTGACGCTGCAGTACGGAAATGTTTCGACGGCATCGATAGGTGCGATACAGCGAGGGCTTCTTCAGATAGATGAACAGGGCGGCGACCTTTTCTTTGGCGAACCGGCAGTCAAGCTCGATGATTTTATGCAGACGTCGGGCGGCAAGGGTGTGCTCAATCTGCTCGCCGCCGATCAACTCGTTCAGGCTCCGAAACTGTATTCGACGTTCCTGCTGTGGCTGTTGTCGGAACTTTTTGAATCATTACCTGAAGCCGGTGATCTTGAGAAACCGAAGCTCGTATTCTTCTTCGATGAGGCACATTTGCTCTTTAACGATGCGCCGCAATCGCTGATAGAAAAAGTCGAACAGGTCGTCAGGCTTATTCGCTCAAAAGGTGTCGGCGTCTATTTTGTCACACAAAATCCTGCCGATATTCCTGAAAAGGTTCTTGCTCAGCTTGGCAATCGCGTCCAGCATGCTCTTCGAGCCTATACACCTCAGGAACAAAAAGGCGTGAAAGCCGCTGCAACGTCCTTCCGCGTAAACCCCAAGCTTGACACCGAGAAAGTTATCACGGAGCTTGGAGTCGGCGAAGTTCTTATATCGACACTCGATGAAAAAGGCGTGCCGACAATCGTTGATCGAGCTTTTGTCGTGCCTCCCGTCGGACACATTGGGCCGATCACGCCGGAACAGCGATCCGCATTGATCGCAAATTCACTTGTCGCGGGTGTTTATGAAACCGCCATCGACCGCGAATCTGCTTTTGAATTGCTGAAGGTAAAACACGACGCCAAGGTAGCCGAGCAGCAAGCCGCCGCAGAGCAGGAGGCAGCAGCAAAACAAGCAGCAGCGGACGCAAAGACCGAACGTGCAGCAGCAAAAGCTCCTGACACCATGTGGGAATCTATCGGAAAAAGTGCCGTTCGTGCCGCAACGACAAGTGTTGCTCGTTCCGTCGGAACGAAATTGGTTCGCGGCGTTCTCGGGAGTTTACTCGGCGGCAAAAAAAGCTGGTTTTAGTTAGTCGCAAGTTCGTGAGGCTAGGCTATGACGGGAGAAAAGCACGCAAATATTTGGGCTTTACCAAAACGCCAGTACGTTCTCCTGGTTTTGTGTTCGCTTTGTTTTTCACTTGCAACGTTTGCTCAGGGCGACAGTTTGTCGCAGCCGGGTGCTTATCGAGCGGGTTATCGCAGCGTTACCGTTACTCGTGCAAATTCGACGACCTTTACGGCCCGTTTGTATTATCCAGCATTGACTACGGGACAGAATGCCGCGTATGACGGAAGCGGCGCACCTTACCCTGCAATAACATTTGGCCATGGGTTTTTTCAGGCGGTTTCGACATATCAGTCAACACTCGAACATTTGGCAACACACGGCTATTTTGTAATAGCTTCAGATTCGGAAAGCGGGTTGTTTCCCAGTCATCAGAATTTCGCAAATGATCTGCGGACTTGCCTCGACTACCTTACGCAACAAAATTCTAATCAGACATCGGTTCTTTTTAATCAGGTTGCAGTCAATCAGTTTGGCGCAAGCGGTCATTCGATGGGCGGCGGTGCAAGCATCCTCGCAGCGGCACAGGATCCTCGGATAAAGGCACTTGCAAACCTTGCCGCGGCTGAGACGAATCCGTCAGCGACTGCCGCGATGCCCTCCGTTAGCTCGCCGGTGATGCTGATATCGGGAAGCTCGGATACCATTGTGCCGGTCGCATCGAACGGACAATTGATGTATAACGCAGCGACAACGCCGAAGCTATTACCGGTAATTCAGGGCGGCTGGCACTGTGGATTTCAGGATGTAAACGGTTTTGGCTGTGATTCGGGAACAATACAGAGAGACCAGCAGCTAGGCGAATCGCGCAGATTGCTTACTGCATTCTTTAACTTATATCTCGCTCGTAACGAGACGAACTGGAAACAGGTTTGGGGGCCGGAGATTCAAAACGACCTTGTCATTGCTCAGTCGAACTCAGGTGTCGAGATTTCGCCGCTCTCACAAACCGTTACCGTGTCTTCTGCAGCCGGGACAACATTTTCGCTCAATATCACGAATCGTGGAAATGTGCCGGAAAGCTATAGCGTGCTTATCGAACAACAACCGCAACTATGGGACGTGGAAACAAATCCAGTGCAGACAGTTGCAATCCAACCAAATCAGACCGCAACGATCAACTTTATTCCACGCCGATTACGAAATAGACCACGGCTTTCAAATGTGCTTCTGATTTCTACGCGAAGGGTATCTGACGGTCTGACACGAAATTATTCAAAAGTTACACTGCGGCAAATGTTTTCCTCAACTAGAGAGGACTAGATTCTGGGAGTTTTGTTATGGCCGGAAAAAGTAAAGAAATCTTGCTTCTTGTTGGAACTGGAAAAGGGCTGTTCATTTTACGCCGCAGCGGTAATGGTCAATGGAAAATGGATGGTCCGCATTTCGCCGGGCTTGCGGTTTATTCTGCTTTCTTAGATCAACGCAAGGGCCGCAACGAAATGTGGGCCGGTCCCGCAAGCTGGCATTTCGGAGCCGAGCTTGTCAAAAGCACCGACATGGGCAAGACATGGGATCAACCCGAAAAACGCCGGATCAAAATGCCCGTCAACACAAAAAAGTCACTGGAAAATATCTGGCAGATCGCGGCAGGGGCAAAAGACGACACGCTTTATGTCGGCACTGCTCCGGGCGGCTTGTTTGAGTCGCATGATCGTGGAGAAACTTGGAAACTGAATGCGGGGCTTTGGAAACATCCGCATCGTAAAAGTTGGAATCCCGGTTTTGGCGGCCTTTGCTTGCACACGATAGTTACCGACAAAAGGAATCCCAATGACATCAAGATCGCTGTGTCGTCCGCAGGCGTTTATCAAACATCGGACGGCGGCGCGACTTGGGCGGCGACCAACAAAGGCGTAAAGGCGTATTTCATGCCGAATCAATATCCCGAATTCGGCCAATGCGTTCATAAGATCGAACGGCATCCTCGCAAAAAGAACACGTTCTTTTTGCAAAACCATCACGGCGTTTATCGTAGCCGCGACGGTGCGGTAACTTGGCAGGAGATCGAGAACGGCTTGCCGTCCAATTTCGGATTCGGTCTGACGGTTACCGACTGCGCTTCAGTCTTTATCGTCCCGCTCGAGGCAGATGCCAAAAGATTTACATGCGACGGCAAACTCCGTGTCTATCGCAGCCGTGACGAAGGTAACTCATGGCAGCCGCTTGCAAAAGGCCTGCCGCAAAAGAATGCCTACGAAGTCATTCTTCGCGATGCTGTCACGTCAGTCGGCAACAGCGTTTTCTTTGGCACAAAAAATGGCAAGCTCTTTGGCTCAACCGATGACGGCGATTCATGGAAAATGATCGAAGGCTCGCTGCCAGAGATATACTGCGTCAAGGCATACACAGTTTAATGTTAATTATTGTTCACCTCAGCGGCCACCTCAAAGCCTACACAGGTGGCGCGGTCGAGTTGCAATTGGCCGGCAATTTTTCAACAGTCGGCGACGCTCTCGATTCACTTTGGAAGCAGCACGTCGCCCTGCGCGACCGTGTGCTAAATGAGCAAGGAGAGATCCGTCAGCATGTAAATATCTTTGTCGGAAGTGAGGATGTAAAGAGACTGAGCGGACTTCAGACAAAGCTGGGTTCCAATGAACTTTATATCTTTAATGCGGTGAGCGGCGGATGATTTTTTTGTTAGTAATTGAAAGGAGCACTAAATGAGGACTACAGCGAAGAAGATCGTTACGTGGGCCGCGATCGGACTCGGGGTATTGACCATTATCGCGATCGGCATTGGTATTTATGTCTATACACTGATCCCAAAACCTATAGGCGAAAAACCAGTTCTCCAATCTGAGCTATTCAACAAGCCGGCAACTGACTTTCCGGTGGCCGGTAAGTTCATCTTCAAGTCCGCGGCCGAGCTCGCATCCATGATAAAAAAACATGAGGCAACATCGACCGAGATAGTTCAGGAGCATATCAATTACATCAAGAACAATAACTACAAGACGAACGCTTTTGTTTGGTTATTTGAAGAGGAGGCTCTCGATGCGGCGAAAAAAGCCGATGAGAAAGTGGCACGCGGAGAGACGCTTGGGCTTTTGCATGGCGTCCCTGTCAGCATCAAAGAAGAATTTGCCATAAAGGGCAAGCCGCATACCGTAAATGCCGAAATGTTCCAGGGGTTTGTCGCTCCTAAAAACGCGGGCGTGGTCGATGCACTGCTTGGCGAAGGCGCGATTATCTTGGGAACGACGAACGTGCCTAAGATGCTATTTGACGTGCAAACCTCTGGTGAGATATATCCAACGGCAAACAATCCTTATGACCTGACGCGGACACCGGGCGGCAGCACGGGCGGCGGCGCGGCTTCTGTGGCGTCCGGATCTTCACCGATAGCGTTGGGTGGCGATTTCGGCGGGAGCATCCGAATACCAGCCGCGTTGTGCGGTCTTTACGGTCTCAAAACCACTGACGGAAGCATGGTGGATTTCGGTTCATTCCCTGGCGAGCCTGGGAATCCAAAATATAGACGAATGATGGTCGCCGGACCGCTGGCAAGAACTGTGGATGATATCGATCTCGCGTGGAACGCGATGATGTCGAAGTGGCCCGAGCAAAAAGCAAAAATGCTCGAACCGAAGACCGACTTAAAAGACTATAAGATCGCCTATCTTGACGACTGGAAGTTCGGCAATGACAAGATGATCGTTGGCAACGACATTAAAGACAAGCTAAACCAGATGACGGATGCTCTGAGGTCTAATCATGTTTCAGTTGCAAACGACCAGCCCGCCGATTTCGACAAGATGGTAGCGATGCATAGAATGCTGGCGATCTATACGATGTTTGAAAAAGTCCCGTGGTTATTTCGCCAGTTAGTTATTCGCGATTTCAAGAGTGTCGACAATCATCGCATCGATATGTCAGAGGTTTATGACCGTATGTCCGACATCGACCCGGCAAAGTACGACGATATTCTAAAACGTCACGATGCTCTGAGAGATCAGATGGAATCTTTCTTCATGAAATATGATCTATTGATCCTGCCGGTTACGACAACAGTCGCCATAAAGCACAACCCAGAACATCATCCCATAACGGTTGACGGGGCCAAGGTAGATTACTGGGATAATTTCCTGTATCCGGTCGTGTTTAACGCAACCGGGCATCCGGCTCTGACCGTCCCGCTTGGATTGAATACTGAAGGCCTTCCGATAGCGGTTCAGATTGTTGGGCCGATGAATTCGGAAAAGCGGCTGATCGCGTTCGCAAAACTGATCGAACCGCTTCATGTTGGATATGTTAGACCAAACTAAATCAAGGAATATGAAAAAATTATTTTCTTTAACTCTTGTTCTGTGTTTGCTAGTTTCGGTTTCATTTTCTCAGATCAAATTTAGCGATGAAGTGCGAAAGTTTATCGATTACGACGCGTCTATTATCGTGCTGACGAATGCTCTGCTGATCGACGCGAAAGGCAGGCAGGCAAAGTCCAATCAGACAATTGTTGTTTCTGACGGACGAATTCAATGGGTCGGCGATGATGCAAAGGCTGTTCTCCCCAAAGGGGCTCAAATAATCGATGTTGGCGGCAAGGCAGTGATGCCGGGGCTTGTGATGCTGCATGAGCACATGTATATCTCCGCTCATTCATTGTCGCCACGATATCCTCATCTGAAACAATTGCCGTTCACGTTTCCAAGGCTATATCTGGCCGGAGGCGCTACGACAATTCGCACGGCCGGGAGTATTGAGCCGTATTCGGACATCAGAATTAAGAAAGATATTGATTCAGGAAAAATGCCCGGGCCATCGATTGAACTTACTGCTCCGTATATCGAAGGAAAAAATGCCGGGTTTCCTCAGATGAACGAACTGAACAGCCCTGAAGAAGCGACAACGTTTGTAAACTACTGGGCCGATCAGGGTGCAACTTCATTCAAGGCGTACATGGGCGTGGATAAGCCGATTCTCAAAGCTGCCATCGACGCGGCACATAAAAGACATTTGAAGATCACCGGCCATCTTTGTGCTGTTACTTACCGCGAAGCTGCCGCATTGGGAATGGATACTCTGGAGCACGGTTTTGAAGCAAGTACCGATTTCGTTTCCGGTAAAAAAGAAAATGTCTGCCCGCCAGCCGGGGAGGCACCTAGATCTCTGGCCGAACTGGATGTCACAAGTGAGAGCGTAAAGTCGTTACTGCAATTTCTGATCGATAAAAAGGTCGGTATAGATTCGACGCTCGCCGTTTTTGAGGGATTCAACACGATGCAGCCGCAACCGTCCGACGATCTTTTGAGCATGTTTTCGCCGGATACAAGGGATTTTTATCTGAAGCTGTTCGCACGCATCAAATCCACGAAAAGCCCGTCGGACAGCGACAGGGGCTTTGCCAACACAACAAAGATGGAAAAGATGTTTTATGACATGGGCGGCCTGCTTACGGTCGGAACGGACCCAACGGGTAACGGCGGAACAATTGCCAGCATTGGAACTTGGCGGGCGATAGAGTTGCTTGTCGAGGCTGATGGCTTTACGCCGCTCGAGGCAATAAAGATCGCTACTCTAAACGGCGCTATTGCCCTCGGATATGAAAAGAATGTCGGAACGATCGAGCCAGGCAAATCTGCCGATCTTTTGATTATTGACGGCGACCCGTCAAAAGATATTCACGATATCCGCAAGGTCCAAACCGTTTTCAGAAATGGAATTGGCTATAACTCAAAAAAACTCTTTGACTCGGTGAGAGGGAAAGTAGGATTTAACTGAGCTTTGCCTGATCAATATAAGAAATATTTCGATCTTGTTGCTTTGAATGTATCTAAGCCTTTCATCCAACTTGAGGTGATCTCATCGACCGCTACGCTAGATTCGATCTGCTTCCTGATCTTGTCCGTGCCGCAAACGACGTCAATCGGGTTCTTATCGAATTCGTATTCGTAGGCATTTTGACGCCATTGGAATTTGTCGGGGTACATATCGTAGATTGTTTTGACCATGGCGATGCCGACGATGACGGGTGTAAACGCTTCGCGGTCGGTGACGTGGAGCTGGACGCCGCCGCAGGTTTCGCCGGCGAACTCGCAAAATGTAGGACGGAAGTATGCAGGGCGAAATGCAACTCCCGCAAATCCAAATTTATCTAACTCAGCCGCCCAAGCGTGTGGATCAATGAACGGAGCTCCGTTTAGGTGAAAGGGCAACGTCGTACCACGTCCTTCGCTAAGCTCGGTTCCTTCGATGTGAACGGTAGCTGGAAATACCACACAAGTGTCAACCGTTGGAACATTTGGTGAGGGCAGTATCCACGGCAAGCCTGTCTCATCGCCCCACATTTCACGCGACCATCCTTCCATGTCGATGACTTCAAGATCGCAGCCAATGCCGAAATGCTCATTGAACATCTTTGCGAGTTCGCCGATCGTCATCCCGTGTCGTGTTGGTAGTTCAAATTGACCGACAAACGATTTGAACTCGTGCTCCGTGATGTTGCCTTCTACTGCGTTTCCATTAATCGGATTTGGACGGTCGCAGACGACAACTTGTTTACCAAACTTTGCAGCGGCTCGCATGCAGTTTGCCAATGTATAGATGAACGTATAGATGCGACAGCCAACATCCTGCAGATCGACGACAATGATATCAACGTCTCGCAGCATTTCTTCGGTTGGCTCACGAACTTCGCTGTAGAGCGAGTAAACCATAATGCCCGTCCGCTCATCTCGAACGTGCGGCGTTTCGATCATGTTGTATTGAACATCCCCGCGAATGCCGTGCTGCGGCCCGAAAAGCGTAGTCAATTTAAATTCACCACGCGCCGCAAAAGCATCGGCCGCATGAGCAAATGTTTCAGGCAGCACAGATGCTTGATTACAAACCAGGCCTACGCGAGTTCCCGTAATGACGTTTTTCTTTTCATCGAGTAGACGTTCGATGCCGAGACGTGTTCGAGCATTTTTCATAGTTAGAAAAAGAATAGCCCAAGCTGACAGCAAGGGCTATTTCAGAAAAAGCGTTACAAAAAAATTTAGGCTTCGACAGTTGCGGCACCGGGAGCATTGGACTTGACCGACTCTATTCCATTGTCTCTCGCCGCTGCCGACTCATACATCTCACTTTTACCTATTATCTGACCGTTGCTCGCCGTGAGATTAAAGTACGGTTTTCCGTTCGAGGATTCTTTGCGGTCGTAGCGATTATCATCCGCAGCATTTTTCTGCACCGAAGCGATGCCATTCTCGGCCGACGATTTGGATTCATACATTTCACTCGAGAGAATGATCTGTCCGTTTCCGGCCTTGAGATTAAAATGGTATTTGCCGTTGCTTGATTGTTTTAATTCGAATTTTCCTGCCATTGGTTTTTCTCCTTTCTGTTTGAACTAGAAAAAACTTGCGCTGTCGAATGAAAAGCGCATTATTTCAAAACAGAATATCGCACAAATACGATGTCACTGGCAACCATTGAGAGCCGAGTGGTTGGTCCGAGTCATAGAAACAAAAATAGCCCGGACACTAAGGTCCAGGCTATTTCCAATTAATAAATTTTCGAACCTATTTCTTCTTAGCTGCCGGCTTTTTAGCGGCTGGCTTCTTTGCGGCTGGCTTCTTAGCTGCTGGCTTTTTAGCTGCCGGCTTCTTAGCGGCTGGCTTTTTAGCTGCCGGCTTTTTAGCGGCTGGCTTCTTAGCTGCTGGCTTCTTAGCCGCTGGTTTCTTGGCCGCCGGCTTCTTAGCTGCTGGTTTCTTAGCCGCCGGTTTCTTGGCTGCCGGCTTCTTAGCTGCAGCTTTTTTCGGAGCGGCTTTCTTTTTAGGGGCTGCTTTCTTTTTAGCTGCCGGTTTTTTTGCTTTAACTGCCATATTTGATATTGATCCTCCTGTTTTTTAAACAGATGTTAATTTGGTTAATGGTCTAATTGCACCGTTTGTCATAAAGACAGCTGGTGCGTTCTTGCCGACCGGTGCAAATCCATTTTTTGCTGTGGCCGTCGCGTACATCTCGTTGTTGTCAATCGAGCTCCGTTTTGTATGAGCCCTTCGTGACGAAATATTATGAACCGCCCTTGGCGGTATCAGGTTCAAAACAAAAATTGTTTGAACAGAATTTTTATGAAGTGAGTTTCTATCTTCGATGACTACATCGAATGATCTACTCACAAAAAAATCATCAAGAAGTTTTGATTCGCTTCTTTGCATTCAAGTTGAAAAGATCTTCAGACTATTCCGACTGATCTCAAACTCTACTTGCAATCATTTTTTTCAAATAGCTAATTGTGTAATTTGGAAAAGTTTGGGAAGTAAAAACAACAACGAATAGAATATTACACACGATGAAAAATATCGCAACTGTTTTTTTCATATTTTGAAAAATATTTTTGGACGTGTGAATTGAAGAAAAGTGGTGAGAGATTTTGTGTGAGTAGAATTTTGAAAAGAAATTGTTTTGAGAAAAGATAATTTTATTCTAAAAGATCATTTCCCATATCGCGCGCTTGCAGATTATTTCTGGTGATGATTCGCGCGCATCCGTTCCATCTGAGGATCGCATCATCGTTGCCCGCAGGTCGCGTCGCTTCTGCTTTTTCAAAACAATCCATTGCTTGACGAAAGAGTTCATAAGCGCCGACTCCATCTCTTGCAAGCGTCGCCTTGGCGCGTCGCTCATACATGATGCCGGTGTAGTATATTCGCTCGTAATCACCGTTGATCCGTGTTAGGTATTCTGTGACACGCGCGTCGCCGATCGCATAGTCTTTCCCGAAGCGGTCACTCATCGCAAGCACAATGTTTATAAGGGCTTCCTGGTTTTCCGGGTCGATCGCGAGAACGTCCAAATAGATGCTTTCGGCGGCACCTGGTTCATTAAGAAGACGGTAGCGATTGGCTTTCTCAAGTGCGGCGGGAATCGCTTCTGAGTGCAATGGTTTTAGTTCGAACATATCAATGCACAGGACGGGAATCGGCTTTCCGTCATTTCTTTCTAAACAACTTTATCATTTTTTTGAGCGGATCGTAATGCTCATCGACGACGCGCTCTTTTAAAGGAATGATTGCATTGTCGGTGATCGTAATGCTCTCGGGGCAAACCTTGGTGCAGCACTTTGTAATGTTGCAATATCCGATACCGAAAAGATCTTTCAGATCCTCAGTCCGGTCTTCTGTGTCGAGCGGATGCATTTCGAGAGCGGCTGAATAAACTAAAAATCGCGGGCCGATAAATTCCTGATGTTTTTCGTGATCTCGAAGCACGTGACAAACATCTTGGCACAAATAGCACTCGATGCATTTGCGGAATTCCTGAACACGGTCGATGTCTTCCTGCTGCATTCGCCATGTTCCATCTTCGTCATCAGGTTTGCGCGGCTTAAATTTTTTGATGCGCTTTTTGACTTCGTAGTTCCACGATACATCAGTGATGAGATCCTTGATCGGTGGAAATGCTCGCATCGGTTCGATGGTCACCGGTTGGTCTAGCGGAATCGTATCGAGCCGTGTCATGCACATCAGTTTTGGCATGCCGTTGATCTCAGCGGAGCATGAACCACACTTGCCCGCTTTGCAATTCCAACGGCACGCAAGATCGGGAGCAGATTCGGCTTGTATCTGATGGACCGCATCAAGCACGACCATCCCTTCGCTGACTTCGGTCTGATAGTCTACCATCTGAATATTGTTGCTATCACCGCGCCTGATGCTGAATGTAACTTTTTGCATAGAAATTAACCACAGATGAACCCACGGGAATACTGATATTCTTCTTCTTCTGACTTGTGTTTAGCTGTGTTCGTCTGTGGTCCCATCCTTTATTAACCCATTTCCTCAATGACTTGCTTAAGGTAATCCGGCATTTCCGGTATCGGTATTTGTGAGATCATCATAGCGCCATCGTCCGCCTTTTTGATCGAGTGATTGAATTTTGCATATTGCGGATCTTTTTCCGGAAAATCATCACGAAAATGGCCGCCGCGGCTTTCTTGCCGGTCGAGCGCTGATCGAGCGATCGCCTCACTCACTATGAGCAGATTGCGGAGATCGAGTGCGGTGTGCCATCCCGGATTAAAATCGATGTTGCCGGGCACAAATGTTCGGGCAGCACGGTTGCGTAGCACATCAAGCCCGTTGAGAGCTTCTATGATCTCGTCATGTGTACGCACGATGCCTACATTACCCTGCATGAGGTTTTGCAGATCTTCCTGGATCAAATACGGATTTTCGCCGCCCTCGCGCTCGAACGGCTCAAGGGCTTCTCTGGTAATACGGTCGATGTCTTTGCCGTTTATCGACCCGTGACCATTCTCTTTTGCAAAGATCGCAGCATGTTCGCCTGCCCGCTTCCCAAATACGATGAGATCGGAGAGGGAATTGCCTCCTAATCGATTAGCTCCATTGATGCCGGCGGCGCATTCTCCTGCCGCAAATAATCCGGGAACAGTCGATTGCTGAGTGTCGGCATCCACGCGAATTCCGCCCATGACATAGTGCGTCGTCGGACCGACCTCCATTGGCGTCGTCGTGATGTCGAGATTGGCAAGCTGTTTGAACTGGTGATACATCGACGGCAGCTTTTTCTTTATGTGTTCGACCGAGTCGGGCAGCTTTTCTTTTATCCATGCAATGTCAAGAAAAACTCCCCCGTGCGGCGAACCGCGTCCCGCCTTGACCTCTCTATTAATACAACGCGCGACATGATCGCGGGTTAACAACTCAGGCGGACGATTCGCTGACTTGTCGCCTTGAGTATATCGCCAGCCTTCTTCCGGATCACTCGCGGTTTGGCCTTTATAGTTGTCCGGAATGTCGTCGAACATAAATCGACGGCCCTCACTGTTCTTTAAGATACCGCCTTCCCCGCGAACTCCCTCGGTCACAAGAATTCCGCGAACGCTCGGTGGCCAAACCATTCCCGTGGGATGGAATTGAATAAATTCCATATCGATCAGCTCGGCTCCGGCTTCGTAGGCAAGGGCATGGCCATCACCGGTGCCCTCCCAACTGTTACTCGTGATCTTATAAGCTCGCCCGATCCCGCCGGTTGCGAGAACAAGTGCTTTACATTTGAATATGCGAAAACGTCCGTGCTCGCGTTCGTACGCGATGCAGCCAACCACACGCCCGCTGTCCTTTAATAATGAAAGGACCGTGACCTCCATATAGACCTCGATGCCCTGATGGATACCGTGATCCTGCAATGTGCGGATTAGTTCGAGGCCGGTGCGGTCGCCGACGTGAGCGAGGCGAGGATAACGATGGCCGCCAAAATTCCGCTGCAATATTTTGCCATCCTTTGTTCGATCAAAAACCGCACCCCATGCTTCGAGTTCTCGAACACGATCAGGTGCTTCTTTCGCATGCAACTCAGCCATGCGCCAGTTATTAATATACTGACCGCCGCGCATCGTGTCGGAAAAATGAACTTTCCAATTGTCACGGTCATCGACGTTGCCCATCGCCGCCGCCATTCCCCCCTCGGCCATGACCGTGTGAGCTTTGCCAAGCAGCGATTTGCAAACAAGACCTACCGAAACGCCTGCCGCCGAAGCCTCGATCGCCGCGCGTAATCCGGCACCGCCTGCGCCGATGACTAGAACATCGTGTTCGTATGTTGTGTAAACAGTCATTAAATCAGCTCAGCCACTGGCCGTATCCCCTATGCATCCTTCTTAAAAAAATCTAAAGTCGTGCCAAATTCCCATCGAACACATACGCACATAAACATCCGAAAACCCGACGACAAACAAGCTGATCCACGCAAACAACATGTGCCTCGTGTTCAATTTACTTACGCAGTCGTAAGCCTTTTTCTGTTTTGGTTTGTTCGACAGTATGTCCCACGCTCCCCCGATCAAATGACGCAGCGAATGGCAGCTGGTTGTATAGAGTCCGAGACAGATAACATTTGCCGTCAAAACAAAGGTTCCGACACCGATACCAAAATGTTCATTACCGTCCGCGCCGGTAAACCACATAGCCTTCCACGCGTCATGTGCAAGAAACAATAAAAACACCAAAGCAAGGTAAAGAAAATAACGATGAATATTTTGAATTATTAGCGGGAATTTTCGTTCACCGCGATAGTTGTGCCTAGGCTCACCGACAGCACACGCTATCGGGTCGGCCCACATTGCTTTGTAATAGGCTCCGCGATAGTAATAACAGGTAAATCGAAATCCGCCAGGTGCCCACAGTATCAAAAGTGCGGGTGAGAAGGGCAGCCACGACGGTATCCAGTCAGGCTTTGCACCAAACCATGCGTGCGGCGAATCACCAAAAATTTCAGGCGAATAGAATGGCGAAAGATAACCTGTGCCCGCAACAGTGTAGTGATCCCCCTGAAAGGCTGCCCACGTCGAATAGACGACAAATGCTCCAAGACCGATGAACGTAAGCAACGGAGAGACCCACCAATTGTCCCTTCGCATCGTTTGTCCAAAACCGCGTCGCTGAATAGAAACAAGATTTGAGGCCATAATCGGTGAATTTGCCGCCAAAAAAGAAGATTTAGATTTTATGAAACAGATAAAGTTTTACGCGAAAATAAGGCTCAAGTCAAAACCGCACTTAACTGCTTCTTGTGGACTAATGTCGGTGCATTTATAATTTTCGTGTTAGCACTCAAACAATGACCGATCAGATAATCAGAAGCCGACGAGTCGTTACGCCGTTGATGATCGGGCCTGCGACCGTTCATATCTCAGCCGGCAAGATCTCGCGGATAGGCGAATGGGACGATGTTCCGCCAGGCATTACTTTAATTGACGCCGGCAATTCGGTTGTGATGCCGGGCAATGTCGATGCACACGTCCACGTTAACGAACCAGGCCGCACAGAATGGGAAGGCTACGAAACCGCAACGCGGGCCGCTGCTGCCGGAGGTGTAACGACGATCGTCGATATGCCGCTCAACAGTATTCCGCCCACGACTTCGCTTACGGGGTTTGAAGAAAAACTTGCATCCGCAAAAGGTAAGTGTACGGTCGACGTAGCATTTTGGGGCGGCGTTGTTCCGGGCAATACGGATGAACTTTCACCGTTGATCGAACGCGGAGTGCGCGGTTTTAAGTGTTTTCTGATCCATTCCGGTGTCGATGAGTTTCCGCATGTCATCGAAGACGATCTGCGGATCGGGATGCCTGAGTTGGCTCGCCTAAATACAGTTCTGCTGGTTCATGCAGAGGTCGCAGGGCCTATAGATGCCGTTGCGGCGTCGCTCTCGGACCTTGATCCACGTCAGTACGACACTTTTCTGCGTTCCCGTCCACGCGAGGCCGAAAATAAAGCAATTGAGTTGATGATCCGCTTGGCCCGTGAAACGGGTTGTCGCATTCATATCGTGCATCACTCGTCGTCGGATGCATTGCCGATGCTCCGTGAAGCGCGAGCCGAAGGCTTGCCGTTGACGGTTGAAACTTGCCCTCATTATCTGACATTCGCTGCCGAAGAGATCGCCGATGGTGCGACGCATTACAAATGCTGTCCGCCCGTGCGCGAACGAGAAAATCGTGAGAAACTTTGGGAAGCCATTGCCGATGGAACGATCGACATGATCGTTTCCGATCATAGTCCATGCACGCCGGCGTTGAAATTACAGGATTCAGGCGATTTCATGGATGCATGGGGCGGAATCGCGGCTCTGCAGTTTGGTTTGCCTGTGATGTGGACCAATCTAAAGGCACGCGGCTTTGGCATCGCCGATCTGACGCGGCTCATGTCAACTCAGCCTGCGAAACTTGCAGGGTTAGATAAGCGGAAGGGTAAACTCGCCGCCGGTTTTGACGCAGATATTATTATTTGGGATCCGGAAGCTGAGTTCACTGTTGTGCCTGACATAATTCAGCATCGCCACAAGTTGACGCCTTATTCAGGAATGCAGCTTTATGGCAAGATCGAAGCTACATACGTTGTCGGAAACTGCGTATTTAGAGATGGCAAATTTGATGAGCAGAGGCTTGGCCAACTTTTGACATGATTAATATGGAATTTACAGACCTCATAGACCTCGCATCCGAAAAACTCGGCGGTGCCGTTCTATACGCCAACGACGATTTTTTTGCACGGAAAGACAACCTCATCAAACCGTCTGCTCCCGTTTGGAAAGAGGGCCTCTACACAGATGACGGCAAATGGATGGACGGTTGGGAGACGCGTCGCCGGCGCTCGCCTCGATTAGACGAAAAGTACGACTGGTGCGTGATTCGTTTGGGCATGCCTGGTGAAATAAAAGGCGTCGTGGTTGATACTGCGTTTTTTCGCGGTAACTATCCTTCGCACTGTTCGCTCGAAGCCTGCACGGTTGACGGCCACCCTAACGTTGATCAATTGCTCGATGCAAAAACGCAATGGGCAGAAGTTCTTCCGCTTTCAGAGTTAAAAGGCGACTCGCAAAACAAATTCGCCGTCGATCATGCAAACCGTGTTACTCATTTGCGATTTAAGATCTACCCCGACGGCGGTGTTGCACGTTTACGTGTTCACGGCAATGTATTGCCTGATTGGGATGCCCTGAGGAAACGGAACAGCGAGATCGACCTCGCCGCAGCCGAAAACGGCGGTGACGTGCCGTTGGCAAGCGATATGTTTTTCGGGCATCGGCACAACCTGATTATGCCCGGACTTGCGCAGGACATGAGCGACGGCTGGGAATCACAGCGGCGTCGCGGGCCTGGTCATGATTGGTGCATAGTCAAACTTGGAACTAAGGGCACTATCACTCGTATCGAAATAGACACGTCGCATTTCAAGGGAAATTATCCGGAAAGCGGCTCATTGGAAGGCGGAGTATCAAACGACGGCGATCTCGGTAAGATCGAATGGCGTGATCTGCTGCCAAACTCAAAGTTGCAGGCACATACCCGGCACGCTTTTGCATCGGATGTAGCAGAAATAGGCGATATCACCCATGTTCGGTTCAATATTTTTCCGGACGGCGGTGTCAGTCGTTTGAGGCTTTACGGCCGGATAGCCTACTGATCTGCGTTCTACTAGGTCTTTGAAAAAGAGATGGATGGTGGGTGGCATGTGGACGTGAAACCTATCGTTGCGTTCCACGGTAAATCGCTGTTGTGCTTACAAGCGGAATAGTATAACGCTAATGATTACAGCAATTAGCGAGCTTTGGCACCGTGCCGCCAATTTTTTTGCAAAAATCGTGGAACGCGGCCATTTCAGGGCACTTAACTTGTGTAATTGCAACAATTCCAGCGTTCCACCCATGAGTGGAACGCGGTGGAACGCTCCCAGAACGAAATCAGCGGCCAGCGAACATTGTTAGCCTCCTACTCGTCCGTTCCAAATAGCTGTAAAGTGATAGAAATTTACAAAAATCTGGCGTGGCTGAATGACTTGTCTGACGATGAGGCAAACTCGGCATTTCTCGATTGCTGCGGCTCGACCGAGTGGGCACGGCTGATGACTGCGGCACGGCCATTCAAGATGCTGGAAGATCTATATTCCACTGCGGATGACATTTGGTTTTCGCTATCAACGGTGGATCATCTCGAGGCATTCGCCTCCCATCCCAAGATCGGCTCAAAAAAAGCTGCTCCGAAACAGAAGGAACAGGCGGCAAAATGGTCATCGGGCGAGCAATCCGGCATGGATGCGGCAGCAGAAACCACCAAAAAAGAGCTTGCCGAGGCCAACCGCTTGTATCTAGATAAGTTCGGGTTTATATTCATAATTTGTGCAACAGGCAAATCCGCAGACGAAATGCTCGCGATCTGCAAAGCCCGTCTAGGCAATTCCGCCGCTACCGAACTAAAGATCGCCGCCGAAGAACAACGAAAGATCACTGAGATAAGGTTAAATAAACTGTTAGAAAAATGAGCGCTATCACCACACACATACTTGATACAACAACCGGTAAACCGGGTGCCGGAATTCCTGTCGTTTTGGAACGCAAAACTCACTCATCCGGTTGGCAGGCGATCGCTGACGGCATAACTGATATTGATGGCCGTTTGAAGGATCTGTTGTCGCCGACTGAGGCATTTCTGCCCGGCCACTACCGCTTGGTTTTTGACACCGGTGCCTATTTTGCAATGCGAAGCATCGAGTGTTTCTTTCCGCTGATCACTGTCGGCTTTGTTGTGAAAGAACCTACTCAGCACTATCATGTGCCGCTGCTGCTGAGCCCGTTTGGCTATTCGACCTATCGTGGAAGTTAAATATGTCTGTTAGGATCGTCCAGAATAATTACGGCAAAGCTCGCGTCCGGCTTGTAAAAGTCGCACGCGACGCCAAACGCCACGAACTGCAAAATCTCACTCTCAGCATCGCATTAGAAGGCGATTTTGACACCATTCACACCATCGGTGACAACAGCAAATGTTTGCCGACGGATACGATGAAGAACACTGTCTATGCCCTCGCCGGACAGACGAGGGAGATCGAGGAAACAGAAACTTTCGGACGGCGTCTGGCAGCGTATTTTCTGACAAATAACGAGCAGGTTTCGCGAGTAACGATCGACATTTCCGAACATTCCTGGAAGCGGATGAAATTGGACGGTGTCGAACATGACCATTCGTTTGTAAAAGGCAGCGGTGAGCGGCACACTGCCAGGATAACGGCGGACAGAGATGTGGTAACCGTAGAATCCGGCGTCGAAGACCTGATCGTTCTTAAGACAACACGTTCCGGTTTTGTTGGTTTTATCAAAGATACTTATACGACTCTGCCAGAAGCGACAGATCGTATTTTCTCGACGGCGATAAAAGCGACCTGGCGTTACGCTACGCCGGATGCCGCCACCGAAGCCGCGTTTCAATCGATCAGGCAGACAATCCTCAGGGTCTTTGCCGATCACGACAGCCTTTCTGTCCAGCACACGCTGTACGCGATCGGTGAAGCGATCCTTGATAAGTTTCAAGATGTCGAAGAGATCGCTTTTTCTCTGCCAAATATTCATTGCCTGCCGATCGACATGACAAAGTTTGGCCAGGAAAACGAGAACCGTATTTTTGTCCCGACAGATGAGCCGCACGGTTTGATAGAAGCCCGGCTTTCAAGATAATTTACAGATGAACACATCCCTTTCTAACGAATCATTCGAGAAGTTCACATCGAACCTCTCCTCGACGATGGCCGAATTTGTAAAACGTTATCCCGGTGAATCCGGTCGCCGCCAGCCTGTTCACACTGTTTACGGCGGCGCCCATTTATTTAAGTCGGATACTACGGTTAAGCTAGGTCAGCTTGCCGTTCGTTCTTTCGAAACATTTGCGCCGGACTCGGCGACGTTTGCTCAGGCGCTTGGTCTGCCGGCGAAATTAGCGGACACGATCTACTCACGCGTCGGTGAAAAGATCGCGCGAGAGGCCGTCGAAGATTTTCGCATTGATTTTGAGGATGGCTACGGAACACGTTCGGATGCAGAAGAAGACGGACACACGATCGCTGCCGCAGAAGAAGTCGCTCGTGGAATGGCCGAGGGCACTTTGTCGCCATTCATCGGCATTCGCATCAAGACATTTTCGGAAGAGCTGATGAAGCGGAGTATCCGCACGCTCGATCTATTTTTGACAAAGCTCACCGAGCTTTCGGGCGGTAAGCTGCCGAACAATTTCGTTATCACACTGCCAAAGATCGTCACGCCCGAACAGGTCAGCGTTCTCGTCGATATCTTTGACGAGATCGAACCAAAACTTGGCCTCGCCGCCGGCTCGCTCAAGATGGAAATGATGATCGAGACAACGCAATCGATCATTGCTTCTGATGGCGAGATCGGTTTGCCGAAAATGCTTGATGCCGCGCGAGGACGATGCACCGGCGCGCATTTTGGAACATACGACTACACAGCAAGCTGCTCAATAACCGCCGCTTATCAGGACATGCTTCATCCGGCGTGTGATTTTGCCCGCAGCATGATGCAGGTTGCTTTTGGCGGCACGGGCGTGTGGCTTTCCGACGGTGCGACAAACATAATGCCCGTCGCTCCGCATCGCGGCGACGACCTGTCTGCCGAACAGATCGCGGAAAATCGATCGGTTGTTCATCGCGCGTGGAAACTTCATTACGATCACTGCCGACATTCGCTCGCGAACGCGTTTTATCAGGGTTGGGATCTTCATCCCGCACAATTGCCGACGCGATATGCTGCCGTCTTTACCTTCTTTCTCGAAGGCCTCGATGCGGCATCAGAACGTTTGCGCAATTTTGTCGAAAAAGCGGCACAGGCGACTCTGGTCGGTGACGTATTTGATGACGCGGCGACGGGACAAGGTCTGTTGAATTATTTTCTGCGGGCTATCAATTGCGGAGCCGTGACGGAGCAAGAGGCTCTCGATCTGACAAGTCTCACACTCGACGAGCTGCGCTCGGGGTCGTTCGTTAAAATACTCAAAAATCGTCAAGGGTAAAATGGAATATGACGACTATCGAATTAGACATCATCAAACAGCGATGCGATAAGCTGGGCACGGAGGAAAAGCTTGACCTTATAGATTACTTAACGTCGGACCTCACTGACGAGGAGTTTTCAAAGCTCGCGATGTCGAACCGTCGCGAGGATGATCCTGACAAAAGATCTGGCTCGTAGTAATGCCATCGTTACCTGTCGCTTGGATCGCCTTCGTCAAGCTAAATCTATTTTCCGATACAAAAGGTTGAGAAGATGCGCGTAAGCACATCCTCTGTAGTTGTCTCGCCCGTGATCTCGCCAAGATAACGCAATGCGTTATGAAGGCCGACCAGTACGATCTCTTCGCTCATTTTACTGTTAAGTTGTTCGAGCGATTGTCGCATCTCTGACGTTGCCCTGACCAGCAGATCGTGATGGCGTGCGTCGGTCACCAGAAAACCGGCTGTTGTAAAATCGTGCGGCGAAAATGGTTTGACGATAGCGTCACGGAAATCGTCGAGCCCTTCGCCCGTCTTTGCTGAAATAGGTACGATCTTCGACCGTAGGTAGCTTAGTTTTGAATGCTCGGCAGCGGCGATGTGGTCAACATCCCACGAAGGAGCCTTATCGATCTTGTTAAGAGCAACTATGTAATTTAGATCTTTTACGCTGTCGAGGATCTTGTGATCTTCTTCAGTGATCTCCTCGGAAGCATCAAGCAGGACCACGACGAGATCTGCATCAGCCATCGACGCTTTTGAACGCTCAACGCCAATACTCTCAACGGTGTCGTCAGTGTCGCGCAAACCGGCTGTGTCTATTAGTGAGATAGGGATACCACCGATCGTAAATTGCTCGTGGAGCTGGTCTCGAGTTGTCCCAGCGATCTCGGTAACAATCGCACGTTCGTGTCCGAGCAACGCGTTAAAAAGGCTTGATTTGCCAACATTAGGCCTGCCTGCCAACACAACCCGCAAGCCTGCACGGATCAGCCTCCCAGCTTGAAATGTTGCCGCAAGTTTGCCTGTTTGTTCGGCGATGCCGTTCAGTTTTGTTTTTAGGTTCTCGACCTGCACATCCGGCAGGTCGTCCTCGACAAACTCGAGCGCGGATTCAAGGGTAACGATGACATTCAAGAGATCATCCTTTATCGGCTGCAGTTGGTTAGAAAATTCACCGCGAAGCTGCCTGATCGCCTGGCGGGCCGACGCAGTCGTCTGCGCGTCGATCAGATCTCGTACCGCCTCGGCCTGCGCAAGATTCATACGGCCGTTCGCTAGCGCTCTAAGGGAAAATTCACCAGCATTTGCGATACGAGCATCGAGATCCAGACAGATATCGACCACCTGCCGCAACAAAATCGGCGAACCGTGACAGCTTATTTCGACGATATCTTCACCTGTAAAAGAATGCGGAGCTTTGAAATAGATAACGATCGCTTCGTCGATGGTCGAGTCGTTTGATGGGTCGCGGAGCTGGCGTAGATGTGCCGTCCGCGGCTTGGGTTCGAAATTATCATCTGCAACCAGCTTTTTGGTTATCGCGAGAGCATCACTGCCGCTGAGGCGAACCACACCGATGCCGCTGCGGCCTATCGGAGTTGCAAGTGCGACTATCGTATCAGGCATAAATTACATTTACACCATAAAGGCACTAAGAACACAAAGAAAAAACTCTTGCTTTGTGTGCATAGTGCCTTTGTGGTGAATTTCTTACTGTAGTCGAACTTGTAAACGGCGATCGCGACCATCACCCACTGATTCAGTAAAAAGGTCTTCTTCCTGCTGAAGCGTCATGTGAATGATGCGGCGTTCAGTGGAATTTAGAATGCCGAATGTGAATGGCCGCCCATTCTTGCGTACCTGCTCCGCGGCAAACCTTGCCATTGCATGGAGCTCTGATTTTCTGCTTTGACGGAATCCCTCGGCGTCGACGATGAAGCGGTGCTCACGTTCTAATTGACGGCCGTATATCTGAAAAAGCAACACTTCAAACGCATCAAGCAATTCTCCGTTCTCGGCGAGGGCCAAATGAGCATCATCGCCTCTGAGATTTAGCAGACAACCCTCGTCGGTCCATTCAGAAGAAACCTCGAGGTTGAAGTTCAACTTGCCAACAAGGCCGGCAAGAAATTCTTTTGCATTTTCACAAGTCTCGTTCATATCACGCCATTTTCGGCTTTACCTGCTTTGCTCCTTTTGGAACGGAATCAACGACCTCCGTGCCCGGAGGCAAATTCGTCTTGTTCATCCGATTGATGATCATCTGTTGAGCAAAACTAACTATATTACCGAAAAACCAATATAGCAAAAGTCCCGAGGGTGCTGACCACATAACCCATAACATCATGATCGGCATAAAGTATGTCATCATTTTTTGCTGCATCTGTTGCTCGGGCGTAACGGTAGCTGCCTGCGGAGTAAATTTCATCGACAGGATCATCGACAGGGCGAAAGCAAATTCGAGGATATGCCAAGGGTCGGCGGCGGAAAGGTCCGGCAGCCAGATGAAGCTTGCCTGGCGGACTTCCATCGAAACTGTCACGGCGGTATAAAACGCAATGAGCAGCGGGAACTGCAACAACATCGGGAGACAGCCGCCGATGGGCAGCGCGTCCTTGGTCAGTTTGAGCTGTTCCATCTGGAGGGCGCGCATGCGGGCATCGTCATTAGGCACGCCTTTCTTTTGCAGGTCCTTGATCTTGTCCTGTATCTCCTTCATTTTCGGAGCGTTGCCCGAAGCTTTTTTGAATGAGCGCGACTGGGACCACCTCAGCGGGAACAGCAATGAGTAAAACAGAAATGTAAAGACGATGATCGCGACGCCGTAATTGTGCGTCAGTGCATTAAAAAAGTTCAGTGCATAGAGGATGACGATCGCAACCGGTTTCGTCATCCAGCGCAGCCACCAGTAGCTGCTGAAATTGATAAGGTTAGTCAGGTCGATGGAGCGGCCGGCGGTTTTGGTAAGATCAGCGCTTAGTGAATCAAGCAAAAAATAGTCTTTCGTTCCGGTAAAGACCTTCGTGACGGAACCGTCGGCGGTTATCGGTAAATAAACGGTGACCAGGTGCCGCGTTTCGCTGGTGGTCGGATTTCGAAGCACCCATTGAAAGATGCTGTAAAAGAAAGGCTCGGTCTGAACGTCGTATTTTGTAGCCTTGTATTCAACTCCCTGTGCCTGCGTTGCCGGTATTGCCGCCATCGCAAAATATGCATCTCCGACGCCGGCCCAATCGACCGTGCCGTTGTCTGTCAACGAGGCCTTATTTGTTGCATCGTAGGTAAAGGCGTAGTTGCCCTGGTGCCGCTTGACGTCGCCATTAACCCCGGCAATTGCCTCGGACTCGATGTGATAAAAATTGTGATGATTTATCGCGTGGTCGCCTATGCTGGCACCGATCACGAGTTTTGTATTCGGGACAGGCTGGCCGTTCAGTAATACGGTCACTGCGAGATCGCTGATGTAACTCGTCGCCGAGAAAGTGAATTTTTTGCGAACCTCGAGTGGCTGAGTCACACCGCGAAGCATGACATCGCTTTTCATAACAAACTCGAGCGTGCGATTTTCAGCGCCGTTCAGCATGACCGCATCGGTGTCGGCTCCGCTGACCTCGAAAACGCCCTCGTTCATCATCTGGCCGAGAGCAGGATCGTCGGTGGCGATACGAAATGGTATTTCACGCGGCTCTTGCTCAAGGGCCTTTGCCGAGATCAACTGAAGCGGTTTCTCATTTGCGGGCGTTGAACCGTCACCGTAAACAGCGAAATCGCCCTTAGGCGAAGCGTTTTTCTTGATGATCCAGCTTGTCGCGAGGCCGCCCTTGGAATCCAGCTTGACCTGATAAAGTGGCGAGTCGATCGTGATCTCGCGTCGAGGAGCGTTCGTTGCCGGCAGGGAACCGGCTTCTGTTATTTCAGGTGTTGATGCCGTTGCGGCGGGTGCAGCCGGTGCCGTAGAGGCCTCAGCGTTGGCGGCCACGTTTGCATTCGCATTGTTAGCGGGCTTTGGCGGCGGAAAAAGATATGTCCAGCCAAAAAGAACCACCATAGACAGGACGGCGGCTATCAAAAAACGTGATTGATTGCTTTGATTATTACTTTCTTCCACAAAAATTCAATTTCGATCAGAGAACAGGATCGTGGCCGCCTTTGCACAGCGGCTGGCAACGTAGGATACGTTTAAGGCCAAGCCATGTTCCGCGAACCGCACCGTATCTCTCAACGGCCTCGCGTGCATATTCCGAACAAGTGGGCTCAAATCTGCACGCGGGCGGGAAGAATGGCGACAAAAACGCCTTATAAATTCCCAATAGGTCTAAGACCAAAAACTTCATCTAAACTAAGTAAAAAGGCAAAAGTAAAAGGTAAAAGCAAAACGTCATTCCGAGCTTTTTTACTTTTTACTTTTAACTTTTGCCTTCGGCAATCTTTGCCGCGATCTGCCGAAACTCCGCTAGCGGCTTTTCGAGCTTAACCCTTAATATGCTTCGCCGGGCATTTAGAACCCAATCGTATTTCACCGCAACAGCGTCTAATTCAGCCCGGCTCAGCCTAAAACTTTCTCTCAAGAGACGTTTTGCACGGTTGCGGTCGTGCGCTTTGCCGATCGCCTTCTTGGTAGCCGTGATGCCGACGCGGTGCCCTGCCCATTTTTCGGACTGTTTCGCGGGCAAAATGAAAACCGTCATAAAACGGCCTTCAAAACGCGTCCCAAGCTCGTAAACCCTGAGAAAATCGGCGCGTTTCAGCAGCCGCATTTCCTTAGGCAAGCTGAACCTTAATAATGATGTACGGTCAGGCGTTTGCGTCCTTTCGCTCGGCGGCGTTTCAAAACTGCGCGGCCGTTCTTGGTCGCCATCCTTGCCCTGAAGCCGTGCTTTTTCGCGCGGCGGCGGTTGTTTGGTTGATATGTTCTCTTCGGCATAATCGCTCTCCATGAATTTCACTCAAAAGTGAAAACCTTGAGTTTACGCAAAATACGCCATTGTGTCAAAACAAAACAGACGTAAAACCCGTCCCGAAAAGGCCTTATCGGCATCTTCGCTTCAAAAAAAAGCAAAATATTGCGTGAAAACCCCCAAAAAGAGTGTCTAACCCCCCAAAAAGCGCGGTTTTGCCCCTAAAATCGCACGTCAAATTTACCGCCTCACCGGTTTTTCATCCGGTCCATCATCTTTCAAGAGCATGCAGACCATCTCCCGCATCAGGACCGTCATCAACCTCAGGTGTGATCACTTCATTTGGTGATTGCTAACTGTTATTTGATGTTATAAGGTTTTCACTCTCTCCGTTTTGAGCCAGCCGCATTTACCGGTCGAATTGTCCAACTGCCCGCTGAATGATCTGTCGCTTTGTTGTTTTTTATTGAGATGGCGGCATCGTGTCGAACAAAAGGAAATTAAAGGACCTTGTTGCGTTTCGGCACTTTACGCTTTAGGCGGTGTTGGCACGGTGCTCCCTAGGCGTATCATGGTATTCGACTCGGACAACATGGGTGAGGTTGACAAAAGGTTCAGAAATTACTGTTGTTAATGCAACTGAATCGGGACTTTTGCGAGTTGTCATCTATGGCGCGGTGCCGATAGACATGGATGGCGTTCTGCTGAATTTGAGATTTACAACAGTCGGTAAACCCGGTTCGATCTCACGGCTCTCGTTTGAGCAGGTAATGTTCAACGAAGGCGAGCCGCGAGTGGCAACATCCAGCGGGTGCATTGAGCTTTTCTAACGCAAAAAAACAATATTTAGTCGTGTGTCTTGGGGACTGGATACATAGATAGTTGCTTTGACGATTTAATGTATGCAACATTCAGTTATTTGCGCTACAATACTCACTGAGGTTAATTATGAAACGAGATTGGAAAGAAATACCGCGGGATGGAAGAAGGGCACAGTGGGCGGGGCTGTATGTGACGATGAACGGTGCGGGGACGATCGTGATGAACCGTGCGGCTTATGAACGATTGGACGAGCCTGCGGCGTTTTTGTTGTGGTATGACGGGGCGAATCATACGATCGGGCTCAAGCCGACGGCGGCGGCGATGAAGAACGCTTATCCCGTGATGAAGTCCGGGCGGCACGGAGGCAAAAAGGTCGCGGCGTATCGGCTGTTGGCGGAATGCGGAATACATATCAAAGAAACGCTTGAGTTTGCGGAAGCGGAGATCGATACTGACGGGATACTGCTGTTGAATCTTCGCACGGCTCAGATATCGAAACGAGCGCTCAACCATCCGACAAGAAATAGCCACAGAGATCACAGAGAACAATGAGAATTTCTGCTTACTCGGTAACCTATGTGTTCTCTTTGGCCAAGATCTTTACAGCGTCGATGTAGAGCCTGTGTTCCTGTTCGAGGATGCGTGCCGAAAGTGTTTCGACCGTGTCATCGTCCAGCCGCTCGACTTCGCATTGCAAGATCGTCGGGCCGTGGTCGAGGAGTTCGTCGACGTAATGGACGGTGCAGCCCGTTACTCTAACGCCAGCTTCATAGGCTTGTTTTTGGGGGTCGAGGCCGGGAAATACAGGCAGCAAGCTTGGATGGATGTTGATGATCTTATTGGGAAACGCACGAATGAAATCCGGCGACAACAGCCGCATGTAACCCGCGAGGCAAACCAGTTCAACACCGTGTTTCTTTAGTTCGTCGATGATCTCAGCGTCGTGCTCTTCGCGCGCTCGACCGTTTTGCGTGATGACGACGGTTTCGACGCCTCTTGCGCGAGCCTTTTCGAGTCCTGCTGCATCGGCCCTGTTGCTGATAACGACCGAAACTTCAGAATCCGGTATCTCGCCGCTTTGAACCGCATTGACAAGAGCGACCATATTCGACCCGCGGCCTGAAATAAGAATGCCTATGTTCATAAGAAGGATGTAGCCACAGAGAACACAGAGTTCACAGAGAAGTTCTTTAATGCCTTTACGAAAGTATCTTTGCTAAAGTTGATCAAGTAAACCACAAATAAATAATTTTCTATTCTCAGTGCCCTCTGTGATCTCTGTGGCTAAAGATTATTCCCCACAGTTTTCGCAGGAATTTCACTTCGTAAAGCTCTTCGTTCTTTTTACCTTTTAACAAAAAGGCGAGGGGCAGAACGCAGATCTGAAGAATGACGTACATTTCGAACGCGTTTATGACGGCGTTCATTGTAGCTTGTCTGACGATCTCGTTCCATATCATCCCTTTTGCAGCACCGACAGTTTGAGACGTAGCCATTCCGTAGTTTTGCAGGCTTTGCGCGAGGTTTTTTAATGTCTCGGTATAGTTTGGGTTAAACGAGCTGGCGTTAGCTCCGAGATTGTTGATATGCACCTGAGTATTCACGGCAATGACGGTCGAAGTTAATGCGACGCCCATGCTCGCGCCCATGTTTCGAACCAGATTGAGCATCGACGATGCGTTGTTATTTTTCTCCGGTGCGATGTGATAGTAGGCGACCGTGTTGATGGTTGTCGCCAAAAAACCGATGCTTGCCGAGTAGTAGATGCGTGCCCACACGATGTTCTCGTAACCGATGTGCAGATTGAACCGCATGAAATTCCATACAGTAAGAGTGATCAAGGCAAGGCCGACGAAGATGAACCTGCGGACGTCCGTTTTGTCGGACATAAACCCGACCAACTGGATAACGATCATCTGTGCGATGGTCGCGGGCAGGCCGACCATGCCGGCGTCCATCGCCGAGTAACCGAGCAAAACCTGTGAATAGTATGGGATAAGAAATGACGAGCCTGTGACGACGAACGTTACTGCCCATATTAGTACGCAGGAGCTGGTAAAGCTGCGTTCGCGGAACATGCGAACATCGACGGCGGGGTGCTTTTGATAGTATTCCCAGAGAATTCCTATGACGAGTGCCAGAACGGAATAGATGCAGATCAGAATTACGAAATCTGACTCGAACCAACCCTCCTGAGGCCCTTCGACAAGCAGGAGTTCGAGCGTGGCAATGCCGGTAACAAATAAGAACACTCCCAGCCAATCGGCCTTTGTTCCTGAGGTGCGAAAATCCCTCGTGGCTTTCTCGGCGTGAGCAGATTCCTTGACGAACAGGCTGGTCAAAACGATCGAGATGATTCCGAGCGGAAGATTTATGAAAAATATCCAATGCCAGCTAAGGGCGTCAGTAATAAATCCGCCCAGTGTCGGGCCGAGTATCGGCGCGATCGAGATGCCGAGTCCATATATCGCAAATGTGCGGCCGAGTTTTCTCTGCGGCGTAATGTCGGCGATGATGGCCTGCTCGCTAGGGGCGATGCCGCCCGCGCTGATGCCCTGTAGTATTCGAAAAATTATGAGAGTCTCGAGATTGGTTGCAAGTCCACATAAAACAGAAGCAACTGTAAATCCTGCAACGCTGGCAAGGTAATAGCGTTTACGTCCGAAATAGGTCGCCAGCCATCCGCTGATCGGCAGGACCGCGGCAAGAGCAACGATATACGAGGTAATTGCCCAGACCGTTTCGGTCGGCGTGGTCCCGAGGTCGGACGCCATTTTGGGAAGCGAGACGTTGACAACGGTCGAGTCAAGCACGGACATGAACGTCGCGATGGTCAGAATGAAGACAGCTGCGTATGGAGAGTTGAATTTGTTAGATCTCTGGTTCGGCTCAGATGGGCTGCTCATTGAGAATTATCTGATATGAACTCGCGGAACGGCGGACATACCCGGCACGATCACATATTTTGAGCTGTCCGGCATTTCGTCGAATACGATCTTAACCGGCACGCGCTGAACCACCTTGACGAAACTTCCCGTCGCATTTTCCGAAGGCAGCAGGCTGAATCGCGATCCCGTTCCGGCCTGGACACTGTCAACTTTCCCTTGAAAGGTCACGCCGGGATAAGCGTCGATCTTGATGTCCACAGTATTTCCGGGATGTATCTTTTCGAGCTGCGTTTCCTTAAAATTGGCGATCACCCAGATGCCTTCCTGCGTGATCGTGAGCAGTTCCTGGTCTTGCTGAACGAGCTGGCCTTCCTGCACGGCTTTGCGTGAAATATTGCCGTCCTGTGTGGCATAAAGTTTTGTGTAGCTCTGCTCAAGCTCAGCTTGATTGACTGCCGCCTCGGTTTTTTCGACCTCGGCCTGTGCCGAGGCGACCTGGCTTTCTTCGACAGCGACGCGAGCGGGCATCGCCGCTGCGTCCTGCAGGCGAGCCTGCGACTCGTCAGCATTGGACGATGCCATGTTTATCTGAGAGACCGATTGGCGATAATCGTTTTCGGCGGCGGCGATGTTAGACTGCGCTTCTCTCAGCCTTGCACCGTCTGCATCAACCTGACGCTGTAGCGCGATCAGTCGCGACTGAGCGATGTCAACCTGTTTTTCGGCAGAGAGATAAGAGGCACGGGCTTCGCTCAACTCTCTTCCGGTTTGGTCGAGTTTCTGGCTCGAAACTATGCCGTCCTTAAACAATCTCTGGTCGCGTTTGAACTCGGTATCGGCAACCTCAAGCCTGTTTTTGGCAGCGTTGACCTGCGCCTTAGCCTGCTCAATCGCGGCCTCGCCTCCGGGAATTTGAGCCTCGGTCTGTTTCAAATTGGCGGCGGCGGTATCGGCTTGGTTTTTGGCAAGATCGACGGCGTTGAGTTTTTGGGAAGATTGTATTTTGGTTTGCTCAATGCCGGTGCGGGATGCTTTCAGATTTGACGAGGCTTGATGAATGCCTGCTTTGCCTGTCATCCGCGCCAGATCGACATTAGCTTTGGCCTTGTCGAGGTTGGCAAGTGCCGTCTGATAGGCAGCTTTCGCCTGAGCGGCCTTGGCGTCAGCCTCGCTCGGATCGAGCTCGATCAACAGATCGCCTTTTTTTACGCGTTGATTTTCAGTGACATGAATTTTGGTAACGTGTGCCGAGAGCTTTGAACTGATGATCGTAATGTTACCTTCGACAAAGGCATCGTCGGTGGTGACAAATTGCCTCGAATATATCCACCAGCCTATTCCGATCACTGCCAGAACAAGAAAGATCGCGCCAGCAATGTAAGCAGTTCGACGCCAGTCGCCATTTACCTCGGCGTCACTTGCTCCGTCAGCGTTGATTTCTTCTGTATTCTCGTGACTAGATCCAGCCAAACTCGTTTCACCTCGGTGCGAAACATTTTTCGGTTTACGCGGAGTTTACGCGAAAAACCGCCGCAAAGCAAAAAAAATACTTATCTTTAGAGGAACTTTAGAAACTCACCGGAGTTTACATCAAAGATCACATCCATATGTTTCGGATCCTGAACGTAATTAACGAGCTGCAGCATCTCGGCATTAGCCAGCTTTGAACGCCCGATCTGAAAGCCCGCCAATGTAGTTTCGGCTATCGCCCATTTTCTTGAGTCAAAATCAAAATCAACTTTGTTCTCATTGGGAAAATTGCCGATCGGAACGGCGACCGTGATGTGTTTCGGGCAGTAAAGCAAGATATACTCTTCGCCGATCTGTTCCAAAAGCGATGCGAGCAGGATCGTTTTGTTGCTGCAATCGCCATTGCGGGTCATCAATGTTTCGTTGGCACGTTTCAGTGTTTCACGGCCGCTCACCGCTTCGGTATAACTGTATTCGATCTCGTTAGCCACAAAATCCACGAGTCTTTGAATGCGCGCCTCGCGATCCGGCCCGACGTCTTTCAGCAGGTCGCCGGTCAGACGTTTTAGCGAAGGCTCGTCCGGTTTTGCGACCATAATACCGTGATTTGCAAAGACGATCATCGGCCTGTTGGTCCTCTCTCCAGGCTGAGCGATAAGCTTGCCGCCATAAACAACCTTGTCGAGACAGAAATCATTCAGTTCATCAAGACTCAAGGTGTAATTTACGGTCGTGTAGGGAAAAGTGAGCGTCTGCTGACGCGGGATCTTGATATTTGCAAGGCTCGTCCTAAAAAATCGGCTGGCGTAATAAGTCGGCATCTTGTAATCGCCGATCTTTATCAGATCATCTTCCAATTTGCCGAATTCGATCTTAGTCGGGTCAAAGAAATTCTTTTCAATGAAGGAGTCAAAATCATTGTCCTCTGGCTGCGGGTAGGTAAAGAATGCTTCGTCATTGACCTTGATGTAACGTTCAAGCTTGCCATTGCCGAGTATCTGTTGCCTAAATTCATCGCCCGAAAATGTCCGATATTGCAGCATAAATACCGTGTTGTCGCGTATCTGTTCGGCAATGATATCGTCTTCAGGACGCGGCACCGGAATGCTCATCCAATAGACGAAATACGCCGCACTCGACAACACAACCAAAGCAGTCAATCCTATGACTATCGATCTGGTGTTGAGGCGGCTCTTTTGATAGGAGCCAAAGAGTTCGTCTGACATAGGAGTATCTATTTTGTTCCAGAAATGGCTGGAAAAGATTTGGCTGGTCCTAGAATCTCATCATAAGCTGAAACACTTGGGCCATCCGCGCTCATTGAATACTTGGAGTCGTAATCGCAAATACCGGTTTTGAGCATTCCCTTAATATATTGAGCAAAAAAGAAGTATCTTTTTTTCAAGTCATACTGCACTCCACAATCACCACCTCCAATGCCTGTGCGAAGGGTAACTTTCTGGGTTTTGACACCTATCCAATATTTTTCGACACTTATTACGACTTCATTTTCCATCGTGTAAAAGTCTTTATCAATATTGGTCTTTACCTGTTTGATTTCATCCACCGAACCAGTAAATATAGCGCCGGTAAACTCATTCAAGTAGTAATCACGTAGTACCGTTCTCATTTTCGCTGGATCTTTCTCACTTGCCTCGGCAGTGACACAAGAGCAACCCAATACGAAAGTTGAAAACAACCCAAATGAAATAAGAAAAAACGGAAGAATCAAAATCTTCTTCATAAACGTTAGGTAGAAATAGATACGCGCAGTCTGGAATTAGTCACAAAGCCTATATCAAACAACGACCTCTTTTCCTGTAAAAGATGGTTCCTGACTTCTGTTAAGTTGTCTGTGGAGCAAACCACGATCATCCCGATCCCCATATTGAATG
Source organism: Pyrinomonadaceae bacterium (assembly GCA_044230475.1). Taxonomy (GTDB): domain Bacteria; phylum Acidobacteriota; class Blastocatellia; order Pyrinomonadales; family Pyrinomonadaceae; genus OLB17. Next base: position 7,127 of record JBGARA010000029.1, on the reverse strand, counting down.
TCCGGAACATTTCATTGTCCGAAACAGTTCCTAGCTTTTGCATCATGCCGAAGACGGGCGGTTCGGGCCAGGTGCCTCGCTTTATTTCGACGGAAACCCCTTCGGGCAAGATGCGCGGGATGTTTTCGAGGAAGCCGCCCCCGGTGATGTGGGCTAGGCCTTTTATCAGGCCAGAGTCGAGAAGGGGACCGATTTGTGGCAGGAAGCTCTGGTGCGTGGCCAACAGCGCTTCGCCGACGGTTGTGCCGAGTTCGTCGATGTATGAATCGACCCTGTAGCCGCCGACCTCAAAAAACAATTTGCGGGCGAGGGAATAGCCGTTTGTTTGCAAGCCATTTGAGGGAATACCAAGCACTACGTCTCCGGGAACGATAGATTTTCCATCTATTACTTTTGCCTTGTCTACAATTCCGACGATAAATCCGGCGAGATCATATTCGCCGTCGGCATACATAGAGGGCATTTCTGCAGTTTCGCCGCCGAGAAGGACGCAGCCGTTTTCGCGACAAGCTCTTGCCATGCCTTCGACAACTGAGGCAGTTACTTCGGGGTCGAGTTTTCCGGTTGCGAAGTAATCCAGGAAAAAGAGAGGCTTTGCGCCTTGCACCAAAATGTCGTTTACACAATGATTTACAAGATCGGCACCGACCGTATTGTGGATTCCCGTCTCAAAAGCAAGCTTCAGCTTTGTTCCGACACCGTCAGCCGATGCGACCAATATCGGTTCGGCCATTTCTGGAAACGCTCCTGCAAACATTCCGCCAAAGCTGCCGATCTCGGTCAGCGTTCGTTCGTTGAAGGTGCTGCGAGCCATATCGCGGATCTTTGCCACGGCAAGATTCGCTTTGTCGATCGAAACACCAGCGTCGGCGTATGAAATTGCTTTGCTCATAACATGAAAATCGAATTATATCGCTTTCCAAAAAGAAACTCATTGACCAGAAGGCTGTTTGCCGTTTAGCATTTTAAGAGGAACTGTATGAGCTTTACATTGACCGATTTAGGCAGCGAGAGTTTTGAATTTAACGCAAACGTGTGGAACTGGAAAGCCACGCTTGAGATCATCCGTAGCTTCGACATAATCGATGAAGGGGCGATGCGTCAGATGAATTACAACGCGACGGGCGTAAAGGTTTCATTGAAAGACGCTCATGATATCGGTAATCGCATCAAAGAGGAGTTTCTGCCAAAGCTAGCGCCTGATAAACGGATCTATTCCGATCTTACGATCACTGACGAACCTGATGACATGACGCTTCACCGTGATGACGATGAACAGTGGAAAAACTACAGCGTCGGTTACAACTGGCTAAAAGATTTTTCTGAGTTCTGCCTTAAGTCGAAGGGTTTTCAGATATTTTGATCGAATAGCGTTAAGTTAGATTCTTGTGTCAACGCGAGTTTTTTCAGAAACTCGTCGCGGCCGATTTCTTTTGCACCCAGAATCTTCAGGTGCGGCGTTATCACCTGCGTATCAAACCACGTCGCCCCGCGCGATCTTAAATGATCGATGAGAAATAAAAGAGCGAGTTTTGAGGCATTGGGCACTTTGTAAAACATGCTTTCGCCGCAAAAAACGCCGCCCGCATCCACGCCGTAAAGTCCGCCTACGAGATTGTTGTCAACATCCCAAACTTCAACGCTGTGAGCCATGCCTTCTTTGTGAAGCTGGGTGAAAACACGTTCAAATTCCTTCGTGATCCACGTCCCTCGTTGGCGGGGCCGTTGTGCAACCGCACATTCGCGAATGACCGCGCGGAAATCGCTGTCTATGGTGAAGGTGAAATTGTTTTTCCGACGTACACGGTCTAAACTTCGTGGAATATTGAGATCGTCAAAGTCGAGTATCGCTCGATATTCAGGGCAGTGCCAAGGCAACGGAATGCCCTCGGTGTACCAGGGAAAAATGCCGAGCATATATGCCTTACGTACGTTATTGACTGTCAATTCCGTGCCAAATGACACAATATCACGCGAGCGGAAGAGATAGTCGCCGATCCGGACCCAATCGGGATATTTGAAAGTTCCGGGATCGGGAAAAACAGTCATAAATCAGTTTTACCACAAAGACACAAAGAGCTCAGAGAAAAACCATGAATCAATTTCTTTTGTGCCCTTCGAGCCTTTGTGGGGAACAATCCTAAACCGTCTTTAGCTTCCACTTTCCGCGTTTGAAGAGAACCGCCGCGACAACCGCCAGCACTGAGAACGAAACCGTGATCGCCCAAAATGCTCCGTGTGGTCCGAGGTCGAACTTATAAGCGAGCAAGTATGCCAACGGTATCTCAAAAATCCAGAACACAAAAAGATTCAACCACGTCGGCGTCCATGTATCGCCGGCGCCGTTAAATGCCGTTTCAAGCACCATTCCGATGGCATAAAAGAAAAATCCGTAGGCGATGATGCGCAGGGCATCTGTCGCGAACATCAATTCTTCCGGCTCGGTCGCAAAACCATTCGCTATCCTGTTCGCAAAAATAACAAACAAAATACCGATCGAGGTCTGCACGATCACGTTATAAAGTGTCGCTTTCCAGACTGCTTGTTCCGAACGTTCCGGCTTGCCTGCACCGAGGTTTTGCCCGACCAGTGTTGCCGCGGCATTTGCCAGGCCGATCGATGGCAGTAGAGCAAAAATAACAACGCGAATGGCGATCTGATAGCCCGCTACAGCCGTCGTGCCGAAGCCGGTTATGACGCGAACAAGGCCGATCCAGCTTGCGGTTTGTATGAAAAACTGCAAAACTCCGGGAGCTGAAACCTTGGCGAGCCGCCATAGTTGATCGGGATCGAGACGCCAACTCGCAGCGGAAATATGAAATCGCTTTTCACCGCGAAACATATACCAGACCGCAAAAGCCACGCCGCAACCCCGGCCAATGGTCGTGCCTATTGCCGCACCGGTAACGCCCATTTCTGGAAATATCCACAACCCGAAAATAAAGCACGGGCCTAAGATTATGTTGAGGATATTCGCGAACCAAAGCACTCGCATCGCAATTGCCGCATCTCCCGCCCCGCGAAATATTGCATTGAGCAGGAACAGAAATACGACCACAAAATTGCCACCGAGCATAATGCGTGTAAACGTGATACCTTCAACAACGACACGCTCTTCCGCGCCCATGAGGCGCAAAAATGTCGGTGCAAAGATGATGCCGACAACACCCATGATGACCGAAGCCAACATGCCGAGATATATTGAATGCGTCGCTGCTTTCGCCGCGCCTTCGGGGTCTTTTTCGCCGATTCTGCGGGCAACTGTTGCTGTCGCGCCGATACTGATGCCGATCGCAACCGAATAGATCAGATACATCATCGACTCGGTAATGCCGACGATAGCAACCGCACCCGGACCGAGGTGTGAAACAAAAAAGATATCGACGAGCGCGAACAGACTCTCGGCCATCATCTCGACGATCATCGGCACGCTCAAAATGAACAGGGCAACGCCTAAGCTGCCCTGCGTAAAATCGCGCTGCGTTCCCCAAACCGCCTCACGCAGCACCGCAAAAAAGGAGTTATCCACCGCCTCAACGGGCAGATCCTGAGTTTCAAGAGACATTATTTTTCCTATAATTATTAAACGAAAAGCGCGCTTGGAAGCAACGCGAACAAGCTCGGCTTTGCCTGACGATCGCGCAAAGCCGAACACTAATGTTGAGGAAAATAATTTAGCGGATGGCCGACTTCATAATTCGTCGAGTGTAACACAAAATGCACGAGGTCCAGAATTTTGTTTCACTCAGAACAAGCGAACGTTCCCACGAGCGGCAGTAACCGGGAACTCGTCTTCATTAAAAACTTGCTTCTCGAACGCAAGGGGTGAAACCGAGCCGACTGAGCCAACGGGGATGAATCTCAGAACTAAGAGGACGCCATCTTCATTTATCGGCATTGCCCCGTAAACAACGACTCTTAAGAGTCCCGCCTCGATCGAGTTTGTCACTACCAATAGTCCGTGACTAACCGTGCGTTTCACTTCGACAGGCTCGGATGGTGGCTGGATCACGCTAGGGTCATATCTGAGGTTGAACTCGTATGAAATGACATTTTTATTCGCGACGTTCTCAACGGTCACGGGTACCAAGATCTCTTTATCAACCGCCGCGACGATATCAGGTAACTTCACCACCGCATCCCGTTCCGGCCCTCTGGTTGAAGGCCTCGCTCCGGTGTTTGTCCAATTTCCGGTAACTTCGCCCATCAATAAGCCGACGTAATTTTCTCCTGCAATGTCGCCCGAGATCGAGGCGTATGTCCTAGTTACAGGGAAGAATTTCCAGCTTGCTGATAATCCGATCCCGGGCGGTTCGAATGGTGGCCCAGCTGCATATTTTGCAACCTGAGCGGCATCGAACGATGAGACAATGCCGTTTCCGCTAACATCGGCAGCTACTAATTGGTTGCCGGTGAGCTGCGGATTCGGTGGCCCTGAAGCATGCTGTGCGATCCTCGCGGCATCGAATGATGTTATTGCTCCGTTCGTACCGCCCGTTTTGGAGGGTGTGACTGTATAGGAACCCGAGCCAAATCCCGTGAGTGAATACTGGCCTGCCAAGATTCCCGGAGCACCGGTTGTCGTAGTAACGGTGGGAGAACCATTCCCGGTGAGCGTAACATTCGAAATAAATCGTGGCGGCGCCGGATTGCCGATCGCATTGCCGTATGTGATGGTCCCGCTGATCGCATAATTGGGGGTCGCCGTCGGAGTCAGTGTGGGGGTTAAGGTGGGAGTAACCGTTGCCGTTGCTGAACTTGTCGGGGTGGCGGTAACCGAACCAACTGCGTCTGGCGGAATCGCCCAAAAGCCACTCTCGAATGAGTAGACATCGCCTGCCGATGTAAGCCCGGCCACAGGTTCACCGATGGTTGAAACAAGTGTGTAATTATCACCCGTCGTGACGCCATTGCCGGCAGCGATAACATCTTGATCGATCCGAGTCTGGACAGTGCCCCCAACAAAATCAGGAGCGTTGCCTGCGGAGATCGGGATCTGTAGAAACGAACCCGAGCCGTCGGTATTAAATGCGAAAAGGCCTTTCACACCGTTGATCCTTCCCGCTGCGATAATCTTTGAATTGTTCTCAGTCCAAACATAACCGAGCGTAAGACAATTTGCGTTTTGTTGTTTGCAGTCTGTACCTAAGGGAAAGTTCGTCAGTTGCTGTGTGGCGGAGCCGTCAGGGCTGATCTTGAATAGATTTGATATCCAATACGGATAAGTTCCAAGGCTTGGATAGTTATTACTGCAGGCCGTATAAATGGTTCCGAATGCGATGAACTGATTATCATTTGACCAGGCCGGGTTGAAGTCACGGCAGTCTGTATTCGGGATTTTCTGCCGGTTAGTTCCATCGATATTGACCGTGTAAAGTCCGCCGACATTTGGAGTGATTATATTGTTGCTAAATGCGATGAGCTGGTCGCCACCACGCCTGATGGCTGGAAAATTGTCGTAGGAATACTCAACATTCAGCCACGGAAACCGGAAACGATTTGTTCCGTCGCGGTTTACCTTGCACATAAATTCACCGCAGTCATAAACGATCTCGTAATTGCCCTGATTGCTTGCAGGCGAAAAAAAATGACTTGTCGATGGCTCATCGAAACTCGGTGGAATGATTCTCGTTTCCTGTCCCGACGAAAGCTCGCGAACAAAAAACTCAGGATAAATGCCAAAGGGATTGAATGATGACGGAATCAAAAACCGCTTGAACAACAGAAAACGCCCGTCGTCAGAAATGCGCGGCATCGTTCCATTCGTGATAAAGCGGTCATTCGAACCATCCTGTCCGACGATCCAAATGGTTGGCGAATTAGCACCTGTCGGCGGTGCAAAAACATCCGTTGGCATCCGGCTATAGATGATCTCACTTGGTTTGAGCTGCTGTGAATGTGCGCCGGCGGCCAGAAACAAAGCAACGATTGTGGTCAGGATCTTTTTGGTCATCGAAGTGGCTCCATCCAGGGCCGAGCTAGGCACAAGAGTTCAGAAAACTATTAATGAAAAATTGCATGGTGCCGTATCAGGGCCGGACGTAGTCCTATACATAAAAACCTGTAGGACGTTATCGCTTTCGATCCGTACCGATGCGACATAGTTGAAAAAGTTAAAAAAAGGACCGCTGATTGGCGTTACGCTGAAAAAGCGGTCCCGAATAGGAAAGCCGAAATCTATCCGGTAGACTCCGATCAGCTGCCCAAGAGGCTCGGTCAAAGTGAATCCGCAGGTCTCGGGTGTCGATGCCCCGGAAAATCCGTTGTAACACTTAGACACCGACGTAGAAGGCGAACTGTAACTTGCCTGAATCATCGCTTTTGGCAGGCCGAAAGACGGCGTGTTTTGCGTCGCGTTGCCGACTATACCAAGATTGCCTGCCGCTCCGATATTTCCCAGAGCATTAATAGTGCCCGACATCTGCAGGCTGCCTTGGTTCGTCACCGTTTTTCTTAGAAATTGGTCGGCATCGACCGTGCCGAGACGGTTCGAATCGAACGCGAGGTCGGCCCGATCGGCGTTTTGGGCGCGAGCGGCGAGAACCGCGATGTTGGCGATCCCAGCGGTCGATGCCTCGCTCGCGTAAGCTGAGGTCGACGAGCGCACTGAGAACGGCACCGCCATCACCTGCTGTCGGGCGCCGAGGATGACAAATACATTCGGGCTACCAGCTGGGCGAACAGCGATCTCCATAAACCGGTCGCCGTTGCCTGTAAAGGCGTTGGAGCCGAAATCCAAAGGCGTCGAAAAAGCACCGTTTATCAGCATCGTGTTGGGCCTATCGAGCGTCGTCGCTATCTGATTTCCACCGGATGGGGCGTCGAAGAGCTTAAATTGAAGGTCGTACCGCCCGTTTGCAGGGCTCGAGCCGTCATTCAGCCGCCCCTGAAAATTGAATGCAGTCGTTTGTGCAGTTACGTGCGACGAAAGGATTATTATCAAGAATCCTGTCGCAAAAACTTTAGATCTCATTTTTATTACTCCAATAAAATCTTTCCGCGTCTGAGTTATGCACATCAGACGGGTTAAAAAACTATCAGATAAAACGATGAATCCGCTTCACCGCCGGGATCGACGATGATCGTGCGAGTGTCAACGTGAACTGCATTCGATCCGGACGCGTTAG
>JBGARA010000028.1:0-41912 GCA_044230475.1 Pyrinomonadaceae bacterium | reverse complement strand
ATCGACACCGGGCGGCGTGGCGATGCGCGACGCCTTCACACGCATCGTCGAAGAGCTCGGTGCCCAATACACGCTCTCTTATCAGCCGTCAAACACCAAAAAAGACGGCAAGTGGCACGCAATCGAACTCCGCGTCGCCAAACCCAACCTAGCCATCCGCACCCGCAAAGGATACAACGCCCCGAAAGCAAAGTGACTGCTGCCACGGGTCATCTGCCGCCCTTAGAAAAACGCTCAATCGTCATCGTCGTCTTTACGCCGTCTTTTAGGTTTGCAATGAAGTGATCGAGACTCATAGGTTGATCAAAACCAATAACTGGAAACCACCCATCTGGAGCCGCAGGAGCCCGTATTTCCCAATATGGGGAGATGATAAGTTCTTCTTTAGTAAAGGTTATTTCATCGCCAACCTTTAAACAGTTGACGGTGCGAAAGTCTTCGTCCATCGTAGAGATGTACGTTATCCTTCGAGTATCTTCCTTGAAAGCAATATCATAGTCCACATTCGCAATGGTCTTTTCAATGGACGGATCCATTTGGCTTGCGGCTGTGAATGTGAAAGTTACATTTTTCTTCGTTATATATTTGCGCGGAAGTTTTGCTCCGATTTCAAGTTTAATATCGGCTTGGGCCGACACCTCCGTTGAGGAAACAATAAAACCAATCAAAAATAAAACCAGAATTTTCATAAGCCACCTACCGTAATGACGAACGTCGTTGAAAAGTACCCGATTCAAACATTATCACGACATTTTTGGTGAGCAAAGGAAACAACCGCCTGCTGGGAACCGCGCAAGCTTGACAGGCGCGGCAGGATCGGGTAAATTTTGCCTAATCCAAGGAGAATAAGCTGTATTTCCAGCGTTTTGGAGACGATTTGCCACCGTCAATCATCATGCAAGCACAGGTTCGCCGCAGTCTGCGATGCAGAAAACATCCAACAATCATCGGGTTTTAGGCTCAACCCGGCGGGTTGAGTACTCAGCCCCGACAGTTCTGTACTCAGCCCAAGAGTTTTGTGCTCTGCCCTGAGGGTTTTGTACTCAGCCCCGCGGGTTTTGTACTCAACCCGGAGGATTTTGTGCTCAGCCCGGCGGGTTTTGTGCTCAGCCCCGGGGGTTTTGTGCTCAGCCCGGCGGGTTTTGTGCTCAGCCCCGCGGGTTGTGCCCTCATGACGCAGGAATATGTACCCAGCGGCTTCCGCCAAACATTCAGCGGCTTCCGCCAACCCTCCAGCGGCTTCCGCCAACCATTCGGCGGCTCCGCCAACCATTCAGCGGATTCCACCAACCATCCAGCGGCTTCCGCCAACCATTCGGCGGCTCCGCCAACCATTCAGCGGCTTCCGCCAACCATTCAGCGGCTATCGCCAGCTATTTAGCGACGCGGGCGATTAGCCTTGGTCGAACTCAGAAAGAACAACATAAACTACGGCGACCCATCCGACATCGTCATGGACACCGTCAATCCGTAGATTAGGGGCGTGTCTTTTGTTTTTTTCGAGGGCGAGTTGGATCGATCTGAACGAAATGTTTTCCGTTCCAAACGAAAAACAGCTCGTCCGGCCAATCGCCCTCGATCCATTGAGGGGGAGCGTCCTTTTCAAGAGTTTCTCGCGGATTTACAATCAGCAGACGACTATTACTCCGAAAGCCAACGTCCCACACCAGCATTTGCGGAATTGGCGGCCAGATAACTTTTCCGGTGCGCAGATCAACCATCCCTGTCACGAGGCACGGCGATCCACAGCCCCAGGTGTTAACTGCGTAATAACCCGCGAAGGTTACACCGAGCTTTGCTGTTTCTCGGAGCATTGTCCTGTAATATGTTGCTCCCGGGGTACTTCGTATGTTCACCCGAGCGGTTTTGCCCTTGTAGATTTTCTTTGCAGGGTAGTCCTCGTATCTCGGTTTTGTCTGCGAGAAGGAGACTGTGAAGGAAAATAGGATTAACAGGCTTAATCGGAAATAGTACATATCAACCTCGCATCGCGGTCGGTATCTCAACCACGACCTTCTTCTTCTATTTGCTCGTCTTGTTTCGCTTTTTGTCTTCGTGGCGTTCGATGGCTAGTTGGATGAGTTCGTCGATGACTTGCGGGAAGGGTTTGCCGGTGCCGGCCCACATTTTGGGGAAGCCGGAAGCGTCGGTGAGGCCGGGCATTGTGTTGATCTCGTTGACGAGCAGCGCGCCGTTGTCGTTGCGGAGAAAGAAATCGACGCGGGCGAGGCCCGAACCGTCCACTGCTTTGAAGGCAGTGATCGCCATCTGCCTGATCCTGTTTGAAAGCTCAGGTGAGACCGGCGAAGGCACGACGAATTCGTTATTGCCGGTGCCGGAATATTTCTCGGTGTAGTCGAGGAAAGCCTTTGACGAGTCGCGGATGATGTATTCGCCGGGCAGGCTCGCCTCAGGTTTGTCGTTACCCATAACCGCACATTCGATCTCGCGCATTTCGAGGCCCTCTTCAACAATGATCTTGCGGTCGTATTCGGCCGCCAATTCAATAGCTTTAGCTAGGCTGTCTGTGTCAGTAGCTTTTGAGACGCCGACCGATGAACCGAGATTCGCTGGTTTTACAAAACATGGAAAACCGAGTTTATCTGCTACCTGCTTGAGCGTTGACTCTCGATTCTGCGCCCACTCATCACGCAAAAACCAAACGTAATCGCAGATCGGCAATCCTGCGTCGCGAAAGAGCGTTTTCATAAACGCCTTGTCCATGCCGGTCGAACTTGCCAAAACACCGCAACCTACGTAGGGGAGATCAGCCATCTCGAACAAACCCTGAATCGTACCGTCCTCACCATAAGTGCCGTGCAGAACAGGAAAGATCACATCTAATGATTCAGGAGATAATAAACGAGAGACCGGGAATAGAAGTTCTTTGTGAAGTTTTTCAGACTCTGCTTTCCCGCCGCTTTCGAAAAACGAACGTGACTTTTCAACGTCGAGCCAGGCACCTTGTTTAGTGATCGCGATCGGCACAATATCATATTTCTCAGGATCAGCCTGTTCAATAACGGTCCTTGCCGAACGGATCGATATCTCATGCTCGCCCGAACGCCCGCCAAAGATGACTCCAACACGTGTTTTCATATTTTAGTAAGCCCGGGCAAAGATCACGCGTTTTGTTGACGGTTCGCCAGAGTAGATGCATTTGCCGGCTTCTTCCGGAGCATCGAGCGGAATGCAGCGGATCGTCGCTTTGGTCTCTTCTTTGATCTTCTCTTCGGTTTCGGCAGTGCCGTCCCAATGGGCGAGGATAAATCCGCCTTTTTCGATGCGGTCTTTGAAGTCGTCCCATGAATCGACGCGGAAAGTGTTTTCTTCGCGGAAACTCAAAGCCTTTTGATAGATATTCGCCTGTATCTCGTCGAGAAGGGCGGTGATGTGTTCGACAATGCCGTCGAGCGGGCAGGATTCTTTTGTAAGCGTGTCGCGACGCGCGACTTCGACAGTGCCGTTCTCAAGATCGCGCATTCCGATGCCGAGACGAACAGGCACTCCGCGAAGTTCGTATTCCGCAAACTTCCATCCCGAACGCTGATTATCACTGTCATCGTATTTGACCAAAACTCCCGCAGCCTTTAGCTGCTCAAAAAGCGGAGTCACCTTTTCCGAGATCTTCGCAAGATCCTCCGGCGTTTTGTAGATCGGAATTATCACGACCTGAACAGGCGCGAGTTTCGGCGGCAGAACGAGTCCCTGATCGTCCGAGTGCGCCATGATCAACGCACCCATCATTCTCGTGGAAAGTCCCCAACTCGTCGCCCATGCGTATTCAAGCTGGTTTTCCTTATTCACAAATTGCACATCAAACGACTTGGCAAAGTTCTGTCCGAGAAAGTGCGACGTGCCTGACTGAAGAGCCTTACCGTCTTGCATCATTGCTTCGATGCAATAGGTTTCGACGGCGCCCGCAAAACGCTCGCTGGCTGTCTTTATCCCTTTCACGACGGGCAATGCCATCCATTCTTCGGCGAAAGTCGAATAGACACCGAGCATTTTCTCAGTCTCCTCGACCGCTTCTTGTTCGGTCGCGTGGGCTGTGTGGCCTTCTTGCCAGAGAAATTCAGCAGTGCGCAAAAACAGCCTAGTTCGCATTTCCCAGCGAACAACATTGCACCACTGATTAATAAGCAGCGGCAGGTCGCGCCAGGACTGTATCCAATTTTTATAAGTGTTCCAGATAACGGTCTCGGAAGTCGGGCGGATGATAAGTTCTTCTTCCAGCTTTGCATTTGGATCAACAACGAGCCCTTTGCCTTCAGGATTAGCTTTGAGGCGATAATGCGTAACGACAGCACACTCTTTCGCAAAGCCTTCGGCGTGCTCCTCTTCTTTTTCGAGAAAAGATTTTGGCACGAAAAGAGGGAAGTACGCGTTAACGTGACCCGTCGCTTTGAACATATCGTCGAGCGCTCGCTGCATCTTTTCCCATATCGCAAAACCATACGGTTTTATCACCATACAACCGCGAACAGCAGAATTCTCGGCAAGATCAGCCCGTTTGACTATCTCGTTGTACCACTCGGAATAATTTTCCGATCTTTTAGGAAGCCCTTTACTCATAAGAAAATTTCACCACAAAGGCACAAATAACACGAAGTAAAAGCATAGATAATACGGCAAAAAATTGTGTCAGACAATTTTAGGCGGCGTAATTGGGATTGCCTTTACTCTGTGTCCTTTGTGTCTTTGTGGTAGAATCGCGTCTTTATGAGCGAATTCACGCTGGATTTCCAAGACACCGCTACTGCCTTCGCGGACAAATCCGATTCACAATTGAATGAGAAATACCGTCTCTTCAAGATGCTTAACTCGAAATTTTTGAATGCGCTAGGGTCCAGCGCAGCGAAATTTGCATTGTCCATTGGGTTACCGGTAGAGGGTTTGATTAAAGCAACTATTTTTGAACAATTCTGCGGCGGCGAGACGATCGAAGAATGTGAAAAGGCTATCAACAAACTCGGCCGCTCACGTATCGGAACGATCCTTGATTACTCGGTCGAGGGCAAATCAACGGAGGCCGACTTCGACCGTACGAAGGATGAGATAATACGTACCGTTGAGAGGGCTAAGGATGACCCCAACATTCCGTTCTCAGTGTTCAAGGTCACTGGCATTGCGCCACTGGGAACGCTGGAAAAATTGAGTGCAAAAAAGAAACTTGATGCGAAGGCACAAGCGAAGTGCGAACGTATTAACAGCCGGGTCAATGAAATTTGCGAGTACGCATATTCTGTCGGGCAGCCTATCTTTATAGACGCCGAAGATTCTTGGATCCAGGATGCGATCGACCGCCTTGCGACCGCAATGATGGAAAAGTATAACCGCGAACGACCGATCGTCTTCAATACATTGCAAATGTATCGAACAGACCGGCTTCAATATCTGAAAGACACGAGACGGCAGGCAAGGCTGGACGGTTATATCATGGCGGTCAAACTAGTTCGCGGTGCGTACATGGAAAAGGAACGCGACCGCGCCAAGGAACTGGGTTACCCATCACCGATACACCCGACAAAAGCTGATACCGATGCGGATTATGATGCTGCGATAGAGTATTGCCTGCGTCATTTTGAGACCATGTCTTTTGTCGCGGCTACTCATAACGAAGAAAGCACGAAAATGCTTGCCGAAAAAATGTATGAGAAAGGAATACCTTCAGATCACTCGAATATATTCTTTTCACAGCTTTATGGAATGGGTGATAATATTTCGTATGTTCTAGCGGCAAAAGGCTATAACGTTTCAAAATATGTTCCATACGGACCCGTGGCTGATACCATCCCATACTTGATTCGCCGGGCAGAAGAAAATTCGTCTGCGGCAGGACAGGTCAGCCGTGAACTTGAAATGATCGAACGTGAACTGAAGCGTCGTAAATTGACCTGAACAGAGTTGCCAGATAATGTTTTGTCCAAAATGCGGAAAAGCAGATCAGTCGCCAGAGACATTCTGTCGTCAGTGTGGAATATTTTTACCCGATATTGAAAAGTCTGCCAAGAAACGACAAACACCCGAAGATCACCTTAAAGCGAACACGTTTCTTAGTTTGTTCTCGATCATCGTAAGTTTTACACTCGCGATCGCACTGTATTCTATTTTTCTTCCGCGAAATGACACGCATTGGGTCATTTACCTGACTGCCGGATTTTTGATCGCGATCGGAGCGTGGCAAATTCAGTCACTTTGGCGCACGCTTCTATTAAAAAAACATTTCAACAAGAACAGAACTCAAAGCGAGTCGGCGTTGGAGACAGAAGCAATGGTAGAAAAAGTACTGGACAAAGCAGATCTCGGCGATATTATCATGCCGAGCATCACCGAACGCACCACGCGAAATCTGATCGAAACGAAAAATCCTTCATCGAAATCCCAGCATTAATCTTACTGACCGGTCAGAAACCTGTCGATCCGGATCGACTCGCCATTCGCTAAGCCCGACTAAGTCCGGATCGGTTAGCGGCACATTAGCGATCTTCGCAACCTGTGTGCTTTCAAATGCCCGTGTTGTTAGGGCAATGTGAGGGTTGCTTTTTGACAAACGATCCGGCTGTGTCGTTGCGGCTTCGGCTTGTTCAACATCAGGAAAGAAATCGGTATATGCCGCCACATGCCAAACAAGGTCTTCATCAATGCTGTCTGTAGCCAAAAAGCGCAAAAGAGCATAGCCGCTCTCGAGTTGAAAAACGAGAAAATCACCAGGCTGGAAGTTTTGTGACATACGACGAGATTAGCATACGCGAGTGTTTCCTAATAAAATCAAAGTTTATGAATTCACAACTCGACAGTAATGCAATGCTCGCAATCGCTATCGACGAAGCCCGTACCGGACTGGACGAAGGAGGTATTCCGATCGGTGCGGCTCTTTTTGACGGTGACGGCAACTTGCTGGGCCGCGGACACAATCGTCGCGTTCAGGAAGGCGATCCTTCGATCCATGGAGAGACCGATGCCTTTCGCAAAGCCGGACGTCAACGCAGCTACAAAAATACGATAATGGCCACGACACTCGCACCGTGTTGGTATTGCAGCGGTCTTGTCCGGCAATTCGGTATTGGGACCGTCATTGTCGGTGAATCAGTTACATTTCAAGGCGGCATAGACTGGTTGAAAGAGAACGGTGTCGAGGTGATCGATCTTGATTCAGCCGAATGCAAAGATCTTCTCAACAGCTTCATCGCAAAACACCCTGAAATCTGGAACGAGGATATAGGGGAATAAGCTTCCGCCGAATGTTAGAAATTTATGAATAATAAAATGTCAGCTTCAGACGCTGTTAGTGCGATCAAATCAGGAGATCGCGTCTTTATACACGGTGTAGCCGCGGCGCCGCAAACTCTCATCGAAGCGATGACCAGTCGCGCCGGTGAATTGCGTAATGTCGAGATCGTGCATCTGCATACCGAAGGGAATGCCCGTTATGCTGAACCCGAATTCACTGACAGTTTTCGGGTCAATGCCTTCTTTGTAGGCTCTAACGTTCGACGCGCGGTCAGAGAAGGCCGAGGAGATTATATTCCGGTCTTTTTGTCCGAGATACCTGCTCTCTTCAGAAAGAGGGTTCTTCCACTGGATGTTGCATTGATACACGTTTCGCCTCCTGACAAACACGGATTTTGCTCGCTCGGCGTTTCCGTTGACATAGCCAAAGCGGCGGTTGAAACTGCAAAATATGTGATCGCTCAGATCAACCCAAATATGCCACGAACTCTAGGTGACGGGCTCGTTCACATCCAAGACATTGACGCGTATATCGAAGTTGATGAGCCATTGCTCGAGGCAAATCCACCAACATTAAGTGACGCTGACATAAAGATCGGGAGCCACATTGCCGAGCTGATCGAGGACGGAGCAACACTGCAGATGGGTATTGGTTCGATACCAAACGCTGTATTGTCAGCGTTGACCGGGCACAAAGACTTGGGAGTCCATACGGAAATGTTTTCCGACGGCCTTATCGATCTTGTCGAATCAGGAGTTGTCAACGGAACGCGAAAACTAAAACACCCAGGGAAGATCGTCGCCGGTTTCGCAATGGGAACTAAGCGGTTGTATGGCTTTATCGACGATAATCCGCAAGTCCTTATGCTTGACATTGCATATGTTAACGACACCTCGGTTATTCGGCGAAACCCAAAGGTAACAGCGATCAACAGTGCCATCGAGGTTGACTTGACGGGTCAGGTTTGTGCTGATTCGATCGGAACTTTGCTGTATTCGGGCGTCGGCGGACAAATGGACTTTATCCGCGGTGCATCACTTTCTGAAGGAGGAAAGCCGATCATCGCTCTTCCTTCAACAACCGCTCGTGGAGACAGCAAGATCGTTCCATTTTTACATGAAGGCGCCGGCGTAGTAACGACGCGCGCCCATGTTCACTACATCGTTACGGAGTATGGCGTGGCAAATTTATATGGGAAAAATCTGCATCAGCGGGCTACCGACCTTGTAAATGTCGCCCATCCAGACCATCGTGAATCGCTCGAGAAGGCTGTCTTCGAACGGTTTAGAAGCTAGCAAAATTTAATTTCCGCCCCAGAAGTGGTAGCCTATTGGTTTGATTCCATTATGGAAAGGGGTACATACAATGTCTAATACAAAAAAAGCAGTAATAATTAGCGCGGCCAGAACGCCGACAGGGAAGTTTCAGGGTGCTCTAAAGGGATTCTCGGCTCCTAATCTAGGAGCGATTGCGATAAAGGAAGCAGTTAAACGCGCCGGTATCAGCGGCGATAAGGTTAATGAAGTGATCATGGGCTGTGTCGTCCAGGCTGGCATAGGCCAGGCCCCTGCACGGCAAGCTGCCATCGGTGCAGGTCTGCCGCCGGAAGTATCGGCCTTGACTATCAATATGGTTTGCGGTTCGGGCTTGCGTGCGGTTGCTTTGGCATCTCAGGCGGTTCAACTTGGCGATGCTGAATATGTCGTCGCAGGCGGCATGGAATCGATGTCGAATATTCCTTATGCACTGCCCGGAGCACGTGACGGTTACAAAATGGGAAATCAGTCGGTCGTCGATCTTATGATCCACGATGGTTTGTGGTGTCCGTTTGAGAATTGGCATATGGGCAACACCGGTGAAGTCGTTGCCGAAAAATATCAGATCACACGTGAGGAACAGGACAACTTCGCATTTGATTCTCATCGCAAAGCTCACGACGCTCAGCAAGCAGGACGCTTTAAAGATGAGATAGTATCTGTTGAGATCCCGCAAAAGAAAGGCGACCCGATCGTTTTAGATTACGATGAACCTGTTCGGCCGGAAACAACAGTAGAAGGCCTAGCAAAGTTACGCCCCGCTTTTAAAAAGGATGGCGGTACGGTTACCGCAGGCAACGCCCCGGGTGTTAACGATGGTGCGTCAGCGCTGGTCGTCACTTCGTCGGAAAATGCTGTGAGTTTGGGCATCGAACCGCTAGGCCGTGTCGTTGCTTCCGCAACCTCGGGCATTGAACCAAAACTCATAATGATGGCTCCGGTCAAGGGCGTGCAAAATGTTCTGGCAAAAGCGGGGTGGGATATGAAGGATGTCGATCTCTTTGAGCTTAACGAAGCGTTCTCCGTACAGGCACTCGGCGTTATGAAGGAGCTCGGCCTCGATATGGAAAAGGTCAACGTCAACGGCGGTGCAGTCGCTCTCGGCCACGCGATCGGTAATTCCGGCGGACGTGTTTTGACGACGCTTTTATTTGAGATGAAGCGGCGCGGCGCCAAACGCGGTATCGCGGCACTTTGTTTGGGCGGCGGCAACTCAGTGGCTATGGCGGTCGAAAGAGATTAGTTTACAGCTTCGGAATAAATATGAGTGAAATAATTGGAGTTATCGGTGCGGGAACGATGGGCAACGGCATTGCACAAACGGCGGCAGGCGCAGGTTTTGATGTAGTTGTCAGTGACGTAAAAACGGAATCTGTCGAGCGAGGTTTGGCGAACATCAGCAAGAGTCTTGATCGTTTTGTGAAAAAAGAAACGATGAGCGAAGATCAGAAAGCCGAAATTCTCGGGCGAATTAAGGGAACAACCGACCTCGCCGATGTAAAAGGCTGTTCACTGATCGTCGAGGCAGCTTCTGAGAATTTTGAAATAAAGAAACAAATATTCGAAAAGCTCGATCAGATCACATCGGCTGACGCGATACTTTCGTCAAACACTTCATCGATCTCGATCACAAAAATCGCCGCGACAACCGGACGCCCGGACAAGGTCATCGGAATGCACTTCTTCAATCCGGTTCCTCTGATGAAACTCGTCGAGGTAATACGCGGTATCGCAACTTCGGATGAAACTTATGCAAAAGTAAAAGCTCTTTCCGAGAAACTGGGCAAAGTTCCCGTCGAGTGTAACGACTATCCGGGCTTTGTGTCTAATCGCGTCCTGATGCCGATGATAAACGAGGCGGTCTTTGCCCTGCACGAAGGCGTAGCTACAAAAGAATCAATTGACGAGATAATGAAACTTGGCATGAATCATCCAATGGGTCCGCTTACCCTAGCAGACTTCATTGGCTTAGACGTTTGCCTTGCGATACTTAACGTATTACATGAGGGATTGGGCGACCCGAAATATCGCCCGTGCCCACTACTCAAGAAATACGTTGACGCCGGTTGGTTGGGGCGTAAGAGCGGAAAAGGCTTTTACGACTACCAATGATTTTCCACCACAAAGGCACAAAGGACACAAAGTAATTTATTCAGTCTTTGTGTCCTTTGTGCCTTTGTGTGTGCCTTTGTGGTGAATCTTTTATGCACAAGAATCTCCGTTCATTTATCGAATCGCTCCATCGCGAAAATGAGATCGTCGAGATCACTGCTGAGGTCGATCCCTATCTTGAGATCGCTGAAGTTCACCGGCGCGTCATTGATGGTCAAGGAAAGGCTTTATTCTTCCGCAATGTCAAAGGCTCGGCATTTCCTGTGGTCACAAATCTCTTTGGCACATCCAAACGCATCGATCTGGCATTCGGAAAGAAACCACTGCAATTTGTCCGTCGGGCCGTAAAGGCCGCAGAAGATCTTGTTCCGCCAAAGCTTAACAAAGTTTGGGAATATCGCGATCTAGCTTTAACAGCAATCAAATTGGGCACGCAAAGTGTTCAGGCTGCTCCGGTGCTTGGATGTCGTCAACAGCAACCAGACCTCACCAAACTTCCTTTTTTACAACTTTGGCACGAAGACGGGGGGCATTTCGTTACGCTGCCCCTCGTTTACACAGAAAGCCCTTCGACCGACAAACATAACCTCGGTATGTATCGGATGCAACGATACAACGAAACGACAACGGGAATGCACTGGCAGATCGGCAAGGGCGGTGGCTTTCATTATTTTGAGGCTGAACAGCAAAACAAGGCTTTGCCGGTAACCGTTTTTCTCGGCGGTCCGCCGGCATTGATTTTGTCTGCCGTGGCTCCTCTGCCCGAGGGCGTGCCCGAACTGATGCTGGCCTCATTGCTCGCAGACAGCAAGATCGCTATGGCGGCCAACCCGCTCGGCGCTGATCGTCACCGTCTGATCGCCGAGGCAGAGTTCGCTTTCTGCGGCCACGTTCCGTCGCACGAACGAAAGCCAGAAGGCCCGTTCGGCGATCACTATGGGTATTATTCTTTGACGCACGACTATCCAGTATTTCACGCTGACGCCGTCTTTCACCGCAAAGATGCTATCTATCCCGCGACCGTCGTCGGCAAGCCGCGACAGGAAGATTTCTTCATTGGTGACTATTTACAGGAGCTGCTGTCGCCGCTCTTTCCGCTCGTGATGCCTGCCGTGCGCGATCTCTGGAGCTACGGCGAAACAGGATTTCACTCGCTTGCCGCCGCTGTTGTCCGTGAACGTTACGCCCGCGAAGCTCTCTCTGCCGGCTTCCGGATTCTCGGTGAAGGCCAGCTTACTTTGACAAAATTTCTCTTACTGACAGACACACCGCAAGACCTTCGCGATTTCCGATCGTTGTTCGAACACATCCTTGCGCGCGTCGAATGGAAACGTGACCTTTTCATCTTCAGCCAGACCGCGTTCGATACTCTCGACTATGCAAGCGGCAAGATCAATCACGGAAGCAAGGCGATACTAATGGGCGTGGGCGACGCAAAGAGGGAACTGAAGCGTGAATTCAACGGTGACTTACCTAATGGCATTCGTCGAGCCGAGCCATTCTGCGGCGGCTGTCTTGTCATCGAAGGCCCTAGTTATGAAAGCGACAAGGAACTTGGCGAACGTATCGCAGGATCAGGCAAGTTCGATGATTGGCAGATCGTCGTGATTCACGACAACGCTGACTATGCAAAATCAACCGAGAAATTCCTGTGGGCTACATGGACGCGATTCAATCCTGCAACTGATATCTTTGCCAAAGAAGTTACGACAAAGAATAATCACATTGGTTACACCTCGCCCATAGTTATCGACGCACGAATGAAACCGTGGTACCCCAAAGAAGTTGAACCGCGTGAAGACATCGTAAAGCTGGTCGATGAACGTTGGAGTGAATATTTTCAATAGACTCTTTCTCCGAAAGATCATCACTAATAGAAGGATATGAAAAACCGTCGGAGCAAAATGTTGAAGGGCGTTGTTGTCCTCGCTGCGACTTCTGTCCTGTTCCTAGCCTACGCCTATTTTGTCGAGCCTACCCGTCTGGTCGTTACTTCCGAGACTCTGAAGATCAAAAACTGGGACCCGACATTCAACGGTCTAAAGATCGTTATGATCGGAGACGTTCACGGCGGCTCGCATGAAGTGACCGAAGGAAAACTTCGTGATATCGTAGCAAAAACCAACGAACAAAACCCGGATGTAGTCGTAATGCTCGGCGATTATGTTTCAGAGAGAAGTGATGGCAGCCTGAGGATGCCGATCGAAACTATCGCTGCTAATCTGACGGGTATCAAAGCAACACATGGTGTGTTTGCGGTTCTGGGAAATCACGACGGTGATTATGACGACGACCGTGTCACCGCAGCCTTGTCCTCACAAGGTTACAAGGTTCTGCAAAACGAAGTCGCGGCTATCGAAAAAGACGGTCACCGGCTACGGATATTCGGAATGAAAGATCATCTAAAATTGTCGGGTGGGTGGCTGCGAATCTCTGCGGACTCAAGACAGTATCTGAGCACAACCGGTCCGGGTGATCTTATCGTTTTACAACACAGCCCTGACATCTTGCCCGTGATCGCCGGTGAATATTCTGTCTCGCCCGATCTACGTCTGATTCTTGCCGCCCACACTCACGGCGGACAGATCTGGTTGCCGATAGTTGGCCGGATGATGATACCGTCAGGCTTCGGACAAAAATATGCTTACGGACATGTAGTCGATAAAGGAGTTGATATGTTTGTTACAAGCGGCATAGGAACGAGTTTTCTGCCGTTAAGATTCATGGTGCCACCCGAAATAGCTGTGTTGACTATACAGTCAGAATAACCTGCGTAAGCGGGCAGCCGTTTCTATTATTTCAACATTCCTTTAACTCTTTTCAGATCACCATCGTTCTTCGCGGGTTTTAGTCCCAATATCTTGCACATCACGTTATAGACCTCGACGTTTTCGAACGGCTCGGCGACAAAACCTTTTTTGAAGGCTGCACCGTGTGCAATAAATGTCGCCATCATCGATTGGTATTTGTTGTCATAACCATGTGCTCCGCGAGGCTGACTTATGTCGTCAATGTCTTTTTTCACCCAATCATCGTATCGCTTGTGATTCGTCGTGAGCCAGCCTTCCTCGCTTGAACAAACTATCGGTGCTATTCGCCGCCCTTCGTTGTAATGAAGTCGTTCGGGAATGTCATTTTTTTTCCAGCAAGTCGCATGGGCAAGGCTGTTTATTTTGCCAAAGATCTCATCCGTCCTTCCGGTTCTCGGAAATATCTGCACGATCTCATTTGTCCAAAGAATCTTTTCTGCCAGATCAAAATCAAAATAATCATCAAGGAAAGTCGTATGCCGTATATCAACCTTCGCCATTCCGTGATCGGCAACGATAATGACATTGACCTTTTTGTCGATCCTCCTCGCTTTCAAACCATCTATCAACCGTTTGATGTAGGAATCGACTTCCAAAACCGCGTACTTTATTTCTTCCGAGTCGGGGCCAAACTCGTGCCCGACATCATCTGTAGTTGAAAAATACATGGACAGCATCGTCGGCCGCTTATCGACCGGTTGATCAAGCCAGCCAAGCACTTTATCGACCCGCATCGAGTTCGGCACTTTTCCATTGTAGTTACGCCAATAGGTCGGATACACATCATCGATCTTTGCTTCAGTTCCGACAAAAAAGTACGACGCAGCTCTCTGCCCCTGCTTTTCAGCCGTCACCCAGATCGGCTCACCCCACCACCATTTCGGATCGCGAACTTTGTCGAGATCATCCATTTTAAACACCTCACCGAAGTCGTAAACGTTATTCTCGACAATGCCGTGATGTTCCGGATATAGGCCGGTCGCGATCGTGTAGTGGTTTGGAAAAGTCTTGGTAGGAAACGATGGGATCATCCACTTGGCCCGAACGCCTTCTTTAGCGAGAGCACTCAACGTTGCCGGCTGATATTTGTCGAGATAATCGTAACGAAACCCGTCAAGAGAAATTAGGATTACCGTCGGCTTGAGGTCTTTGATCGGCTGCTGCGATACGCCACTACCTGCGACGCAAAGCAAAATTAGAAAGATGCAAGCCAATCGATTTGTAAATGAAAAATATCTCTGCATAACAACATTATGACTTCGGAGCAATGAACCGGACAAACCGCTGTCCGTTGAAATCACGGTCAGGATCTACTACGCCGTTAGGCAACTGCATCTCGTGGTCGACCCACGTTTCGTGCTCGGCAGGCATCGATATTTCGATAACTTCAGAACCTGCTTCTGCATATAGCACACGGTGGCGAATTTCTGGCGGCTGTATCACCCAATCACCCGGTTCGAGCCAAAAAGGCCCGCCCTGATCTTCATAGACGACCTTGATCCGGCCTTTGATACAACGGATCATCTGAAACTCAACCTTGTGATAATGAACGTAATCAGGAACGTCGCCTTCAACAGTCAAACGGATGTGAGACCCAATGATTTTGCCATCAAGTCTGCCAGGGATAAGATCGCAGTACTCCATGCCTGCACGTCCAGCGATCCAGTCAGAACCACCTGCGGTAGCGGGTGGTTGAAGATTTTCTCCTGACAACATCAAGTGGACAACATTACGCTCGTTAATGTTGTCGTGATCAGATGTTAAACCACCCGCTACCGCAGTTGATACGGACAGCAATGCCTCGCGCGGATTATCAGCAGGCTTAATCATATCGAGCCGATAGCCTTGTTGTTTATACTGCTCTACAGCTTCGTCAAGATTGTTGCAGATGATCGCCGATGTCATTCAAATCCTGTTACAACTATCTCCGACTTAATCGAGTTTGCGATGAAGCAGCCCTCGTGGGCGCGATGATGGAGATCGGCAAGCTGTTCAGAAGTAGGCTCGTCGCCAATCCACACGATCTGCGGATCAAGCGTGATTCTTGAGACCCACTGACTTCCGCTTTCCGTCGCAGCCATTTCGCCAACCGCGTTATCGGTATATGATTCAATGTTGAACCCAGCCTTCGCCGCAAGCCACAAAAAAGTAAGCATGTGACACGAAGATGCCGACGCGACCAGAGCTTCCTCAGGGTCAACAGCCGCCTCTACCGAGAACGGAACCCGCACGACATGCGGCGAACTCGAAGCCGGGACCGTCACGCCACCGTCAAACGACCACTCATGCCCGCGTGTGTAGCGATTCTTAGTAAACGTCTCCGGCGAATCGCTTTTCCATGAGATCGTTGCTGTGTATGTTGACATATTGTTAAGCCGCGAAAAGAGCGGAGGCGATCATCGCGATTCCCATAACCACTAATACGACTCCGCCAAGTAAGGCTCTTACTCTTTCCGAGCCTGGCGGACCGTATAAAAACTCATATAGAAAGCTCGTGTCACGATCCCGATCTTCTTCCCCGGTTGGAAGACCTTGTCCATATTTGAATAACTGCGTTCCAGCCCCAATCAACATAATCGCTAATATTGTCTGGAGTACTGCCATAAGTGAGTTACGGTTTCAATCTATACAACATCCTTGGAAACGGAATGGTTTCGCGAACGTGTTCGATGCCGGCCATCCAGGCGGTGCATCTTTCTATGCCCATTCCGAAGCCGGCGTGCGGGACGCTGCCGTAGCGTCTTAGATCCAAATACCATTCGAATGTCGCCTGGTTTAGTCCGTGATGTTTTAGCTGCTCTATCAGATAATCGAGGTTCGCCGCTCGTTCGCCGCCGCCGATGATCTCGCCGTAGCCTTCGGGGGCGAGCAGGTCGATTCCAAGAGCACATTCTGGACGCTGACTGTCCTTTTCAAAGTAAAATCCTTTGATCGCGGCAGGGAAGTGATGCACGAAAACGGGCTTGCCGTGCTGCGTCGAAAGATACGTCTCGTCCGGCGCTCCAAAATCACCGCCCCATTCAAAATTGTTCTCAAGCTCGCCCTTAGCGTGGCCCTCTTGAAGCATTCTTACAGCATCATCATAATGGAGGCGCGGGAACGGCGAATTTATGGCTTCGAGTACCGTAGTGTCGCGTTCAAGCGTTTTCAATTCTTCCTGGCGGTCGTTGAGGACACGTTCGACGATAGTGAGGATCATTTCCTCGCCGAGGTCCATCATGTCCTCGTAACTCGCGTACGCAACCTCAGGCTCGACCATCCAGAACTCTGTCAGGTGGCGGCGTGTTTTCGATTTTTCCGCACGAAATGTTGGCCCGAATGCATAAGACTTACCAAAAGCCGCTGCCGTCGCTTCGTTATAAAGCTGGCCCGATTGGGTCAAATACGCCTTTGCGTCGTCAAAATAATCGACCTCGAACAGCGTCGTCGTACCTTCGCACGCAGCGGGCGTAAAGATCGGCGTATCGGCAAGCGTGAATCCGTTGTTGTCAAAGAAATCACGAACCGCCTTGATGACCGTATGTCGAATTTTCAAAACGGCATGCTGTTTCTTCGAGCGAATCCACAAATGCCGGTTATCCATCAAGAACTCCGTTCCGTGTTCCTTTGGAGTGATCGGATAATCGTGGACGTTCTGGAGAACCTCAAGTGCCGTAACGTCAAGCTCCACGCCGATCGACGAACGCGTGTCCTCCTTTACAGTGCCGGTGACGATGATCGAGCTTTCCTGGCCAAGCGAATCGGCAAGGTCATACAACGTCTCGTCGTTTGGTTTGAAAACAACGCACTGCACAATGCCCGTGCCATCGCGAAACTGTAAAAATACGAGTTTCCCGCTCGAACGCTTGTTATAAAGCCAGCCCTTGAGCGTGACCGATTCACCGATATGAGCCCTTAGTTGGTTAATATATGTTTGCGTCATATTAGATAAAAGGAAATTCTAATTGAAAGCCGCTAAACAAACAAAAGCTCATCACCTATGAGCAAATGGATCACGCCTCGCGACAGAGGCAAGCGGTTCGCGAACCGGCTGGTTCGTTTCACGACGCTCCTGCTTTTCGAGCAGCAACCGCTGATCGGCACGGGCTAATTCCCGGAAATAGTCACTGACCGACGAATAGCCTCCGTAACGAACTCGCCAACGGGCAAATTCTTCGAGCGATTTAGGTATTGAAATCGATAGTCTTGCGATCATATTTTGTCTCCCAGTTAATACTTATTCATACTGTCCCAAGCGTTTGGGACAGGCTGGGACAGTGTCAAATCATTGAAAACACGTGTGTTACCGGATTCTGTCCCACTGTCCCAGTGTCCCACCGTTTTTTCCCGGCCTTCGGGACGCAGCATTGCCGATTGCAACGACTGATTTCTAAAGTAACACGACCTTGCGTATTTCACAATATGTCCTATTCATGCAACGCGGTTGACATATCCGACGACGATTATCAGACTTGGAAAAGACTATGGCTAAGGAAGTAAAGAAAAAGAAGGTTGATTACTCGAGCGCTTGGGCCGAGGCGCGCAAGATCATTTGGAGTGCTCGCTGGCGACTGCTGATCGGGAGTGTCCTAATGCTCGTCTCGAGGCTTGCCGGCATGGTTTTGCCAGCCTCGACAAAGTATGTCGGCGATGAGGTTTTCACAAAGCAACGATACGAACTACTCAAATGGATCGCTCTTGCCATCGGCGTATCGACCTTGATACAAGGCGTTACTTCGTTTGCCTTATCACAGATTTTAGGAGTTGCGGCACAGCGGGCGATAACCGAAATGCGCAAACGTGTCCAATCGCATATCGAGAGGCTGCCTATCTCGTATTTTGATTCGACGCAGAGCGGTCAATTGATCTCGCGGATCATGAATGACGCCGAAGGTATCCGCAATCTCGTCGGCACAGGACTTGGGCAAATACTTGGCAGTCTCGTCACGGCGACGATCGCCATAGGCGTGCTGTTTTACATAAATTGGCAGCTCACGACTGCGACTCTTGTGGTGCTGTTGATATTTGGCGGAGCTTTGATGTACGCGTTCAAGGTCCTGCGTCCCGTATTCCGCGAGCGCAATGTGATCACAGGTGACGTTACGGGCCGTCTTGGCGAATCGCTTGGTGGGATTCGTATCGTTAAAGCCTATACAGCGGAAAAACGCGAGGAACTTTCATTCGCACGCGGTGCTCACAAATTATTTCGCAACGTCGCAAAGACTGTGACGGGCGTTTCCGCGATCTCATCATTTTCGTCCATCATTATCGGAGCTATCGCCGTTGTGATGATAGTCATCGGCGGTAACGCTGTGCAGGGCAACACCATGACGCTGGGCGATTTCCTCATGTATATCTCTTTCACATTTCTGCTGGCGATGCCGGTGATCGAGCTGACCTCCATAGGCACCCAGATCACTGAAGCTCTCGCCGGACTCGACCGCATTCGCGAAATAATGTCGATGACAACGGAAACGGATGAGGATGCTCAAAAAGAATCACTGCCTGATGTAAAAGGCACGATCGATTTTGAAGATGTGCATTTCGAATACGACGAAGGTGTGCCCGTACTGAAAAGTGTTTCGTTCCATGCCAAAGCAGGAGCCACTACGGCTTTGGTCGGTTCGAGCGGTTCCGGAAAATCAACAATCCTCAGCCTTGTGTTGAATTTCATCCACCCAACTTCCGGTGTAATAAAGATCGATGGAAAAGATCTTCAGCATGTGAAATTGCGCGATTACCGCAGGCATCTCGGGGTTGTACTCCAAGACAACTTCTTGTTTGACGGCACGATCCTCGATAACATTCGCTTTTCCAATCCGGAGGCCAATATCAACGAGATCAAAGAAGTTTGCCGTATCGCAAATGCGGATGAATTTATCGAGAAATTTCCTGACGGATATGACACTGTCGTCGGTGAGCGCGGTGTTAAACTTTCCGGTGGACAAAGACAACGTATCGCAATCGCCCGTGCGTTGCTTGCAAATCCGCGCATCCTTATCCTCGATGAGGCTACATCAAGCCTCGACAGTGAGTCAGAAGCGTTGATTCAGGAAGGTTTGCGGCGATTAAGAGAAGGCCGCACAACATTCGTTATCGCTCACCGCCTTTCGACGATCCGCAGTGCGGATCAGATCCTTGTCGTCGAAGCTGGTGAGATACTAGAACGCGGAACGCATGATGAGTTGATCGCTCTTGATGGCCGTTATAAGCAGCTTTATGACAAGCAGTATCGATTTGAACAAAATCTTTTTGTAAATCCGGGCGAGGATTTTACCGGCAAACCGCCGGAAGCAATGGCTCAAACAAAACTATAACTACGGGAGGTTTCCTTATGGCAGAACAAAATTATTCCAATCACGCGCGGTGGTATCCGCTGTTTCACTTTGTGGTGGTTCCGCTGCTAGCTCTGAATTTTCTTTCGCATCTGATCCGTTTCTTCATGGCTCCGAGTTGGGCTCTCGGCTTTTGGACGCTGCTTGGGGTTACGCTTATCCTGCTTGCGTTAGCTTCGCGTCTTCAGGCTCTGAAGGCCCAGGACCGCGTCATTCGACTGGAGGAGCGACTGCGATATAAGGAACTCCTTTCGCCTGAACTTGCGAAAAAAGCAGAGCAGCTCTCGATAGGCCAGATCATTGCTCTTCGTTTTGCTTCGGACGAAGAACTGGCGGGTTTGATCGAACGAACTTTGAACGGGGAATTTACAAAGACAAAAGAGATCAAGCAAGCGATCAAAAATTGGCGAGGAGATCATTTGCGAGTCTGATGACCTAACACGCTGGTTTGTAATTGATAAGATATGTGGTTTTCCAGCGGTCAAACCGGATAATTTGTCCGCCGTTTTCGGATGGTTTATCGGGATTAACAGGTTTGCCCAATCCGCCATCCTCGGCTTCGACACGAGTTGTTATCTCGAACGCTCCCGAGTCGAATACCGCGACGGAAAGCGCTCTTAACTCTGGATTTTCAAAGCCCACATACAAAACACTCTGATCGTAAGAGACACCTATCGGCATGGTACGATAGGGAATTCGCCACGTTTTGATAATTTTCGATTGATCTTTGCTGTCTAGCAAAAAAGCCTTATTAACAGCGAAATTGAGAGGCAGTTGAAACTTAATATTGTGCCCTTGGATCGGCGTTACAAAGTCTGAATCGGTGATTTCAAGTATCGGCAGTTCAATGTAGCAATCGCCGCAATCTGCGGTCGTAAGGATCGGTTGGGGCAGTGCCAGACTTGCTTTATCGGCTCCAACGGATTGAAACTGAGCACCTAATTTTACCGGTGCATTGGGGTCTTTTTGAGATTGTTTGAACTCTCTGATCTTTTTACAGTTTGCAGCGTCGAAATAGATCTTAAAGGAAATACCGCTGGTTTGAAACAGATCATTTGCAGCCTTTGCCAACTCCGAATCTGTTATTTTCGGATTCGCAGTTTTTAAGGCGCGAATCTCCGCCAGCAATGTCGATTCCTGAATGCCAAATGGCAGAGAGCGATACTGTTGTGCCGATATTTGAACACCGAAAAGAGAGCAGCACAGAATGAGAAATAAACAACAATTAAAGGCTCTCATTTAGCTCCTTACTCAATATGTTTTGTAGAAAAGGAAAGCCGCCGACATTTCGGGCTGAACGCAGAACCATCCGGAACATCGGCAATATGAAAGGTTCAAAATGTGTTTTACCACGAACGGCAGACTGATATGAAAAAGTCCCTGCGGCTTTAAGGCATCGCTGTAATGTTTGCAGTCGAAATTCATACGCAAATTCGTCCTCATCGATCTTTGACAATCCGAGACGCTGCCTGACGTCGAGGAAATACGCACGCTTGTCTGCTAACCATTCAGGCGACGGTAATTCGGTTATTCTGTCGAGAAGAAGCGATACAAGATCGTAAGCCTGCGAGCCGATACGAGCATCCTGATGATCGATGATTCGCATCCGATCTTTTCGATCGACCATCAGATTGGCCATATGAAAATCGCGGTGACAAAGCACTGATGCATAGGACTCGAGCTTGACGGCAAGCTCATGAAACTCGGCAGTCAATCGGGTATCGTCCTCGTCATTAAGCGGTTTTTTCCGGTATGTTCCGAAATAATGCGTTTTGAAATAGTTCAGCTCCCATTCGAGTTTTTCTGTGTCGAATTTGAGCCGTGACGCGATCGAATTCATCTGAAACGCCTTTGGTGTCAGCAATTGCATTCTGGCTATGAGCGAGATCGCTTCGTTGCGAAAACGTTTTCGCTGCGACGCATTATCTACCTCCGCGATGACATCACGAAGTATCTTATCCCCAAGGTCTTCCTGAATGATCAGGCCGAGCTTGCCGTCAAGATCGAATATCTCCGCAACCGGCAACCCGCCGACAAGAAACAACGTTGTGACATCAAGGTATGATCGCACTGCTTCCGCAACTGGCTCAGGATAGACACAGGCAATGGCGCTTTTGTCTTTCCAATTGATACGAAAATACTCGCGGGTCGAAGCATCGGCCGTAAGCGTTTCAAAGTCAGTAGACAGGCCCTTTGACTGCAAAAATCCACTTAATCTGTCAGATGGTGATGTCATGAAAAATTAGCTCAGCGGCACGATGTACTTATCGTCTTGAAAATACCCCATCAATGCTTTTTCCGGTATTTCTGTGCAGTTACGAACGCTTTCGGCTCGAACGATCGCCGCATTTTCAAAATGTTCGCCAGGATTGATCGTTACGCCGTCAGCAAGGATTGTTCGATAAAGAGTTGCTCCGTCGCCGACTGTTACATTGTCCCACAGAACGGAATCCTTGATGCTTGAACTGGTCGATAAACTGCAGTTACGGCCAACATGGACGTTTACACCGTTCATAATTGCAAGCGAAATATCGAGATAGCGCGGAATCGTCGACAATTCGAACCACTTTGCATCGGTTATATGGGCCGCTATCTTTTCACCTTTTTCAATTGCCGGATTATAGAACGCCGGCACGATGTCCGAGTAAACGCCGCGCGGAATGTAGTCGAATACGCTCGGTTCGAGAATGTGAATACCGGTGAACATCAGCGGATCGCTTTCCTGGCTGTCGTTTGACGGCTCTGGAAAACTATCGAACCCGGTAACAAAACCATTGGTTACTTCTACGGACGTGAATTTCTCGCGTTTAGCATTTGGTTTCAACACCATGGTGGCGACGGCTCCTGTGCGTCTGTGAGTTTCGAGAGCTGCTGTTAAATCGATATCGGTTATGATCTTGCCGTTTATTACGAAAAAGGTGTCGTCTTTGAGAAATTGCCTTGCGTTATCAAGAGCACCTGCAGTGCCAAGAATGTTTGGCTCTTCGCGAGTGTAGTCGATATGAACGCCATAGGCTTCACCTTTTCCGAGTGCTACTATGACGGAATCGGGCTGATGATGCAGGTTTACTACAATGTCCTTGATCCCAAAACTCGCGATGTATTCGGCAACGTAACCGACCAGCGGTTTTCCCAGAAACGGGATCGCTGGTTTTGTGCGGTCGATAGTTAAAGGGAAAAGCCGCGTGCCAAAACCAGCGGCTAAGATCATTGCTTTCATAGAAGTAGCAAACTTTTAATATCTTAACTCAATGACTTGGACTACAAGAAACCAACTTACTTTTTACAACAATTGGCTATTAACGTTAATACAAATCAATGCTATCTTCTTCTATTGTAAAAATGATTGTCATACTATCTGCCGGATTCACAAAATTTAATGATCCACGATAACGCGAAAAAAAATGATCGTCGGGAAATATTTGGCTGGATAATGTTTGATTGGGCAGATCATGCCTTCTTTACACTTGTCCTTGGAGTCCTTATAGGCGATTTCATCACTACACTTGCTCAAAAGGCGGTCGGTGAAAATGGTGTCGTGATCGCGTTCGCTGGTCACGACCTGGTCACTGCAAAGTCGCTTTTCTCGTACTCCGTTGCTGCTTCAGTTTTCCTCCAGATCTTCTTCTTGCCGGTGTTGGGAGCGGTCGCAGATTACACGCATCTCAAGAAAACATTTCTTGGCTTTTTTTGTTATCTGGGCGCAGCCTGCGTAGCGTTAATGTTCTTTGTCCATGGAAATCTATATCTTTTGGGTGCATTTCTTTTTATTGTTGCAAATCTGAGCGCTGGGGCTGCAATTGTTTTCTTCAATTCCTATTTATCGGATATTACGACTGAAGACATGCGCGATAAGGTTTCTAGTTGGGCTTTTGCAGCAGGCTATCTTGGCGGGTTTATGACGCTCGTTTTTGGCGCGGCGTTTATGTATTTCCACGATACATTTGGAATTTCGATCGAAATGGCCAAACGTATTTGCTTTTTTGGAGCCGGTCTTTGGTGGGGTGGATTTGCGATCGTAACTTTCTTGTTTTTGAAGCGACGCCAGCCTATCAGAACAATACCCGATGGCAAGCACTACCTTACCGCAGGATTGAGTGAGGTCAAAGATACATTTGCAGAGCTTTTCAAACTCAAATACACGCTTAGATTTTTGATCGCCTACCTGCTCTATAACGATGGTATCCAAACAGTAATCACAATGTCTGCGGTCTTTCTTTCCCAGGAGCTATTTATTGGAAAAGGCCTGGAGCCCGACCCATGGTTTCTATTTGTTGCCTTCGGGATCGCTCAGTTGATCGCGTTCATCGGCGCGCTTGTGTTTGAGAGGATCGCTTATTTTACAAGCACTAAGACTGCAATTCTGGTTTCACTGCTTATTTGGTGCGGCATAGTGATCTACGGTTATGCGTTTCTCAACACCGGCAATGAGGCATATTTGATGAGTGGAGTGATCGGATTTGTATTAGGAGGCTCTCAAGCGTTGTCGCGTTCACTGTTCTCGCAAATGATCCCGGCAGGACGAGAATCAGCATTTTTCGGTATTTATGCGATATCAGAACGCGGCACTTCATGGCTCGGTCCTTTAGCTTTCGGATTAGTAGCACAGATAACAAACTCGTATAGGCCTGCTATATTGACGCTGATCGTTTTCTTTATTCTCGGCAGTTTGATTTTATTTCTCACTGATACAAATCAAGCGATCATTGAGGCGGGCAATACGCCTCCGGAAGAAGTTGTTACCTAATAGTCCGTTTGTCATAAAAGGCCACTTGGATATAATTAAGAAAATACCGGACCGAAGGTTACGGGTCAGTGGAGAAAATTTTTGTGATCGAAAAATCTGGAGACAGGATCGTAACAATTTTTGGCGGATCGAAATGTTCAAGAAATTCCGACGAGTATCGTGAGGCTGTGCAACTTGGAGGCCGCTTGGCCGAGGCTGGTTTCACGATCTGCACCGGCGGTTATCTTGGCATTATGGAAGCAGCGTCCCGCGGAGCTCACGAAAAGGGAGGCCGCGTTTTTGGCATAGTACTGAACCAATTTAAGCATGAACCGAACCGATATCTGACCGATAAGGTTGCAACAAGTCACTTTTATGAGCGACTTCAAAATCTCATCACTCGCAGCGTGGGCTTCATCGCATTTCGCGGCGGCATGGGAACTGTAACGGAGATGTCGCTTGTCTGGAACAAACTGCAAACCGGCGTAATAAAGAAACGCCCTTTGGTTTTAGTAGGTGAATGCTGGAAGCCCGTAATTGATGCCTGGAAGGACAATCTTGTCGTTAGCGAATCCGATGTAAATCTGCTTGATTTTGCAAACAGCGCCGATGCGGCTGCGGACATAATTATCAAAAAGTCGAAAGGAGTCGTGATATGAATTGTCCCCAATGCAATACTCAGTTGATGGATGGAGCGAAATTCTGCGGTTCATGTGGCATGGTTTTGCAAACCACGGCCGTTCCGCAGCCTTTGCCAACGCCACCAACTGGTTCTACGGGAGGTGCGTTTCATTTTGACTCAGACGGTCGAGGTCAGGGACGCGGTTACACCTGGGCGATCGAACACCCGGGAGCATTTGCTCTCGCGGTAGTTAACCTGCAACCCGAGCAGGCCATCTGCGCCGAGGCCGGTGCCATGGTCTCAATGTCAGCGAACGTTGATCTTTATTCTGAACTCAAGGGCGGCGTATTCGGCGCCTTGAAGCGTGCCGTTGGTGGCGAATCGGCATTCGTTTCAACTTTTACCGCAAAAGGCGGACCCGGTGAGGTTACATTCGCTCCAGGTTCTCCCGGAGATGTTGTCGGGATCGAGATGCAGAATCAAACATTCATGGTCCAGTCCAGCTCATATCTTGCCGGAGATACTTCTTTGACCGTCGATACAAAATTCGGAGGTGCAAAATCCTTCTTTGGCGGCGAGGGACTTTTTGTTTTGCAAGTGTCAGGCGCCGGCCTCTTGCTTGTCTCTTCATTTGGCGCGATACATAGGCGAACTTTAAGACCTGGTGAACAATACGTCGTCGATACCGGACATCTCGTGGCCTGGGAAGGCCATATGCAATACAACCTTCGAAAGGCGGCAAAAAGCGGCTATCTCAGAAGCTTATTAAGCGGTGAGGGTATGGTCGCTGAATTCGCCGGCCCGGGCGAGATACTTATTCAAACGAGAAATCTGGCGGCCTTCGCCGGTCTATTAAAACCGTTCTTCCCGACACAAGGCGGCGGCAGTGGTTTCAGCTTTGGAAGCTGACTTTTTGACGGCGTCACCTTTTGTAGTTATTTTGGCGTTTTGAGTGATACTAAAATAGAATCCGAACTGGCCCCCGCAAAGCGAGAAAAACGGCTCCCGGCACTTGTCGTCTCTCGCGGCATCGGTATCGGTAAGATAATGTTTCTCCACGGCACCAAGAGGCCCTTTTTCCGCAAAAGCATCCAAACCGAGCAGCTCAATACTGAAGTTAAACGCTTTCTGTCAGGAGTCGACGTGGCCAAAATGCAACTGCGGGAACTCGCCGCCGATACCCGGCGCGGTGGGCAACCTGTGTTGGATATGCTTGACGTTCAGCTTCTTATACTTGAATCGTCATTTGCAGAAAAAGTCGTAACATTCATTGAAACCGAAAGGGTCAATGCTGAATGGGCAATTCAGACCGTTGCTGATCAGTTTGTCCAGCAAATGAATGGCACGCAGGGTCTCCGGTTTAAGGACAAGCAACATGATATAGAGGACGTTGCGAACCGCATCTTGAACGCACTTGACGGAACACAGACCTTCACTCATTTGGAGCCCGGCACTGTAATTGTCGCTCGTTATCTTAGTCCGTCGACGATCGTCGAGGCCGCAAAGAACTTCCCGGCTGCGATCATCACTGAGCAAAGTGGATGGACATCGCACTCCTCAATACTTGCCCGTGAATTTAACATTCCGATGGTCTCCGGTGTTCGAAATCTCAGGCGTTCGGTCGCGGATGGTGATCTTGTAATTGTAGACGCCTTAAACGGGGAGGTTATATTTAACCCGAATGAAACAACAAAATCTGAGTTCGACTCGATCAGATCCAAAAACAAGGATG
The DNA here is from genome assembly GCA_044230475.1 of Pyrinomonadaceae bacterium. Classification (GTDB taxonomy): domain Bacteria; phylum Acidobacteriota; class Blastocatellia; order Pyrinomonadales; family Pyrinomonadaceae; genus OLB17. The sequence continues at coordinate 15,046 of JBGARA010000028.1, read as the reverse complement.
CTGCTGTAAGGCAAAAAAGAGTGTCCGGCTCAGCATCAACGGCCGATGACGCTCCTTTCGTCATAATGGCAAATATCGATCAACCGGAAATGTATGAGGTCGCCAGAGAAAACGGAGCGCAGGGAATTGGTCTCTTCAGATCAGAATCTCTGATACGACAACCGGGGACGATCCCTTCAGAAGATGAGCAATTTGATGCTTATTGCAAGATCGCGGATGCTGCCGGAGTGGATAGTGTTCGCATCCGCACCTTTGATGTTGGTATTGCGCGATTTGGCAGCGATCCGCACTGGATCGAGCGCAATCCTGCACTGGGATTGCGTGCTATTCGCTTGAGCCTTGCGGATCCTCGGTATTTTCGTGCTCAAATTCGAGCGATCCTTCGTGCCTCGTTTCGTCGGAAGATCGACCTTATCCTCCCTATGATCTCGGGTGTGGACGAAATAACCCGTGCAGAAAATATTATTGATGAAGAGCGGAGTGCTCTTATTAAGGCAGGGATCGACATCGGTACTCCACGACTTGGAGCCATGATCGAGACTCCTTCGGCAGTGCTAATTGCTTCGGAGATAGCGACCCGTGTAGATTTCTTATGCCTCGGAACGAATGACCTGGTTCAGTATCTCCTTGCGGTCGATCGCGACAATGATGCAGTCGCCGATTGGTATCAATCGCTGCACCCGGCCGTAATGCGTGCTATCAGTCAGGTCCTTGTCGCCGCTGAGAATGTGGGGATAAGTGTCACTGTGTGCGGTGAAATGGCCGGTTCGCCATTTTACGCTCCGGTCCTGCTTGGTCTCGGCGCTCGCGAATTGAGCATGAATATAAATTCGATAGCACCAGTTCAGCATTTGCTGTCTGGCATTTCCCTGAGCGACGCGATAGCCCTTGCGGATAGCGCAGCGAAATATGTCACTTCTGAAGAGATCGAAGATCATTTACATAAGTACTACGTTGAGAATTGGGCCGCCCTGTTCCCAAGCGATTTCCTGCGATCTCGTTTCCGTTAGGGATTCAAAAAAATAGAATATTAGCCAGTTTGAACATTTTATATGCATTGGTTCCTGCAAGTGTTGTATGGATCCGGAAGTGCTATATGAGATTGTCAAACAACGGAATGGGCCCGTCAGCGGTCTTGCTGTCTTTGTTCATAACTGCAACCGTAACCGCACAGATCGCCGAGAACAGTCGGCGAAACAATCCGTATTCGCCGAGCCCGACAGGTCAATCGTGGGAAAAACAGATGATCGCGTCATCGAAGCCTACCCGAAAGGCTGAAGTATTTTTCACAGTGGAGGATCCGAATCCCTTAGCAATCAACGAACCAAACGCTATCGATTCACTGACTGCCAAGAACGCAGCGATCACAGCATCCAGAGCGATCTCGCTCACCGAAGTTTATAAGGTCGGCGTCGGCGATGTCATTATTATTAATCTAAAAAATGCTCCGCAAGGCTCAAGCTACTGCACCGTTCGCCCCGACGGCACGATCGATTTTCCGCTCGCTGGTGAAAATATTATTGTTGCCGACAAAACCACAGATACAATTGCTGAAATGATCGCATCGGGCATCACTCTGTTCTCCCATCCTCAAATTGAAGTGACGGTTCGAGAGTACGCAAGCCATAAGATCACGGTTTCGGGTATGGTCGACAATCCTGGTGAGAAGAACCTTCAACGCGAAGCTATGCCTTTGTATGCGATACGTTCTGAGGCTGTTGTCAGCCCAAAAGCAACTAAGGTCGTTATCAAACGCGCCCCTTTGTTAAAGCTCGAATCCTACGACCTAAGCGATGCGGCAACCGACAATGTTCTGATATTTCCCGGCAATTCTATCGAATTTACATTTGACAGTCAGCCATTGCCAACCTACTACATAACGGGCAACGTTAACCTGATAGGAAAAAGAGAACTCACCTCGGGACTTACACTCTATCAAGCGGTGATAGCATCCGGAGCAGCCACTGGCGAACCAAAGAAAGCTACCCTACGCCGAAAGAACGATAAGGGCCTGTTTGCAAATTCAGATTACGACCTCCGAGCGATAAAAGCCGGTAAAAATGTCGATCCGCTACTCGAAGCGGGGGACGTAATTGAGATACGAAAATAATGTTGATACAAAATGGATTTGAATGTTCAACATTTTTTGTTATAATCTTCGAGCCTTGGTAGTGAAGCGTGTCTGATGATCGCTTTCGCGAATGTGAAAGAGGAAAGTCCGAACACCATAGGGCAGCGAGCCGGATAACGTCCGGGCACCTTTCTAACGAAGGGTGACGACAAGTGCAACAGAGAATATTCCAGCCCCGATTCGTCGGGGTGATGGGTGAAAAGGTGAGGTAAGAGCTCACCGGCGAAGGTTGGTAACAGCCATCGGCCAGGTAAACTCCTCGCGGTGCAAGGCCAAATAGGGGAACGTCATTGAACGGCCCGTTCCATGTCAAAGAAATTTGACGGCGTTTCCGGGTAGGCTGCTTGAGTTTTTCGGTAACGAAAAGCCTAGATGAATGATCATCGTCGCTCATTGAGCGAAACAAGATTCGGCTTATAGACGCGCTTCACTTCACGGTCAAATGGACTGCATAGAATAACGACAGGAGAAAATTTCTTTTTATGGCAAACAGGAAGGGTGTATTTATCGGGGCGTACGTACCTAACGAACTAAAGGAGTCGCTTCGCAGGCGAGCGGCGGGCGAACACCGTACGCTTTCACAGGAAATAACACGCATCCTGGTAGAAGCTGTCCATGGCAAAGGCTTACCTGCAGGCAGCGTAGACCGACGCGGCAATATTACCATCCCGCGTCGCCGAGCTACTGACCCGCCTCAACGCCGTCGAGCCGAAGACCTGCCATACATCGCGCCTGAAGGCAAAAAGAAATAGGTTGAGTTTTCAAATATCCATTAGCGTTGTCGGATTTGTTTTCGGCAACGCTTTTTTGCGCCTTACGAGTTTGGTAACATTTTTGAGATGCAAAAAAACACGCTTCTTTTCGTGGTCGTCGCACTTTTCGCCGGATTTGTCGGCGGATTCTGGCTCGCAAATTCCATAAACCGCTCTGCGATCAACACTGCCGTCCCGCAGAAGTCGACGGCGCCATCAAATTCGGCAAACAAACAGGCTAAAGAGGAGCCTGAGCTAACCGGTGAAGAGATCAATGCGAAGATCGCTGAGGCCGATAAGAACGCGACCAATTTCGGTTTTCAAAAAGACCTCGGCACTGCTCTTTATCGCTACGCCGCAATGAAGCAGGACGAAAATCTGCTCGCAGAAGCGGCCAGGATCCTCGCTAGAGCGAATTCGATCAACTCAAAGGATTTCGATGTGCTTGTCGCCCTCGGCAACGCTTATTTTGACATCGGTTTTGCCAAAAAAGATGCCACACACTATCAAAAAGCCCGCGATACCTACTCCGACGCTCTCGCCATTAAGCCGGGCGATGCGGACGTTTCAACCGACCTCGGCCTGACCTATTATTTGCAGGAACCGCCGTCATATGACAAGGCTGCGGCACAGCTGCAGAAGGTTGTTGATGCAAATCCAAAGCACGCACGCGCAACGCAGTTCCTTGTCCGTGTCTTTGTGAAACAAAAAAAGCTGGCTGAAGCGGAGAAGGCTCTTGCAAGCCTAAAAGCTATCGATCCAAATTATGACGCTATCCCTGACCTGACATCGGAAATATCAGCAGCTCGCAACGGCGAAAAATAGATGAGGGAAGCTATCTTCATACTTCTCGTTGTTTTCGTACTGCTGGCTCTGACGGCCATAAAATACCGCAAACAGATCGCCGGGATGATCGGATTCGCACGAATGCTAAAGGACGTGAAATCGGATCTGACGCAGCAAACTCGACACGTTCAGCCACAGAGGGAAACAAGCACTCCGCTCGTTAATTGTTCGAAGTGCGGCGTTTGGGTGCCACAGAACAAAGCAATGAAAGTTGGCGAGGTCTATTATTGCTCCGACGAGTGTCTCAAAAGCTAAACTGTAAATTTTCAAAGAACCTTATCCTACGAAGCGATTCAAGTACCACGCTATCATTTGGTCGCCAAAGAGCATCGCAACGATCGACCCAATGCCGAGGAAGATCCCGAAAGGGATCTGCGTCTGAAGATCCTTATCCTTTTGCCGGGAAAGAACCAATACGCCGGCTAACGCACCGGTAAACGCACCGATAAATATTGTCAGGACCGTCAAACGCCATCCGAACAAAGCCCCGATCCCAAAGAGTAGTTTTACATCGCCCAACCCCATCGCATCGACACCGCGAAGTGCTTTCCAGACCGCACCAACCGCCCACAATGAGCCGCCGCCGATCAATGCTCCTAATAATGCTCCCGCAAGACTCACTGCCCAATCAGGATAACCGTGCAAGTAACTTATCGGCGCGAATTTCATGTCAGAGAACACAAAGTCAGGAAAAACGATCGGATAAACCACCCGCACAACCAACGCTATCGCAAACATCGGATACGTGATCACGTTTGGCAAGATCATGTGCCCGGCATCGATAAAGATAAGGGCGATCATTGCCGCCGTGAACGCCAATGCAATAGGCAAATAAACTGTCAATCCGATCTGCCAGTACACGAGGCAAAAAACTAACGCTGTCAGCAGTTCTATCGCCGGATATCGCATCGAGATCGGCTCTTTGCAGTTACTGCATTTGCCGCCGAGCATCAGCCAACCCAGGATCGGAACGTTATGATACGGTTTTATCGCTGTGTCACAGTTCGGGCATTTCGAACTGCCCATCAGGGACATTTCGTTCGGTATGCGATAGATAACGACATTCAAGAAGCTGCCGATGCACGCGCCAAAAACAAAGATAAATATGCAGGCAATGAATTCGGGCAATCCTGTAAGCTGCTCGAACGAAGCTAAAAATAATGTTTGCATGGATATCGTAAGAACCACCCGCGTACGCAGGGTGGCAAGTTAGTCAGAAGAAGATCGCGATCATTTGGACGAGAACCGCCCACACCATGATAGTCCGTTTCCCGATAAAAGAAAAGATATTCCGCAGTCACGGGTGCTTCATTGCACCTATGTTCTCTTCAAATCTCGGATGATCTTGTTGCAAATATAACGATTCCTGCTGTCCAATTGTCCCAAGTGTCCCATTTTCAAGTGGGACAGGCTAACCTATTACATTTAATGAACTTACGCTTGATTTTTGACAAGTGTCCCACTGTCCCACTGTTTTTTTTTCGGGCCTCAGGAAGCTTTGTTTCATGCAATCGGACGTGATTTTACTGAATTGTCAAAGAACAAACCGTTGCCTGGTACAACGATGTACAACAAACCAGCATGAGTTGCAGTGAAATTGGGATACCGCAACTTTTAGCTGATTTGTGGTACTATTTCACGCTCATGAAAAAGGTGACACGCACAATTAACGCCTTGATTCTTTTTTTGTTCCTCTGTTTTACGGTTGCGGTTTCCGCACAGGACGCGAATGTACGCGTAAAGAAAGGTAATCATGCTCGGACAACGAAGTCCGAGATCATTGCGATCGACGTCCTGCTGGAGCCGGACACGGTTATGCTGAAGCAGGCGATGGCCAGCAATGCCCGACTGCGGGGTGTGCACCCAGACGGCTTCAAATTTGATGCCACCCACACTCCGCATATCACGATGCTGATGGCCTTTGTTCGACGGGTGGATCTGGAAAAGCTATACGCTGCGGAGAAAAAGGTGTTCGCTGCGGTCGATCTGAAGGCTATCAAACTGGAAGCATTTAAGTACTACTACGCCCCGGCGGAGAGCGGGTTTGGGCTGCTGGGGATCTGCGCGAGGCCTACCCAGCAGCTAATTAAGCTGCAAGAGGACATTATCGCCGCCGCGAAACCATTTATTCTGAAAACCGGCACCGTCGGAGCATTTACTGCCGGACATGAAGATCCTACCCTCGATGCGGGCTTGATCGATTTCGTATCGGCATTCGAGCAGAAAGCGTCGGGTGCGAAATTCAACCCTCACGTCAGCACCGGCCTTGCTCCAAAAGAATACCTCGATAAGCTGCTGGCTGAGCCATTCGAACCCTTCACCTTTGCCCCAGCCCGGGCAGCAGTTTTCCAACTCGGCCCGTACGGTACCGCTGCAAAGAAGCTAAAAGAGCGGCTCTGATCTTGCCATCCGGTACAGCAAGTGCTTTGTCCCCACGCGGAAACCCCAATCTCCAGGAACAAGCCGTAGAGAAGACGGCCTACTAAAAAACAATGGTCGTCGTCCATATTGGCACTTAAGGGACTGGGGTTCGGCCAAATAACGGATCAATATTTGAGGCGACCCAATTCTGTATTCCCGGACAGTTAAATTCACCAGCCTCCATGTTCCGATATGAAGCAACAACTGTTTTTCGCAAGGTTTTGGATGATTTCCGATAGACCGTGAGGTACAAGTTCGCGGATTGTCCATCGGATTTTACAATTTCCATCACATATCCGTCGGAAAGCTCGTCGTGCTGGTGGGTAACACCTTGGCACCTTTGCATCATTAATAACGCATGCTTAATTTCTTCGATGTCTGAGTATTGAACGACTCCCGCGTTGGGGTCATCAGTCTTACGGATTTTCAAGCTGCCAACGGTATCAAGATCGAAGGCTCGGAACTGCCGGACTGTCCAAAAGCCCGGTATAGACATTGCGAAACCGATCACGGCCGCTGCTGGACAAATAAGCAAAATGGAGGGGTACCAAGCTGATTCGCGGTTACCGAACCACCATGACCGCACGCCAAAGAGTCTTGCCCCAAAAAAGAAAACGATCGCTAGGACTGTGCCTATTCCCGCAAACGCGAGTCCACCCCAAGCAACTGTTTCAGAATAGGGAAAATCGATCATCCAAAGTTAGTATTCAATTACTCTCCACGTCGGAAAACGTTTTCAATGTCTAACCAAACGGCGGCGGAGCCGCGAAATATATTATCAATATCTCGGAAAAGCATAGCTTTTCCGCTCATCGAGAGGCAAAGCCTCGAAATAATCCGGTCGCTGCCGCTCCCTGTTCTGACAAGAGTTCTCGCAGTCCTGGCCGATTTTTGCGATCTCGGTATTTAGTGAGCTAAACTGCTGCTTCGCCGCCAGTGTATTCCGCCCTTTCGGCGAGGTCAAGCGGCGAGAGCTAGCGACCTATTTATTGTTAGTATTTGGATAGGTCTTGCCGTCTGGAACCGCGTCAATACATAACCTGGCGACATGCGAGATTCCGATTTTCTTATTTATTATTCGCCTGAGGCGTCGATCCAGTTCGTTCATGGCAGACTGCTTTCCGTCAACGAATGTGTGGTAGCAGACCTCTTCTTGTATCCTAGAGGGAAGTTGCGACAAGGCAGTGAGAAATCTGATGGTATTGTGCCAAAGTTGTCTCCCATAAAACTCATCGAGCTCTTCAGCCAACGCCCCGTCGGAAAATTCGTGTGTCCTCAATAGAGGTTTCAACAAACTGGTATCACCTCGCTCGTATCTTTTGATCACTTCGTAAATCGGATTTTCATCGCATTCTGGCGGAAGGCGCCGTTCCTGACATGCCTTCAATGTTCGCATGGCGTCATCATGGCTGATCAGCTTTGATTTCTGACCGAGCGCCGAGCTTGCCATTACGATAATCAGAACTGCGAGGATTTTTATTTTCATTGTTTTCCTATCCTATAAGTCTATCTTGCCGTTAACGATCGTTAATATTTCGGATTCTGCTGCGACCGCTTTTTGTTCGATCTCGGAGCCACGTTTTAGTAGGTCTTCAGCAAACGCTTTGTCTTTCAATCCGGCGGCGTTTATTTTTACGTTTAGGAACGCGCCCATGATGGCGGAACGGACGCAAAGGGCTCCGACGGCGGCGTCGGTGACGGAGTTGGGATTTCCTTGCTCTACCATAGTTTTTATTATTTCGAATGCGTCGAAGGTTCGCTGCATTGTGCGGAAGGGAATTTCGGTTGCGTATTTTGTTGCTTCCTGTATAGCCGCCGTTCTTGCAGCTTTTTCTTCGTCGGTGGTTTTTGGCAGGCCGAAGGCGTCCATTACTTTGTTGAAAGCGTTGGTGTCCTCATCGACCAAAAACAGAAGGTCGTCTTTGATCTGCTGGCCCTTGACTGCCCAATCAGAAAATTCCTGCCAGCGGTCGTCCCAGCCGGCTTTGTGCGATGAGAGATTGGCGACCATTGTCGCGAGTGCTGCACCGAGTGAACCCATAAGGGCTGAGACCGAACCGCCGCCGGGAGCGGGCGATTCGGAAGCGGTCTCGTCGGCGAATTCGGTGCATGTCATGTCAACGAGTTTTTTCACCTTTTCATCCGCCGCTAACACATATTCTATGATCTTTTCGTCAGGATGGAATGGTTTCAGATCGTCGAGGCCCATAGATTTGACAGCGATCTTTACGATCTCAGCCTCTGTAACGCCAAGCGAGCGGCCTTGCTTTGTCAGGTAGTATTTACCGCCGTCGATGATCGCCTTTTTTGGCACAAGGCCGACGATCTCAAGGCCCGTGACGCGCAGGCCGCGCTTTCGCGCCGCTTCGCTAACCTCGTCAAACGCAACGTGCAGCGGCGTCTCAGAAAGATTGGTAATGTTCATTGAAACCTGCGCAATGCCGTATTCCGCGATGAACCATCCAATAGCTTTTGTACCTTTGAGCGTGCCGGGGATCATCACTTGCTCGCCATTCTCGTCGAGAACGATCTTACCGGTGATCGGATTGCCCTCGCGTTTCGGACGACCCTTTTCGCGCACGTCGAATGCGATGGCGTTGGCACGACGAGTCGAGGTAGTGTTGAGGTTAAAGTTGACTGCAATAAGAAAGTCTCTGGCACCAACCGCAACGGCACCGGAACGCGCGACGCTGTCGTTAAATTCGCTCGGGCCAAAATCGGGTTTCCATTCTGTCGAGCTGACCTTGTCTTTTAAGCCTTCGTACTCGCCTTCTCGGCAATTTGCGAGGTTGCGGCGTTTTTCTTCGCTCGCGGCGTTTTCGTAAAGATAAACGGGGATGTTGAGTTCTTCGCCGATGCGTTTTCCCAGTTTTTTAGCATATTCCGCGACCTCTTCCATCGTGATGCCCGAGATCGGGACGAGCGGACAAACATCGGTCGCTCCGAAACGCGGGTGATCGCCTTTGTGATGACGCATGTCGATCAGCTCCTGAGCTTTTTTTACGGCTTGAAACGCCGCCTCGATAACCTCGTCAGGAGTACCGACAAAGGTCACGACCGTCCGGTTTGTCGAATAGCCGGGATCGACATCAAGCAATTTGACGCCGTCGATCTTTTCGACCTCGTCGGTGATCTGTTTGATGACCGCCATATCACGGCCTTCGCTGAAATTCGGGACACATTCTATTAACTTTTTCATACGCGTAAGTATGATAAAACGTCCGCCAGTAATGTCCTAATTTCGGATCTCCATTGCAGAAGCCCCCGTTAGAAAGGGCGTTACACTCAACGTTGGATATTACGCCCTTGCTAACGCGCGGGCTTCTGCACTTGTGATGTAGCAAACATCACTCATTTCCTTTATTATTTTGTTGTAATCTCTTGATGCAAAGGAACTAACCGATTTGAAACCAACCGACATAAAAGACCCGGAATATTTTCATAAAGTTGTTGACTGTCAATACGCGTGTCCTGCACACACGCCCGTGCCGGAGTACATTCGCCTAATAGCCGAGGGCAAATATACCGAGGCGTACATGATCAACTGGGACTCAAATGTGTTCCCAGGCGTGTTGGGACGCACCTGTGACCGTCCATGTGAACCTGCCTGCCGACGCGGACGCGTTGACGAAGAACCCGTCGCTATCTGCCGTCTGAAACGTGTCGCTGCCGATAATCGCGGCGACGTGACGCCATTCATGCCCAAAGGTCCGTTCAAACCTAACGGTAAACGCATTGCGTTGATCGGCGCGGGCCCGGCTTCGCTAACTGTTGCACGCGATCTTGCTCCGCTTGGTTACGAGATAGACCTTTACGATGAATTGAGAAAGGGCGGCGGCTTTATGCTGTCGCAAATACCGGCGTTTCGGCTTCCCGAAACGGTGCTCGACGATGAGGTCAATTACGTTCTCGATCTCGGGATAAAGACGCATTTCAATCATTACGTTGAAAGCCTTAATTGGGTGCTTGAGCAAAACTATGACGCGATCTTCGTTGGCACGGGAGCTCCGCGTGGACGCGATCTTCCCGATCTGCCCGGCCGTCAGGAAGGTGCTGACAATATCTTTATCGGCATCAACTGGCTCGCAAGCGTTGCTTTTGAACATACGCACAAGATCGGTAAGACCGTTATCGTTCTCGGAGGCGGCAACACGGCGATGGACTGCTGCCGCACGGCACGTCGGTTGGGCGGCGAGGACGTCAAGGTCATCGTACGCTCACCGTTCTCCACGATGAAGGCCAGCCCGTGGGAAAAGGAAGACGCGATGCACGAAGACATCCCGATCATCGATAACCATGTGCCGAAATCGTTCGTCATCGAAAACGGAAAGCTCGCGGGTATGACCTTTGAAAAGGTCGAGGCCAAATACGATGAGAACGGAAAACGGTCGCTCGTGCCGACCGGTGAGCCTGACGCTTTCTATCCCGCGACCGACGTGCTGATCGCAGTTGGTCAGGAGAACTCCTTTCCGTGGATCGAACGCGACGTTGGGGTTGAGTTCGACAAATGGGAAATGCCTGTTGTTGACAGAAAGACTTTTCAATCGACTCATCCAAAAGTGTTCTTTGGCGGTGATGCTGCATTCGGCCCGGAGAATGTCATTACCGCGGTGGCTCACGGTCATCAAGCCGCTGTCTCGATACACCTGCTGTGTGAGGGCAAAGATGTCGTCGCCGATCGCCCGCCTGCACACGTTAATCTGCATTCAATGAAGATGGGCGTTCACGAATGGGCTTACGACAGCACGATCGACGAGTACGACCGGCTTGTCGTGCCGCAGGCTCCGAAAACAAAGACTCTCGCTGATCGAAAACAGGAGGTCGAGTTGGGATTTGACTCGCTTTCGGGTTACAAGGAGGCCCAGCGTTGTCTTAACTGCGACGTGCAGACCGTATTTGACGCGCCGAAGTGCATCGAGTGCGACGCGTGCGTGGACATCTGCCCGACGAGTTGCATCACATTTACCGCGGACGGCGAAGAAAGCGATCTTCGAGCCCGCGCGAAAGTACCTGCATTAAATTTAAAACAAGACATTTACGTCGCCGACGGTCTCAAGACCGGCCGCGTCATGGTAAAAGACGAAGACGTCTGCCTCCACTGCGGCCTCTGTGCCGAACGCTGCCCCACCGCCGCCTGGGACATGCAGGCCTTCTGGTACAACGTCACAAAAGCCGGCAGCCACAAGTACGGTCCGACCGTCATCGGCAACGTCGTCCAAATCACAAGGAATGGAAATGGCGCGGTCTGATCGGCAATAGGAGTTGAATGAAGCCGGAAAGAGTTTTCGCGATCGTTTTTGCCAGTCTTTATCCGCTATACGTGAAGAAGGTGGAGTCAAAAGGCCGCACGAAGGCGGAACTTGACGAGGTGCTTCGGTGGCTGACTGGATATAGTGAGAAAGGTCTGGAAAAAGTGATCGAGAATAAGGTGGATCTCCAGACTTTTTTCGACAAAGCGCCGAAGTTCAATCCGCACGCTCCGTTGATCAAAGGCGTCGTCTGCGGCATCCGGGTCGAGGACATTGAAGATCCGCTGATGCGAAAGATACGATATATGGATAAGCTCATCGACGAACTCGCGAAGGGCAAGAAGATAGAAAAGATATTAAGGAGCTCGGAATAAAAGACTATGGCGAAGATCACGGGAATAGGCGGCGTTTTTTTTAAGAGCACGAACGATCACAAGGAGCTTTCGGCGTGGTATCAGAAGCACCTTGGGCTGGAGCTTGAGCCCTGGGGCGGTGCGATCCTCAGATGGCCGAACGACACTGCCGAAGATGGCGGGTTGACGGTTTGGAATGCTGCAGCAAAGGACACTAAATGGTTCTCGCCAAGTGATTCATCATTTATGATCAACTACCGAGTTGACGACATGGACGGAATCATCGAGCAGCTCACGAGCGCCGGCATCGAAATACTCCAAGGCCCGGAATCACACGAAAACGGAAAGTTCGCGTGGATAATGGACCCGGACGGCAATAAAATAGAACTGTGGGAGCCAATGCTCTTCGACGAGAAGAATAAAGAATAAGATTGTGAAGATCAACGATTTTGTAATCAGATTTGCGAATGTGAACGGCACCGGCTCGGCGTCGGCGAACGCACTGTTCACCAAGGCCGTATTCCGCATGGGCGTACCCGTTACGCCGAAGAATATCTTTCCATCCAACATTCAGGGCCTGCCGACCTGGTATGAAGTGCGTGTTTCTGAAAAGGGCCATTTAGGACGTCGCGAAGGCATTGATCTAATGGTGGCGGTCAATCCCCAGTCGATGAAAAAGGATTACGCTGACGTGCACGAGGGCGGCTATTTTCTTTATGACAGCTCGAAGCCTTTGCCGCCGGACTACAAACGGGAAGACATCACGCATATCGGAATTCCACTGATGGAACTCGTTAATGAGGCGTTTGGAGATCCGCGACAGCGAATGCTGTTCAAGAACATTGTTTATATCGGAGCTCTGGCTGTTTTGTTCGGTATCGACCTCAAGGTGCTCGAAGGGTTGGTCGAACAGCAATTCAAAGGAAAAGAAAAGCTCATAAAACCCAATTTTCAGGCTCTACAGCTCGGTATCGACTGGGTACGTAATAACTTTTCCGATCCGTTTGATCTTAGACTCGAAACTCGCGACTTGCTCGGCGACAAGATTCTTTACAGCGGTAACTCGGCATGCGGTCTTGGAGCGATCTACGCAGGTGCGACTGTAGCTGCATGGTATCCGATCACGCCTTCGACATCGGTGGTCGATGCCTTTGCGAAATACTGTTCGAAATATCGGGTTGATGCCGACACCGGCAAAAATAACTACGCCATCGTGCAAGCCGAAGATGAACTCGCGGCGATCGGGATGGTAATGGGAGCCATGTGGAACGGAGCTCGTGCCTTCACCGCAACAAGCGGCCCCGGCGTGTCCCTGATGAACGAGTTTTTGGGACTGGGTTATTTTGCTGAAGTCCCGACCGTGCTGATCGATGTTCAGCGAACCGGCCCCTCAACAGGTATGCCGACGCGAACGCAACAGTCTGATATTTTGCTTGCTGCTTATGCTTCGCATGGTGATACAAAGCACCCACTGTTTTTCCCCGCAAACCCAAAGGAAGCGTTTGAGATGACAGTTGACGCTTTCGATCTCGCAGAACAGCTTCAGACACCAGTGATCGTGATGACCGATCTCGACCTCGGCATGAACGACCACGTTACCGAGCCGCTCGAATGGGACGATAACCGTGACTATAAGCGAGGCAAAGTTCTGACTGCCGCAGAACTGGATAACATTTACAACAACGGCAGTCCGTTCAAGGGCAGGTGGGGCCGATACCTCGATATTGATGATGACGGTGTTCCTTATCGGACGATCGCCGGAACGCATCCGACACGCGGAGCGTTTGTCACTCGGGGCTCGTCGCGTGACGAATACGGCGTTTATACCGAAGATAGCGATGCCTACCGCCGCAATGTGGACCGCTTATTAAGAAAGTGGGACACGGCGAAGGAACTTGTTCCGCAGCCGCATTTCTATCAAGAGACAAACACTTCTAAAGATGGTGTTATTTTCTTCGGCACTTCAACCGATTCATCGACTGAAGCTCTGGAGCTACTTTCTGAAGAGGGAATTCAGCTCGACGCCATGCGTCCGCGAGCATTTCCTTTTGGGAAAGCGTTTCGTGAATTTGTTGATGCTCACGAACGCATCTTCGTCATCGAACAAAACCGCGACGCTCAATTCAAGAGCTTGATGATGATCGAACTCGGCACTGACGCATCAAAACTGATCTCTGTTTTGAATTACGACGGTATGCCGATCACGGCGGATAATATTTACAGACAAATTAAGGGGAGCCTCTCATGAAAGTTCGGAAGCTATTAACTTTCATATCTTTCCTCGCTACGATCTTGGCGGTGTCGGCCTTCCTTCCGGCGGCTATTCAAGGCCAATCACGGGCTTATGTCGAAGCAAGAGCTGAAGGATGGTATTGGATCAACAGTCCTAAACCTTGGTTTACCCGATTAGTAGCGATCTCAAACAGTAACAAAAAGCTTCCAAAGAATGACCACGATGAGTCGCTTCCGACAATTCCTGGTTACTATCATCGAAAAATTGAGATCTCCCCGTTTACGCGCTATCCGTTTGTATCTGTTTCAGTTCGCCATGGAAAGGCAACGTTCATTACTAAACGGGTTAGAAACGTACATTTTGTCTTCCGTGGCAACTGGGGAACTGCATATCTCAAATCAGCGATGATCGAAGATGTTCCATTTCTTAGGGGCACACTTTGGACTTATCGTCGCGGTAAACTAATCAAACGCGAACGTGTAAGATTTGGTCACGCCGTTAACGCATAGAGATATATGACATACATTCGTTCTACATTTAGACATCCGGCGTTGCCGAAGAATGAACTCGGCTACACTGTCGATTATTACGAAGGCAGCTTGAGTACCCTGTGTGCGGGCTGTGGGCATGATTCGATCAACGCTGCGATCGTGCAGGCCTGTTGGGAGATGAACATTGAGCCGCATAAAGTGGCGAAACTTTCTGGTATCGGCTGCTCTTCAAAATCGCCAGCCTATTTCCTTAGTAATTCACACGGATTCAATTCGGTTCATGGGCGTATGCCTTCGGTGGCGACGGGTGCGAATCTCGCAAATCGCGATCTGACCTATTTTGGTGTGTCGGGTGACGGTGATACGGCTTCGATCGGTATGGGACAGTTCGTTCATGTCGTTAGGCGAAACCTAAACATGGTTTACCTTGTGATGAACAACGGCTGCTACGGCCTGACCAAGGGACAGGATTCGGCGACTGCTGACGCGGGTTCGAAGAGTAAAGCAGGAAGCGTCAACCTATTCGAAGCTATTGATCTTGCAAGTCTTGCAATTGAATTGGGAGCTACG
>JBGARA010000027.1:0-40975 GCA_044230475.1 Pyrinomonadaceae bacterium | reverse complement strand
GGCGGCAACTGTCATAGAAAACACCCTAACCGCGACCGGTTCCGTAGGATCGGCAAGTAAGTTGTAGCAAGCATCGAAAGCGCGGCCTTGGTAACGTTTAGGAATATTAACGAACTGGAATAGCCTTGCAACATTGCGTTTAACGGCGACGTGAGCATCATCGCGTTCAAGTTGCTTGATCAGAACATTGAAATATGGTTTTACAAGTTCGGGATGACGCTCGATGCAATAGCTTACCGGCCAAGCCGCACGCTGCGAAAGCCTGTAAACCGGACCGAGAAGCTGTTTCATCAACTCGGCAAAACGCTCGCTGTCGTCGCCAACGTACTCGGCGATCTTAACCGCCTGTGCCTTTGAATGAACTTCGAGAAGTGCGTCGCGGATGTTCATTGGGACACAGAAACTCCGATGGTTCTGAGAATGAGTTTAGAGATTTTTCCAGTATATGGAATAAATACCAAGCTCACACAAAAACCCACCGCACTAACTACCTCTAGAACTAAGGCCTTAGCTTCAGCAGACTCTTGTTGAAAATCACTGTGATCAATATCGGAAAATACAAAACCCGCGCCAATGAACAAAATAAAAAATAACCCCATTGCGGTAACGGCCGCCAAACATAGCGTACCTGTTAGGATGAAATGGGCGATTTTCCCCATCTAACTGAGTTGATAAAAGGCTTTTCTGCCCGGATATTTAGCAGAATCGCCGAGGTCTTCTTCTATGCGAAGAAGCTGATTATATTTAGCAATACGGTCGCTGCGGCACAGGCTGCCGGTTTTGATCTGGCCGGCGTTTGTGGCGACGGCGAGGTCGGCGATGAAGTTGTCTTCGGTCTCGCCGCTGCGGTGCGAGATCACGGCGGTCATATTGTTCGTCTTTGCAAGCTCAATTGCGTCAAGCGTTTCCGTGAGCGTTCCGATCTGATTTACTTTAATCAAAATAGAGTTTGCTGCACCGAGGTCAATTCCCTTTTGCAGGAATTTTACGTTCGTGACAAAAAGATCGTCACCTACAAGCTGGACTTTGTCACCGACTTTTCCGGTCAAATTTTTCCAACCGTCCCAGTCGTTCTCTGCCATGCCGTCCTCGATCGAGATGATCGGATATTTAGAACACCAATCAGCCCAATAGGCCGCCATTTCTTCTGATGACAATTCGCGATTGTCGCTCTTCTTAAAAATATATTTGCCGTCTTTGAAAAACTCGCTTGATGCAGGATCAAGAGCGATCATTACATTTTCGCCTGCTTTATAACCGGCAATATCGATGGCTTCGAGAATAGTTTCGACGGCTTCGTCGTTAGATTTGAGGTTTGGGGCAAAACCACCTTCGTCGCCGACGCTGGTCGAATAGCCGCGCGATTTGAGCACATTTTTCAGGTTGTGAAATATCTCGGCGCCGCATCTGAGAGCTTCGCGAAAACTATCAGCACCGACAGGCATCACCATAAATTCCTGAAAATCGACGTTGTTGTCGGCATGGGCGCCGCCGTTGAGAATGTTCATCATCGGAACCGGCAGCGTCTTAGCGTTTGTGCCGCCGATATAGCGATAAAGCGGCATTTCCTGAAACGCAGCGGCCGCGCGAGCGTTGGCGAGCGATACTGCAAGGAGAGCGTTAGCTCCTAGCTTCGATTTATTCTCCGTACCGTCGAGGCCGATCATCGTCTGATCGATCAGCGTCTGGTCGAGGCAATCGAGGCCTTCGAGTTCACGGCCAATTATTTCATTTACATTTTTTACTGCGTCAAGAACGCCCTTGCCCAAATAACGCAGTTTGTTGCCGTCCCGAAGCTCAACAGCTTCGTTCTCACCGGTAGACGCACCGCTCGGAACCGCTGCTCGGCCCTGTGTGCCGTCTTCTAAAATAACTTCTGCCTCGATGGTTGGATTGCCGCGCGAATCCATGATCTCGCGTGCATGCACTTGGTCAATAAAGCTCATAATTTCAGTAGTTTATCACGTCACAATTTTAGCCACGAATGCACGGATAAAAATTCTCTTTATCAGTGCATTTGTGGCTATTTTCGACCTGGCCGCCCGCTTACGCAGGCGGTTCTGACTTTTCCATTCGGACTTGTTGGATGCGGCGTTTATCGACTTTTTCGATTCTGAACACATGGCCGTTGAATGGCACAGTCTCGCCTTCTTCCAGAATCTGTCCGGCTTCAGACATCAGGAAACCCGCAATGGTCGTGTAGCCTTCGGAAATCGGCAAGTTTAGTTCAAGCCGCTTGTTCAGATCACGAACTGCAAGGCTGCCGTCGAGCACGTAACTGCCGTCGGGCTGTTTGTCGATCTGTTCGTTTACCTCTTCGTCGTGCTCGTCAGAAATGTCGCCGACGATCTCTTCAAGGAGGTCTTCGAGCGTGATGATTCCCTCGACACCGCCGTGCTCATCGACGACGAAACCAAAATGGAACTTTTCTTTCTGCATCTGCCGTAGGACGTCTTCGAGATGAGCGGTATCTACTACGTAATTTGGCTTATGCAAAATAGACGCGATCTTGAATGACTTTGGTTTCGACAGATACCCCACAAGGTCTTTGCTATGAATGAAGCCCGCGATCTCATCGAGCGAGCCCCGATAAACCGGCAGCCGCGAATATCCGCTAGTCGCAAAAGCGTTTGATATCTCGTCGAGACTGCTGCTCTCGGGCACGGCAATGATAGCGGTTCGCGGTATCATCGCCTCTTTTACAGTCGTCTCGGAAAACTCAAAAACCTTATCGATCAGGTTACGTTCCTCGATATTGATCTCGCCGCTTTCCTGCGACAGCATGACAAGCTGGCGAATTTCGTCCTCAGTATAGACCGATGCGTGATCGAGCGAAGACGTAAGCCCTATGGCTTTTCCAACGAGTTGCCCGGCGTAATTTAGAACCCAAAGTATCGGCGAGAAAACTCGCGCAAAGATCTCGAGCGGACGAGCAGCGATCAAAGCAAATTTCTCAGCACGCTCGAGGGCAAACATCTTTGGCACAAGTTCGCCTAAAACAACGTGCAAAAATGTGATCGCGGAAAACGCAATAACGATAGCTACGCCATGCGCAAAATATGCGGCAGAGCCTTCGCTGGCAAAAGATCCGGCGATGGGCAACAGAATCCGTGCCACCGCAGGTTCACCGCGCCAGCCCAAAGCAAGCGACGCCAGCGTTACGCCCAGCTGAACTGCCGAAATAAAGCGCGTGGGATTATCGAGAAGACGCAACGCCGCTTTTGCTCCGCTCGAAGTTCCCTCATCAACGAGTTTCTGGATCCGGGTTCGCCGAACCGACACTAAAGCAAACTCGGATGCCACAAAAAAGGCGTTTAGCCCAACAATGACAAAAATGATCAGGATATCGAAGACAGCTTCGCTGAGCGTGATCGATGCAACAGATTCCGAATTTTGCAGGAAGAGCAGGAAACTACTAGCAGGGTCGTCCATTATTTATTTCGGTATTTACCGCAACCGTTGCGACTTTTTTTCTTCAGGTTGTCGCCGCCTGTCTTTGAAATGAACACTTCACGCCAAACTGCGTGATAATCGGAGGATTATAGCATAAATTGACTGCCTTTCTTCTTGAATTGCATGGGGCAGCCAAAATTATTACTGGTTTCTTAGCCATCAAGCATTTCCTGAATCAGCATTCTACACGAACCGCATCCACTGCCTGCTCTGCACACATCTGCAACCTCATCGACGGTTGTCAGAGTGTCTTTTGCTATAAGATCTTCGATAGTTTCCTCCGTCACACCGAAACAAGTGCAAATAAGGGCCTTTTCACCTCGATATTCTTCGATCTGTCGCAATCTGTGGTCGGCAAAGGCGGCACGCAGAGATTCGATAGCGGTGGTAAGACAAGCGCGGCGGTTTACCGGAAATACGCCAAGTGTTGTTTGGATGTTTGCGTTCAATTCGGCATCAGTGAGCCCGTGTAAATGGGTGAGCGACTTTCCTTGGACAGTTTCCGCCAAAACATCCGCGGCGGCTATCATAAAACCACACCCATTTGACGAAAATGAAACGGCAGACACTGTACCGCTGTCGGCATCGATCGTTAAAGAAACCCGTATCGATGAACCACAGCGAAAGCTAGCGGCGATCGCCTTGGCATTTGCCTCTGAGCCCTGTCGATCATGTCGCAGGCCGCTTACTCTATCACTGATCTTTCTCGGGTAAACCACGTTTTTTGATGGTAACATTCTCTCGTCGCAGACAAATCCCCGCGGTGGACTTTTACAATTGCCCGCGGACAATTTACGATTGATTTTGCTATGCGTCGGATTTTGCTTTGTCTACTTGTACTTCCATTCTTGATCTCCTGGGATTGCCGGCCAGCCGCCCCTCCTGTATCGGTGTCGAATAGGCCCGTCACCGCCGGCGACAACCCGCCGCTCAAGCCTATGTCTGAAATGAGTTGGACAGACTCGGATCACCGTGTCCAGAAACTGGCCGACCTAAAAGGTAAGGCGGTGATACTTGATTTTTGGGCAACAAACTGTCCGCCCTGCCGGGCTGAGATCCCGCACCTAAATAGTTTGCTCGCAAAATATGGGGCTGACAATCTGCAGGTTCGCGGATTACATGTCGGTGACGACCAGGACCGAAAGGAGATCCCCAAATTCGCCTCCGAGACAAAGATCGATTATCCGATCGCTTTTCCGGAAGACGCTCTGACGCGTTTTATTTTTGCCGAGCGTGACGACATTCCTCAAACTGCCGTTTTCGACCGTGACGGCAAGATGATAACCAAGATCGTTGGGTTTAGTCCTGCAATTCAGAAAGAACTTGATGCTGCTGTTGCACAAGCAATTGGAACGGAATGACCTATGCGTGACATTCCTGTTGGCAATGGCAATCTGCTCGTCAATTTTGACGGTAAATACCAGATCCGTGACATTTTTTTTCCGCACGTCGGACAGGAAAATCACACAGAAGGATTTCCCTTCCGTTTTGGCGTTTGGGTGGACGGCGAGTTTTCGTGGGTCTTCTCGGATGATTGGGAACGCTCATTACAGTATTTGCCTGAAACACTCGTCACGGATGTCGTTCTTACAAATAGAATCTTGGGGATCAAGCTAACGTGCAACGATACCGTAGCAAGCCACGATAATATCTTCTTGCGGCGTGTGAAAGTAACTAATTTGCGAGATGCAAGGTCGGACGTTCGTGTATTTTTACATCATGATTTTCGTCTCTATGAAAACAATGTTGGTGACACCGCGTTCTACGATCCGGAAAATCTCGCTCTCGTACACTACAAGAAGCATCGATATTTTCTGATAAACACTGAGCCTCATTTTGATACTTTTGCGACCGGTCGTAAGGCGTTTCGCGATCAGGAAGGCACTTGGCGCGACGCCGAAGACGGTGAACTGCACGGTGGCGCGATCACCGAAGGCTCGGTGGACTCGACGATCGGGGTTCATCTTTCGCTTACCCCCGGCGAAACTCGAGAGTTTTATTATTGGATCGCCGCCGGAACGAATCATGCAGAGGTGGCAAAACTGAATCGTCTGGTACTCGCTCGGAGGCCGCTAGACTTTTTGTCTTATACCGAAAACTATTGGCGTGCATGGGTGAACAAAAACGACGTCGATTTTGACGTTCTTCCAAAAAGTATCGTTGATCTTTACAAACAATCGCTGCTTATTATCAGCACACAGATCGATGATGGAGGAGCGATCCTTGCGGCAAACGATTGGGACGTAACGGAACGCGCGACAGATCATTACAGCTATCTATGGACGCGTGACGGCGCTTTTGTCGCAAATGCTCTGGACACGGCGGGCTATCCGGAAATAACGCGAACATTTTTTGATTTCTGCAATAAAATACCTCACTCAAAAGGCTATTTCATGCAGAAATACAACGCCGACGGAACGGTCGCTTCTGGATGGCATGCCTCATGGGACATTCACGGCAAAAAGCAGCTTGTGCCGATCCAGGAAGACGAAACCGCACTCGTGATCTGGGCCCTGTGGCAGCATTATGAAAAACACCGCGATATCGATTTTGCTCATCGGCTTTATGTCGATCTTGTGGTTGAATGCTCTCGTTTTATGATCGAGTATCGCGATGCAGAAACTAACTTACCGTTGCCAAGTTGGAATCTGTGGGAAGACCGTCGAGGTATTCACACTTTTACATGTGCGACGGTCGTTGCAGGATTGCGCGCTGCGGCAAATTTTGCCGATCTGTTTGGCGAGAACCAACGGGCTATTAAATACAGAACAGCCGCCGATGAGATGGTCGAAGCGATGCGCAAGTATCTCTATAGCCCGCAGCTTGGACGTTTTTTGCGTTCGCTGCAAGTTAACGGTGATCATTCTTTGACACCGGACACGTGACGGCGCTTTTGTCGCAAATGCTCTGGACACGGCGGGCTATCCGGAAATAACGCGAACATTTTTTGATTTCTGTAACAAGTTACCTCACTCCAAAGGCTATTTCATGCAGAAATACAATGCGGACGGCACGGTCGCTTCTGGATGGCACGCATCGTGGGACATTCACGGCAAAAAGCAGCTTGTGCCGATCCAGGAAGACGAAACCGCACTCGTCATCTGGGCACTGTGGAAGCATTATGAAAAACACCGCGATATCGATTTTGCTCATCGGCTTTATGTCGATCTTGTCTTTGAATGCGCTCGTTTTATGATCGAGTATCGCGATGCAGAAACTAACTTGCCGCTGCCAAGTTGGAATCTGTGGGAGGACCGTCGCGGAGTTCACACATTTACATGTGCGACGGTCGTTGCAGGTTTGCGGGCTGCGGCGAATTTTGCCGATCTGTTTGGCGAGAGCGAACGTGCTGTTAAATACAGAACAGCTGCCGATGAGATGGGCGAAGCGATGCGCAAGTATCTCTATAGCCCGCAGCTTGGACGTTTTTTGCGTTCGCTGCAAGTTAACGGTGATCATTCTTTGACACCGGACACTGCGATCGATGCTTCGTTGTTTGGATTGTTTTATTTTGATTGTTTTGATGTGGGCGATGAAATGGTCGTCGGAACGATGAAGGCCGTAGAAGAACACCTTGTTAACAAAACCGACTTCGGCGGTGTCGCAAGATTTGAGAATGACAGCTATATGAAGGTTTCGGACCAGGTCACGGGAAACTCCTGGTTCATCTGTACACTGTGGCTGGCGGAGTATTACATCGCAAAAGCGAAAACCGACGACCAGCTTTCAAGGGCAATGGAAATACTGCAGTGGACGGCTGATCGGGCTTTGCCATCAGGAGTTTTGGCCGAACAGGTCGATCCACTCACTGGTGAAGAAATGTCCGTCTCACCGCTTACCTGGTCACATTCGACGTTTGTTGCGACGGTTCACAGCTATTTGAGGAAATTGCAGATGTTAACTAAAATCTAACATCTGATATCCAATATCTATTTGATGAGAAAAGCTAAGATACTTGCCACGCTCGGCCCGGCTTCGAACTCGCCGGAAGTGCTCGAAGAAATGCTCAGATCGGGCATGAATGCAGTGCGAATAAATATGTCGCATGGCACTCAGGATCAGCATGCTGAGAACATACAAATTGCGCGTGAAGCGGCAGCGTCTCTCGATCTGCCGCTGTCGATACTTGTCGATCTTTCCGGTCCGAAGATCAGGACACGAACATTGAAAGACAGCTTGCCGGTAATAATAAAGGAAGGGCAAAGCTTTACGATAACGACGCGCGATATCGTGGGAAACGAAAATGAGGTTTCGACAAATTTCGACCATCTTCCTGACGCTGTCGAGGCTGGAACTCGTATTCTGATCGACGACGGAGCGTTGGAGCTTGTCGTCGAGTCGAAAAACGAAACCGATGTTTTCTGCCGAATTGTGACCGGCGGCCTGCTTAGTGAACGCAAAGGCATTAACCTGCCGAACACTCCGCTGCCAATCCCGTCAATGACGGAGAAAGATCATGCTGACCTGATCTGGGCGATGGAACAGAATGTTGATTACATAGCTCTGTCATTTGTCAGAACAGCCGCCGACTGTAAACAAGTCAAAGACCTGATCAAGAAACTGAATAAGCGTAAACTTGGCCGCGCCTTGCTGGTTGCAAAGATCGAAAAAGCCGAGGCGATACAGAATCTCGACGAGATCATCGAAGCAACCGACGGAGTAATGGTCGCGCGCGGCGATCTCGGTGTTGAGACCAGTGTCGAACTGGTCCCCGTTTATCAGAAATTGATCATTGAAAAAGCAGTTGCGAACGATAGATTTGTTATCACGGCCACACAGATGCTGCAGTCGATGATCGAGCATAATTATCCGACCCGAGCTGAAGCCTCGGACGTTGCAAATGCCGTTTGGGACGGCACTGACGCAGTCATGCTGTCGGCAGAAACTGCGTCCGGGAAACATCCTGTTGAAGCGATCAGGACAATGGCCCGAATCATCGATTCAGCAGAGACAATTGAAGTTCAAAAGCTGCGAAAGCCTGTGAAATTCAATCAACCGCCATCCATCCGCACAAGCCAGGCTCTATGCAAAGCCGCGGCAGCCGCAGCAAAGGAAATGCAAACGGAAAAGGTCGCCGTATTTACCGAATCGGGTCTGATGGCACGGCGGCTTTCAGCATTTCGTTCCGGCATGCTGACGTTTGCGTTGACTACGTCAGAAGATGCGAGAAATCAGTTAGCGTTGATCTGGGGTGTGCGGCCTTTCTACCACGAGAGTCTCAATGCGTCCGCCGCCGCACCTGATTTTGGCAACGTGACGATGTTAGATCTTATGGATGCCGGTTCTGATTCAACTGAAGAAATGCTAAAGGTCGGCGAACGCACACTGCTCGACGCGCGAGTTGTCCAACCGAGCGAAACACTTATAATGATGGCCGGAAGATTGTCGGGGTTGGGTCTGTCAAGCTCGGTGATCGTGTGGACGATCGGCGAACAAATTCCAAAACGATAAGTTTATTGATGATACTTCGACGGAACGTTTTCTCTCCCCAGCGGAGTGTCGTCGCCATCCACACCAGTTCATCTAAAAATGCTTTTACGCGACTGTCGTATGCATGGTCGAGCAAGTTACCTTCGGCATCGAACTGAGTATGCACGCGGAAAGTTGAGATCGGTAAATGTAACGGCGAGGCCGAGCTCTGCGGACCATGTTTACCATTGATTCGATTACTCGAGTATGCCGCCCCAGACCTGCGCTGAGACTCCGACAAATGCGACGGCTTTGTGAATGTACTCCTTTAATAGCAGGTCAAGAACGCCTTTGAGTGTTCCCATGGGCCGTGGTTATATTCGGGCGTAACAATGACAAGCCCATCGGCACAGATGATCGCATCCCGCCACTCGGGAAACTGATCTTTTATCTCAGTTCCATAGTGATCATATGGCAAGTGAAAATCACGCACGTCGAAAAGCTGTGTTTCGATATCATCACGCTCTTGAATTTTGGCAAAGACCCATTTTGCCCCGTGTTCGCTCTGGCGATCTTTGCGGTTAGTGCCGAGTAAAACTGGGATGAATAATCTGGCCATGCCTTTGTATTCCTCAAGGAAACAGATCTGTTCCAATGCAGTCTACTTTTCTGCGCCAAGCACGCGTGCAACAGTCTCTTTCTTCAAACCATTGCCGTTACTTTTCTTGTATTCAGCAAGGATATCTGCGGGTCGCGCCAGGCGTCGAGGTGGCCGACTTGGTGGACGCATTGGATCATGCTGAAGTCCGGGGCACACCATTTTTCGGTGTTGTACTCGCGGTCCATGTCGGCATGAGTATACTCGAGAAGCGGAATGCCCGGTGTGCCGCGTTGCTGAGAGCACCAACTGACGATACCGGCCTCGTCGATATAGAGATAACGGGCACCCGCACGACAACGCCATTCGTATTCGCCGCCTTCAACAAGATAGTCCTGAAACCAATTCCAGCGAGCGTATGAGCCAGCCCTGCGATTTGATCTCTTTGTAACCTCTTCAGCCGAGGCGTCAGGCCCTTGAGCAGACCGTCACCATCGTGTATAACACCAACTGTCGAAGAAAAGCCCGGTTCACGTGCTCGATTGGCGATCTGCAACGCCTCCTCGGGGTTTGCAGAAACGCCGCCGACAACGGAATTTATGTTCACCTTAAATTTTGCGTAATCCCGCAGGTTTATGAGCTTTGCGTCGAGCACCTTGAGGCTCTTTTTCGAAACGTCGTCGGGAGTAACGTTGTCGATAGAAATTTGCAGATAGTCGAGTCCGGCTTCGTTGAGACGCTTAACCTTCTCGGGCTGGAAATAATAACCGTTCGAGATCAGGCCGGCGATCATACCATTATGGCGGATGCGTTCGATGATCTCGTATATCTCAGGATGCATCATCGGTTCGCCGCCTGAGATCGTGACGACCGAAGTGCCAAATTCGGCTAGTTTATCGATACGTTCAAGCATAACGTCGATCGCCACCGGATCGCTCGTTTTGTCGTATTCGTTGCAGTAAGTACGTTACATCGCCGCATCGGCACAATGTGTACCAAAACAGGATGCTTTGTCGATGCAAAAGCACGAACTGTGTGCCTAACACCACGCGTAAAATCAAACCGCAAACTCTTTCAAACTCGTAATTATAATTTTTGCTTCGAACCAATTCAAATGAATGAAAAAGTCTAGCCGTGTGATTTCGGCTGAAACGTGTGGATAAGTATTCCTTTCTAGTTACGCCTTGATCTTCTTCACCGAACTTGGATAGTTCAACTTAAATATATTTACCGTCCAGTTTTGTATTCTTTTGAAGATTAGAAAGTAGGATGGTCGTTGTATCGTTGTTTTGCTCGGTTATCATTGCCTGGCGCGGCATGCCATTGGCATCCACCCAGAGATCAAGCCAATTTATAATTTGTGGGGGTTTTGGGGTTAGTACTTGAAGGTACAGTCTCAGTTCCGCCGCCGATCGTTTCTTTTCCAGATAGACGGTTGTGTAGTTTGCCTGCAATTGAGCCTTGGACATATTCAAAAAACTCAGAGCCCCGCCGACAAGAAGCACTGTTCTTGGCTTTGTTGACCTTACCGACAATCACTTGATTCAATCTTGGACGGTAAAGTTCATAGCTGTCCCCGATCAGAGATATTTGTTCTTCAACCGGCCTTGTCCAGTCAATTCTAATGAACCTCCCCTTTGAGGATTTTGGGCGAGATATTTCGTGCCCATAGGTAGTGTCTGAAACACTGTTGCGTATTGGTTTTCACCATTGTTAAATCGGCGGTAAGCGACTGAAGGCTTTTATTATTAAGATCCATCCGCCTATAAATCTCGCCGATGGCATTTTGAGCCTTCGCCTCGTTTACTGAAAATACAGAAATCAAAAAGCCAAAACTAATAACAAAAAAACTAAAACGTAATCCTTTTCTCATAAATTTACCGATACAACCCGCTGTAAATAGGGGGAATATTTATTTGACTCCCAACGAGCCTTGATCTTGGACGGTCGATACGGCGGTTTTGGTTGCAGGCTTGTCAGATTTATCAAACCACTCCTTAGGCGTCGCAAAGATGAAAATCAGGATAACTATGCACAAAATGTCCCACTGCCATGAGGCTCGTTCGTAATTCCAGTTAATGATGTTTTTCATAGCAATTCTACGATACCTTTATTTCGTGCTGGCTACTGATGCCTGACTATCGACAATGTGTCCGTCACGCATTTGGATCGTACGCGAGCACGCCATCGCCGCCTCGGGGTTATGCGTGATCATTATTATCGTCTGATTAAATTTTTCGTTCAGCTCACGGAACATCTCAAGAACGATCTGCGAATTTTCAGTGTCGAGATTTCCTGTCGGCTCATCCGCCAAAATGATCGCCGGAGCGTTGACGATGGCACGCGCGAGTGCAACTCGCTGCTGTTCGCCACCTGAAAGCTCGAGCGGCTTATGGTGCATTTTATCTTCGAGTTTTAGCAGGCGCAAAACTTCTCGGCGACGATCAGAATTCTTGCTGCCGCTACCTGTATGGATCTTTTCGGCAAGTTTTAGATTACCCTCGGCAGACAGTGTCGGAAACAGATTGAATCGCTGAAAGACGAAACCGATCTTACGGCGTCTGATGTCCGTTCGTCTGGCATCCGATACTTTCGCTAGGTCTTCGCCGTCAATGATGATCGAACCGCTGGTCGGACTCAACAACCCGCCAAGCAAATGCAGCAACGTAGATTTACCGCAGCCTGACGGTCCCATTATCGCGACAAATTCGCCCTCGTTCACATCGAGCGATACACCGCGAAGCGCCTGAACATCGAGCTTCCCTATCTTATAGGATTTTTTTAGGTCTATGGTTGAAAGGATGGGTTTCATCGAATAGATTATTGAGATCGCGTACCTGCACCTTTTTCAGGCCCTGAATTTTTTTCAGGCTCCGACTGGACACCACCGTTTGCCTCACGCAACTTCTCGTCAAGATTGTACACCTCGAGATTCCACGAGTTTTGCAAAACAAATGCAGCATCGGGGAATATTTTACCTATCGTGACCGCTTCGGGCGTTTGATAAGTCAGTTTCATCGAGTATTTGTCCTGCGGACGAGTCACCTGGATTTCAAGCGGAAGATTTGAGTACTCGCCGTTCTCGCCCAAGTTCCCTTCCTTGCCGTAAACGATGTCGGATTCGATCTCCCCTTTTGCATCGAATAACTGCTGACGCGCCAGACGAACGCCGCCGACGCGATCAAACCAAAATCGACGCTGGATCATGGTTCCGCCATCGGCTGTTTTCGCGTACTCGTCCAAAAGATAATAGCCTCGCAGGACTTTTCGCAACGGCGATTTTTTATCGGCTGTCTCATCCTCTTCCGTTTGAAAAATGGTGCTCTGAGTATAGAGTTTTTCGCTGTCAGTCGGACGGACAAGCATAGCGTCCGTAAAATGCTGCGGGCGGAGATTTGCGAATGCATTTACGCTTTCTTTGCCAGTCTTGCCATTACTTTTCTCAGACGCGTTGAGATTTTTCTGCAGTTTGGAATAATCGGCTTTGTTCGTCCCAATGACGAATTTTTTGTATTTACCCGATCCGCCATCCTGCAAAACCGCAACGCGAAATGTCGAACCGTCAGATGTCATCTGAGCAACATCGCTGTGAATGACCGGCACTTGAACCTTGAGCAGTATCTTGCCCGGACGCTGAACAACGACCTCGCCGTCGGCCCGACGGTAAACTTCCTTACTACCGAACTCGGCAAACGATGTGTCCTCAAATTTGAGATCCATCTTGGCTCTCATTGAATTTACGCGCGAAAACCGATTGATCTCATTGATCAATGTCTGCTGCGAGGCATTTTCGGTTTTGAGCAATGTCGGTGTTTTCTTGTCCGTTTTGACAATGTTGCATCCGAACGTAGAAATTACCGCCGCTACTAACAGCAATGTCTTTGGCAGCAATGATTTACGGGCAAAAAACTTCATCTCAATCAGATGCACAAGATCGACTTTACCGTTGTAGTAAAACGAAGGCGGAAAGCAAGCGTTACCAATCCCCAAACCGAAGATAATATCACGTCAAAACTGCATTTCCTAACCATAGAAAGACGCAAAAAGGAGACGAACTCGCGTCTCCTTTCCGGTCTAAAAAACTGGTTCTGGACTCTAGTGTCCCGAAAAAACCCCTGAGCCTCTAGTCAGATAATCCTGCATTGTATATGCGAACATGATCGCCAACCAAAAGAAACTGCCGACCGCCGCAAGCCAGATCAGCCGCGGGCTCCAGCGCACGTGCATGAAAAACAACATAACGAATGCCATTTTAGTAAAGGCGATGCCAAGAGCTACGAGAGTATTGGCCCCCGGAAAGATAAAATCAAGATCCTTTAGGGCAACTACATAGGTCAAGATCGTTCCCACAACGAGAATCATGAAAACGCCAATGTATCCCGGAATGCCAATGTGTTCTTTTTCTGAGTGATTGTCTGACATGTCTTACCCTCCGTGCTCCGTAAAGTGCCGCCCTAGCAGGTATAACAACGGGAACAAGAATATCCAGACGATATCGACAAAGTGCCAATAAAGCCCCGACATTTCAACCGGCATGTAATATTCGGCTGTGTAATAGCCCTTGAAAGCGGTCCACAACAGCCACGTCATCAGCACAAGGCCAACGATCATGTGCAGAGCGTGTAGGCCGGTCATTACAAAGTAAATGTAATAGTAGATGCGTACCTTGTCGCGAAACTTGTCAGCGTCAATCTGTCCACCGGAAAAATAACCGATCTTTTCCGCCGCCGTCAGAAAATTATGCTCCTGCGCATATTTTACGAGAGAGCAATCGGCCCATTGAAATTCACCGTGCGGATTAACGTAGGTATGGACCTCGCCATCTTTGTGTTCCCAGCATGGTTTTTCATGGCCCGCGGCATGTTCCTCATCCGAGGCCTTTGCTTTTTTATTCCAACCTGTAACGGGAACAAGAGCATGGTTGTATTTGTCGGTGTATTCAATAGCTTTGACGCCGAGAAACGTCGCGCCAAAGATCATAGTCAGCACGATCAGGATCACCTGCATCGTGCGATTGCCCTTTTGCGCGTAATAAACCGTCAGTGCCATCGTCAGCGAGCTGACGATCAACACCAGCGTATTGACAAAGCCCATCACCACGTCGAGGTGATTACTGCCGGCGGCAAACGCCATCGGGTATCTCGATCGAAATACGAGATACGCCGTAAACAGCCCGCCAAAGAACAGTATCTCCTGGACGAGGAACATCCACATCGCGATCGAGACGCTCTCTTCCTGCTGGCTCATGTCTTCAAACTGATGTTGAAGCCCAGGCTCGTGATAAACAAACTTGTCTGATGAATGTGCCGACATTATTCTCCAAGAAAAATCAAACAGGATATACAGGATCAACAGGATAAGATATCAATATCTTGTTCATCTTGTTTAATTCTATGTGACCGCAACCGCCTCCCGCCGTCTTGCCTCATCAAGGTCGAGGCCGCTTTCTTCGCCAAATTCATATGCTTCCCATGTGACCACAGGCATTTTTTCAAAATTTTCCGTTGGTGGCGGCGAACTGGTTCGCCATTCAAGCCCCGGCAACATCCACGGGTTATCACCCGCCGGTTTGCCGAAAAAGAGCGAATGCACCAGGTAAACCGCAGGCATCAAGAGACCGATTCCAAGCACCGAAGCTCCGGCAGTCGAGAAAATATTCAAGACCTGAAATTCTTCCGGATACGACGCGTATCGGCGAGGCATTCCCTGATACCCTACAATGAATTGGGGGAAAAATGTCAGGTTAAACCCGACAAAGACAAGCATCGCCGAAATTTTGCCCCAGAATTCTGAATACATCTTGCCAGTCATCTTTGGCCACCAGTAATGTATTCCGCCGAGATATGCGATCACCTGCCCGCCGACCATGACGTAATGAAAATGGGCGACAACAAAATAGGTATCCGTAAGATGAACGGTAAGCCCTATAGACCCAAGGAAAAGCCCGGTCAATCCGCCTATCAGGAACAATCCAAGAAATCCGATCGCATACAGCATCGGAGTGTCATACGAAACCGATCCTTTGTACAAGGTCGCGGTCCAGTTGAACATCTTAATAGCAGACGGCACGGCAACGACCATCGTCAGGAACGAGAACACGAGGCCCGCATATATCGACTGCCCGCTGATGAACATGTGATGCCCCCAAACGAGAAATCCAAATACCGCAATGGCGATGCTTGAAAAAGCGATGAACTCATAGCCGAAGATCTTCTTGCGCGAGAAATTCGAGATCAGCTCAGAGATAACTCCCATGCCCGGAAGGATCATGATGTATACCGCCGGATGCGAATAGAACCAGAAAAGATGCTGGAACAAGATCGGATCGCCGCCAATCGAGGGATCGAAGATGCCGACATGAGCAAACCGTTCGATCGCGAGCAGCAAAACAGTGATCGCCACGACCGGCGTCCCAAGGATCATGACTAAACTGGTCGCATAATGAGCCCAAACAAAAAGCGGCATGCGGAACCAGGTCATCCCCGGGGCCCGCATCGTGTGGATGGTCACGATGAAATTCAGTCCGGTAAGGATCGACGAAAATCCGTTAATGAAAATACCGAGACCGACCGCCATCACGTAGGTATTAGAAAATGTCGTACTGTAAGGCGTGTAAAAAGTCCAACCCGTATCGACGCCGCCTTGCATCAGCGCCCACAAAACGAAACCGCCTGCGATCCAGTAAATATAGAGACTAAGAAGGTTAATGCGAGGCAGTGCCAGATCTTTTGCTCCGATCATGATCGGGAGCAGGAAATTGCCAAGAATGGCCGGAATTGACGGAATCAGAAAGAAAAAGATCATCAAAATTCCGTGCTGTGTAAAGACCTTGTTGTAGGTTCCCGTCTCGAAAAGGTCACTGGCAGGCGTAAGTAACTCAAGCCTGATCGCCGCCGCGTAAAGCCCACCCATCATGAAAAACAACGACACCGTTATCAAATACATTATCGCGATGCGTTTGTGATCCTTGGTCAACAGCCACGATTTTAGCGTCGAGCCGTTGGTCAGATAGTTCATCTTTGGCGTGTTCGTATGACCTTGTGTAATGGCTTCCTGGCTTTGCATAATCTCTTAAAACCTACTTATTACTGGTATTACTGTTTGCGGCCGGTTTCGATGCCGCGGTGTTTGCCGCCGAGTTGCTCATATTGGCGGCCGGCGCCGCTGCCGTAGATGCCGCAGCGTTAGGACTAAGCGATTTGATATAGGCGACAAGCGCGTTGAGCTGCTCCTCAGTGACCTGCCCCTTAAATGTTGGCATGATCGGCTGAAATCCCTCGACCACTTGAGCAGACGGATTCAGTATCGAATTACGGATGTAGTTTTCATCCGCTTTCACGGTCCCGCCGCCGACGAGACGAACATCGGTATTGAACACATTCTCAAGCTTTGCTCCCCGCTGCGTCGGCCCCCCGGCGTGGCATGAGGCACAACCCAATTTGTTCATGAAAAGGTCCTTACCCTCTTCGACAGGTGTCTGCCCGGAGACGTTGCCGCTCAGCCAGTTGTCAAAATCACGTTGCTCCATCACATAAATCCAGCCGCCCATTCCTGAGTGATTAAGTCCACAGTACTCAGCACAGAACAAGTGATATTTGCCTGGCTTCGTCGCATTAAACCAAACATAAGTGTAACGGCCTGGAACGACGTCCGCCTTCGTGCGGAAGGCCGGGATGTAGAAATCGTGCAGCACGTCCTCAGTCGTCATCGTAAGCTTGATGTTGCGTCCGACAGGAACGTGCAGTTCGTTGATCTCACGTTGGCCGGTCTGATGCTGTATCTTCCACATCCATTGCTTTCCGACAACATAGATCTCTTCTGAATCATCAGGCGGAGTGAACTGATTAAAGAAAATGATCGCACCACCGAGAAATATGGTCATCGATACGATAAACGGGATGATCGACCAAACGGTTTCCAGCACCATTGATCCGTGAATCTCCTCAGGCGTAGCAAATTTCTCGGTTTCACGATATTTGATAGCAAAGAAAAATATAGCTAAGACGACGGGTATCGAAAAGACTACGCTAACCGCGATCAGGTAAAAATACAAAGCATCAACCTGCCACGCAAAAGTCGAGGCTTGATCCGGAAATAGTGAAACCCAATTTGTAGTCTGCATAATCTAGTTAGCTAATCGCCACAAACAATTAACTATTCGCTTCTTTCTTCTTATTCTTTCGCCAAAACGCGAAGATCATCGTCCCCATGCCTATCACAGTAAGCACGCCGCCTGCGCGCATGACTTTCAATATCGACAGTCCGTATTTTCCAGTTGCGGGATCGTAGTGATAGCAATAAAGCAACAGTTTTTCAGATGCTGAACCTACTTTGCTTTCGGCGGACTCAATGATACCGAACTTAACATCCTTTGGTGCGTAGTCAATGCCATAAAAATATCGTGACATCTTACCATCGGGCGTTACGACCATTACACCTGCCGCGTGGGCAAATTGATCGCTCTTTTCGTCCCACTTAAAACTAAATCCAGCTGCGGAAGTGACTTTGTCAATTGCCTCCTGTGTTCCCGTCAGGAAATGCCATCCCGCCTCGGTACCCGGACGCCCATATCGTTCCATATAACTCGCTTTCTTGCTTTTTGCGAGATCGGACTTTTCATTTTCCCGGGCGTCAAAACTGATAGCAACAACATCAAACTCTTTACCTGCGTCGAACGATATCCCTTTCAGCGAGCCCGTCAAACCATTTAATACCTGATTACAAAGCATCGGGCATTCATAATAAACAAATGCCAATATCACGGGGCGACCAGATCCGAAATAGGTACCAAGCGTAACCGCTTTTCCGTCCTCGTCCTTGAAAACTGTATCAAGTGGTAACTGCTCACCGAGTTTTTGCTCAATACCCACAGTTTTCAAAGTATCCGGCAATCCGGTTGTCGCACTAAATTCTGCCGGATCATAGGTTTTTGGAGAATAGAGCGGCGAATTGTAATGCTCACTCTTCTGAGCAAAGACAAATGAAGTAATAAGTAAAAGAGCAAAAACGAGTACCGTCGGTCTGTAAATGAACCCAGGCCTCTCAAATGTCGTTCTTAACTCTTTACTTTTTACAGGCATCTATCTTCGTATCTCGGCCGCCATTCGCCCTGCACTCGCATCGGTTACATACGCACGCGAATTTCTTAACATTTCATCCGCCTCCGGCCCGGCCTTTGCTTTAGGACTTCCTGCCAAGAATTTCTCTTTAGCGGTTTCGATGGGCATCACGCTCATCGTTCCCGTTTTTTCATCTTTGCGGCCATGCTTCCAGGTGTCTTCCCACTGCTTTCTCAGTTCCAGATATTCTGCCGCAGGCTTCTGCAATTCCAAATTAACCCAGCCTTTTTCTGATTCAACACCAAATCCCGGCGCGGCCTGAAGACGCGGCTCTCGCGGCAATCTTTCTCTATCCGACATCGCGATCGGATTCTTTTCACTGTCAGGTATCTTCCAGTAATCGTTCAGCGTTCCAAGCAATGCCCACATAAGGCCAAAGGTAACGACTATCAATAACGTAAGGCCTATAGCAAATCCTATTATGCCCTTGAGCTGGATCTCATTCTGCTCATACGGTATGTTCAGATCAACTGCGCTGTTAGATTGTTTTTTCGAAGACATAATTCAACTTCCTAATGTCCTTTACCGTGCTCTATGGCTCCCTCTAGATAGGGATCCTTGACCGGAACTAATGGCCGCTTGATCAATTCACCAAAGAACCACCACAACCAAATGCCTCCCACGGCAACCGGCGCAACGAAATCCATCCAGCTGACATAAAAACCGCCCTGCTCCATGCCACCGGGCATCACGCGGTTGCTCGGGCCGATCAGGTAAAACATGTCGACAATCCGCATCACGAGAATGAAGATCGCAAGAGTCGCCAGCCATCTCGCCTTTCGCTTAAAATCCTGCTGAAGCAAAACAAGAAAAGGAAATGCAAAATGAAACGCGATCAATCCGACGCCAACGTATCCCCAGCCGCCTTTCATGCGGGTCAGCCACCAACCAGTCTCCTCAGGCAGATTTCCTGCCCAGATGATCAAAAACTGCGAGAAATTAAAATAGGCCCAAACCATTGTCAAGGCGAGCATCAACTTGCCAAGATCGTGAAAATGCCGTTTCCCGAGCACGCGATCCATCGGAGTCTTGTCAGACAGAAAGGCGAGCACTGTCACCATAAAACAGTAACAACTCAATCCCCAACCGGCTATGAAGAGCAGACCCCAGATGGTCGAGAACCAATGAGCATCAAGCATCAACATCCAATCGACTACTGCAAAGGTGACCACGAGAGAGTAGATCACCAGCGTTGGCCCCGAAAACCGCGACATACGCTCAAGCACGAGTCGAGATTCTTCAACCGTAGTAGTCTCGTCCTGCTTTGCCGACCACTTGTTGAGTAAGTAGACCATTACGCCCCACAGGACGAAATAGATGGCCGAGCGAAGTATCCAGAACCAAGAGGTCATGAAAACTCCGCGATGCTCCATAATGTGATCGGTCGGCGGCAATACAGTCCACTCGTAAACCTTGTGCGTATATACCCCATAGGCCAGCGGAATGAACATCAAAATTATCAGCGGAAGCGTACGAGAACCCGCCTCAAGCAGTCGGCGAATTACAACACCCCATGCTCCGCCAGTTAGATATTGCAGCATCAAAACGCCGAGGCAGCCGAGGCCAATGCCGCCCCAGAAAATAAATCCGAGCAGCCATGAGCGGAGAGCTTGCTCGGTGTCCATGTATGCACCGACCGCCCAAATGATCAGGGCAATGCCGCCAACACCGAGAGCGACCGTTCGCAAACGGCCAATCTCATTCGGAGCCATGTAATTGCCGGAATTCGCCATTTACTTGTGGCCTCCTTGAGATTCGTCCACCACGTGATCCGCGTTTTTCTCGCCCTTACCAGTCATCATAAGATCGGGATTTTGGCTCACCTGCAGAGTTCTTATGTAAGCAACTATTGCCCAACGGTCCGCTGGCGGAACTTGGTACGCGTAGCTGTTCATCTTGCCCCAACCATTTGTCATCACATCAAAAAAGTGTCCCACCGGAGCATTCCGAAGCCTGTCATCGTGATATGTCGGCGGCTTTGAAAAGCCGCGACGCACTACCATGCCGTCACCGTTTCCGTTCGGGCCGTGACACACAATGCAGTAAATGTTGTACCGCTCTTGCCCTCGGTCCACCAATTCCTTTGTAACCGGAACCGGAAATTCGTCGATGTCATTCGGGAAGCTCGATACCAGCGTGTTGCCCGAAGCATCGGTTGTCGTAGCAACCGGAGCGTTCAAATTCGGATTGTCTATTTTCCCGGTGTAAAAAGCCTTGTTGTCGTGCAATTGGCCACGTGCCACAGTGCCTTCGGGCAAGTCACGCGAAGCTCGTTTGTCCGGAAACCAATCACTCTTTTTGTAAGCCTTGTATCGCGGCTGGTCCTGCATATCAAAACGGACACCGCAACCCGCTGCGAGTAGACAGTAAGCAATAAACAGAAGGCTGATCGATCTATTCTTCGACATCAAAAACCTCCTGTCCGCCGAGACCTTCCATAAACGCCCTGGTTTTTTCGTAGTCGTATTTCGGATCGGTTGATTCAATAATGAGGAAGAACTTCTCTCGAGTTGCCAGCGCAAATCTGGGCACATTAAAAACCGGATGATATGGCGACGGCAACCCATTCATAAACAGCATCCCAAATACAGCGGTAAACGCGGAAAAAAGGATCGTCAATTCATATGCCGGTGGGATGAACGCAGGAAGGCTAAAGTGCGGACGCCCACCTACGATAATCGGCCAATCGACAACGTGGACAAAATACTCAAGTCCGATACCGGCCATTAATCCGGTGATCCCGCCGCAAAAGATCAGGTACGGCAAAATGCTCCGCTTGATGCCGAGGGCTTCATCAATCTCATGAAGCGGAAACGGCGTAAACGCGTCGGTCTTGACATATCCTGCATCTCGAACAAGCCGCGCAGCATCGACCAACTCAGTCGCCGTGTCAAACTCTGCCATTATCCCGTGAAGATTTTCCTTCATACCTAACTACTGCTTCTGTAAGCCCGTTTTCGTTATTATCGAAGCTTCCTGATACTCGTCGTAATCAGTATTTATTTCCCAAAGGTCATTACCCTTGTTATTCAAAACATTTTCTGCCGCTAACAATCCCATCAAGATCGAATGGTCCTGGTTGTTATACTTAAAGGCTCCGTATCGCCCTATCGGCATCAAATTCTTTACAGTTCTCAAATAATTTTCGACGGGCTCCAAAACATCTCTGTAACCTATCGAATATATCGGATAGCATCTGTTGATCCGATAAACCTTGCCGTCCAAAATTTCGGCATTCCCGATCAAGCCGGTTTGCCTGATCTCTTTTTTGCCCATCTCGATCAACTCTTCGTCGGGCGCGTGCCACATCGCGTCTTCTTCCTGGCACCAGAACTCCATACAAAGGATGGTAGTTTTTTCATCGCCATACAAATATGGCACCCAGTTCCGGAAGTTTGTTATTCGCCCGCAATTCAAAGATGGCGAATGAACATAAAGCCAATTGTCCTCAAACAAGTCGGTCGCATCGACATTCAGATAAACCAAAATAGTGTTTCTGAATTTAAGCGAGTTGGCTTTTTCTCTGATGTCGCCCGGAGCCTCGTCGAGCCGTGAAACCAACAGGGTCAAGGGCATCGTCGAGACGACATAATCAAATTTCAATTCCTCACCGTCGCTGAGTACCAAACCGGTTACCGTCCCGTTTTCAGTAACCACTTTTTCAACTCCGGTATTGAGTTTTAGCTTACCGCCGTTGGCCTGAAACTTCTCAGCCATCATCTCGTAAACCATTCCGGTTCCACCGATCGGATAGGCAAATTGATCGACGAGCGTTTTATGCTTGCCTCCGCCAAAGAACGCATTCTTGACAGCCTCCATCAACGAGAGCTTTTTGATACGCTGTGCGGCAAAATCAGCATCGAGTTCGGTGCATTTTATGCCCCAGAGCTTTTCAGAGTAGGTCTTGAAAAAAACCTCAAAAAGCCTTTTGCCAAAACGGCTCGTGACCCACGTTTCAAAATCTCCGCGAACTTCCGTAGGCGACAATTTCTCTTTCAAATAACTAAAAACACATCTGGTCGTTTCAAAAACGCCCAGCTTTGCAAACGCATCAAGCGGCTTGAGCGGGTAATAGAAGAACCGGTTGTTATAAAAGATCCGGGTCAACCTATCGACCATTTCATATTTTCCGTCAACGACTTCGAGCCAAAATTCATTAACCCTGTTGTCCGACGAAAAAAATCTGTGCGGCCCAATGTCAACTTTTTGATCCCAAAGCGTTATGCTCTTCGCCAAACCGCCGACGCTGCCGCTGATTTCAAATAACGTAACCTCAACATCTCGTTGTTTCGAGGTCTGATATGCCGCGGTCATTCCGGCGGGGCCGGCTCCTATGACTGCGACTCTTTTCAAAATGCCGCCATTGCTCATTCTCAAAACCTAGACCCTAAGAATTAGGCGGATCGGTCCGGTCGTATGTATACTCGACCTCGAGCACGCTCTCATCAAAATCTTGCTGATGCCCGTGCACATTAGCATCCGGCAACAGCGTCCTTACCTCAAAGATGGAAATGATCGGCACAAACCTGACAAACAAATAGATCAGCGTGAAGAAAAATCCGATCGTGCCTATAAACATCGACCAGTCAAAGACTCGCGGGCTATACATGGCCCATGACGAAGGCAGAAAGTCACGATGTAAACTAGTCACGATGATCACGAATCTTTCTAGCCACATGCCTACGCTGACAATAATCGAGATCACAAAAAGCCAAAATTCGCTTTCGCGGAAACGCTTGAACCACAAAAACTGTATCGAGATACCGTTACAAAAGATCAAGAGCCAGTACGACCATGCATAAGGGCCGTCGAACACGCGGTTCTTGACCATGAAGACCTCGTACTGGGCACCGCTATACCAGCCAAAGAAAGCCTCCATCGCATAACCGTAAACCACGATCAAGCCCGTCGCCAGCATGACCTTGCCCATGTAAACGAGGTGCGTATGTGTAATGAAATCCTTCATCCGATACAAATGCCTGAGCGGAATGCAAAGTATCAGCACCATCGCGAACCCAGCAAAAATAGCACCGGCAACAAAATACGGCGGAAAGATGGTCGCGTGCCAACCAGGAACCTGCGAAACCGAGAAGTCTAACGAGACGATAGAGTGAACCGAAAGCACGAGGGGCGTCGAAAGCCCAGCTAGGATCAAATAGGTGATCTCGTAACGATGCCAGTGCCTTGCCGACCCGCGCCAACCCCACGAAAGCATCGCATAAACAAACTTGAAATACTTATTTTTCGCCCTGTCGCGAAGCGTTGCAAAATCGGGTATCAATCCAACATACCAGAACAACGCAGAAACGGTTGCGTAGGTTGAGACCGCAAAAACGTCCCAGATAAGCGGCGAGCGAAACTGTGGCCAGATCCCCATCGTGTTCGGATACGGAAACAGCCAATAAGCCGCCAGCCACGGACGCCCGGTATGAAGCAACGGAAACATCGCGGCACAAGCAACGGCGAAAAGCGTCATTGCCTCAGCAAAACGATTGATCGACGTTCGCCATTTTTGGTTAAGCAACAGGAGAATAGCCGAAATCAGCGTTCCTGCGTGCCCAATGCCGATCCACCAAACGAAATTGATAATATCGAACGCCCAGCCAACCGGCTGGTTATTTCCCCAAACACCGATGCCGTTCGCTAGCAGCCAGATCACTGTAAACATCAGCATCTGGGCTATCATGAACGCGATGCCGAAACCGATGAACCAGTGAAACGGCGTGCGCTTTTTCAACGTCACATCACTGATCTTGTCGGTGACGCTGGCATAGGTATGATCGCCCTCGACCATAGCCGGGTGAAGCTTTTGCTGCAGTTCTTTATCGTCGATCAACATTAATGTTTCTCGCCTCCCGGTTTTGGCGCTTCGCTTTTCGGAGTTCCTTCCGCCCCATGATCTTCATGAACAGTCGGCTTATAGTCCGGCATTTCCTTGTTCTGATTCTTTAATCCGGCAAGATAGGTAGTTCTCGGCTGAGTGTTTAACTCATTGAGCAAAGTGTAGTTGCGATGGTCTTTCTTGGCCTTTGCGACTGCACTGTTCGGATCACTTATATCTCCAAAGACGATCGCATTCGTCGGGCACACGGACTGACAGGCCGTAACAACCTCGCCGTCTCTTATCTTCCTGCCGTCCTTCTCAGCCTCGATGCGAGCCGCCGCGATTCGCTGCGTGCAATAGGTGCACTTTTCCATCACGCCGCGGCTGCGGATCGTGACTTCGGGATTTCGCATCAGTTTGTATTGAGGCGTGTTCCAATCCTGATAGAGGAGGAAATTAAATCGACGAACTTTATACGGACAGTTGTTCGAACAGTATCGCGTGCCTACGCAACGATTATAGACCATATCGTTGAGGCCTTCGGCACTGTGAACGGTCGCATGGACCGGACAAACCGTTTCGCAAGGTGCTTGTTCGCACTGCTGGCAAAGCACCGGCTGGAAGTGCGGCCCTTCGGCGTGGTTGACATCACCTGCGTAGTAAGCGTCGATGCGCAGCCAGTGCATTTCGCGGCTGCGGTTCACTTGTTCCTTGCCGACAACAGGAATGTTGTTTTCAGACTGGCAAGCCACAACGCAGGCATTGCAGCCAACACACGAATTTATGTCGATCGACATGCCCCAGCGATAATTCTTCTCGTATGTCGATTGATGCTGCTCATACGGATACATCGACTTGTCGTATTCGTTATCCTGATGGCCCATCGTCGGGTTCTTTTCAAATTCGTCAATGTCCCAGACGCGAAGCAAATCGCGGCCTTCCATATTGAAATGGATCTGAGTCGATGCGATGTCGGTCTGCTCGCCGGTTGATTTGATCTCGCCAAAACCATGGCCCATCGCGTCAGAACGCCGAACGTCAAAGGCGTTGTACCCAAGACCGGTACCAACTTTCCCAGCGCGTGTGCGGCCATAGCCCATGAAGATGGTGACGACGCCGTCGGGCTGTCCGGGCGCGATCCACATCGGAACCGGCTTTTCGATCTTGCCCCCCTGATATGTCAACGTGACCAAGTCAGAGAACTGATTGCCGCCCTTCGTATTAATGAACGCTGTCCCTTGAGCTCCGCCGGCAAATTCGTGCGAGTCATTGCCCATGTTGATCTTAAGATCATCAGCGGTCTTAGGGCTGATAAGAGCGACGTTATCCCAAGTGATCTTGTTGAGGGGATTGGGCAGTTCCTGCAACCAACCGTTGTTTACGAATCTTCCGTCATAAACGCTCGGATCAGGTAGGATCGAGATCTCAAGATTTCCGGACCCGGCGGGCTTTACTTCCGGCTGGCTCAAGAACGCAGAAGTTGCCGTAACTGACTTTGGCTCCGACGCAGTATTAGGAATAAAACCGTCATGCAGTGCTTTTCGCCAATTGTCTTCAAAATTTTTCGGAACAATGGCAGCCACAGTCGGAGCAGCGGAGGCTTTCGGCTCAACTGATTTCTCAACGTTTTCTTTAGCCCCCTCAGTACTCGGCTTAGCTTCGTTCTTCGACCCAGCAGCAACCGCCGGCTTGATATCCTGTTTTTGCCAAAACTCCTTTACGATGTCGTGGTCTTTCTTATCAAAATTCTCCCTAAGGAAAAGCTGAAGGACTTCATGAGCATTCTTACCGTCATACAACGGTTGGATAAGCGGTTGAACGATCGACGCGGTTCCATCAAACGCTCGTCCGTCGCTCCAGCCCTCTAGATAATGCTTTTCGGCGACGTGCCAGAAACACTGCTCCGCCGTTTCATCGGCATGCATTCCGAGGTGAACGCTGAACGGAACTTTTCTCATTCGGTCTGCATTCAATCTAAGGTCGCTCGGCGTGTTATAAACCGGATTGCCCCCGAGAATAACCAGCATCCTGACGCGGCCCGCATCGATATCGCCGATCAATTCGCGAAGCTGTTCGATCTGCAGCTTATCCGAGCCAGGTGACATTGGCTCGGCATAGACCACCGTCTCGCCAGCGTTCCCAAGAGCCGCGTTCATCGCATGAGCCAAAGCATGAACAACCGGCGATTGATTATTGCCAGCAACAACAAGCGACTTGCCCTTGAAGGCCATCAGATCCTTTGCGAGGCCAGCTATCCATGCAGCGTTTTCTTTATAAGTTGAAGTTGCCCCTGAAACGCCTACAGCCGCCGCTATCGCCTTGGCAACTTCTGACATTTGGCTTGGCTTTACCGCGAGACGGTGATCGGCCTTTGCTCCAGTTAGACTTACAGTCGATTCGACACAATAAAGCCGGCTGATCTCTTTTTTCTCTTCAGAGAATGTCCTGCCCTTACTGTAGTCTTTTATGTAGCCGACGTTAAAGCCGGAGAAAATATCGGCATCAAGGGACAAAACACGCTCGGCCTTATCAAACTTATAGATCGTCTGCACTGGGGAACCGAAGGCCATTCTTGCCCCGGCCATGGCGTTGTCCTGATTGATCGGCTCGTATTGCACCCACTTTGAGTTAGGCAATTCGGCCTTGACCTTGGAAAACTGATCGATCAGCGTGGGCGAAGTAACCGTTTCGGTCAAAAATCTAACCCCTGCGCCGCCATCCTTGCGATTTTCTTCAACTGCCGCTCGCAGTTCACCCATGAAAGCTTCCCACGTTTTCGACATTCCCCGATAGGTCACTTCCTGCGAACGATCCGGATCGTACATCCCGAGGATCGATGCCTGAGCGAGAACATCTGTCGCACCCTTGCTGCCGGGATGGTCGGGATTTCCTTCGATCTTAACAGGACGGCCTTCGTAAGCCTTCGCCAATAGGCCTGTCGCAACACCACCCAGCGACATTGCGGTTGCAACGAAGAGAGGTTTGCCCGGCAGCTGCCCTTCAGCGGGGTTCTTAACATAAGGGACGATCTGTTCATTCGGCTGGATGACGCACCCGCTCAAGCCAGCGAGAGCAAGCGAGGCTCCCATCACTTTCACAAAGTTGCGGCGGCTTAAGCTGTTGTCCCAATGTTCGATCTCATGCGGATATTCTTGCGCAATGAACTCACGAAATTCGGATGTGTCGGCGTGTTCTTCGATGCTACGCCAGTATTCCTTCCCGTTCAGCGCCAATATCTTTTCGCGTATTGATGCAAATGTTGTTTTGCTTGCTGGGCTCGCCATTGTAATTAATCAGGTTACGTAAAAATCGTCGCTATCTGTGACAGACGGAACAGCTCGTCATCATCTCTTTGCTTCTTATTCTGTAATCAACCTTTAACTTCTCTCGTTCCTTGGCATCTATGTCGTCGTCCTGCCACTTCATGTTAAATATCTCGGATTTCGGCCGGATAAAGTTCTCAGGTGCCCGGTGACAGGCAATGCACCACTCCATCTGCAACGTGTTTTCCTGAAAAACCGCAGGCATGTTGTCTACCTGCCCGTGACAAGTCGAACAACCGACGCCTTTTGCAACATGTATGCTGTGATTGAAATATGTATATTCGGGTAGATCATGGACGCGCTGCCATTCAATAGGCTTATTGTCGCGAAAACTCGCCCTAACCGGCTCAAGATAAGGCTGGTCCGCGAACAACTGACTGTGGCAATTCATACATGTCTGCGTCGATGGCATTCCGGCAGATGCAGTCGTTTCGACCGTCTGATGGCAATACCGGCAATCAATACCGTCATCTCCCACGTGGTGCTTGTGGCTGAACTGCACCGGTTGCTGCTTTTCCAGATACCGTCCGGTCAAGTATGAAGAGCGAGCGATCTGGGTATACGCAAAAAAAGCCGAGGCCGCCACTATCGGCACCAGCATTAAGCTGATCTTCGCTATGTTGTTTGCACTTTTATTAAAAAGTTGTGCCATCCTTTAAGGTCTATCACAGAGAATAATCACGAAATTAGACTCCGCCGAATCTCACATCCTGCCTTAGAATCGAGAGCTTGCCGAAGTGCCAAAAGTTGTTACTTAAATTTGCGGCCAGTAAAACCGTAAATGATTGTACTAAAAGTTGAGAAAACCGCAAATTCCACAAACTACAAAAATAGAGGAAACATCGACCTGGCGCAATATTTCACAATATAAGCAAAAATAATAAGCAGTATAAATATTTTAGCTTCTGGCTTATTAACTGACTTTTCCGGCAAGCAAAGCCGCACCCGCTGCGGCAGCGTTCTCGCCAAGTTGGCCCTCAACGATCTTTGTAGAAGCGAATGACGGACGGAACGACAGTTCCTTTGATCGTTCGACGATCCCGTCTAAAACCAGATGCTTTGCCTTCATTATCTCACCACCGATGACTATTTTCTCGATGTTTAGAAGATTAATGACGCTGGCAACGCCGCTGCCAACGTAGGCTCCGGTGCGTTTTAGCATCATCTGGGCAAAATCGTCATCCTTAGAAGCGGCCTTGATCACTGCCTCGAGCGTGATCGCATCTTCATCAAGACTGTTCAGCGATGACGTATTGTCCTGATGGATGCGGCTGCGAATGCGGCGGATGATGTTGGCAGTGGAAGCAACATCTTCAAGCCTGGTTCCCTCAGAATTGATCGGCACATATCCAAATTCCCCTGCAAAACCCGCTGCCCCACGCCATATCTCGCCGTTAAATATAAAGGCACCTCCGACCCCTGTGCCCAGTGTAACGTAAAAAAGGTTTTGACTGCCGCGGCCAGCCCCGAGCATGAACTCGCCGTACGCAGCCGCATTTGCATCGTTCTCGATCAGAACCTCGACGCCCAAAGCAGATCGAATTTCTCTTACAAGATCGACCTTTGAGTGCTCCGGGATCTGAGCAGAAAAAGCGATACGCTGGGCGTCCCTATCGACCAGTCCGGGAAACGAAATGCCCGCCCGGCTAAAATCGCCCAATTCCGTCTTCAGCTTCTTAACAAAACTAACAAGCTGTGCGGACTGATCTTCATCGGAAACAACGTCCGCAGAGACTGTGCCTGCGATAGCGCCGGTTTCATCTACAGAAACCGCATGAAACCGTGAGCCGGAAACTTCAATACCAACTCGATTGGATTTTACTTCCATTTAAATAACAATGCAGCAAGACTTAACAGACTTAAGAAACTACCGCCGATTTTATGGCACTGAAGCTTTCACTGTCAACCGTCTGCTTTGACTGAATGCAACGGTAAAGCTAATCTTCTTAATACGATGCGGCGCGAGGCCCGTAGCTGCGCCAATTCGATATGGAACATCAGTTTTACGAATTAGTTGAGAAATTTGGCATTTTTGCGGTGTTCGCTTTATGCACCGTAGAAGGCGACATTACGTTGCTGATCTCGGGCACGATGGCAAATGGCGGGCTCTTTGGTAATTGGGGTTTTTTGAAAGTGCTGATCGCAGGAACGACTGGAGGAGTGATCGGTGATTGCGTGGGC
Organism: Pyrinomonadaceae bacterium; assembly: GCA_044230475.1. Taxonomy (GTDB): domain Bacteria; phylum Acidobacteriota; class Blastocatellia; order Pyrinomonadales; family Pyrinomonadaceae; genus OLB17. The sequence goes on along the minus strand of JBGARA010000027.1, from coordinate 11,068 downwards.
TACGGCATCGGGCGCATCTTTCACGAGAACGCAAAAGAGTATCGTTTTTATCAGGTCGCGCAGCCTCGTGTCGAAAAGCTTGTAGATAAATTCGGCGGCTTTGCCATTGTTATTTCCAAGTACATCTATGGAATTAGAGTTGCCGTCTGTTTATCCTACGGAGTAGGCAAAATGCCGTTCTTCCGTTTTTTGAGTTTAAGTGCGCTAAGCTGTTCGCTCTGGGTTTTCTTCTTGGCTGGAGCAGGTTATTTCTTCAGCGGTGCGGTCACATCGATCATTGGCGATGTCAAACAAGTCGGCTTTGCCGTACTCATCATCGTAACGATCGGCATCCTCATCTTTTACGTAATGGAACGGTACTGGCTGTCCGAACGCGTCGAGGCCGCTAACCCGCAAACCATACTTAAAATTGAAGAGAAAATACTTGCGGTCGAAGAAGTGGCAACTGAGAAACTGCATGACCTCGGTGAACGCTTACATCTAACGCGCGAGCCAAATCGCGAAGAAAAAGAAGAAGCTGAAAAAACAAGTCAGAACCAGGAGCTATAGCGACTGGGTTCTGCTTCTAATCACAAGTCAAAATGATAATCGAATCCTCTGCCCCAACGCGTGTTGACCTTGCCGGTGGCACAATTGATATTCCGCCGCTGTTTCTTTTCCACGAAGGAGCGGCGACGGTCAACTTCGCTGTCAGCCTGCTCGCGCATTGTCGAATCGAAACGCGCGATGATGACAAGATAATCCTTGAGTCAACAGACCAAAAAGAAAGCGTCGAAACGACCGTCGGCGACATTGCTTCGCTAAAAGATGAACCGCGTCTAAAGCTGCTTTCAAAGCTCGTGTATTTCTTTCGTCCTGAGACCGGTTTCAAGATGACGACGCTGCTCGAAGGCCCTTCTAAGGCCGGTCTTGCGGGTTCTTCGACGCTTAACATCGCGTGTATTGGAGCTTTGAATAAGCTTGTCGGCGATCGTTACATGCCGGAACGCTTTGTCCAGATTGCGGCGAATGTCGAATGCCAGGTGATCGAAGTTCCGACTGGTTTTCAGGATTATTATTCCGCTCAGTTCGGCGGTGTCGCGTGTATTCATTTCAGTCCTGCGGGGATCGAGAGAGAAAAGCTGGACATTGATTTTCAAACGCTCGAAAGCCGCATCGCTGTGTGTTATGCCGGCGAGCCGCACGATTCGGGGACGAACAATTGGGAGATCACGAAACGCCATATCGACGGTGATCGTGAGCTGTTCGAATTGTTTGACGGCATTCGCGACACTTCGCTAAAGATGCGCGAAGCCTTGATCGCAAATGACTGGAACAATGTCGGCCAAATTCTCGCCGAAGCGCATCCGCAACGAAAGAAACTCTCGCCAAACATCACCACGCCGCAGATGGATCATTTAATAGAAGTCGCGCTTGCAAACGGAGCGATCGCTCCCAAGGTTTGCGGTGCCGGTGGCGGAGGCTGCATAGCATTCTACTGCGCAGAAGGACGCCGTGCCGATGTCGAGGCCGCTCTTGCAGCTCAACAAGGTGCCGAAGTCCTCGACTGGCACGTCAGTCCGCAGGGCCTCTCGATCAATGTCACCTAAACCGGCGTTTTGTCGTCTGCTTTACGGAGGTCTATGCGGCCATGCGGCCGATCGTATTAGCCAAGGAGCGGAAGATGTCGCGGCCGTCGTTTGAGCCGAGCATCTCTTCGCAGGCGCGTTCGGGGTGCGGCATCATGCCGAGGACGTTGCGGTTTTGGTTGCAGATGCCGGCGATGTTTGAGCGGGCACCATTTGGGTTGGCTTCGTCGGTCGCCTCGCCGTTTTCGTCGCAGTAACGGAAAACGATCTGGCCGTTCTCTTCGAGCGAGTGGAAGGTAGCGTCGTCGCAGGTGTAATTGCCTTCGGCATGGGCGATAGGTATCGAGAGGACTTTGTCAGGCTCGACTTCGGACGTGAAAGGCGTGTTTTGATTCTCGACCTTTAAGTTAACGTGTTTGCAGATGAAATGCAGGCTGCGGTTGCGCATCAAAACGCCTGGCAGCAATCCGGCTTCGCACAGGATCTGAAAGCCGTTGCAGATGCCGAATACAAACTTGCCTTCGGCTGCGAACTGTTTGATAGCGTTCATCACCGGTGAGAATCTTGCCAAGGCTCCCGCACGCAGATAATCGCCGTAAGAAAACCCTCCGGGCACGATCACGGCATCATAGCCGTTGAGATTCGTCTCCTGATGCCAAATGAAATCGACCGGTTGGCCGACGTGCTTTGATACGACATGATAGGCATCGTGATCGCAATTAGAACCTGGAAAAACTACGACTCCAAATTTCACGCTGCTATCTCCACTCTGTAATCTTCGATGATCGGATTTGAAAGGACGTTCTTAGCGATCTGTTCTGCCGTCTGGAGAGCCTCTGACTCTGATGCCGCAGAATCGAGCGCGATCTCGAAATATTTCCCTTGCCTGATGTCGCCGATGTTGGTGTGTCCGAGGAGTTCGACCGAGTGATGGATGGCTTTGCCCTGAGGGTCGAGCACGCTTGGTTTCAGGGTTACATACACGAGTGCTTTCATTTACTGCTCCAAAATAAATTGTAGATTAAACAGTAATTTCTTGTATTTATCAATGTCTTATGTTAAATTTCACGTAATTTCCGGCTCTTGAACTTCGCACGACAAATTTCTTAAGGAGAATTTAATAATAATATGAACAATTCTGGAAAGTCGGCCCTAGGACTTGACACCAACGTTGCCGCAGGGCTTTGCTACCTCCCAGTCTGCGGTATCCATCTTATTATGAGCATTATCGTCATTGTTACAGACAAGACGAATAAGCTTGCCCGATTTAATGCTTTTCAGTCACTACTGCTGTTCGGCGCGATTCTGATCGTTGAGATCCCGGCTTATATCCTTATGGTGATTTTGTTCGTGATGAACTCGACCATCACATCGATCCTGGGCGGCCTGTTTGGACTTGTGCTCGGTGTTTTCGGGCTTGCGGTTTTGGTATTCCTGATCCTTGCGATGATCAAAGCTTTTCAGGGGGAGATGTACAAAATTCCGTTCATCGGCGACATGGCCGACAAATGGTCTAACTAAAGACTCGGTCAAAAACTTTTTCGACATTACGAAGGTAATGTCGCAGATCAAAGACGCGGGCGATCTCTTCTTGCGACAAGTGCGAAGAGATGTCCGCGTCGCTCTTTATTAACTTGTGATAATCTCCACCTTCATCCCATACCTTCATCGCGTTTCGCTGTGTCCATGCATAGGCGTCTTCGCGCGAGATGCCTTTTTGCGTCAGGGCAAGAAGGAGTTGACCGCTGAACACAAGACCACGTGTCAGGCCAAGATTTTTCAACATGTTCTCAGGGTAGACGATCAGCGTGTCGAGCAGGCTTGTTGTTTTGGCAAGGATGTAATCTAGCGTCGCACTAGAATCAGGTAGCACAATTCGCTCGGCCGACGAATGTGAAATGTCGCGTTCATGCCAGAGCGCGACATTCTCTAATCCGACTATCGAATTCGCTCGAACCGTACGAGCCATTCCGCAAATGCGTTCCGAAAGTATCGGATTTCGCTTATGCGGCATCGCCGATGAACCTTTCTGACCGGTCTTGAAAAATTCCTGCGCCTCGCGAACTTCCGTTCTCTGCCAATGACGCACTTGGAGCGCGATCTTCTCTAACGTCGAAGCAATTATCGCAAGCGTGCAGAGATAATCGGCGTAGCGATCGCGTTGGATAACCTGTGTCGAAACGTCTGCCGCTTTTAGCCCTAGCTTTTTGCAGACTCTGTCTTCAACTTCCGGTGATAGATGCGCAAAGGCACCAACAGCACCGCTGATCTTGCCGACTGAGACCGTTTCTTTGGCTTTTAAGAGCCGCTCTCGGTTCCGCAGCGTTTCCGAATACCAAAGAGCCCAGACCAAGCCGAACGACGACGGCTCGGCGTGGATTCCGTGTGTGCGTCCGATCTGCGGCGTATCTTTGAATTCAAAAGCGCGGCGTTTTAGAACGTCGAGCAAAGCGTCCATTTTCGCGAGCAAAATGTCGCACGATTCTTTCAGCAGCAGCGCGTTCGCCGTATCGACCACATCGCTCGAAGTCAGTCCGTAATGCACGAACCGCGCGGACTCACCGATGTTCTCAGCAAGATTGGTCGTGAACGCGATAACGTCGTGATCGGTGGTTTTCTCGATCTCACGAATGCGCTCGACGGTAAACGCAGCCTTTGCCTTGATCTCGGCGACGGCCTCAGCGGGAATCGTGCCGTCCTCAGCGTGAACTTCGCAAACAGCGATCTCGACATCGAGCCACCTTTGAAATTTATTCTGCTGCGACCAGACGGCGCCCATTTCAGGCAATGTGTAGCGTTCAATCATAAGAGATTTTCAACGCAAAGGCGCTAAGTCGCAAAGATAAAAACCGAGAGAATGCGAATCACTCTTATTCCTTGTCAGCTCTTTGCGACTTTGCATCTTCGCGACTTTGCGTTAAATAAGTCCTTTGCTAACGAGCAATTCCGCATTCAAAACTGCGCATCCCGCTGCACCGCGCAGAGTGTTGTGGCTTAACGCAACAAAACGGTAATCAAAAATATTGTCGGGGAAAACGCGTCCGACGGTGATTGTCATGCCGTTGCCGTTGTCGCGATCAAGCCGCGTCTGCGGACGTGAAGGCTCGTCGGTGACTTCCATAAAATGCGTGGGCGATGAATGCAGATCAAGCGACGGAAATGTTCGCATTGATTCGACCACTTCTTCGAGAGTGCCTCTGTTTTTCAGTTTCACGCGAACCGACACCATATGCCCGTCGATCACATTTACGCGAAAGCAATGGGCCGAGACGTCAAAGTCAGCCTTGATGACCGCCCCGTCAACGAACTCACCGATGATCTTCTGCGCTTCGATCTCGACTTTTGGTTCTTCGCCGGCGATGTATGGAATGACGTTGTCAACGATGTCGAGCGATGCAACGCCGGGATAACCCGCGCCTGAGATCGCCTGAAACGTCGTCAAGATGACGGCCTCGACACCAAACTTGCGATGCAAGGCAGCAAGCGGCGGTGCAAAGCTGCAAACGGCGCAATTTGGATTAGTGACGATAAAGCCCTTTGTAAAACCGCGATTCGCTTTTTGCTTTTCGATCAGCCCGAGGTGATCGTGATTGATCTCAGGGATCAGCAGCGGCACGTCCTCGTCCATTCGATAGCTCGACGAATTGGTGATGACTGGATAACCCGCGCGTGCAAAGGCTTCTTCCGTTTCGCGTGCGACGCTCGACGGCAAACTCGAAAACACCAGATCGCAATCCAACGGCGGTTCGATCGGAGAGACGATAATGTCGCGAACCGACTCCGGTATCGACCCGGGCAATTTCCATGCGCAAGCCTCAGAATAAGGCTTCCCCGCCGAACGGTCCGACGCCGCCATCGCAGTGATCTGAAACTGCGGATGCCCTTCTAACAACTGTGCGAACCGCTGTCCGACTGTGCCTGTCGCACCCAAAATCCCTACTTTCTTTTTCATCAAGCTTACGATTTCCCTTTAGGCTTAACTGGAATTGCTGTTCTGTTCTCTTCCAGTTTCTCTTTCTCACGTTCTTTTCTTTCTTTTTCTATGAACTTCTCTAGCTCTTTCTGCTTTGCGTCATCTTTCACCCGACAGGTGATCCAGAAGTCGTACCAACCATTTCCATTCTTTACTAAAGTTCCAAGATCAAACTGTCTGAACAATTCGGTATGCTGCTGATGTGTGGTAACTGTTGAGAGGCTTTTTGACAAATCTGGTTTTGAATATTCAGATATAGTCATTGTCATATTGATAGCATCATGAAACCACTCGTTGTAGTACGCTAAGTTGTCATCGTATAGCAAATCGACAAAGACATTCATTTTTGTATTCTTTACCGGGAAACTTAGCTTCTCCTTTGAACCTTCGGAAGGAGATCGGACTTCAAATTTGCCTATCAACTCTGGCTCACGTTGATCTGAGTCTTGATTATCAAGGCTTTTCGCATCGTCATACCGCATCATTGTGACAGAGCATTCGTGAATCTGGGAATAACATGAAGAAGTTATTCCAAAAATAAAAAGGAGTAAAGAAAGGTATCTAGTAACAATTATCATCTGCTTGTTATCGCTTCTTTCATTCGCTTAACGCCTTCAGCCATCCTTTCTTCTGTATTACAAAATGAAATTCTTAAAAATCCTTTTGCCTCGTCACCAAACGCAACGCCGGGCACTGTGACTACGCGATTTTGCAAACATTTTTCCGCGATCTCAAGATCGTCGCCAAGCGAGCGGACATCGAGCATTGTATAAAACGCACCTTCCGGCGATGTCGCGTGCAGACCCAACTCTTTGTCGAGCAGATCGACCATGAACTCGCCGCGATTTTTGTAAACATCACGCGCGTTTTGTTTGGCGGCTTCGGCTTCTGCTGTCCAGCCCAAAAGTGAAGCCTTTTGCGTTATCGTCGATGTGCAAACCGTCAGAAAACCGTGCAGCACCTGGATGGCGTTCATCATGTCCGCATCAGAGCTTGCCGCCCAGCCGAGACGCCAGCCGGTCATGCTGAGTGATTTCGACAGGCCGCTTACGATGACAGTCTTGTCGTAATATTGCGAAGCAGAGTGCGGACGGTCGCCAAAATACAGGTCGCTGTAGATCTCGTCTGAAATAAGATAAATGCCAGTGCCTTTTAATGCATCGGCGATCTGTTTTAGATTGTCAGCCGTCAATATTTTGCCAGTTGGGTTTGACGGTGAGATCACGACTGCGGCTTTTGTCTTTGGCGTAATGCCGGCCTTGAATTCTTCGATGTCAAATCCAAACTCTTTGTCAGCCGGCATACGATAGTAAACTGGCTTGCCTTGCGCGATCTTGACACAGGCGTCGTATGCAGGAAAGCTTGGATTCGGCACAAGAACCTCATCCCCCTCGTCAACGATGCACATGAACGCTGCGGTCATCGCTTCCTGCGAGCCGCATGTTACGACAACGCCTGTTCGAGGCAGATTCAGATGCGGGTATTGCTCGGCGATCTTGTCACGCAGGGCCGGAATGCCGGGGTGCGAGGTGTAGCCGTTCTGCTCATCACGCGTAACACGCGCAGCCTCTGCCTTCAGGAATTCAGGCGTTGGCAGATCGGGCTCGCCAAGGCCGAAATTAATGCTGTCGGGCAAAGCCCGCTCAAAAAACTGCCTTATCAGCGTCGGCTGTAGGCCACGCATTCGGCGTGGCAATACGAAATTCTCAACTGTCTTAGCCGACATCATTACTCTTTTCTTCCTCGATCCCTTTTTCTGCAAGCTCTTCGCGAACCGTGCCGACTTCGACATTAAATTCGCCCTCGGCCTGCGCCAACGGGTCAGCGTTCACAACGCCCGCAAGCGACTCAATCTCCCCAATGATCTTTTGCCCAAATCCGGTTATGCTGTCTTTCAGCCCGTGTTTTTGGTCTTTTTCGCCCTCATTTTCGGTCATTCTACAATCACCTCTAAGTTCTATATTAGCCAATTTGGCGGGGACATTAAACCTGACGCCGAAGTCTTTATTTAGCCGACATTCTGAGTAGGTTAGTTCCAGTGTCCCAGGTCTCCCGCGTGTCCCAACACTTTTTTTCAAAGCTGCGATACTGACATCCATAAGGACCCAGTCGCTACCGCTCCCAGTTCTGACCCGGATGGTACCCGCAAATCCTCATATTTCGACAGAGCGGCGTTCCACAGCGTTCCACCGGCAGGTGGAACGCGCTAACTGTTGCAATAACGCAGGTTAAGTGCCCTAAAATGGCAGCGTTCCACGAAATTTACAAAAAAACCACATTGTGCCACAGAAACCGGGTAATTGCTGTAATAATTGATGTTGTGGGTTTCGGCTTTTGGGATAATGGCGATTCACCGTGGAACGCGGTTTGAAATCTAAGCCCTCTGAGAACAACTCTGTGGCCTGCAGGTTTAAAGTTCTTCAACGCTGAGAGCGCCGAGATTTACGCGGAGTCTTTAGGTCTCACAGCCCACGTTTTTCTAGTTTTCAAAGAACAAACCAACAAAAATACGTTGTTGCATAGGTAAGTTAGCATCTATTTAAGCAAATTGAAATGATTTTCACTGTTATTCGTGCATTTGCGGCTGCCGATCTGAAAAATCAGCCACGCATGCACGAATGAAGAAACAACCTCTCAATTTAGGATTCTGCCCGGCCAATTAACGGTGGGCGGCGAAATCTATGAAACCGCTCCGCGGATCGGCCGATAGAAGCTTTACGTTGACCTTCTGACCAATGTTCAAGCCTTGTTCACCTTGCTCGATACGGCCATCAACAGGCGGCCTCAAAATGCGGGCAAATGTGCCGCTGGGGGTGATGCCGGTAACGATCGCGTCAAAATTCTCGCCGATGTGCCGCTGCATCACCGTCGCCGCAACGACCTTTCGCATTTTTCGCTCGACCTTGCGAGCCGCACGTTCTTGTTCGTTGCAGTGCTCGGCAATTGATTCGAGTTCTTCGGCGGAATACGGTGGAGGCTGTTTTGCGATGACCGCCTTTACCAGGCGCTGAACAACAATGTCTGTAAACCTGCGATTCGGCGCCGTCGAATGAGCATAATCGCGAACCGCAAGGCCAAAATGTCCACCAGTGTCCTCGCCCGGATGCTCGACAACATACTCGCCGCTGCCGATCAGCTTAACGATGGATAACGAAAGATCCGGAAAATGGTCCGGATCGGCGGCACGGCGTTTTTCGAGAAAAGCTGCCAGAGCAGGCTGATCGGGTTGTTCGGGTAGATGTTCGCCGTAATCGGCTGCGATGCGAACTATGCCGTCCCATCGCTCAGGCGTCTTTACCACGCGGCGAAGCGATATAGAGCCTCGGGCTTCGAGAAACTCGGCCATCTCGACGTTGGCCGCGACCATAAAATTTTCGATCAGTTTTCTCGCGCCATTAGGTTCGACCGATCTTAGGCCCTTGATCTCGCCGTCTTCAACAACCGCAGACGATTCGATGGACTCAAATTCAAGCGCCCCTTTTGATTGGCGATATGCATGAAGGCGCAATGCCGCTTGTTTCTGGAGTTCGATCTGCTCTTTCAGTCCGGGAGTTTTCTGCAACGCTTCCGGCATCTCGCCACCCTGATCGAGCCAGTCGCCGATGTCCTCGTAAGCACACTTCGCCTGATTACGAACCAACGCACGATAAAACGTGCTTTCCGGCACATCACCGTTTTCCTTAACGGTCATATCGGCGACTATCGCAAGCCTATCCACGCCTTCATTAAGCGAAGACATATCGGTCGAAAGCTCGACAGGCAACATTGGAAAGATCTTACTTTCCGTGTAAACCGTGACCGTATTTTGCTCAGCGTGCTCGTCAATCGGTGAAGCTTTCGGCACAAGAGCATCAACGTCAGCTATGCCGACAAGGACTCGAATGTCGCCATTTTCGAGCCGCTCAGCCCACTCGATCTGATCAAGATCGCGCGAACTCGCATTGTCTATCGAAGACCACAGCAACGAGCGCAAGTCCTTGATCGAATCATCAATCGTCGGTTCACCGGCATTCTTTATCTGGTTTAGCTGATCCAAAACGTCGGACGGAAACTCCGGCTCGAAACCGTTTTCGATCATTGTCTGCCGCGCTTTTTGAGCAAGCCAATTTCCGTCGGCGTGATCGTTCATCGTAGGTAGTCCTCAAGTTTTGTAGATGCATCAGTCTTTTCGTCACGATATTTGACGATGATCGGGCAATAGACAGAGAGGCCATTGTCTTTGCCAAAACCGCTGGATACAGCTCGCGAACCTTGAACAACGACTGCTCCGGCGGGAATTTCGAGAGGTTTATCGCCTTCAGATTTGATAACGCGGCCATTGGGAAGATCAAACACTGGAGTTGACCGCGTCAGAATTACGCCGGACGCCAACACGGCGTGTTCGCGAACTATCGTGCCTTCGTACACACCGGTGTTGCCGCCTACGAGTACATCGTCTTCGATGATGACAGGCACCGCACCTACCGGTTCGAGTACGCCGCCGATCTGTGCGGCAGCGGAGAGATGCACGCGTTTGCCGATCTGAGCGCACGAACCAACGAGAGCATGGCTGTCGACCATTGTGCCTTCGTCGACATACGCCCCGACATTGATATACGCAGGCGGAACAACAACCACACTCGGAGCAACATACGAGCCGTCACGGATCGCTGAGCCGCCCATGACGATCCGCACTCCATCATCAATGCTCATAGGCCGCAGCGGAAACGTGTCTTTGTCGAAGAACCGAAAGGTCTCGGTCGGCTTCGACATCTCGACCATCTTGCCCATCCGAAAACCGAGTAAAATCCCCCGCTTGACCCACGAATTCGCATGCCAATTCCCATCAGCATCTTTTTCAGCTGCTCGGATTTCACCACGCCTTAATGAGGTCTTGAAATTCTCATAAACCTCACGGTCCTCGGAAGTAAATTCCGTTTTCGCAAATAACTCTTCTATTTGATCTCGTAAACTCACAATTTTAATTAATCTCGCGCTATGATCACCGCTCTCGCGATCAAACCGATGCCGCCGGCAAACAGCACCAACATAATTACCGTATTAAAAAGACTCGTCGGCTGAAAGTAGATCTGCAAATTCATCAATATTCCCGAAGCGATAAATATGATGCTCAAAGCTATCAGTATCCATCCGATGATCGATCTGCCGTTAAAGAAAACAAATGCAATACCAAAAACAAGCGGGACCAGCGACAAGCCGAACGAATTATAACCGCCCCAATTCCAAAAACCGCTGGCGACGACAACGCGGCTGATGAGCATATAAGCCCCCGAGATCGTCATCACAAGCCCAACAACAAACTCAATCACACCTCCAGACGTTCCACCCGGTCTTTTTAGATCGTCAAGTTCCATTACAGCTGCAGATCCTTCATTATCGCTTTCAGTTTTGCTCTCGTCTCGGCACGAATCGGCACAAGTGGAAGCCGCAGATTCTCTTCGCACAGACCCATTTCTTTCATCACAAATTTGCACGGTGCGGGCGAAGATTCGACAAAGTTCGCCTCCATCAGGTCGAGTAGCCTGTA
>JBGARA010000125.1:0-5949 GCA_044230475.1 Pyrinomonadaceae bacterium | reverse complement strand
ACCGAAACGCTCGAATTCAAAAAACGCATCCTGCCCCAGGCTGTCGAAGAAAACTGGATCTGCCACTTTTACCACGATGTCGAGATGCCGCTTTGCAGATTGGCGGAAGTAGATGGCAAAATTAGGGCTATCCAAATCCCTTTATGATCAAAGTCAAAAACTACTTGTGCGTGTGGTTGTCAGTTTTTTTGGTGACAGCTGTTTCCATCGCTGCACAGAATGTCGAAAAAATTCCGTCTCAGGCCGAACAGATTGCTAACACGCAAAAACTTTTTAACGCGGGCAATGTTCTCATGGGGAAAAACGATTTTCAGCAAGCAGTTCAAAAATATACTGAAGCTATCGCGAGTTCTCCGTCTATTGCCGTAATATACGTTAATCGAGGGCTGGCTTACTTGCAGCTTTCAAACCTTCAGGAAGCACTCTCCGATGCCGAAAAAGCATTGACTCTTCTAGAAACGGGGCAAAATCCGCCGGAGCACTCGGCGCTTGCATACCAGGTAAAAGGAATGGTTTTTCAAAATCAGAAAAACTACAAAGTCGCATTAGAGTGTTTTTCAAAAGCGATAGAGATCGACCCACGAAATGGCAAGTTATGGAATAGTAGAGGCGGCATCTACTTCAACACCAAGGAGTACGACAAAGCGCTAAAAGACTTCGACAAAGCCATCGAACTTGATAACTCTTTGGCGATGTTCTATTCCAATCGAGCGTCTATAAAATTGGAACTTAAAGATGTCGACGCCGCCCTTTTGGATTTGAACGAAGCGTTAAAACTCGATGATGCAAATCCTCTTGTCTATTACACCCGTGGAAATGCCTATTCTAAGCTTAGCAAGCTCGATGAAGCTTTAAAGGATTACGACCGTGCAATTTCGTTGAGGCCGACATCAGCTTATTACTATGGCCGCGGAAGAATATATCTTGTTTTGGGTAAATATGAACTTTCCGTCAAGGATAACTCTGAAGCTCTGTTACTTGATCCTTCCAACATATTTGCCCTATACAATCGAGCAGTGTCTTACAACAAAATGGGCAAGAATCAGTTAGCCATTGATGACTTGCAGAGGGCTGTTTCGATTAACGAAGGTTCCGCAACAATGCGCTACATGCTTGGATATTTATTCTTTAGGAACAGCCAATTTGCCGAAGCGGTCGCGGCTGCGAGTAAGGCGATCGAATTTGCGCCCAATTGGAAAGTCGCTTATCTTTTAAGAGCTCTGGCTTACGCAAAAGCTGGCAATACTGCGAAAGCAAAAGCAGACCGCGAGGTAGCGGCCGGTCTGTCCGCCAACTACAAACCAGCCGAGAGTGCCTTGTTTATTGAATTAACAGTTTACATGCCAGAGGATTTAAATCAGTAATGGAACAAGTAAAGATCGGAATCATCGGTGGCAGTGGTTTGTACCAGATGCCGGAATTGGAAAATGTGCGGGAGCTGAGCGTTGATACGCCATTTGGCAGCCCGTCGGACGCTTTTATTATTGGCGAACTGGACGGCGTGACCGTCGCTTTTTTGCCGAGGCACGGCAGAGGTCACAGGCTCACGCCGAGCGAACTTCCCTTCCGGGCAAACATCTACGCGATGAAGCTTCTAGGCGTCGAATACATCTTGTCTGTTTCGGCGGTCGGAAGTCTGCAGGAACAGTATGCTCCGACCGACTTTGTAATTCCTGATCAGTTCTTTGACCGGACGAGAGCAAGAGCGCACGAATCGACGTTCTTTGGCGAAGGCATCGTCGGCCACGTGACCTTTGCTCATCCGGTTTGCGACGAGCTTGGCGACATTCTCGAAGCATCTTGTAAACAGGTTGGCGTCCCAACGCATCGCGGCGGCACGTACATCTGTATGGAAGGCCCTGCGTTCTCGACCAAGGCCGAATCGAACGTCTATCGCCAATGGGGCATGGACATCATCGGCATGACCAACCTTCAGGAAGCCAAGCTCGCCCGCGAAGCCGAGATCGCCTACGCCACGCTCGCCCTCGTCACCGACTATGACTGCTGGCACGAAGCTCACGACGCCGTCACCATCGACATGGTCGTCGAATACCTGCACAAAAACGTCCGCAACGCTCAGTTGGTGCTAAAAGACGCCGTCAAACGCGTTGCCGAAAAACAAACGCCAAACCAATACCGCGACGCCATAAAGAACGCCATCTTCACTGCTCCCGACCTCTGGCCGGCTGAGACTGCGAAGAAGCTTGACGCTATAATAGGAAAGTATGCGAAGGCATAACTGTTTTTCCAGAATATTGGTCATTGGTTTCGGCCTGGGCATATTGGTGAGTAGCAGTTTCGCTCAAACTTCATCAACCTGTCCGCTTGTAACAGTATATGGGCCGCCGCGTATTGTACTTGCAGGCGAAACAACTCGCTTTTCGGTACAGGTTAATCCGGTCGATGATGCTCGACCGCTAACATATAAGTGGTCGTTATCTAGTGGTGTTATTAAGTCCGGTCAAGGAACTCCGGACATTGAAGTTGTTGTCCCGCAAAACACTCTTACTGTAACTGTTGAGGTTGGTGGCTTGCCTAAGAATTGTCCGTCTGTGTCATCGCACACCTTGCCATGTTATTTTGGGAAACCAGTGCCGGAGCAACTAGTCGAGATTTTCGGTGCGCTGACAAGCAAGAATTTAGCTCGCATAAAAGAGGCTATAGACAAACATCAAGATCGTCCGAACGATCAGTTTTATGTCATTGTCTCCGGCACAAGGCAAAGAAAATCACGTGACCGAAAACTGACTGCCCTGAAAAGCTTATTCAAGAGTGATCCTAGCCGAGCAATCTACGTCCTTTCCGAGAAAACGGACGATAAGGTTACTATGTGGGCAGTTCCTCCAGGTGCAACTCCGCCAACGCCATAAGAAACCTTTGCCCCATATACTTCATCAAACCTGCAATGAAATACGTCTTTGTTCTTTTACTAATCCTTGGTTCAGCTTTTGCGGCATCCGCCCAGCGCAATGTTACGCCGGTGACTGATCCCGTTCTTGAAGCCGACGCTAAGCACAATCTTGATGTTGCGCGGCAGTATTTTTCGCCGTTGAAGAAGGCTTACAAGTCGGTGATCGACCGTTTTGAAGAGACCTACGCCGCCTATCCCGAATTCACGGGCATCGACGAATTTCTCTACATGGCCGGGATGAGCAGCTATTACCTCTCCGAAAACAAAGGCAAGCAAAAGGTAAATCTCAAACTTGAGAAAGAAAAGGAAAAGTTCGCCCCCGAGAAACTGAGGGCAGATGCGGTCACTTATTTCTCGACCATCGTCGATAAATATCCTGACAGCAAATTCTTGGCTGATGCCAAAAAAACGCTCGCCGTTTTGCAGCCGCAGAAATAATCTTTGATCAGATCCCTATTTATTCGGACGAGACGACTGAAAACGGTCTAGTATTTGAAAAGTCACGCTGAACAGCTTAACAGAGTTAAGCTGTTTGGCTCGGACGCATCGGAATGTTCATGGCCTTTATCCTGGAAATCAGAGTAGTTGGTTTTATTCCAAGAATAGACGCCGCTCCACTTGGCCCATAGATCTTGTAATTACTCTTTTGAAGCGTATTTATTACCAATCTCTCCTCAAGTTCTTTTAACTCGGCGTAACTTCTCAGAGCGGTGTCGTCAACAGAGATTCCAGCTGAAACCGGATCACCGGCGGGAACTATACGACTAAATATTTCTGGCAGAGTGAAATTTAGCCGCTCACACTTGCCGACTATGACGGCCCTTTCGATAATATTCTGAAGTTCCCGCACATTTCCGGGGTAAGAGTAGCTTTTTAGAAGCGCGAGGTCGGCGGCACTCAATGAAAGTTCTTTACCGCCGGAGCTTAACGAGTACTGTTTTAAGAAATGCCGTGCCAACCCCTCGACATCCTCCGAACGATCACGCAAAGGCGGCAAGTCTATCGGAAAAACAGACAACCTATAGTATAGATCCTCACGAAAACTGCCCTTTCTGACCTCATCCGCCAGATTGCGATTCGTTGCTACAATAACGCGAACATCAACGGTTCGCGTACGATCCTCTCCTACTTTTTCAAACTGTTTCTCTTGTAATACCCGCAGGAGTTTGCCCTGTAAAGCGAGCGGCACTTCACCTATCTCATCAAGGAATATCGTGCCGCCGTCCGCGACTTGAAATCTACCCGCACGATCACGCACTGCCCCGGTAAATGATCCTTTGGTGTGACCAAAAAATTCGCTTTCAAACAGCTCGGATGATATCGCCGCACAATTTACCTTAACGAGGGGTTTTGCCGATCTTTTGCTCGACTCGTGTATTGCTCGGGCAACAAGCTCTTTTCCCGTGCCTGACTCGCCTGTGATCAAGACGGTCGCATCGGACGACCCGACCATTTCTATCTGCTGAAGTATCTTAAGCCAGACCGGACTTTTACCGATCAAAAACTTGTGCTTGGTTGTTTCAGTGACCTCGTCGCGGAGATAGGCGTTTTCGTCTTCGAGATGTTGCCGCAAGACGTCAAGTTGTTCAAATGCCCTTGCATTAGCGATGGCAACCGACGCTTGATCGGCATATGCCCGAAGCCAATTGAAATCGTCCGCATTGATCGGCTCGCGCGAAAACACCGCCAAAACGCCAAGTATATCGTCCTGAAACCTCAGCGGATGCGCGGCAAATCCAACGACCTTCTCACGCTTTGCCCAGGCCCTATCGACGATCCAATCGCTCGTTCCGATCTGCAGCTCATCAAGCAACACCGACTTTCCCGCTTCGGCGACCGATCCGACCTTGCGAATTCCTATTGGGAATCGACTAAATCGTCCTGTGGTGGTGTTCCATCTTTGTTTCCCCGCTAGATCCTCACCTTCGCTGGCAGTTAGGTGCAGACATAGCTCCTGACTTGGGCATTCGGGCCGCATAGGACACACCTCGCAAATATCTCCCCGGCCAATAAGCCAGATGCGTGCGAGGCCGATTCCTTTCCGTCCGGATAGTTGGGAAACAATTGTGCTCAGTGTGTCTCCCAACGGATTTCTGCGTGCGATCAGATTATTGATCGAGTTGAATGACAAATTATCTTCCATGTGCCGTAGTCTAACGAAATTTCGTTGTAAAGCCAACGTAATTTCGTTATCCAACCATAATTCGTTGTTTATCCCATTACGTTCATATCTTCTAACTATCTGATAACAGACAGGTTAGCTTGCACACTAACTCTGGCACGGATTCTGCGATTATCGATCAGGCAATAAGAACTTTCGGAAAGATAGATAATCAAAAGGAGAAAAAAATGCAGAATATAACAGCAATCAAACATGACGAAGCAGAGGGTAAGGCAAAAGAACTACTCGACGGAGTAAAGGCAAAACTCGGATTCGTTCCGAACATGATGGCAACCATGGCGACATCGCCGGCAGTTTTAGAAGCTTACCTCAACCTGAGCGGTGCGCTTGGGAAATCGCTCAATTCAAAGCTGAATGAAAAGATCGCTTTGACAGTGGCCGAGATTAACGGCTGCGGTTACTGTGCGTCTGCCCATTCGGCCATCGGAAAAATGGTCGGTCTCGACGAGTCCGCGATCAATGCTGCCCGCCGCGCATCATCCGACGATGCTAAGACCGAGGCGGGTTTGAAGTTTGCCGCCGCACTGGTAATCAGTCGGGGCAAGGTCTCGCCGGCCGAATATGAGGCGGTTACAACCGCAGGTTACAGCGAAAAAGAGATCGCAGAGATCGTTGCCAACGTCGCGTTGAACGTTTTCACAAACTATTTCAACGAGACCGCAGGCACTGAAATTGATTTTCCGGCAATAGAATTTCCATTGGTCAGCAAGGCGAATGCTTAATTGCAGCGAGCACAATAAAGGAAGGATAAAAAAATGAAATTCAAGAAAATAATAACAGCAGCTATATTTACATTTGCATTCTTGCTGTCGACCTCGACGGCAGAAGCACAACCAGCAGCAAATACGAGAGTAAC
>JBGARA010000124.1:0-6135 GCA_044230475.1 Pyrinomonadaceae bacterium | reverse complement strand
ACAGGCACCGGCCAAGATCTAGTCACCATCAGCGGAAATAATGCGGGGCGTATCTTCTTAGTATCAGGAAGTCTCAATGTAACGATGTCGGGGATGAATCTGCGTGACGGGAAAGTCGGAAACTCCAATAGTGATGCTCAGGGTGGTGCCATTCGTGTTTTAAATGGGAATGGCACACTTAATTTGTCGAACATGGAATTTGTCAATAATGTTGCATTTTATGAGCCCAATCTTTTCGGGAAAGGAGCAGCGGTCTATTGTTTTGGCTGTACTATGACATTGGCTAATCTTAACGTCCATGACAATCCCGGCCCCGCTGCGGGTGCAATCCATGTTGATGCTGGAACTGCCGACATCAGAGATTCCGTACTCAGCAATAATCACGGTGGTATATCGGCCAAGACGTTGAATATGATGAATACGACTGTCTTAGGAAGCGAGGTTGGCGGACTTGGCAGCGACAATCTAACACTTGTCAATTCTCAGGTAATCGGCAACGGTGGCCGCGGTATTTATGTAGGAAACGGCCCGTCAACAAACGCAACTATTGAGAACTCAATAATCGCGGGCAATTTAGACTCTGGCATGAGCAATTCTGCGATAACGGTTATCCGTAATACTCTTATAAGCAACAATCATTACTTTGGCCCGGGCGCCGGCATCATGAATTCGGGAACGATGTATGTAATCAATTCCGCGATTATAGGAAATATAGCAGCTTGGCATGGGGGCGGCATTGAAACTTCTGGCAGACTCTTTCTTACAAATTCGACGGTAAGCGGCAATATTGCAAGCGACACAAGCTCAACAGAAGGGTTTGGAGGCGGAATCATTTTTGACGGCTTTACCTCCAACGACCAGATAACAATAACTAATTCGACTATCTTTGGTAACCAGTCGAAAGGTGCCGGCGGGGGTATCAAACGCATCAGTGGAGGAAGCATAACGGTGCGAAACTCTATCATCGCCGGAAATACATCCACCATCACGAGTGAAGCTGACGCCTCTGGCACATTTAACTCGCAGGGCAATAATTTGATAGGAAACACAACCGGAAGTTCGGGCTGGATTGCTGCTGACTTGCTGAACATAAATCCAATGTTGGCATCGCTGGCTGACAACGGCGGTTCGACTCTGACTCACGCGCTTTTGCCCGGCAGTCCGGCGATCAATGCGGGAAATAATTCAGTGGCGATCGATCCGCAGACGCAGATGGCTTTGACGAGTGACCAAAGGGGGTTTTTGCGGTTTTACGGCGGGACTGTGGACATAGGCTCCTACGAAGTTCAGCCGGAGATAACGGGGACGATCACTTACGGCAATGCAACTGGTTCGCCGACTCCGCGTTTTGTTTCGGGTGTTCTTTTGAGCGCTTTGGGTTCGCCGAGTCTTACGGCGACAAGTCGTGCTGATGGTACATACACATTGGGCGGGTTTGGGAGCGGTGCCTATACGGTTACGCCATCAAAAACAAGCGGTGCGAATGGTATTTCGTCGTTCGATTCAGGCCTTATTGCAAAACATGTTTCAGGGCTTCAGGTTTTGACAGGCAATCAGTTGGTCGTCGCCGATGTGAGCGGAAACGGGACTTTGTCGTCATTCGACGCGGGACAGATCGCACGTTACACGGTCGGGATAAATGGTTTTGGCTCGTCGGGAAATTGGGTATTTGTTCCCGCAAGCAGGACGTATTCTTCGTTGAATTCGACGCAGGCGGGCGAGGATTTTATCGCGCTGCTGATGGGTGATGTTTCGGGCAACTGGGTTAATCAGTAGGCTGTTGGCAGAAAGCAGTCTTTTGCGTTAGATGCTGTGGACCAGAAATTCCGGTGTGACTATCACAGGGGAGAAAAATCCTGCTGTGGTGTTAAAGAGCCGCAGACGAGCTTGTTTGCGGACGTTGGCGATGTGGCCAAAGTTCCATGTGACCAGATAATCGATCTTGTGAAACGAAGCTAAAGCGACGTGAACCGCGTCGGCTAGATACTTCCGTTGAAAGATGCCGCGTTCGATGTAACCTTCGGCGAGGATAGCAACTTCTTCGGAGATCTCCAGTTTTTTGAGCGGACGGACCAGATTTAGATAACCAGAACGGTGCGGTTCGGCTATGCGTTCGATCTCGCGTTCAACCAAGTCCGAGCTGAATACTCGGTATTCTGACAACTCGTGTTCCCACCAGCGTATCGTGATGTCGCGGCGAAAAGGGTCGCCGTTATCCAGATAGGCGCCGACGACTGAGGTTTCGAGATAGAGGCCAAGCTTCATTGATCCACCAGAATTAACAGAATATCAGTTTTCGGGTTTGATAGACTCGAAAACCACTCTGGAATTCTTGAAATCAAATGTGAGGCGATAATTTTTGAGAAAATTGCCGCCCAAAATGCCGGCCTGTTCAAAGCCCGAGGCTTCGTTTATCAGGTCGAGGTCGAGCGCCACTGCCTTGATGCTGGTGCGCGAGTGGTTGCCGAACGTTACCTTTGGCAACAGAAAGGACGCCACGTCGTCTCTGATGCCGGCAGAGCCGATGACACGCATTTTTTCTTCGTTGGCAAAAGGAGTAATGCTGTCGTGGCGGGCGACGCGTTCGGAGATAACCGACACGCTTGCACCCGTATCGACTATAAAGTTCAGGATGGAATCGATCCCCTCCAACTGAACCTCGCCGCTCAGAAAGCCGCTCGAAGTAAGCCTGAGAGGCAGCGACATCGCCGCGCTTTCCCTAAAGTCTTCCTTATCGTCCGACCTTCTTGTTAATGAAAAAGTGCGGCTGCCGTAATCTATCGTCGTAAGAAATTTTGATATGAGCGCCAGGCCTATGTAGCCGTCTATCTTCTGTGTCGGGTCCTGAAACTTACGCAGATAAACAGGCACATTCTTTACACTCACATCGCCGATCGAGACTTTTCTGACAAGCGCATAAACGATCGCGAATTTCCCGTCGCCGCCAATGCCTCTTGCATAGCCGCCTTTCGTCACCGGGCTGATCTTGAGCCGTTTTGCCGCCGCATCGGAGATAACCGAAATGCCGGAACCCGTGTCGAGGACAAATCGCAGAGGCTCTTCCTTATCGTTGATGCGGAGTTTGATGATGGGCCGGTCGCCAACCAGCTCAAATTGAACGCTCGTCTGGTCGCGGCCATCGGTCGAGTAAAGTTTGCCTTTTGAAATGTTGGTGCTGAGAATTTTAAGGAATGAGATGAGTCCTTTGATGCGGTCGCGGCGATCTTTATCCACATCGTTGGTGACGCGCAGAAAGTGTTCGTAGTGCTCTGCCGCTTCCTGAAAACGTTCGGCACGGCCTGCCGCCTGCGCTGTAGCAAAAAGGTAATCGGGCTCGTCAGGTTTGAGATCGAGTGCTTTGAGAAGATGACTGAAACCTTCGTCCAGGCGATTCTCATAGAAATTGAGCATCCCCAGGCAGGCCCATGCAAAATGCTCCTTGCGGTTCAGGCGAATGGCATTCACAAGGAAGCCTCGCGCCTCTGTAAAACGGCCCGCGTAGAGCAGTATCGCACCCATCACGGCGAACCCTCGCGAGTTCGAGCGGTCATTTTCTAAAACAGCGAGGCAGATGTTGTAGGCATCAAGCAGCCTCCGCTCCTTTACCAGGACAAAAGCAAGCTCGACCTTGGCGTCGCTGCGGTTCGGGTCCAACTCGACCGCTTTGCGCAAAAGCGTTTCAGCATCGGCAAGCAACCCCTTGCGCGTCAGTTTGGCGGCCTTTTTGATCAGGTCAGGGACATCATCGCCCTTGGTATCAGATGCGAAAACAAGAACCGGTGATATCGAGAGAACCGCAGACAGAATAAGCAGTACGGCGGCTTTTTTCAGGCCACCCGAAAGGCGGAAGAGATCTGTCGGCAAATCTCTGTTTCTCATACTACAAATTCCTTTAACGTCCGCTGACGCTCTATTTCAGTATAACCCCGGTTTTTATCGACCAGAGCACAAGGTCCATTTCATCAAAATCGATTCCGGTCTGCATGGTAAGTTTTCTGAGCTTGTTCTCGATCATTAGATACTTCGAGCGGGTATTTGGTGGCTTTGGGTCGTCAATTATTTTTAGTTCGACGAGACAATTGAGCACATGCTTGTCGAGTATCGCGTAGCCCTTAAAACCGATATTTCTCAGGTAGTGGCTCGCTTCCTTATACCCAAGCCCTTTAATGCCCTTTTCCTTGACAAGCCAATCGCGTCGTTCCAGGGGACAATCGAAACTCCTGAGTTTCTTACGCAGCCGCAGGCCGCAGTGTTCACGAAGAAATTGTCTCGACGCGACAATGTAACGCGAACGAGCATTCGGATAGCGGTGAACGCCCGTAAGAGCCGCGGCTAACTCAGCTTGTTCGCCCGTCAAAATGATCGGTTTCACGGCCTCGAGTGCATTCAACCCCATGCGAGCAGAGCATCCGCCGGTAAAAAAACAGAAAACCATTTCTTCCCAAAGGTTTAGGTCAGTTCCCCGCTTTCCGATCCTCTCAAACTCGGCGAGCCGTTTACGTATCTCGGATCTCCGCTCGGCGTGTGCTTTTTTGATCTTTTCGATCGTTATCGGTTCTTTTTCTCGTTTCACGTTTGCCATTGTCCCATCATTTTTCCGGTAGGGCGGTTTTCCAACAACGGTTGCTGTCCCGGTGTCCCACTGTTTTTTTCGTCAACTTCAACCACCATGCAGGCAAAGGTGGGACTGACCAGCGTTCCAGGCGTTCCGCAGCGTTCCATAGAGGGGTGGAACGCTGTAAGTTGTTCTATCTATTGTAGTTAATACAGGTTTTTGGGGCGCGTTCCACGAAATTTACAAATTAATTATTAACTGTTGCAAATAGTACGCTTACGGAAACTTGGTCTGAAAACACCGAATCCAACTTGGAACGATCTCTTAATTTCTTTGCGTACTTTGCGCCGACCTTTCGCCTGTTTTCCGAGGATGAAATTGTCAAAAGAGCCTCACCATTTGTGAAACAATGATGCATATACAGAATAACGCATTCTAT
Source organism: Pyrinomonadaceae bacterium (assembly GCA_044230475.1). Taxonomy (GTDB): domain Bacteria; phylum Acidobacteriota; class Blastocatellia; order Pyrinomonadales; family Pyrinomonadaceae; genus OLB17. The sequence continues at coordinate 1,141 of JBGARA010000124.1, read as the reverse complement.
CAGGCATTGGAAGCACAACTTTCCCGATATGACATGGTTTTCCCGATATGACGCAACTTTCCAGCCGTTAAACAAATGCCAACGAAAAGCAGGCTCGACCTACTTCGGTTCCGTTTTCTCAAGCCGTTCGAGCCGTTTTTCGAGTTGCTCGATCATAGCCTGTTGTTTTTCGATCAAAGCTTGCTGTTTCTCGATCTGTTCCTGCTGTTCTTTAACCGCGTTGGCCAAGACGGTTGTCATGCGGTCGTACTTGACGCCCTCGACCTCGCCTTTGTCGTTGTATGTGACAAATCGCGGATCGATCTTTGCGATATCCTCGGCGCCAAAACCGATATCCTTCATCCCGCCATCTTTCCAGTCGAATGAGATCGGCCGAAGCTGGTTAACGAATGACAACCCTTTCGAGAATTGACCGATATTCGTTTTATATCTGAGGGAGGAAGAGCAAGTTGCGATCTGATTTAAGGCATTACGGCAAAGCTGTGTGACCCCGGCCGAACCAAGTCCGGCAAAGCTGATCGTACCGTTTACAGCAAGTTTATCCGGACTCTGATCAAAATTCAGGCCGATGCCGACTCTGCCTTCCTGAGTAATATAAAATCTGCCGCCAGGATTGTTCGGGTTGTCAACCTGAAGCGCCCCCGCCATCGTAACAACACCGTTGGTAAACTCAACACGCGCAACGTTTGAACCGGAACGAACTACGTTGAGCCAGATCGACTCGAAATTCTCGGCGTCATTCAAAGCACTAAACCTAAGAGCATTATCCGCGGCATAGTTTTGCCACTTTTTCGCGTCGGCAGACCCGCCGGTGAAGTTCAGCGAAAATCGCGGCAGGGTCGAATTTGTGTTTCCCTCGACTCGGATATTCTCACCTTTAACGTGAAGCCGATACTGCGGAGTTGTAGTCCCGATGCCCACATTGGTGTCGGCCGTCGCCCCGTTTACGCGGTTGATGCTGCCCAGAACAATGCTGTTGCTTTGTTGAACAAATGCATATGCACCAATAGCGGTGGCGTTATGCTGGCCCCCGGGCATCTCTTCGGCAATGCGATTGCCGGTCCTCCGGTCAATAACCTCTCGCCATATCTCGTTCTCCCGAAAGTTCTTGCCGTCTTCATGTAAAAAACGGTGATTTCTC
>JBGARA010000123.1:0-6102 GCA_044230475.1 Pyrinomonadaceae bacterium | reverse complement strand
GCATCCTGCGTATCGTTAGTTGTATTCACCACAAATGTTGCGGCACTAACACTTACAGAAAATGCCACAAACGAAAACCCGATGAAAAAAAGGGTCGGCAAAAAACGGATAAAGGCCGGTTGGGATAGGTGGTAAGGTCGCGACATAGTACCTCCGCAGGACAGATTTTACTTAACGCTTTCTCTTGGATATTTGCGCCGTTTCACCTGATTGTCAATGCGGGTCACCGAAGACAAGCCCGCCCACCGAGTTTTTATGCATCGAAAAATTAGGGCACTTTTGGAACAATAGCCTTCTAATTTGCGTAGTAATGCGCTAGCCTATGTCTGCAACATTGTTGTTTAGTTGGTATTGATATTTGACAACCTAACCCAGGTTCAGCAGCTAACGGTAGTCAAATTTCTGTGCCGGGACGGATGAAGTGTTCCACGGAAAATCGCTTTGCGACAAAATGTGGAATGCCATAACATCAATCATTACAGCACTTACCTGGTTTCTGTGGCACAATGTGATTTTTTTGTAAATTTCGTGGAACGCTGCCATTTTAGGGCACTTAACCTACGCTATTGCAACATTTAGCGCGTTCCACCCCATAGTGGAACGCTGTGGAACGCCGATCGGTCCGACTGCGACCATTTGGAGAGCTTTGAAACCTCGCAGAGATCCTGCGGTCTCTGCGAATATCTCAGAGGTCTCCGCGTGCAGCGTTCGCTGAAATAAGATCAAAAAAAGGCTGCCCGGTTTTGGACAGCCTTGTGATTGGTCTAAAAATTAACTTTCAGCTATACGGTTGATCCCGGATAGCCGTCGCCCATGCGGTCGGCATTGCCTTCGGCGAGCGAGTTAACCAGTTCGTAGTGAAAGTAATCAAACTTTTCGGCAACCGGCGGCTGGACACGTTTGTCGTACATTTCGCGTGAGCGGTCGATAGCTTCGCGGAGGCGTTGGTAAAGGTCGCCTGCCTCGCGGCCCTCGTTCACACGCTGCTCGTTATAGAGTTTGATCTCTGAAACCAGAAGCCGTGCGAACCGGCGTGCGTCGTTGTGAGGACGACGTTCATCGTCGGAAACCTCGATCGGCAGATCGACATTGCGTGCGCTTCTTGCATTTACGCGACCAACATTTGCAGGCGAGACCTCGACAGCCTTTTCGCCTTGTTTCATGCCGACGCCGGCAAATTCAGGCTCGGCAGCCGAATCAAATGGCGATGTTTCAATGGTCTTTCCGCCAAGCGACTCGTTAGCGTCGAAGATCACTTCGCCTTCAGACGGAGCTGGTTCGAAAGCAGTAATTTCCTCGGCCTGAACTTCGACCTCGGAAACGACTTCGGCTTCGACAGGCTGGCTAAATGGCGATTCGACTTCCTGCACTTCTTCAACAGGAGTGCTTTCGGTGAATGCGAAATCTGTTTCGTGGACTTCAACCGGAGCGGCCTCGTGCACTTCTTCATGCACTTCGGCAGGAGCCTCGACGTGATGAACTTCTTCCGGTGCGGCCTCGTGAACTTCCGGCTGGGCTTCCTGAACTTCAGGTTGAGCAGCTTCAAAGCTTGTTTCCGCGACCGGTCGGCTTTCCGCTTTTGCGGATGCTCCAACCTCGACGGTCAACCCTGCGATGCGAACGATCGCTTCGAGGGCCTCGACGTTTACGCTGATACCGCCCGAACCGTAATCAGCATACAAGACCGCAACCGCACGTCCGCGTGCTGTCAGAGGTATTGCGTGCATCCTGTCCGGATGACCGAAATGAAGCGGTTCGAGAAATGCTGCGTCGTCCTCGTGCTGGCCGTAGGCACCGTCAGCGGTCGATTGCGACCTGACGGCGTTGCCGAGAAGAGAATTTGACGAGACAGGAAACTGGATGTCGCGGATCGTAGCATCGGCATGAGAATCGGCACCAAAGACCTGCCAGCCGACAAGCTGCTCGTTCTTGATGATAAAGAACGCGCCGCGGGGTGCAAAGTTGGAGGCATTCTCGACGAGTGCTTTCAAGATCGCGGCCTGCGATCTGTGCTGGCTGATGTCGTTAACGGCATCACGGATCGAGCTGAAATCGGCAGGTGCCGCAGCGACGGTTGTTTCCAACTGCTTGGCTTCGTCGGTCGCGGCTGCGGTAAGTGCCGCCCCTTCGTCGCGTGCCTGTCGCAGATGCTCGACGACGGAAGCCTTAAAGCCTTCGTCCATCGCGTATTCGGAATCGAAACGCGCGGCGTAAGCCTGAAATGCCTCATCAAGCTGCGACCGATGCTTTTCAACCTCGGCTTCTACTTTTTTCTGAAGCTCAGCGGCCTGCTCACGCATCTCGGCGCGAAAACTCTTGAGATAATTCTCGAACTCCGATCTTAGACTTAATTCGAGTTCTTCACTGTTCACTATGGTTCTCCTCCAATTTGGAAAAAACGTTTACTATGCGGAATATGTAGGGACGGCAGATCTGTTAAGACAAGCAGATTCTGTGGCGAGAAGGACAAACTGTGCGAATGCCCTCTTTACGATTATGACGAATCGCAGTCGATGTTGTCAACAAATTCTTTAAACCGCGTTTATTTGTTAAACCGCTACAACGGTTATCTCAGGATCGATCTCTTCGCGGATCATATTCTCGATCGCCATGAGCGTTCCGGTGAGCGAGCTTGGGCAGCTGCCGCACGCGCCTTCGTAGCGAATTTTCAGCGTGCTGTCGGCGAGTTCCAAAACCTCGAGCCAACCGCCGTCGCCGGCCAAATACGGACGAATGCGGTCGTCTAGCAGATCATTTATCTGCACCAATTTTGGATCGTCGCTCGCAGCGGCAGCAATCGCGCCGCCGACAGCCGCAGCCGCTGCTTTCGCGCCAGTTCCGTTGCTCGACTTAACGGCTTCGGCAGCACGGATCGGCACGGCAAGCTCCGGCAGCAGTTCATCCCACTCGGCCTCATCGGTTTTTTCGACCGTGAGCATCTTGTCCATGTAAAACACTGACACGACCTGGCCAAGATCGAAAAGCGATTTCGCCAATGGGTCATTCGCACCGGCTTCCGCCGTTTTAAATGAATGCGAAGTCCCGTGCGACACGGGCTCTTTTAGGATAAATTTTACCGCGTTCGGATTCGGCGTTTCCTGTATGTCTGCGATCTTTGGCATTGTTACTCACTAAACGAAATGCAGTGATTGATAATCATTACATTTTAGTAAACATTGTACAGTATTTCGAACCGAACATGCAAAAATGCCAGGACTGGATGACCCTGGCATTCACTATATTTACAAACCCGTATTCTCGCGGCTCAAAATGCGGCCGTTAAAGGACTATTTAATAACAGGGGAACAAATCTATTCAGTGATGTGTATGTCTTCGGATTTATTGACGCGTCCGGACATGAACATTGCCCCGAACACGACCGTTAACAAAGCAAAGATAATTCCACCCACTAAATACATCGTGCCCGCATTTTCCTGAACCTTATAGAAACAGAAAACCGCTACCAAAAGTGATACGACAGCTATCAAGCCGTTAACCATCTAATTCCACCTCCGATCCAAAAAAGTTAGATCCTACGAGTGCCTATTACTAAAGCTAAATCTCATACTAACTCTACTCTGGTACCAAAGCAAGCTATTTTATTACTTAACGATGGCCCACGTTGATGGGATGACAAAAAACACCGTTTGGCAACCCAAATATACCGCTTTTCATGACCAAAAAGCCGTATTATGCCCCCACAAAGCCAGTTTTAAGAACTCCTATTTCGAACAAATTTGCACCCGACTCGCTTCGACCCGCAACAGCCTCGTCGCTAAGGTTTTGGATTCTACTAGAGTTAATCTCGTCAACTGAATCGCCTAAATTTTCATGATCGGCTCCATCAGTGCGGTCGCTTATTTCATTCAACTACTTTTTGCAAAGTTCCGCGTCCGGCTTGATCGAACAAACCACTGCCTTGAGGTTTTCGATCTCATCCTGCTGCTTTTCGATCAAAGACTGCTGTCTTTCGATCTGCGCCTGCTGTTCCTTGAATGCGTTTACAAACGCAACACTCAGTCGGTCGTATTTCACTCCTTCGACCTCGCCTTTGTCGTTGTGTGTCACAAATCGCGGATCGATCTGCGCGATGTCTTCTGCCCCAAAGCCAATATCTTTCATTCCGCCGTCTTTCCAGTCAAACGAGATCGGGCGAAGTTTATTCACAAACGAAAGTCCTTCGGAAAACTGGCCTATGTTTGTCTTGTAACGAAGGCTGGATGAGCACGTTGCGATCTGGTTCGATGCGTTTCGACACAAATTGGTCGACCCAGCCGCGCCGAGTGTAGCGACACCGATGGTGCCGTTGACATCGAGTTTGTCGTTGGGTGTTGTGGTTCCGATTCCGAGCGAACCGTCACTGAGTATGGTCATCCGGTTGACGCCGGCCGTCCGGTCGATTATCTCGAAACGCCCGTTATTCGCTCCACTAGAAGATTGGAGCGTCCACTGTATGCCTCCGACATCTGAGCTTTCGATGCCGATCTCCACGGAGCCAGGACCGAGAACGTGAAACTCTCTTGCGGGGGCGGAAGTTCCGATGCCGACACGCGTATCGCCGGTGGCGCCGTTGACGCCATTTATGCTGCCTAAAACAAGGGAGTTACTTTGGCTAACAAATGCATTCGCTCCCAGAGCCGTTGCATTTACCAGGTTGGTCGTGCTCACATCCGCATTGGCTCCAACGACCGTGAGGTGATTTCCGTTAGTGTTAGTCTGGCCGCTGTTTGCACCAAGAAAAGAGTTCTGATTGCCTCCGCCTACACATTCAAAGTTTGATGCACCCGCTCCGACTCCGAGATATGTAGTTTCCAGACAGACAGCCCGAAGGACGCGGTCGGCTCCCATATTAAATTGCGATCCGGCCCGAACTATGTTCGCTTGTAGTGTTCCACTCGCAGTGCCGTTCCCGTTAATATTAAAATTACTCGACGGTTGTTGGCTCGTGCCGTTCTGAATATAATTTCCGCTTCCGGACGGCAAAGTCGCGGTCAACGTCCCAGTAACCGTTAGATTGCCGGTGAAAAGACCGTTGCCGCCGACGTGCAGCCTTTCAGACGGAGCGGTCGTGCCGATGCCGACATTTGTATCAGCGATTGCGCCATTTACACCATTAATGCTGCCGAGCACCAGCGAATTATCCTGCGTGACCATCGCACGAAAACCGAACGCACTCGCATTCGTGAGATTACCTGACGCGAACGAGCGCGCTCCGAACAGTGACAAATTGTTTCCCGTTGTAATTGTTGACCCAGCGACCAAACCAAAAAATGCATTTTCGCTGCCGTTCGTGTTTTGCGAGCCGGCACCGCTCCCGAAATAAGAGTTGCCGCTGCCGGTGTTAAAATTTCCGGCGTTGGTGCCAAAGTACGAGTTGTTACTCAACGTCGTTGTGTTGAGGCCCGCCGCGACGCCAAAGAAGGAATTGTTAAATCCAGAAATGTTGGCCTGCCCCGCACCGGCACCGAAGAATGAATTTTGCCCGCCGGTGTTGTTCGTTCCTGCTCTGTTGCCGTAGATCGTAGTTGCGCTGCCTCCCGTTCCCGCATTCAGCCCGACAGAAAGGCCTTGATTCGGTGACGTTCCAAAGATCGAAAGAATGCGGCTAGTACCGATATTGAATTGTGTTCCGGCGCTAACGATATTCGCCGTACCGGTACCGCTGATGTTGAAATTCGACGAAATCTGAGGCGTTGTCCCGTTCTGAATGTAGTCCGAGCTGCCTGCTGTCGGCGGACGCGGATCACTCATTCGTGGGTCGGTCGTTTGAACAAACTGGGCCGCCGCGACGCCGCCAAGCTGTGTGGCATTTGTCGCAGTGTCGGATGTCGAAGAATTAAGGCTCTTAACAGAGTACGGCGCAGAATTCACTTGCTGCCTCGGACTCAGTGGCGTGAACGCTCCGCCGCCTGCTGTGCGAACTGCAATGTCGAGGAATCTGTCCGCTCCCAGCAATGTGCCCGCTCCGAAATCAAGCGACACCGTAAAAATTCCATTTGCCACAGCGACATTCAAGCGCTGAATCGTGCTGCCCTGCTGCGCGCCGCCGCTTGCAAGATCGAACAGCTTGAATTCAAGATCGTAATTGCCGTTTGCCGGATT
>JBGARA010000122.1:0-6165 GCA_044230475.1 Pyrinomonadaceae bacterium | reverse complement strand
TGCTTCTGAACCTGAGATTCACAGTCGTTGGAACTCCGGATTCGTCGTCGCTGCTGCATTGGGACCACCGGATGTTCAACGAAGGCGATCCGCAGGTAAACCTCTCGGACGGACGAATAATGATCTCAACAGCTAAATAGCCCGAGATCACCCTCCAGTAATTGTTCGCAACTGACGCGGATGATGCAGATCAAGCTAGGTGCTGTCTGTGCATCCGCGTCATTTTTGGGATGTGAGTGCGAGCTTCGTGTTGGCATTTGTTTATCAGCTGGAAAGTTACGCCATATCGAGAAAACCACGTCATATCGGGAAAATTGGTATATCAATTTGAGCGGACTCGTGCTAGGTTGATGCGGGATCGTTGGCTCGGAGGCGATCAGGTTATTTGAAAATCAGTTCAGAGTGGAGGCTTTGGCCTGTCCTTTTGCGTCCCGTTGGCGAAAAAAAACGCTGGGACAGTGGGACACTGGGACAGTTGGCATGTAAACGGTGCAGAATAATGACTTAAGCCTGTCCCATAGTGTCCCATACTGTCCCAGTCGTTTGGGACAGTATGAAAAAGTAATAACAAGTGTGAATAAGTATGAATTGTTCATACTTTTGCCACGAAAAAGGCCTGTTCAACGAAGATCACTGCGTTCCACAGGGCCGCGATCACCGTAAGTCTATCCCTGCGTTAAAACTTGTTGACATCTTTCGTATGAGACGGTTACATTTAAAAGAGTCAAAAATTCCGTAAACTAAACCCACGTTTCATCCGTCAAAACAATTAACCTACGCCCGGCATATGAGGACCTCGATCAGAAAAAAGAACTTCGCAAAACTAGCGTTCATAGTCGTCTCGGTTGGTGTAGTGATGGCTTTTTTAGTGTTGAGCGGAGGGCAAAAGGCGCATGCTTCGTCGGCCGGACCGTCGCCATCGCATACGGACGCTCCGGGTGAAGATAATTGCACTGCGTGTCATGTAGATTTCCCGGTCAACAGCGGCAAAGGCAGCGTGAAGATCTCCGGCGTGCCGCGTGTGTATTACCCCGGACAACATATCCGCATCAAGGTAACGACGAGCCAGGACGACCGCACTGCGTATGGCTTTCAATTAACGGCGATCGATAGCGAGGGACGGCCTGCCGGTACTTGGACGCTCGACGATCCGATTCAAACTCAGATCGTAGAGGGATTTGTGGGGCAGAACCTACGCCAATATGTGGAACATACATCAGCCGGCATTGTTCCTGTCAATTTCGGGTCGAAATCGTGGACATTTACGTGGAACGCTCCGATACAGAACGTCGGAGCCGTGGGTTTTTATGCGGCAGGAAACGCGGTCAACGGCAACGGCAGTACCGACGGCGATTACATTTACACGACGTTCAGGATGAGTATTCCGGGCTCGGTTGCTTTTGATCGTAGCGCTAGCCGCTCGGATCAGGTTGCTGACGAACCTTGAGCAAGCTCGTCTTTTGACCCTTTGTCTTTCGATCTGAGAAGTGTTTCAAGATGCTGGTCGCGGATCCCGTAAAAGGACTTTATTTCATCGATCTGATGTTCGAACGTTGCAGGTGATCGCGGCTTTGCGAGCCGCGTCGCTACGAGCATGTTGTTTTTTGGCGTGTGCTCCATCGAGATGAATTCGAAGAGCTTTGTTGCATAGCCGCTCTTTTCCAATAGCAGAGAACGAAGTCCGTCGGTGATCGTCTCGGCGGTGCGTTCGAGCATGACGCCGTGTTTTAACACGTCGTGTAACATCTCGGGCGCTTTGATCTGCGGACGGATCTCCTGATGACAGCACGGAGCGGCGACGACCAGATCGGCCGCGGCAGTTATGCCTTTGTAAATGGCGTCGTCGGTCGCAGTATTGCAGGCGTGCAGAGCTATGAGAATATCGACATCACCGACGTCGAAATTTGCGATGCTCCCCAAGACAAATTTCAATCCGTCAAACTGAGAAGCGTCTGCAACGCTGTTGCCGTGATCGACAAGGTCATGTTTTTGTTCGACGCCGGTTATTTGAACATCTACTCCGCGAACATTTTTGAAATAATCATAAGCGGCAAATGTAAGATAGCCTTTGCCCGACCCCATATCGACTATCTTCAACTCTTTGCGGTCTTTCAATTCCGATTTGTCCACAAGACTGGCGAGTACCTCGACAAATTTGTTTATCTGCCGCCATTTATCGCGCTGCTGATCTCGGATACGCCCGGTGTCGTCGGCAATTCCGAGAGCCTTTAGATAAAAACTGCCTGCGTCGATCTGTTCCTTTTTTTCACGGTCGTGCTCGAGATTTGCGGCGGCTTTGAATGTAGGCTTTCCGATATTTAGCCGCGAACGGCCTTTCTTGCCAATGTCGAGTTGAATGTCGTTTGCCGTGGTAAATAGATGGCCGCTGAAGAACTCGCCGTCGAGAGCTTTTGAGATCAGGCCAGTGCCGGTTTCGAGATCGTAGTTCTTTGCGGTGTCGCGGGTGTCGCTGCGGTACAGGAAATACAACCGCGTGCCTTTTTTGGTCTTGACGAGCCGGATCAGGATTTTTTGCAGATGCTCGTCAGCGCCCTTATAATTGCCGAGAGTCAGTTTTACGAATGTGCCGCTGCGAAGAGCGCGGTTTAGTTCGTCCAAAAATTTATCGACGGTTTCGAGCATGTCGAAGTTGAGATTAACACAAATTATTGCAGAAAAAAACGAGTTGCTGCTGTCACGGTTTTTCAAGGTGCCCGATTCTTCTCTAGCAATTAATTGTCGCAGCATCGTTCAAGCAGAATAGTGAAAATGCAGCGCGTTAGCAGACGATTGAGGCTTGGTATTTTTCGGCTTCGCCGCTTGGGAAAACTTCGCACAACCTCCATCGTCCTACTCCTTGCCCTCGTCGTCACTTGCCATATCATTGCGGCCTGTTATTTCGTTGACGTCCAGCCGGGCGACAGCAAACTCTACATTCAACTCGCTCGAAATATGATCGAGCAAGGTGTTTTTTCTGCTGAGTTTGCTCCGCCATATTTACCAACACTGATCCGCACACCGGGCTACCCGTGGTTCCTCTCCATAATTTACGAAGTCTTTGGCATCGGTAATGAAACTGCTGTCAGAGTATGTCAGGCGTTGATCTACACGCTGACTTGCTTGATCGCGACATTGATCGCGTGGCATTGGGTCGATGATAGAGAGCGAAGAAAACGGGCAGCACTAGCGGCACTTATCTTGACCGCTTTTTGTCCTTTTACAGTGATCTATTCGGCCACGATACTTGCCGAAACGGTCACCATGTTCTTGATGTCTGCAACGATTCTTGCCGCGACATATGCACTTAAGTTGCGCAAACAAAAACGGGCACGCGTCTGGTGGGCCATTGCCGGATCGCTTGCCGGTGCAAATGTTCTATTTCGCCCCGATGCCGGATTATTTGCGTTTGGAATAGGGGTTTCGATCTTAATTTCAGTATTTTTTGGACGCGGTAATTTTAGGACAAGGTTAACGGACAGATTGTTGAAAGGCATCATTTTTACCATTTTCTTTGCATTGCCGTTGACACCTTGGACGATTCGCAATGAATATCTCTTCGGGGTACTTCAGCCTATGTCTCCCGCACATGCCGAAATGCCCGGCGAATTTGTCCCGCACGGTTATTTCCTTTGGCTGCGAACATGGATCGACGATTCCAGATATATCGATCCGCTCCTGTGGGGATTAGAAGAAAAACCACTAAGCATCAAAGACGTTCCTGTTTATGCATTTTCGTCAGATGATGAGAAACAGCGCATTGCCGCATTGTTTGATCAATATAACAATTCCGACCCTGACCATCCGGCGTCGCCGATGCCGACTGAAAATGATTCGGATGATCTGGACTCCGGTGATGACTCTGACGATGCCGACACTCAAACGACAGACAATGTTGACCTTAATCTAAAGATCTCGCCCGACAGTGATGCCGTATTTGCCGAGATCGGAAATGCGCGCGTCGGGCGTGATCCGTGGAACTATTATTTGTGGTTGCCACTGAAACGTTCGGCGTCGATGTGGTTTGACACGCATTCTGATTTCTATCCGTTCGCAGGTGAACTATTACCATTGCACGATCTTGACAATGACAAACATCAGGAGCTTTGGCTGCCTTTCTTTGCCGGAATCGACTGGTTGTATACGTTGATCGCAATCGGAGGGCTAGTGGTTTTGTTGCTGGCCGGAACGCCGCGTTCGATCATCTGGTTGTCGGTGACGTTGCTGATCATTGCTCCCAGAATTTTCTTTTTTGGCACGATCGAAAACCCGGAGCCGCGATACCTCATTGAGCTGTTTATCCCGGCAGCAATATTGGGCGGTGTTTTGCTGGCGCGACCCTCGCTTCAAATTCTTCAAAAATGGTCAGCAGGCATATTGCTTTTTCTCGGAACGGCATCGGTCGTCTGGTGGCAAAACTCCCGTCTTACTGTTCTCTACGATCTTTGCGGTGTTCTCGAACCCGCGACACGCATCGCTCAGGGCGACATACCTTATCGTGATTTTCCGTTTCCATATGCACCGCTAACATTTGTAACCCAAGCCGCGATCATCCGGCTGTTTGGAACCGCTTACTGGCATCACATAATTTACGCCTGCGTCGTCGCAGGGTTGAGCACGTTGCTGACATGGAGAATATTGGCGACCTTGTTTTGCGAGCGATTTCCTCGGCCCGGGGTTACAGCGTTCTTACTTTCACTGCCGCTTATTTTGCTGGGCGTTTATTGTATCTTTCCGCATCCGTTTTATGATCCGGACAGTGCCTTTGTCATCTTGCTGATAATTTTTTTGCTGCTGCGTCTGGAACGGAAAGGGTTTCCTCCGGTGCGGACAGTTTTGCTCGGCATTCTAATGGCCGTGCCCCTGTTTGTTAAGCAGAATATCGGCCTTGCGTTTCTTGGCAGCACGGTCTTTTCTCTTTTAGTGCTGACCGGTGTTGGTATTCGGAGAAAAACGCCGGTTCGACAATATTTTTGTTTGCTTGCAGGGTTATCGGTGGGTCTTGGCATCGCTCTTTTGATCATCCAAAGCACTGCGGGTCTGGATAATTATCGATTTTGGACATTAACATTTGCGACTGCCCGCCGTGCACCGTCGCTTATGGATATGTTGTCCGTTTATGCCGACTGGACACTTGTGGCGTGGGTTGGCGTATTTTTGCTCGGTGCATTTTTGACGCGGCAAAATGCGCGAGTAAAACGTTGGCCTGCGGTCGTTTCCAGGATACTTATGGCTGCGCCATTTGTGTGGCCGGTCGTGTATTTAATGATCGATCAGGATCCATCCGAACGCGCCGAAAGGCTCGTAAACCTTTGGCCGCTTGTGTTTATCGCGTCGATCATATTGGCATATATTTTTGTTCGGCGACTAAAGGGTATCGCATCTATATTGCCGTTTATTCTAGTTTGCACAGCCCACGGCGTTTTCCTGTCTCAGCAGCTTTGGGGCTCGACATACGGCATATGGCCGCTGTTAATAATATTGATCGGCCTTGTCTTGATCTTAGTATTTGAACCCAACGAGCGTGCTTCCGGTCTCGACGTTACTATACTCGCGGCTGTAATTTCCTCGTCGCTTCTCATCGCCGGAGGGTTTTATGTCTATTCAAATGAGCGGCTTGATTACGTCAATTACGAAGACGGCGAGATGCATCATTCATCGCTGCCGCAACTCGAAGGTCTCTCGATCCGCGGCGACTGGATGCCGGATTTTGAGGAGCTTGTAAAATACACTGACGAAACCATCCCGCGCGATGACGGTGTCATTTATCTGCCAGGCGAAGATCTCTTTTATTACACGACTGGTCGTCATCCACATTTCCCAGTGATGCTTTTTGACGTTACGAACAACCCTTACAAGGCGGACGAGATTCGCGAGCGTGTGATGGCGAGCGATATCGAATGGATGATCGTAAAAAATGACACTCAGATCGAGGCAGACAGCATGATCGACAGCAAAACTGAAATATTTGAATTGCTAGAACCAGATTTTCGAAACGTTGAAAGTCTCAACAATTACGAGATCTATAAACGCCGCCATGTAGACGATCCGCCGGATGAAGATGACGACGGGGATGCCGGTGACGATTCATCTGACTCTGAGTAAGGTGTGTTTGCCTGGGATTTGTTAGAATTCAGAAGTTATGAAAAATCTGTTTCATCTTGCGTT
>JBGARA010000026.1:0-44530 GCA_044230475.1 Pyrinomonadaceae bacterium | reverse complement strand
ATATCGGAGCGGATCTTGTCTTTTGCCGCCTGACGATTTTGCGAGATCAGGACGAAGCAGGATAGAAAGATCGCCTCGAGCGAAACGATCATCGTCAGCAATCCGAACGGAAACGGATCAAACTGTTTGTCTACGGGCGGCAGTGTATTCGCTCCTATCCATATCAGAAACCACAGTCCGTTTATTATCAGAAACTGCATGCTGCCCGAAAACCAGGCGATCCAGTCGGCGATACGCTGCAGCGTCGGCAGCTTTTCTTCCATCTCAACATTCACATTGCGTGATACACGTGTGCGAAGCAGCTTATCAGTTTCGCGCAGCATGTCGCCCATTGATGCGAGCATGTTAAGAGCGGCGTCGGGCTTTTTTTGAAAGAGAAGAAGCAGATCTTCGCGGTCAAGTACGAACAGTTCTGTGTCGGTCAACGCAACCGCAGTTGCCGAACGCGGGCGATTGTCGAGCATCGATATCTCGCCAAACAGGTCGTCTTCGCCGGCTACCTTTAGGACGATCTTTTGGCCTGCAGTGTCCTTTATAGACAGCTCAACCTCACCGTAGTTGACGATAAAAAGACTCTCGCCAAGATCACCTGCTCGAAAGATGATATCTCCGGCCGAAGCTTTTTCGGAATCGATAACAGCAGCGAGTTCCGTCAGTTCATCTTCGTCAAGGAGTTCAAAGAGTCGGACGGTTGCGAGGTCTTGGGCGTTACAGGACATTGTTGTCAGAGCTTGCCGGCAGAATTATTCGGGTCAATCAAAACACTTCTCGGGAACATTTTCGAGAGTGTTTTTCATCAGCATATCGACGACGGCGTTAAAATCACCGCCGGATTCTTCGTAGACGCGAAGCTGTTCGTCAGCAGATGTTCCGCGGTGAAGCATAGTGTGAATGTGTTCGATCTCTTTTCGCGAACCGAGCGGATCGACGACCTCATCGACAAAATCGAGCAGTTCGCGGATCAGGTCGCGTGCCGGGACTTCTTTTTGTTTTCCAAGATCGAGCATCATGCCGTCTAGGCCATAGCGGGTCGCACGCCACTTATTCTCCAAAATAAGCCGACGGTGATAGATGCGAAATCCGATATTCCCCTCGTTTAGGACCATCAATTTTGCAACGATCGCCTGAAATAGCGCGGCGATGGCGATAGTATCGTCTACGCGTGTCGGGATGTCGCAAATGCGAAATTCGAGCGTCGGGAAAAGGTGATGTGGCCGAACGTCCCACCATACCTTTGAGCCGTTTTGGATGCAGTTCATCTTGACCAAAAGATCAACGTAGGCCTGAAACTGCTGGTACGATTCAAAAGTGTCGGGTATCTCTGTACGCGGAAATTTCTTAAAGACCTCTGAGCGGTACGATTTCAAACCGGTGTTAAAGCCCAGCCAAAACGGCGACGAGGTTGTCAGTGCCAATATATGCGGCAGGAAATAGCGAGCTGCGTTCATTACCTGAATCCGTTTTTCGGGATCAGGTATTCCGACATGAACGTGAAGCCCGAATATTAGCAGCGAGCGGGCGACCATCTGCAGTTCGTCAACGAGCAATTTGTACCTGTCGCCGTCGTAGATCTCCTGCTCGGACCATTTTGAGAACGGATGCGTGGAAGCGGCGACGATCGCCATGCCCTTTTTCTTTGCAAGGCCGGAAATGATACACCGCAGTGTCGAAAGGTCCTCGCGAGCCTCCTGAATGTTCGCACAGACGCCGGTGCCGACCTCGATCATGGACTGGATCATCTCGGGCTTGATCTTTTCGCCGAGCAGAAGTTTGCCCTCTTCCAGTATTTCCGACACGTGCGATTTTAATTCGCGCGTTTCAGGATCGACTATCTGAAATTCTTCCTCGATGCCAAGTGTAAATTGGTCAAACATAAGTTTAGAGTTCACATTACCGCCAGCTCTCGCTGAAGCATTTCCTCGTCTCCTGCGCTGAGATCTTTAAATCTTACCCCGACGCCGTGTCCCGGATCGGCATAGACAACCACGCCTTTCAAATTTAAAGTTTGTGCGCCGATACTGATCGCCATCATGATTGGCATTCCCGTATCGAGTTCGGCGGTCGTGGTCATATACATGCCGCCGATGCCTATGTCACGCGTATTCGCTATGCCCGTTCCGTCGCCGCCGTCAAAGCGCACGTCGACGATCAATTTCTTACGGTCGGATGTTCGACGCTCTGATGGTGAAACAGCCTCACCCAAATCTACTTCAGCCATATTTTCTGCCTGCCTGCTGGATAAAACTACTAGTCAAAATTGTTCAGTAAATCTTGCCTAAACATTCTAACCCAGATCGCGATTTATACATAAGCCTGCCGAACGGAGCTATTAGGTTTTGCCTCCGGTGCCTTTCGGCAGCGTAAGGCGGCTTTTTGTGGGTTTCAAATGATCATATGTGCTCGCCGGTAGAGTGTTTCGGACAAAAGATATAAAATCTTATTGGCTAAACGCTATTTTTATGGGTTTTTCTACAACTGCTATTCATGCGGGCAATGAGCCCGACATCGTCACCGGAGCCGTCAGCGTTCCTATCTACCAGACATCGACTTATAAACAAGAGGCTTTAGGCAAACCGACCGGTGGTTACGAGTATGCCCGAACGCAAAATCCGACGCGTTCGGCACTCGAAAAGAACATCGCTGCGCTTGAAAATGCACGATTCGGCTTTGCTTTTGCCTCTGGAATGTCGGCGATCGATACGACGCTAAAGCTGGTAAAGGCAGGCGATCACGTCATTCTCGGCGACAATACTTACGGCGGCACTTACAGGCTTTTTAGCAAGGTTTTATCGAATTACGGTGTCGAATTTGACCTGGCTGACACGTCAGATGTCCCAAGCCTCGAAAGTGCCTTCAAACCGAATACAAAAATGGTCTTTGTCGAGACGCCGACCAACCCGATAATGACCATTACCGACCTAAAGGCCGTCTCGGATCTCGCTCATGCAAACGGGGCTAAGGTCGTCTGCGACAACACTTTTATGTCGCCGTATTTTCAGCGGCCGATCGATCACGGCGTCGATATTGTCGTGCATTCGACAACGAAATATCTCAACGGTCACTCGGATAGCGTTGGCGGTTTTGTTGCCCTGAATGACGAAAAAGATGCTGAATGGATAGGCTTTGTCCAAAATGCCGTCGGAGCGATCCTTTCGCCGTTCGATTCGTTTCTGGTGCTGCGTGGGACAAAAACACTTGCGGTTCGAATGGAGGCGCATGATAAGAACGGCCGCGTGATCGCCAATTTCCTTGCCGAGCATCCAAGAATTCAGAAGGTGTATTATCCGGGCCTGATTTCGCACCCGCAGCACGAACTTGCGAAGCGCCAGCAAACGGGTTTTGGCGGAATGGTATCATTCGAGACCGGCTCACTCGAAAACGCCAAAAAGGTGCTCGAAAGCGTTAAATTATGCACTCTAGGTGAGAGTCTGGGCGGCGTTGAGAGCCTCATTTCGCACCCTGCATCGATGACTCATGCATCGGTTCCTAAGGAAACTCGTGATAAACTTGGTATTACCGACGGTCTTGTGCGGATCTCGGTCGGTATCGAAGACGTCGAAGACATTATCGCAGACATAGATCAGGCCCTTTCATAAACCTGAGTTATTTTTTGACTCGCGACTTACGACTCTATAAACTTGTCTGAGAAATATGTTCACTGTTGAGTTACATGCGACATCTCATATCGGACGTGTCCGAAAAGGGAACGAGGATAATTATCTGCTGCTCAACATTTCAGGAGCTAAGGCCTGGACCGGTTCGCAGGACGACGGTGAATTTGTTATCGAAAGCCAGAAGTTCGAGGTCGATGAAAACGGCGTTGTGATGGCTGTTTCAGATGGCATGGGCGGTGCTTTGGCAGGCGAGGTTGCCAGTACGATGGCCGTCGAGACCATAAGCGAAAAGCTCCTCGAAGAAGATCCCGAAGAAACGATCCACGAAAGTAAGATCGACCATCACCTGATACATAAGCTCCACAGCGCGACGGTTTTTGCAAACTATCTCATTCATCAGCAAGGCCGCACCGATCCGCAGTTTCAGGGAATGGGCGCGACTTTTACCGGCATCGGTGTCACACCAAATGGCGCAGATATCCTTCAGGTGGGCGACAGCCGTGCGTATCTCGTTCGCAACGGCAAGATATATCAGATAACCAAAGACCAGTCTCTGGTTCAGCAGCTCATAGACGCACAGCAGATCACCCCCGAAGAAGCCGAAACACACACGCTGAAAAACGTGATCCTGCAGGCTTTAGGAGCACAGAATGAGATCTATCCGGTTTCTGCTCGTTTAACGCCGCACCGGAACGACGTTTTTCTGCTTTGCAGCGACGGCCTGTCGAATAAGGTTCCGGCGGCTGAAATGCAGCGGATCGTAGTCGAGAATTTCGATGAGCTTCAGAACGCCTGCGTCGAGCTTGTGACGCAAGCCAATAAGAACGGGGGCGAAGACAATATCACGGTCATCGTCGCTAAGGTTACAGGTGAAGGGCTGCCGGAGGGTGAGGGTGATGAGGTCAAGCTGGAGATATTGGAGTTCAGCGACCTTCACGAGACCGCAGATCCAAATTTGGATGATGTTGACACTGCCGAAAATCTTGATATCACAGAGACTGCAGATACTTCCGACAAATAGTTTTAGTTGCCATCGCCACGCCATTCCGGCAGCTGCTCCCGCAAATGCCTTACATAAACAGACGAACCTCTGACCTCGACGATCTCAACCTTTTCGCCCTCAACTAAGGCCGATTCGCCGTCAATAGGAAAGGCCGTCCATGTCGAGCCGAATACCTTGACTGCGGCTTCGTTCAGGGCTCCTTTGCTTGCCGATGAAACCGTGCCGATCTTACCTGGCATCGCATCGACGCCTGATCTGATCGGATTGCCGTGCGGTAAATAATTGGCAAAGATCGTCCGTGACATTGTTGTCAACATGATCGACGTAACTGCAAACGCCGCGAACTGCCACCCGAAGCCCAAGCCCAGAAAAGCGACGACCGCCGCCGCAAGCGCCCCGATCCCGAACCAGAACAGGACAAACCCGAGCGTAAATATCTCGGCGATTATCAAACCGACCGCCAAAACAAGCCAAAGTATCCAAGCAATGTGATCCATCGCTTTCAATATACATTAATCGCGTGGTAATCTCTAAAAATCGTGCTGGGATGGCGGAATTGGTAGACGCCCAGGACTTAAAATCCTGTGTTCTTAGGAGCGTGCGGGTTCGATTCCCGCTCCCAGCACCATCCGGTTCTTTGTTAGAGATGAGACGAGGCCTTGAATTTGTTGAAGACGAGATAAGTTAGGCGTTGCTGCGACGGGTTTTTGCAATTGGGGTCGTCGGGCAGGCTTTCAAAGTGTGGAAGTATTTCGCCGCCGCCAACTTTCAGGACTTCTTCCACCTCGTGCGGCAGCGTGTAAACGTAGGTATGTCCGGTCAAAAAAGCCCTGTGCTCAGTCTTTAGATCCTGATCGTAGATCGGCACTCTATCAGGCCACTGAAGGGTTTCAGCCTCTCGCGGGGCCCACAGTTTTAGATCTTCTATTCGAAATTGAAACTCAGCCATCCTAAAAATTGATTACGGCGACCGTAATATAGTTGCTCACGTTATTCGCCCTTGTCAATACGCAGGGCGATAGTATTTGGCTTCTTTTTGCCTGCAAATATCAGGCGTTACCGTGCATTTTGCTGCCTCTTTGTCGGCAAGACATCCTTTTTCATATACACAGTCCAAAAAAAGTCCCCGAAAATACATGCTTTTTTGATTTTTTTGCATCTAACTGAATTGATGGCAGGGTCCGACCTTCATTTCTTGAAGCTCTGCCGACACATTGGCCCTGCGAAAAGCAGTGGCCACAACGAAAAAGCCCGATGCGAAGGGGAGAGCGCGTCGGGCTTTTTCTTTGAAAACAGGATAATCCGATGCCGATATTTGCGGGATTTTTCCACTCATCATAAAATAGTCTTTCTAAATTACACAGAATTCTAATTATCTATATAAAAAGAGGGAAAAATAATGGCTGGAAGAAATAAGGTTACGGTTGTCGGTGCGGGAAACGTCGGCGCGACTGCCGCTCATTGGATCGCCGCTAAGGAATTGGCGGACGTGGTTTTGGTTGACATCGTCGAGGGAACCCCGCAGGGCAAATGCCTCGACCTCGCGCAGGCCGCTCCGATCGACGGTTTTGATGTAAAGCTCGTCGGTGCAAACAGTTACGAAGAGACGGCAAACAGCGACGTGGTCATCATCACCGCCGGATTGCCACGCAAGCCGGGCATGAGCCGCGACGATCTCTTGAAAACGAACTCCGACATCGTCGGCCAGGTAACGGATCAGGTCGCCAAATACTCGCCAAACTCGGTCATCATCGTCGTATCAAATCCGCTCGATGCCATGGCACAGGTCGCGTTTCGCCGTTCGGGCTTTCCGAAGAACCGCGTTATGGGCATGGCAGGCGTTCTTGACAGTGCCCGTATGCGTTGCTTTGTTGCTGAGGAACTCGATGTCTCGGTCGAGAATGTCACATGCTTCGTGCTCGGCGGGCACGGCGACACGATGGTTCCGCTCGCACGTTATTCGACCGTTGCGGGTATCCCGATCACTGAGCTTATCCCCAAGGACAAACTCGATGCGATCATCACACGAACAGCAAATGGCGGAGCCGAGATCGTCGGCTTGCTCAAGACCGGCTCGGCATACTACGCACCGTCGCTTGGTGCTGTCGAGATGACGGAATCGATCCTCAAAGACAAGAAAAAGATCCTGCCCTGTGCAGTCTTTCTCGAAGGCGAGTACGGCGTCAGCAACCTTTTCGTAGGCGTGCCTGTAAAACTCGGCAAAAACGGCATCGAGCAGATCATCGAGATCAGCCTGACCAACGACGAACGCACCGCGCTGCATAAATCAGCCGCCGCCGTCCAGGAGCTGGTTGATATCCTCAACGTTTGATCCAAAGATCTTGAACCATAGAACAAACTGCCTTGAAACTCGTGTTTCAAGGCAGCTTGTTTATCATACAAGTGTCAGTCCGCCTGATTAGCAGAAGTGTCCTGCTTAACGCCTCGGACAGGTGCTCTCCTTGCCGGCTCTGCCCAAGCAGGTGCCCGCTTGAAAGTGTGATTGCCTGCACCACGCAAGGCGTAGGTCGCCTTGATGCCGACGGGTTTGTCGCCGTCTGCGCCGAAAAGCTCGGAGTAATATCCGTTGCTGCTCTGGAGCATGTGCCACATGCCGTCGCTGGGGCGGAAAACGGCAATGTCCAATTTCCCGTCGCCGTCGTAATCGCCCGGCACCGGAATGTCACCGCTCAGGCCCCAAGGGATCGCGTCAAACCCCTCGTAGTTGTTCGCTCCATAACTGATATACCGTAGACGTCGATGTCCGGGTCGGATCAGTACGAGTCGCCGTATCCCAGGTCGATCCGGCGTCGGACGAATAAACTACCCGGTTAAGATTTTCATAGATTGGATACGTTCCAGGTTCACGAACTTCCGCGATTATCTTCCCCGCATTATTAGGGTCAACGACAATTGATAAAGATGCCTTCGCCTCATAAACGCGGTTCCAGGTTATACCACCGTCAGGGGATCGCATTATTCCTCGTTGACTAGGAATGGGGCTGGAAACGCCGGCTAATATAACAGTCTGGCCTTCCCAATGTGTGGTTGCGAGACTGTCAATGTATTGCCATTGGTTTTCAAAAGTATACTCTATCCGAGTCCACTTAGAACTGACACTAGTTGTTACAAATAATCCTCCGCCAGCCAATCCATTGTTCGAAGACTCTCCAGTTCCTGCATAGATAGTTTTGGGGCGAGAAGAATTTATATCCATTGCCAGGCAAGTGACCGAGAAATTCTGAAGGCCGCCGTTCATCGCTGACCAGTGATCCCCGCTGTCCGTGCTTTTCCAAACGCCGCCGCTCACAGCTCCAGCCCAGATTTTCCTCGGGTCATCGGGGTCAATCAAGAGCGACCGTGTCCGGCCACCGACATTCTGAGGTCCCTTTGTAAGCCAGTTCATTTCTGCCGTGCCCTTATCACCGAGTCCATCAGGCGGATTATGTGCGGCGAGATAAGCGTCACGTTGAGCAACCGCGTTTGCAAGGCCGTCTATCGCGACAGAGCCATTTTCATTCCGCCAGGCATCTGCTCTCCATTCTTCCGCGCATTCAGGGCATGTCGCGTCCGGTTCTGTCTCTCGTTCATGTTCAAGTTGTTGTTTCTCCTGAACCACCGTTTCCTGCAAATCATTTGCTACATAATAGTAGTAACCGCCAAAAATAGATGCCGCGATGACAAGCATAACGGCTGTGCTTAAAAGTATCTTTTTCATTTCATCTTCTCCCGTAAGTGAAACGGCGGAGTATTTAGGTCCGTCGGCTGTGGTGGAACCAACATAAAAAGCAGTTGGAAGTTAGTTTTTTGCCGCAGATTAACGCGGATGACGCAGATTAATTTTTTCTTGTTTTTATCCGCGCTATCTGCGTTTATCCGCGGCTAAAAAATTCTTCGTGTTATCTCTAACCACCCACTACCGCAGGTGGTTCTGACTACGGCACCCAGTTTCCTGACACATCACCCATCAGCAAGTTGCACAAGCCCGCACGTTAGTAAGGGTGAAATACTCAACGTTCGATGTTCGTCTTACGGCGACCAATTCCCGGAAACATCCCCCATCAGCAACGCAATAAAATCCTCATTCGCCTGCGTCGAATTCACCGACGAATACATCCTGTTCATCGGAATAAATCTCCAATTCCCCGACGCACCAAAACCACTAATTCCGACCGTGTAACGAGCAATCTGTCCCGCATCGAACGATGACAAAGTTCCATTGCCGCTCACATCTGCGACGATCAACTGATTGCCTGTCAACGGAGTAATGCCGGCGACGTGTTTTGCGATCAGCCCTGCATCGAATGACGAAATACCATTTGCACCGCCCGTTTTTGAGGGCGTAACTGTATATGCACCGCTCCCAAACCCGCCAAGCGTATAAGTTCCATCGGAACGACTCGTAGCAGTAAGATTCGGCGAACCCAAAGCATTCAACTGAACACCCGAAACAAATCGAGGAGTCGGCGAGCCTGTTGCATTGCCGTAAGTAATAGTTCCTGTTATCTCAGGCTGAACTTCATAAGCACCGATATCCACTGTAGAAGATGCCCCGCCATAAAACCGCAAAAAACCTCTCTGATCCGTCGTCAAAGGCATTTGCGTTTGAGGATCGATCGCAACCGCATTGTTCCCCGCGTTGATCGCCGGACTTCCCGGCAAAAGTGAATGCGTCATCGTCCCCCCGCCATTATCCGCAAGCGGTCCCAAAATCGGATTCACATTCAGCAGATCACTCGCGATCCAACCCGAACTGCCAAATGTGTTGCCGATAAGATTTATGCCGTTGGAAACAATATCGCCGGAAACGTCTTCCTCATTAGTATTCGTGGACGTGTTTCCGGCAATCACCGTATTCCGAAAAGTGAACGCCCCCGAGTTCTCCGTCTTCAGACCTCCGCCGCTGCCACTTGTCTGGTTGTTTGATATCGTCGAGTTTGTGAATACAACGTTTGAGCTCCCCCTCCCATAGATTCCACCTCCTAAAGCAGACGCGAGGTTAGTCCCTGCGACATTCCCGCTTATGGTCGAATTCGTTATGTACAGATGGCTCCCTGTTGAGCTTCGAATGCCACCGCCATGTGTAGCGGCAGTGTTTCCGCTGATAACGGAGTTAATAATGAACATCGTGCCAGTATTTGCAATCCCGCCACCTTCATCGTTCCTGGAATTGTTACTAATGATGGAGTGCCGGATCGTTGCGATCCCGCTGGTCTGAATGCCGACATTTGTGTTTCCTGAGATCAATGAGTTTTCGACGATCGTCGTCGAAAGACTATCCCCGCCTGCTACGCCGCGACCATTATCTGATATTGTTGCATTACTGACAGTGAGGAATTCGCTATTTACGCCTAAAAAGGAATTTGTGCGGACGACTATGTCCGAGATAGTTAGTGTCTGGCCGGCTGCTACACCAAACGCATTGTCGCTAATGACTGAATTCGCTATGTTCGCCGATCCGGCCGCTACGGTTGCGCCTGGACTGGTATTGTTGTGAACCTTAAGATTTGTTGCGGTCAAGTTACTAGCGGCTATAGCTCCGCCGTCGCCTTCATTAAATGGAGAATAGAATGCGGTATTGTTAGTGAATTCCATATTTGTAAGATTCAGGCCTCCGCCGACCATAAGGATTGCGCCGCCCACCGCGTCACTGCTTGATGTTGTTCCAACTTTCCCGTCACGAAGTTTCATCCCCGACATTGTAACGTTTACATTGCCGGTGATATTAAAGATGCGTCCGGCGTTGTTGCCGCTGATGGTGACGAGATCCTGACCAGTGCCGGTGATCGTGAGGTCTTTGTCGATGGTGATCTGGCCGAGGGTTAGCGTGATCGTCTGCGGGGTGTTGAAGAGCGATGAAAAAACAACCGTGTCGCCCGAAGCCGCCGCCGAGACCGCTTCGCGTAGGGAACAGTCCGCATCGCACACTCCGTCGTTGGTATCGGCTGTCGTTGTAACCGTCAGCGTCGCCGCGCGGATGTCAGTTGCCGCAAAAATGCAGATGACAAACAAAAACAGAACGGGCAGCGTGGGTTTCATCGTGAAAAGGCCCAATTTTCGTGGTTTCGAACTCATACTACTCCTCGTTATTCAAAATTGCAATTGATCTACTACCGCCCGTCGTGATCGCCGCCCGTGTCGCTTGGTCAGCAAGTGGGAACTCTGAAATTGGAAATTTCCCTCGACATCTCTTGAACATACCATCGAGATCTGTATTTTGAAATACCAATTTTCCCGATATGACATGGTTTTCCCGATATGACACAACTTTCCCGATATGACACAACTTTCCCGATATGACGCGATTTTCCCGATATGACATGGTTTTCCAGCTGTTAAATAATGCGCAACGAAACCATTTGCCGCCGCCCAAGTTTCGGGCACCAACCACGCTGTCTCGTGACCTGATTTACGTTCATTTTGACCGAGTTGGTCGGTCAGATTGACCTGATCTGGTTCCTTTAAAGCCCACCAACTGTCTCCTAACCTTTGTTATTACTTCATTTAGCCCATTGGCACGCTCCTTGTATAAGAAAGGCCGGCGGCATATGCCGTAATTTCTCTGCCCCGGAAAAGGAGCTATGACTATTATGAAGATGTCAGTTTTTGGTTTTGGAACGACAAGGAAATTCGCAGCAATTGCGATACTTGCCTCGTTTGTATTTTCAAATGTATTTGCTGAGAGCTTTAGGAGCGGCGACCAACGAAGCGTTGTGTCGCGATCAGCAGCGACGGCGAAATATACCACCGACTTAACGCAGCTTGGCCGTGAAGGAAGTTTGCGTGAAGACCTGAGCTTTGAAAAAGAGACGTTTCGTCTTATCAATGCGTTAGTCGAAGGTGGAATTCGCCAACCCGTCATCGTAGATGTGGACCCTGCAACGCAGGAAAGAGTTGTCGAACAACTCGCCCTGCAGATCGCAAAAGGTACTGTGCCGAAAGCGCTTGCCGACAAGTCGATCGTCAAGATCGAAACGGAAGTCCTCTTCTCAAATGCCCGCAAAGCAGAAGACCTTGCCAATCTCGTGGATTCGATCGTTAACGATGCCGTGGCTTCAAAAGGGCAAACGATCCTGTATGTCAACGAGTTGACGAACCTCATCGGTGGTCGTGCCGCAAAGACAAATCTCTTCAATGCTATTGCCGGTGGAAAGCT
Organism: Pyrinomonadaceae bacterium; assembly: GCA_044230475.1. Lineage (GTDB taxonomy): Bacteria > Acidobacteriota > Blastocatellia > Pyrinomonadales > Pyrinomonadaceae > OLB17. The sequence goes on along the minus strand of JBGARA010000026.1, from coordinate 32,757 downwards.
CGTTATCATAGGCGGCTGCTCTCCGGCAGCGTATGACGAAGAGATCGCGTCACAGGCCGAGATCGCCGGTTATTTCAACGGCATTCTGATTACTGACAACAACAGTTCAGCAGAATTAAGATCGAACAGTGACAAGGACAATGAAGGCTATCGCGGTGACAATGTTTCGCCCGACCTTCGCGAGATGATGGCGAACCAAAGCGAGAACACACGCGTTGATGCCATCATTCAGGCAAAGGATGCTGATAATCCGGCACTTCGTTCCTTGATGGCAAGCGGCGAGGCAAGAGTTTCGGACCGTATCGGTAAGAGCGATACGCTCGTTGTCAATTTGCCATTATCAGCGGTTTCATCCCTCTCGCAGAGCGGTTTGATTAACTACATCTCACCTGATCGTCCAACAACTTCGATGGGACATGTCGAAGACACGACGGGCGCAACCCAGATGCGTACTGCTACAACGGCTGGATGCCCTGCGAGTGTTTCAACATGCGATGGTTCGGGCGTTGGCGTAGCCATTGTCGACTCCGGCATTTATGCTGCCCACAACGGCTTTAAAGATTCGGGTAACACCTCGCGTATAGTTGCCAACGTTAACTTCTCAACGTCGAGCACGACTAACGACGTTTTCGGTCACGGCACCCATGTTGCCGGCCTCGCAGTCGGAAATTCGGGAGTTAGTAGCGGTGCTTATCGCGGTATTGCACCTGCAGCTAAGATCATCAGCGTTAAGGTGCTGAGTGATACCGGAACAGGCTCAACTTCCGGTTTGCTCAACGGGTTGAACTGGATATTGACCAACCGTACAACTTACAACATCAAGGTTGTTAACCTCAGCCTCGGCACGACCGCCGTGGATACTTATACCAATGACCCGGTATGCCTTAAGGTTAAAGAATTGGTTAATGCAGGCATCGTTGTGTTTGCGGCTGCCGGTAACGAAGGCAGAGATCCTAGCACCGGCGGCAAGGTCTATGGTGGTATTCATTCACCTGGCAACAGCCCCTACGCGATAACTGTCGGAGCGGCAAATACGATGGGGACGACATCACATGCCGACGATATCATGACGACCTACAGCTCGCTTGGCCCAACGCGTAGTTATTTCACAACGTCAATTGGTAATCGGGTTTACGACAATCTGATCAAGCCTGATCTGGTTGCACCGGGTAACAAACTTATCTCCTACAAGGCACCAAATAATGCCATCGTTGCATCGGCACCATCATTGGCAGTTGACTCAACGAACAACGCTGACTCGGACATGCGCATGAGCGGAACTTCGATGGCAACTCCGATCGCAGCAGGTGCCGCAGCAATGCTGCTCGAGATTAACCCAAACCTTACACCGGGCATGATCCGGATGCTCCTTCAGTACACGGCACAGCCAATCAACGGAGCGAATCCGTTCGAGCAGGGAGCCGGCGAGCTCAACATCGACGGTGCAATGCGACTCGCTCGCACACTCAAGACGGATGTTGATTTTCAGACCCTTGCCAAGGGTGCGACGATGGTTCCCGCAGGTTGGGCGATGCCAACGACAACCTCGACGATCGGCGGAAACACATTCCCCTGGTCACAGCTTGTAACCGGAAAATACACCCTCGTAACTGGGGCAAATCTTGTTTCACAGTTCCAGACCGTTTACAAACGTGACTATTTTGTCGGTCAAGGTGTTTCCTTCTCAAACGGTGGCTTCTCGCTGAACACGACAACCTATTTTTCAGCAGGCCTTGCGGTTAACCGCAACATGAATACCAGCAACGGACAGCCGCTGGGTGCGGGATCGACGAATCTATCTTATGGCGTTCTCGTCGGTGACGGCGTTCTCGTCGGTGACGGAGTTCTCGTTGGTGACGGCGCTCTTTTGAGAGGCGGTGTACTTGTCGGGGACGGCGTGCTTGTCGGTGACGGTCTCCTCAAGCGCGGAGGCGTGCTTGTCGGCGACGGTGTGCTGATCGGCGATTCAATTCTCGATGGCGACGATACGCCAGGTATGTAGTAGTAAAAAAAATAGAAGGAGGATAAAAATATGTTTACAATAACTACTACAAACATAGACAGAACGTCGCGATTCGATAACGTACCAATTATGACGTTCGCTCCTGACCTGACAAAGGTCAGCGAGTTGAACACGGAAAATACCGCGGAAGTCCAGGCTTTCCTTTCTGTCCGGCCGGTTCACACTGTAGTGATGTCCAGCTTCATCGCTGACAACGGCATAGTTAGCGAGCTGAACAGAGGCAAATTCTACGGCTACCGCAACACTGCTGGTAAGCTCGAAGGAGTTGCTCTCATAGGGCACTCGACCCTTGTCGAAGCCCGGTCTGATGAAGCGCTGAAGGCTCTTGCTTACATCGCCAGAAAGTCGGAAACTCCGATCCACTTGATCATGTCAAGCGGAAACGATGCCGAGAAGTTCTGGAAATTCCTGGATTCAGGCCATACAACTCCGAGATTGACCTGCACCGAGGCTTTGTTTGAACTCTCGTTCCCATTTGCAGTTCAGAAAAGCGAATGGAAGATCGAAAATGCAACAATGGAGCACTTGATGGAAGTCGCCGAGGCTCAGGCCGAGGTAGCCTTTATCGAAAGCGGTGTGGACCCATTGGTCCGCGATCGAGAGGGATTCTTGAAGCGCGTCGCACGCCGGATAGAGCAGAAACGTGTATTTGTGGCACTTGATGGTGACAAGATGGTGTTCAAAGCCGATATTGTTGCCGAAACCGATAACACCATCTATCTGGAAGGTGTTTACACGTCGCCCGAATACCGCGGTCGTGGTATTGGCTCCAGATGTCTGGCCTCGCTTTCACTTGACCTTTTGAGTCGTGTAGAGAACATTTGCATGCTCAGTAACGTCGAGTTTAGCGGTGCTCATCAGAGCTTTTACAAGGCGGGCTTTAAGACCTCGGATCGGTGCACTACGATCTTTGTTTAACTTAAGAAAACAATAGACAAAAGCATTGTTATGGGGGATAATATAGGGGGCTGGAATCCAGCCTCCTTTGCCTTTTTGCGGGAAACCCACGTCGCCCGTTTCTTCTGCAACTCATGAACAAGCAGTAAATCCCGTCGTTTTGCGCCAAATGTGCGGTCAACGATGCGGCCAAAAAGGCCAAATCTAAATGGACAAATCCAGGATCTCAACCGTTTTTATTGCGACAATTGTCGCTGCAGGCGCACTGTGTGTTTTGAGCGCCCTGCTAAATATTGATACGGCAAGGATCGATCCCTACTTGGTACTTATCGCGATCTTTACTATCGGGATCGGCCCGCGGGCTACGGTTCAGATACCAAGATTTAAGTCGCACGTTTCGGCTTCCGATACCTTCATCTTTCTGGTCCTGCTGCTTTATGGTGGCGAGTTCGCTGTGCTTCTCGCTGCGATAGAGGCCTTAGTTTCATCTTGGCGATTCTGTAATCGCAAGATCACCGTGTTTTTCAACGCGGCCACAATGGCTATATCGACCACGGTAGTTATGCTTGTGTTGCGATTGTTTGGCCTTTACATCGTGAATGAGTTTGACGGCCGGGCGTTTTTCTGGAACAACCAGATCGTTGCTCTTTCGCTGATAGCGCTCATTCAGTTTCTGGTCAACACCTCTCTCGCTTCAATGCATGCATCCCTCAAGGAAAACATTCCGCCATGGGAGACGTGGAAAACCAAATACATATGGACATTTTTCTCATATTTTATTGGCGCCACCGGTGCGGGACTGTTGGTGATCCTGGCCAAGAACATGGGGCTTGGCAGCGTTTTGGCGGCTTTGCCGGTTATTTTCTTTGTATTTCTCTCGTACAAAATGTACTTGAAGAATGTGGAGATCTCGATGCAACAAGCAGAGCAGGCCAAAGAACACGCCAAAGTTCTTGAGGCTCAATCAGCCGCTTTGCAGGAATCAGAAGGACGTTTTCGCAGTGCCTTCAATTATGCGCCGATCGGTATCGGGCTGGTTGCGCCGGCCGGAAACTGGCTTAAGGTCAACCGGGCGATGATGGAGATCCTCGGTTACACCGAAGAGGAGTTTCTGGCGTCTGATTTTCAGTCAATTACGATGCAGGACGATCTTGGTCAGGCGTTGATCAAGATCCACGAACTGCTCAACGGAAAGATCGCTAATTATCAGAAGGAGCAGCGTTATATCCACAAGAACGGACATACTGTATGGACTTCATGGAGCGTCTCGACGACAAGTGACGGGAAGTCAGAGCATCCAAATCTGATCTTCCAGATACAGGATATAACCGATCGTAAATTGGCCGAGGCAAAACTCCAGCACGAAGCGAGACACGACGCACTGACCGGGCTCCCAAATCGGGCATTCTTTATGACCCGCTTGGATGAGGCTCTCGCAAAGGCTCACGAGATCAAGGACTACAAGGTTAGTGTACTTTTCATAGATCTTGATCGTTTTAAATATGTAAACGACAGTTTGGGCCATTTGGTTGGCGACGATCTGCTGAAAGAAATCGCCTGTCGATTAACTGAGTGTATGCGGCCGTCTGATACTATTGCCCGTCTCGGCGGTGACGAATTTACCATCTTGGTTCAGGGACGATATGACTTCAACGAGGTCACGACGATAGCAGAACGAATTCAAAAGAAATTTGCAGTTGCCTTTAATTTGCGCGGGCACGAAGTTTTTAGCTCCGCCAGTATCGGCATATTACATGCGTCAGAAAAACACAGTGTTTCCGAGGATATTATGCGGGATGCTGACACGGCGATGTATCAGGCAAAAAGGGCCGGAAAGGCGCGGCACGAAGTCTTTGACGAAAAAATGCACAACGCTGCAAAGGAGATTCTCAGGCTGGAAACTGAGCTTCGCCATTCTGTCGAACGAGAAGAGATCGTTGTCTATTATCAGCCGATCTATACCATAGCCACTGGTAAGATCGAGGGGGTCGAAGCTCTGGCACGGTGGCATCATCCTGCATTGGGGGAGATATCGCCGAGTAAGTTCATTCCGCTTGCTGAGGAAATAGGCCTTATTGATAAACTCTGTGAGCAGGTACTGCGTCGCGGTTGTCGTGAGATAGGGTCGTTAATAAATGAGATGGGCGATGATGTCCCGCTCTGGATGAGCGTCAATCTTTCATGCCGTCAGTTTGCCCAGCCTTCTCTTGTAAAAAGTATTGAAAACATACTGGAAGAAACAGAATTTTCGTTGCGAAGTCTGAAACTCGAGATCACAGAATCTGTGTTTTTCGAACATGCCGACAAGGCCGTCGAAATGCTGAACCGCCTGCGCGCACTCGGGATAGAGATCGACATTGACGACTTTGGAACCGGATATTCTAATCTCAGCTATCTGATGAAACTGCCCATCTCGAAGTTAAAGATCGATCGGTCGTTTGTTGCGATGATCGATGAAAATGGTAACAATGACGAGATCGTTCGTGCCATCGTGACCCTCGCGCGAAATCTCGGTTTGGGAGTTATCGCCGAGGGTATCGAGACCGAATCGCAGCTTAACAAACTGAAACAGCTCGAATGCGAAGGCGGCCAGGGATTCTATTTTGCCGAGCCGCTGACCTATCCGCAGCTTCGCGAGTTTTTAATTGAGAACCAGGAATTTCAGATACCCGATGCTTGCTTCGACGACGTGCCCTCGCTCCCGCTTGTCCAATGAACATTGTCTTAGACGTTGGTTGACGAACGCTCTTGCCGCGTTTAACAATTGAGTTCTAGGAAAGGTATGTATCGCAGGCCGAAATTTCTGGAAACTCTTATCGAAATCCGTCGTGAAATGGCTCTCGAAGCCGATTACGACGTCGACCTTTTTGTGGAGCAAATTCGCACGTGCAAGGCTCGAGGCGAGGGTAAACTGATATCCGATCTGGCTGACGCAACAAACAACATAGAGTCCGGAACGGTTCTCAAGTTGGTTAAACAAAACCGTAAGGCCGGGAATGGGTAGGTATGCTTAGGTATTTCATATCATGCGTATTTATCCTTGCGGTGATCTGTTTGGCGGGCGGGTATTTTTTCCCATCGTATTGGGTCCATCGTTATGACGAGTTGATCGCGCGGCAGGCACACGTCTATCGTTTGGAAGAAAAGCTTGTCTGGAGTCTGATCTACGAGGAAACCTGGTTTCGTGCATGGAAGATCGGTGCGGCGGACGAAGTTGGGTTGATGCAGGTCACGCCGCTCGTTGCACGCGATTGGGCTAAGCAAACCGGATTTCGCGAATACGAAAAACAAGCTGCGGAAAACGTCTCTGAATTTTTGCGCGACCCCGAGCGCAACATTCAAGCGGGTTGCTGGTATCTCGAAAAACTGCGTGAGAGTTATCGCGGTCGCAGCGCCGAAACCGCGATGATGCTTGCCGCTTACAACGCGGGGCCGAGCCGTGTGGAGGACTGGACAAAAGATATTGATGCAGTGAACATCTCCGAAGGTGACTTTATCGACCGCATCGGGATCGCTTCGACAAAGAACTATGTAAGTTCGATCCTTAGTCGCTTTCGCTCTCAATCAACTCAAAAATAAATGAAGCTGCTTACCGCTAAATATGTTCTGCCGATCTCTACGCCGCCTATTGAAAATGGCGGCGTCGTGATTGATGGCAGCACGATCATTGCGGTCGGAAAACGTGATGAGATCGTGGAAAGATTTCCCGATGCTGAGATCGAGGACTTTGGCGAAGCGGCTATTTTGCCCGGATTTGTAAACTGTCATTCGCATCTTGAAGTAACATCAATGCGTGGCGCGCTTGACGATGTCGAGCAGGACTTTTCAGCTTGGTTGTTAAAGCTGAATGACATTCGAGCCGGTTTGTCGGACGAAGATATACGTAAAGCTGCGATCGCAGGTGCTGTCGAAGGCATGCAGGCGGGCGTTACTTGCTTTGGCGACATCGGGCGTTATGGCGTTGCAGGTTTTGAAGCATTGAAATCGGTCGGGCTGCGGGGCGTTTTGTTTCAGGAAACTGAATTTTCACCCGATGATCAGACTGCCGAAAGTGATTTTGCGGCGATGATCGAAAAATTTGAATCGCTGCGAGAGACTGAAACTGAACTTGTAAAAGTTGGCATATCGCCACATTCGCCCTACACGGTCAGTCCAAAGCTCTTTCAATTGATCACAAATTTTGCCTTAGAAAATGATGTGCGGCTTACGATACACGCCGCAGAGTCTACTGATGAAGATGAGTTGTTGAGAAAAGGCACAGGATTCTTTACCGATGTCTATAAAAAATTCGGCGTCACTTGGCAAAGCCCGCATTGTTCAGCCGTAGAATACCTTGAAAAGCTTGGTGTCCTTCGAGCCAGACCTCTGCTTGCGCATTGCGTGACCGTCAGCGACAGTGACGTAGATCTGATAGCAAAAAGTGGATCATCGATAGCCCACTGTCCAAAATCCAATGCAAAATTCGGTCATGGGTACGCGCCTTTTGAAACATTTTTGGATAGAAAAATAAGCGTTGGCTTTGGTAGCGATTCGGTTGCGAGTAACAACGTCTGCGATATGTTGGAAGAAGCGCGTTTCGCCGCGCTCGCTGCGCGCAATCGACAGGGAAGCGGTCGTTTTCTGACCGCAAAAGAAATGCTTGAAACAGCAACGCTAGGCGGTGCAAAAGCCCTCGGCCTCGATCATCTCATCGGCACTCTCGAACCCAACAAACAAGCCGACCTTGTCATCGTCTCGCTCAACCACGCCGCCCAACAGCCGATCAACGACATCAATACCGCACTCATTTGTGCCTCAAACGCTCGCGATGTTGTCATGACAGTGGTTTCCGGCAAGGTGGTCTTCTCAGTCTAAAGCGCGGATTCCAATTCCTTTAATAATTGCGGCGGGGTCCATTCGTTGCCGGGGAAGACTTTTGTGACTTTGCCGTCGGGCGAGATCGTTATGGTGCGCAGATTGTGATTGATCTGGGCCTTATCGTTTTTATCCTCTTCGTAACGCAGGCCGAAAAAGTCAGCGATCTTTCGCACTTCGGCATCGCTGCCTACGGCTATTTGCCAAACGTCAAATTTTGCTTTTGGATCGTTGCCTAGATAGCCGATACCGTAGGAGCGCAGCTTTTCGGGCGTGTCATTTGCAGGGTCGAAAGAAATGCTAAGCAACCGAATTTTGTCTTTGATCTCAGCGTCTGCCGAGATCTGCCGCGCAAGATCACTGAAATTTGTGGACATTCTGATGCAGTAATCAGGCAGCGGGCATTTTGCGTAAATGAATGTTATCGCCAGAGCCTTACCGCGAAAATCCTTCATCGAAATGCGTTTGCCGTCCTGATTTGTCAGTGAAAAATCAGGCACTTCTTTTCCGACCTGTGCGAAATTCTCATTTACCGGGACTGGCGACTGATCGGGATTTGGTGCGGCAATGATGCCTATGTTCTCCAGGTAATATGGGTCTTTAGCCGCATTATCAACGACAAGCTCGGCCCTTATCTCGGAACCAGGAATCAGGTCATTCCAAACCCATTCGGCGTGGATCGGAAAGTCCATTGTCATTGCTTCCATGTAACCCTCGATGGCTTCGTGTTCGATCTTGGCTTTTTTTGCCGTGCGGTCAACAGAGATGACTTTGCCTTTCAGATTGTATCGTTTGGCCGTTGCAGATGTCTGACTGGAATCACGGCCGCTTTTGCATGCAGTGAATACTAGTAAAAAAGAAAGGAACAAGATAACAGATTTCATATTATTGTCCAATTTTAGCAAACTTGAGACGTTTCCTGTAAAATCGCGCTATAAGGTTATGGCAGCACGAATACTAAGCGGAAAACCTATAGCAGAGGCCATTCAGACTGAGATCGCTGAGGATGTAAAGACTCTCGAAGCAAAGCACGGTTTTCGGCCAGGCATTGCAGTCGTTCGCGTCGGAGATGATCCGGCATCGCAGGTCTATGTCGGCAAGAAAGTAAAGGCCGCTGCAGAACTTGGTATAACTTCCGAGCACCATCATCTAACGCCTGAGACGCATCAGGACGAATTGCTTTCGCTTATAGGTGAACTCAACAACCGCGACGATGTTGATGGAATACTTGTGCAATTACCGCTTCCGTCTAAGATCGATGAGCGATCTATTCTGGAAGCGATAGATCCCGCAAAAGATGTTGACGGTTTTCATCCGGAGAATGTAGGCAAACTTTCACTAGGGTATCCATCGCTTGTTCCATGCACGCCGGCTGGAGTGATCGAGATATTGAAGCGCTCTGATATCGAGATCGCCGGTCAGCACGCAGTCATCGTTGGACGCAGCAATATAGTCGGGAAACCATTGGCGATGCTGTTACTGCGCGAAAATGCCACGGTCACGATCTGCCATTCGCGAACAGCAAATTTGGCGCAGATGACGAGCCAGGCAGATATTCTGATCGCCGCTATCGGGCGAGCAGGATTTATTCGCGGCGAACACATCAAAGCAGGAACGACTGTTATTGACGTGGGCATCAATCAAATTGATAACGAAGCAGCGGCGCGTGAACTCTTTGCTGATGACGACATCGAGAAACGTCTGAATGCAATTGTGACTCGCGGCTTTACGCTGGTTGGTGATGTAAATCCAAGAGAAGCAATCCAAAAGGCCGCTAATTTCACACCTGTACCGGGCGGCGTAGGTTTATTAACGGTCGCTATGCTCATGAAAAACACGGTCGAAGCAGCGAAAAAAAGAAGAGGAATTTAGCCACCGAGATCACAGAGTACACTTTTATTTTTTTCTCATATTGCTCTGTGTCCTCAGCGGCAAATTAGAAATATGAACTTTGAAGAATATCAATCAGAAGCGAGCCAGACGGCCCTTTATCCGAGGCGTTTAGAAAACCTCGAATATCCAACGCTAGGCCTGGCAGGCGAAGCCGGTGAGGTTGCTAATATCGTCAAAAAAATTCAACGCGATCACGGCGGTGTTATTAATGACGATACCCGAGGCAAGCTGAAAGACGAGCTTGGCGATGTGCTTTGGTATATCTCGGCGTGTGCGGACGAACTTGGCCTGACACTCACTGAGATCGCAGAGTTTAACGTTCAAAAGCTCGCCAAAAGACATAACCGCGCTGCGTAATGTTAAAAGTTGGCCTCACGGGATCGATAGCTGTCGGCAAATCTTATGTTTGCGAGTGTTTTCGTGAATTAGGCTGTCATGTGCTGGATGCTGACAAAACTGCTCGAGAGGTTGTCGAACCCGGCACGCAAGGCTTGGCTAAAATTGTTCATGAATTTGGCGGGGAAGTTTTGCAGCCGAATGGCGAGCTCGATCGCAAAGCTCTCGGCGCGATCGTCTTCGCTAACGAAGGCAAACGCCAACTTCTTAACTCTATTATTCATCCATTAGTTATCGAGGAGCAGGATCGTTGGCTAACGACGACCAAAAAGCAGGATCCTGACGGGGTTGCTATAGTTGATGCCGCTCTGATGATCGAATCCGGCGGCTATCGACGCTTCGATAAGATGATTGTTGTGTGGTGTGAAGCTGCGATACAATTGACGCGCCTGATGGCCCGAGACAATTTGAGTGAGGCCGAAGCCAAAAAACGCATCGCAGCTCAAATGTCACAGGATGAGAAAAAGAGCTATGCCAACTACCTGATCAATACCTCAGGCGATCGCCATGATGTCCGTAGACAGGTAATTGAGGTGTTCGAACAGCTGACGCCGGACCATCGTGAGAGATCTCGAATCGCGTGAAAAAACAGAAAAACATTTTTCTATTACTAATAAGCCTTTGTGGTTTTTTCTCGGCATGCACCGAGATACAAAAACCGGTACCCGAGCCGTTTTACGCTGAAACAAAACCGCCTGCAAAACAAGAATTTCGATGGAGTAACGGCAAATCGCTTAAGAGTCTCGACCCGGCACAAGCAGCGGCAGCCCCAGAGACAGATGTGGTCCGCGCCCTTTTCGAAGGTCTAACAGACATCGATCCCAAGACTCTAAAAGAAGTTCCTGCCGCCGCCGAAAGATGGACAAGTTCTCCGGATCATCGGGTATGGACATTCATCCTTCGCAAAGACTTACGATGGTCAAATGGAAAACGCCTCGTGACAGATGATTTCGTCAGATCATGGAAGAGGCTCGCAACTCTCGGGGATAAAGCCGCGCATCGCAACCTGTTTCAGAACATTATTGGGCTACAGTCTGGCAAAGTTGCGTCGTCATCGACAAGTGAAGCTGCCGATTTTGTTCATTCGTCTTTAGCTGTCGAAGAACAGTTGCAATCCAGCGAACAATCGAACTCAGTTTCGACGGTAAGAACTCCAAATCAAGCCAAACATCCGCCGGCAAATTTCACCGCTGCACCTCCTCTCGAAATCAAAGCTGCAACCGCAAAAACTAAACCTGAAAAATTTGGTGTCGAGGCTCTCGATGAAATTACGCTTCGGGTGACGCTGGAAATGCCTGACAAGGATTTTCCGAAACTGGTTGCCAACCCGATATTTCGCCCTATTTACGGCGACGGCAGCAAATTTGAAAGCATTCCGCTCGATGTGGACATTGTGACGAACGGCCCGTTTACAGTTAGCAGCGTTGGCAAAGATATTCTGATCCTCGACCGTTCGGATTCATATCGGAACAATTCCGGTGTAAGTCTCGAACAGGTCAAGTTCGTATTCAAGGAAAATCCCGAAGCAGCTCTCTCTGCATATAAGAATGGCGAGATCGATGTGTTGACCAACGCAGAATTTGAACCGCTTGCCCTGAAGATCCTTTCGTCCTATGACGATTTTCGACAGACGACACACAGTGCCCTGAATTTCTATGAGGTTAATACAAAGAACGAGCCTTTCAGCGACCGGCGTGTGCGCGAAGCTTTGGCTATATCGATAGACCGCGATCGTATAACTGACGGCGAACTCGAAAGAACAGCAAGACCGGCTACATCTTTTTTGCCGCTTGGGGATAAGAAAACCGGTCGGCTATCGTTTGACGCTCGAAAGGCAAAAAAGCTGCTCGAAGATGCAGGTTTTGCCGACGGAGCAAATTTCCCAAAGATAAGACTGTTGATAAATCGAAACGATACTCAACAGCGTGTTGCGCGTGCGGTCGCCAAAATGTGGAAACAGAACCTAAACCTCGACACCGATATTATCGTAAAAGAACTGTCCGAGATCGATGCCGCTCGTGTCACGGGTGAATACGACCTTGTCCGGCGAGGAGTTGTGATTCCAACCTTAGACGAAGCGGCGGGCATGACCGCGATATTTGGTGTGCCGAAGAAAAAAGAAGTTGGCGAGTCTATTTCGTCGAAGGAATCAAAGGGGCAAAGTAAAGAGCCGACGGTAACACCAACACCTGAAGTAATTGAGCACGAAGCTGCTGACTTAGGCACCGATGAGACCGATCATTTCGTTTTGACCGAGGAAAATGCCCTTAGCGAACTCGACGCCATACCGTTGTATTTTCCGATAGCATATTCGCTGGTCAAACCCTATGTCAGGGGCTTTGAGGTAAATGGTATAGACGCGACTTCGCTTGAGGGCATTAGTATCGACAGCGGTTGGCAGCCAAAAGTTTCAAAATAGAATCTTTTAGCCGATTTGCATTATTTGCCGTTTCGCATTAACTTTTTTACACGCTCCCAAATGTCTGAGATCTTGTTGGAGTTCAAATATGGCAATGAGAAAATTTACCCGGTCTCATACTCTTGCCGCATTTTTGCTCATAAGTTCATTTCTTGCCGCTTGTTCATCCTCCGCCGGCTCTCGCTATTTTGGAAAAACCGTTCCGCCTAGTGAAAACATCGTCCGCTACGTAACGGGCTCTGAACCCGAGACTCTCGATCCGCAATTGCCGGACGGGCAGCCCGAGGCGCGCATTTTTATGGCGCTTTACGACGGCTTGGTCGAATACGGGCCAAAGGATCAGCAGCCGATCCCGGCGATCGCAAAAAGCTGGGAAACAAACCCGACACTGGATGAATTTATTTTTCATCTTCGTAATAACGCTAAATGGAGCGACGGCAAACCGATCACTGCAAACGATTTTGTTTACAGCATGCGTCGAGGCTTTGCTCCCGATACGATCTCTCGTACCGCGGTTACTTTAGGCGGCGTGATCAAATATGCCGAGGACTTTAACAGCGAAAAATTGTTCGTAAAAAAAGGCGACAAGTTTCTGCTGGAAAGCGACTTGAGCGGCGACAGCGAAAAACCCGCCGCTGCATTTGGCCCGGAAACTGAGTTTCACAAGGTCATTCATGCAACGCGGGTGACGGTCGATGCGGATGAAAAGAAACGTGCAAAACAGCTCGATGCGGATCCAAAGTTAAAAGCGGCGCTCGAAGGTGCTGAGCTTGTGCCTGTCAAGGCAGAGGACATCGGAGTCGAGGCCGTTGACGACTACACGGTCAGGATGACCCTGCGGCAGAGCACTCCGTATTTTGTCGGCATGCTGGCACATCAATATTTTCGTTTTGTGCCGCAGCACGTGATCGAAAAATACGGCAAAGACTGGACGCGTCCGGAGCACATCGTTACATGCGGTGCATTTCGCCTTAAGGAACATCTGCCGTACAACCGGCTGGTCGTCGAAAAAGATCCGAACTACTGGGACGCTGCGAATGTCCACCTCGACCGGGTGGAGTTCTACCCATTGGAAGAGAACGCGACGATAATGAATCTCTACAAAGCCGGATCTGTCGACGCATTTTTGAATCACACCGTTCTTACGTCATGGATCGACAGCGTTCGCGTGTATAAGGACGAGTACATGAATTTTCCCGAGGCGGCTACGGCGTATTACTCGATGAACATAAACAAGCCGCCTTTTGACAACATCAAGGTCAGGCGTGCATTTTTGCTGGGACTTGACCGGGAAGCATTGTCGAATTTTAGAAAGGTCACACAGCCGCTTTACGGCAAGGTTCCGACCGGAATTTATCCTGCATATGACAAAGCCGTCGCAAAGATCAGCGAACAGATGCGTGCCGAGAAAGGCGTCGCTCCTGATGCATGGGCAAGCCGTTACAAATTCAACGCTGCGGAAGGCCGCAAACTGCTTACCGAAGCCGGCTTTCCGGTGCAGGGAAGCGAAGGCAATTGGTCATGCCCGAATTTCCCGACCGATCGTATTTCGATAACTTTCAACACGAACGAAAATAACAAGTCGATCGCCGAGTTCATTCAGGCGCAGTGGAAACAGAATCTTGGCGTTACGATACCGCTCAAGACGATGGAGTTCAAAACGTTTTTGCCTTTCTTTAAGTCGCTGCAGTATGAAGGTTTTGCTCAGTTCCTATGGTCGGGCGACTACATGGATCCCTATACGTTCTTGGGGCTGCAATACGGTGAAGGGAATGAGGGCGGCTCGGGCTTTCATGATGCTAAATACGATAAAATGCTCGACGACGCTAATGCTGAGCTTGATCCTGAGAAACGGCTTGAAATGATGGCTCGTGCCGAGAGTCTTCTCATGGAGCAGCTTCCGATGATCCCGCTTACCGTGAACGCAACGAACTGGATGAAGAAACCATATGTGAAAGGTATGTATCCAAATCCGGGAACGCTGATCCCGTGGAAATTTGTTTATATCGAGCGTGATCAGGCCAAGTGGGACAAGGACGTTGCAAATATTATGACGGTGCCCGATCCGCAGTTTGATAAACAGCTTGCAGATCTGGTTAGTACGCAGGCCGCTGACGCAAAATAGATGTTAAGTTTCATCATTCGCAGATTGCTGATCATAATTCCGATGGCGTTGATCGTCGTAACGCTGACGTGGGGTTTGATCCGGCTTGCGCCCGGCAATTTTTACATCAGCGACAAGAAACTGCCTCCCGCTGTCGAAGCAAACATACGAAAAAAATATGGCCTTGATCTGCCGTGGTATCAGCAGTATGGAATGATGATGTCGAACATCATTCGGGGTGATTTTGGTGACTCGCTCAAATATCAGGGCCGCTCGGTCAACGACATAATACGCGAACATCTTCCGTACTCGGCGACGATCGGCATTTTGGGGTATATCCTTGCTCTCGCTATCGGATTAACAGCCGGAACGATCGCTGCATTAAAACAAAATTCGGGGTTCGATTACGGATCGATGTCGTTGGCAATGCTCGGGTTGTCGGTACCAAATTTTGTTCTCGGTCCTATACTCGTCCTCATTTTTAGTTTTTGGCTTTACTGGTTTCCGCCCGCACGCTGGGATGGAGTCGTCGGAACTGTCCTTCCGGTTTGTACGCTTGCGGCTATCTACGCGGCCTATATAGCTCGTTTAACTCGGGCAGGAATGCTCGAGGTGATGCGATCCGATTACATACGCACGGCTCGTGCAAAAGGGCTTGATGAGAAAACGGTTCTGCTTCGTCATGCGATCCGCGGCGGGCTTATTCCTGTAGTTTCGTTCACCGGTCCGGCTCTCGCCGCATTGCTTGCGGGAACGGTTGTTGTCGAAAAGGTATTTGCGATCCCCGGCCTCGGCAATATGTTTATCAACTCGGTGCTGAATCGTGATGAGCCATTAACGCTCGGCATCGTCGCTTTTCTATCGATACTGATAATGGTCTTTAACCTGATCGTTGATATCAGCTACGGATTTTTAGATCCGCGGATTCGCTACGATTAATTTTCTATGGCGGAGAATGTAGAAATTGTAAAGGGAGCCTCGCTGTGGCGCGACGCGTGGAAGCGCCTGCTGCGCAACAGGCTCGCCGTCTTCGGCATGGTCGTGCTTGCGATAATGGTCGTTGCCGTGATCATAGGCCCCGCGATCATAGCCTGGACGACCGGTTATACCTACGATCTTATTCCTGGCGACAGAGATCTGGTAAAAGCAATGCCGCCGTCATTGAAGCACCTGATGGGAACCGATGACTCCGGCCGAGACATTCTTGCAAGGGTTTTGCAGGGCGGGCGCATCTCGCTGATGGTCGGTATTATTTCGACCGTAGTGTCCCTGATCATAGGCGTATCTTACGGGGCGGTTGCAGGTTATCTTGGCGGCCGTATCGATAACCTGATGATGCGCATCGTCGATATCCTTTACTCGATTCCTTACATTCTGATCGTTATCGTTTTGCTTGCAGTATTTGGCGGGCCGAGCACACCGGAGTGGATAAAGTGGCTCTCGACAACATTGGGCGGAGCTGGAAATCAAGGGCTGAGTCAGATATTTTTATTGTTTTTCGCACTTGGACTTGTTTCATGGTTGACGATGGCTCGTGTTGTTCGCGGACAGGTCCTGAGTTTGAAAAATCAGGAATTTGTAATGGCCGCGCGGGCAACAGGTGTGTCCACCTTCGGAATTATTTTCAGGCATCTCGTGCCGAATACTTTGGGGCCGGTGATCGTTTATGCAACGCTGACCGTTCCGAGCGTGATGCTGACCGAAGCATTCTTGTCGTATCTTGGCCTTGGCGTACAGGCACCGTTTGCATCGTGGGGAAGCCTCGCCGCCGACGGCGTCAAGAACATCGCTATCTTCCCGTGGCAGCTTTTGTTTCCGGGATTAACGATGGCGCTGGCGCTATTTTCACTCAATTTTTTAGGCGATGGTTTACGCGATGCCCTTGATCCGCAGACACGAAAATTCTGATGAAACCTGTGCCTATTATATTGATTATTACGGCGTCGGCTTTCCTTTGTTTGGGTCAGGCAAATGAGCGAGCAGCCTACGATGATTTGAGTGCAAAAGTTGTCAGTGCGATACGTGCAAATGACTTTGGTGCAGCGGAGGTAATGGCGACGCAACTGGTCGAGCTAAGTAAAAAAGTAAACGGGGCGACAAGCCGGGATACTGCTATCGCAACTATGAATCTCGCCTATTCTCAGAAGCAGCAGAACAAATTCGATAAAGCTATTCAGAATTTTCAAGGTGCGATAGACATTCTCGAAAAATTGGGGAATTTAAAGAACCGCGAACTAATTGATGCTTACGAGGGACTTGCTCACACATATTTTCTTAATGGTAAATCTAAACTTGCTGTCCAAGCCTATCTGACAGCGGTTTCATCGGCAGACAAGAGATTTGGCAGTGAGAGTAAGGAAGGCTATTCCGCCGCTTTGAGCATAGCGATGATCTATCTGAAGGATAAAGACTATCCAGCGGCAAACGATTTTTTTATTAATAGCTATGGTAGGGCACTTAAGCATTATGGGATGTCTTCTGCAGAAGCAGAAAAAGTTGAAGATAGTCGTGCCTGTTCGGCTCTTATCGAAAATGTTTCAAAAAATATGAACGATGCCTTCTACGACGTTCAAAAAAAATATGTGAGCCCTGAAGGAGTTGGAATTTTGAACGGAAAGGCAATTTCACTGCCACGGCCTGAGTATCCTGCTCGGGCAAAATACGCAGGAGCTTCCGGATTGGTGGTCATTCGAGTAAAGGTTGATGAAACAGGGCTCGTTTTTAGGGCATTTCCTGTTTGTGGCAATTCTCTATTGCGAGATACTACCACTACGGCTGCATACGGAGCTAGGTTTTCGCCTACGATTGTACAAGGCAAGCCGATTGCTGTATCTGGTGTTATAAGGTATAACTTCTCATCAAAATAATATGTCGCACGCTCCTGAGACAATTTTATCGGTCAACGATCTCAAGACCTACTTCAGGACAGAAGACGGTCTTGTGAAAGCGGTTGACGGTATTACCTTTGATCTCAAGAAAGGTGAAACACTCGGTATCGTTGGTGAATCGGGCAGCGGCAAGTCGGTGACCAATCTTTCTGTAATGCGATTGATTCCCGAACCGCCGGGACAGATCGCGGGCGGCAAGATCACATTTGACGGGATCGATGTGCTTGGGCTTTCCATTGACGATGTCAGAAAGATCAGAGGCAAGCGTATCGCGATGATCTTTCAGGACCCGATGACCTCGCTTAACCCGTTCCTCAAGGTCTCGACACAGTTGATGGAGGTCACCCGGCTCCATCTTGGCCACGATAAACAGCAGGCACTGCAACATGCGATCAAGATGCTCAAGATGGTTGGCATATCCGATGCCGAAAAACGCATCGACAGCTATCCGCATGAGTTTTCCGGCGGTATGCGTCAGCGTGTGATGATCGCGATGGCGTTGAGCTGCGACCCTGAATTGCTGATCGCCGACGAGCCAACGACAGCTCTCGATGTTACTATTCAGGCTCAGATACTTGAGCTTATCAAAGATCTAAGATCGCGGATGGGCACCAGCGTAATACTGATCACTCACGATCTCGGTGTCGTTGCCGGTATGGCGGATAAGATCATCGTGATGTATGCCGGCAAGGTTTTCGAGCAGGCTCCGACACGAGAGCTTTTTGCCACGCCGGCAAATCCGTATACAAAAGGTTTGCTTAAGAGCGTCCCTGATCCTGCGCATGAACAGGGAAAAGAGTTGTATCAAATTCCGGGCTTGCCGCCCGACGTTGCGCATCTGCCGCCGGGGTGCCCGTTTGCTGAGCGTTGCGAACGAGCTGAAGACATTTGCCGCCGCGAGTTTCCGCCGTTCGTTCAGATAAACGAAGGCCACGATTCGCTCTGTCATTTTGCTAGCGATGTATATTCTGAATCAAAAAAAGAGAAATTAGCCGCAGATGAACACAGATAAATACAGATATCTTCTTTGCGTCTTTGCACCTTAGCGGCTTTGCGTTGAAATGAATGGATACTAACGACAATAATCTGATAGCTCTTCAAGACCTGAAAGTTCACTACCATTCGGGTGGCGGGTTGTTCGGCGCCGCTAAGCACGTCAAAGCGGTTGACGGTGTTTCGCTCGACATCAAAAAGGGCGAGACGCTTGGTCTCGTCGGTGAATCGGGCTGCGGCAAATCGACGCTTGGCAAAGCGATTTTGCGATTGACTGAACCGACCGGCGGCAAGGTTTTTTACAATGGCAAAGACCTGGCGCATCTGCCCCAATCGGCGATGCGTGAGCAGCGAAAAGACCTTCAGATGATCTTTCAGGATCCTTACGCTTCGCTAAATCCCCGTATGACGGTCGGCAATATCATCGGCGAACCTATCCGCACGTTCGGACTTGCCAATGGCGAGTCTGTTGAGTCGAAAGTGCAGGAGCTCATGGAAACCGTGGGCCTCAACCGCCGTTTTGTAAAACGTTATCCGCACGAATTTTCCGGCGGCCAGCGTCAGCGTATCGGCATCGCGAGAGCATTGGCAGTCGATCCTGAATTCATCGTTGCCGACGAACCGATCTCCGCACTCGATGTATCAATTCAGGCTCAGATCATGAATCTGATGGAGCGGCTGCAAGCTGAAAAGAACCTCACTTATCTTTTCATCTCGCATGACCTACGTGCTGTTCGCCATTTGTCTGATCGCGTGGCGGTGATGTATCTCGGGCGTATCGTCGAGCTTGCGGACGGCAAGGAAATTTATCGCGACCCGCTGATGCCGTACACGCAAGCCCTGATCTCCGCCGTGCCTGTCCCTGATCCTGAGATCGAAGCAAAACGCGAACGCATCATCCTGAAAGGCGATGTGCCGTCGCCGATCGATCCTCCAAAAGGCTGTCATTTCCACACACGCTGTGCGTATGCCATTCCCGAATGCAGCACCGTTTCGCCCAAGCTTGTCGAGATAAAACCGCGGCATTTTGCCGCCTGCATCCGCATCAACAACGAGCACCCCAACATCCAGCAAAATGCCGCCGAGGGAATGAAATCCATTGGGGAATAGTGTCTTTGCGGCGGATCTGAGTGTGACTGAATTGAGAGGTTTTTGGCGTGTGGCTGATGCGGTTCTTGTTCATATCCTGACCTTAGCGCCGAAATCGCTTTTTTGGAATACCAACTTTCGCGATATGACATAACTTTCTAGAAACGACATAACTTTCTAGATATGACATGGTTTTCCAGCAGTTAAATATTGTTCAACCAACCAATTTCCAAATCCCGACAAGATTTTCAAGTGACCGGGCCTGATTTAGTGAAATAATGTTGTTATTAGGCGTTTTTGCGAGTTGAGAAAAGTATCAACTGCTGCTGCCGATTAGTAAATATAAGGCTTTTAGCTTCAGTAGATCCGAAAGATGAGCGATACCGGAAACATCATCGGCGGCGAGACAATTGGCCGCCTTGCCGAGGCAAATGGCTTGGCGATAGCCATCGTCGATGAAGACTCGCGCCAGGTCGTTGTGTCAAATAACAATTCGATCTGCCGGCATTTGAATCCGGGAAATCAATTCTCGCCCGCCTGTGCCAAGTTTTGCGGGCAGGCCCTCGAAAAGGCCGTCGAAGCAGGCGGCATGGTTGGTTTCGAATGTCACGCAGGGCTGGACTGTCGTGCGGTCCCTGTTACGGATTCGGACAAGCATTTTGTTGCGATCGTCGGACGGACCTTTCTTAAAGCTGAAAATTATCGAAAGGCTACCGAGCGCGCAATTTCTGGCGACTGGAGCGAATATCCTCCTTCCGAATTTTTTGAAAACATTTTGTTGACCGGCTCGTCCGATGCTCTGACCAAAACTGCCGGACAGATCGAACACCTCATCAGCGAAGTAAAGACAAAAGAAGTATCTGAAGAAACGACTCCTGAGCCTGAAGTAATCGAAGTCGAAACTGCTCTGGACATCGAAAGTAAAATAAGCGAAGAAATCTCCGACACTGAAGATCAAAGTACAAACATACAGCCGGGAATTTCCGAGGCGCCGATAAGCAGCGTGGAATATCGCAGCGAAGAGGCTCGCGCGTGGCGTTCCTTCTTTGGATCGATACTTAAGACGGACTATGCCCAAGCAACTGTTTCGATGCTTGATTTCATAGCTCATCAGTATGGCCTTGAAGCACTGGTGTGGCTGGAAAAGCTTGACGGGAAATTTGAAAATACCGCCACTTTTGGCGAGATGAAAAATCGAAGGGTGCGCATCGGCATCACGCCTGATGACCAACGTCTTGTCGAGTCGTATAAAAACGAAATGCCTTTGGAGTTGAGCGAGAATTCCAAGGAATCTGAACGAGTAATGTGTATGTTTCCGATCGGGGTCGGAGGCGATGTTTCGGCGGCTGTGGCTATTCTCGACCCGATCGATTCGGAAGTTACAAAACGGCAGATCGCTCGCATTTGTCACTCCATCGCTCCCCAACTTGAGATCCTTCGGTTGAGAAATGAAGTGTCAAGCCGTGAAGAAATTTCCAATGCTGTCAGGATGTTCGGCGAAAGCCTGAAGGATGTCGATGTGGACGACTTTTGGCAGAATCTCACGCGAAATGCTGCCGAAATGATGAATGCCGAGCGAGCTTCGCTGCTGATCGTAAATGAAAAAACCGGCAAGCTTGAGGTCAAAGCTTTGATCGGAGCAAGAAACCAGCCTGTAGAAGGTGAAGAGATTGGCGGACGTGCCGCAAAGATCGTTCTGACAAAAAACGAAGCAGTTATCGTAACGGATGTCACCAAAACCGGATTGCCGCCGGCCCCGTCTGACAGGAAATACAAGACACCTTCGTTCTTGAGTTGTCCTGTAAACGTCGGGTCGCGCACGGTCGGCATTGTGAGCTTTACGGACAGGGCAGACGGCAAACCATTTAACAGAAAGTCCCTTGATGTATTTCAGGCACTTGCTCCGCAGATAGCAGTGGCGATCGACCGGGCAACTCTTAAGGAGAAGGCCGGTGAGTTTGAACAGCTTTCTGTGACAGATGCTCTGACCGGACTTTTGAATCGCCGTTACATGGAGGAACGCATGTCCGAAGAGGTAAAGCGGTCCAATCGCGAAGGCTTTCCGATGAGTTTTATGATGCTCGATGTCGATAATTTCAAATCGTATAACGATACCTACGGCCATCCGGCTGGTGACGAGGCATTGAAGATCGTCGCTAATGTCATTCGCGACACGCTGCGAAGCGCCGATGTGGCAGCTCGTTTCGGAGGGGAAGAGTTTTCTATTCTCTTGCCGCAGACCAGAAGCGAAGAAGCCGCAGCCATCGCCGAACGCATACGCAGTAATATTGAGCATGCTGACTTTCCTCATCGGCTGGTGACGACAAGCATCGGCGTTGCAAGCTGTTCGGCAGAACTTTGTGCTTCGGCTGATCTTGTTTCGGCGGCCGACAAAGCCCTTTACGAAGCAAAACACGAGGGCCGAAATCGCGTGCGAACTTACGAGGAGATGAATGGCCTTCGATAGGTGTCGCCGGATCTG
This sequence comes from Pyrinomonadaceae bacterium, assembly GCA_044230475.1. Taxonomy (GTDB): domain Bacteria; phylum Acidobacteriota; class Blastocatellia; order Pyrinomonadales; family Pyrinomonadaceae; genus OLB17. Next base: position 10,719 of record JBGARA010000026.1, on the reverse strand, counting down.
ATGAGACAAGGATCGCATAACACTATTTTCTCGCGAGTCGAGCCTGCGGATTTTGTTGGCCGGACTGCGGAGCTTGAACGCCTTTTGAAACATGCAAAAGGTGAAGGTGCTTCGAGCGGTCTTTGTCTGCTCGCCGTGCCGTCTGCGGGCACTTCTGAATTGCTGCGACAGGCGTATGACCATCTTTTTATCTCGCACGACGCCGCAATACCTTCTTATTTCGAGGTAAAGCATGGCGACGAAACCGCCGCAAACGCAGCACGGCGTTTCTTGTCCGAATTCCTGCTTCAAGCGGTCGCTTTTCGTCGACATGACGCACGCATGATCGGTGTCTCGCCGAAGCTCAATGAAATCGCTGAACTCTCGTTGCCCTCCGACGCTCCGTGGATCGACAGGCTTCTTGAAACATACAAAAGCGATACAACAGACGATCGCTCGTTCGTGCGAAATTGCCTAAGTGCTCCGCTGCGGGCGGCGGCGAATAATGCAAAGACGTTCGTAATGATCGACGGCTTACATGTTGCTTCGCAACTAACTGGAGGCGAAGCATTTATCGAAGACCTGATCGACCTTTTTTCGCATGCGTCGATCCCGTTCGTATTCGCGGGCCAACGCCGTTTTTTGTTTGCCAGGACTTTGTTTCCGGCAATGGCGGTCGAGCCGCTTACTTTTGCGGAAGCAGGAAAATTTGTCGAGCGTCTTTCGTCAAGAACGGGCGTTGTGATCAACGACCAGACTCGCGACCTGATCGCGGTGCAACTCGGCGGCAATGCTGTGTATACGACATCGCTCTTTGCCTCAGCGGCTGCTGCAAACGTCGCTCTCGACCGGTTTGACCGTGTCGAACAAACCTACACCGACGAGATATTTGGCGGACGCATCGCAAGATATCTTGACGGGATTTTTGACCGCATCATGCCCGATACAGGGGTTCAGCAAAATATTTTGCGACTGCTTGCACAAAATCTTTCACTTACAAATGGCAACGCTCCGGCTGCGTATTGGAAGCGACATGCCGGACTCGGCGACAATGATTTTCGTGCGACGCTCGACGCCTTGCGAAGCAGCGAGATCATCGACGTCAGCTCGGGCATTGTCCATATTGACACTTCGAACATCGTGCTCCGAGATTACCTGCGGGCTCGTTCAAGGCTTGAGATCGACGGCGACACTCGTGCTCTGGCAGTCGGGGAAGCGTTGACGGAAAACGTACAGCGTGCACCAAAGCTGATGGCGCGGTTCTATCGGCGAAGCTCGGCGATAGGCTTGCTCGAGATGCTTCGCAACTTTGACGGGCGACAGGTCGCGCCTGCGTTGATCGACTACGGCAAATTCAAGGCTGAGTTCAAAGGAAGTTCCGATGAAAAGATAGTCAAAGCTGTCAAAGAAGATAACGCCAAGATCACTTTGCCGCACATCGTTTACGCTGCCCACACCGGCGATTTTTATGCAAAGCTGAACGAGGTGTGTGACATCGAGGCCTCTGCGGTCGCACTCGGTTTTACGTACGCCGACGGACAGGAAGAAACCGCGTGGATCGCCGCCGAGATCGAATCAAAGCTCGAAGCCAATCGTGAAACGACCGAGTTCTGGTGTGACCGATTAGAGATGGCAGCATTGAACTGCGGCTTCGAGCGGTTTAAGCTATGGCTGATCGCTCCCGAAGGTTTTTCGCCCGAAGCGATGGAAGCTCTCAACGCGAGAAATGCATACGGCTCAAGCCGCAAACAGGTTGAGCTGCTTGCCGGCATTCTTGGGGCAGAAATTCCGGCGTCTGCGGAAAAGGCCGCTAACGAATACGATTTCGTCTTCCCGATGGGGGACAACACCGAAATGATCGCTGCCAACACCGTCGAGGAGATCGCAAAACGCCACGAATTTACTGCAAAAGCCATCAATCAAATCAAGACCGCTCTTGTCGAGGCTTGCATTAACGCGACCGAACATTCACTAAGTCCCGACCGCAAGATATATCAAAAGTTCGTGGTCGATAGCGACAAGATCACGATCACCGTTTCAAATCGCGGCCTGCGTCTCGCCGACAAACTTGCCAAACCGATCTCACCCGACGAAGGCCGACGCGGCTGGGGCCTCAAACTCATCAAAGGCCTTATGGACGAGGTTAGTTTCGAGCAGGTAGATGACGGTACCCGTATAACAATGGTCAAACATATCGAGAGTCAGTAGCCGAGTGGGCTCGGCTTTATGGGTCGGACACTCGAATTCTTCTATGCCGCCTGTGTCATAAAGAGCGTCGAAAAACCACTTGAGAAATTGTGGCGAATGTCGCAAAATAAAAGGAGCGTCAGTTCATTCGATTGGACTGGCGCTTTTGAGATTCAAGACGTTTATTTGAATGAGCAAAAGAGATTATTACGAAATATTAGGTGTGACACGGACCTCGACGGAGGTTGAGATAAAACGGGCATATAGAGCACTGGCGGTGCAGTATCACCCGGACAAAAATCCGGACAATCCGGAGGCGGAAGAGAAATTCAAAGAAGCAGCCGAAGCGTATGCCGTGCTGTCGGATGCGCAAAAGCGCGCGGCTTACGACAGGTTTGGGCATCAGGGCGTCGGAGCGGGAAGTGCCGGGTTCGATCCGGGTTTTTCCAACATCGAGGACATCTTCGATATCTTCGGCTTTGGCGATATGTTCGGCCAGCAGGGGCGGAGGCGAACGACGGTCCAACGCGGTTCCGATCTTCGCTACGATCTGGAAATTTCATTAGAACACGCAGCGACCGGCAAGGACGAAAAACTTCGCATTCCGCGTCTCGAAAAATGCGGTGAATGTGACGGCAGCGGTGCAGAAAAGGGAACTACTGCCGACACGTGCGTTACGTGCGCGGGGAGTGGACAAACACGCTACAGCCAGGGATTTTTCTCGGTCATGCGCACCTGTGCAAATTGTCAGGGACAGGGCAAGGTGATAAAAACGCCTTGTAAAAAATGCCGCGGCGCAGGGCGAGTCGAAAAAGAAAAAACGATCGAGATCAAGATACCTGCGGGCGTTGAGACAGGTTCGCGGCTACGTGTCACGGGCGAAGGCGAGGCAGGCGTCAACGGCGGGCCATCGGGTGATCTGTTCATCGTTATTCACGTCGCCGCAAATGACAACTTCGAGCGACAGGGAGCTGATCTTTACTCCGCAGTTCCGATCACATTTGCACAGGCTGCATTAGGTGCTGAGATCACGGTTAAAACACTGGACGGGGAAGAAGAATTAAAAGTCCCGGCAGGTACACAGACCGGCACGATCTTTCGTATCAAAGGCCAAGGAATGCCAAACCTCGGCGGGCGTGGTAAAGGCGATCTTTTTGTTGCAGTTACGCTTGTCACGCCCAAGACACTTACCAAAGAGCAACGCAAACTTCTCGAACAACTCGCTGAGATCGAGGATGTTGATTTCTCAGACGAGTCGCTGATCGATAAGGTCAGGAATATTTTTGGGTAGATTTCTTGCACAAACCCGCATGTGAATAAAGGCGATACACACAACGTTGAATGAATCGCCTTTACTTACGTGCGGGCTTGTGCGTTTTGTCGCGTAATTACGACAGTTTCGCTTTCACAGTTTCGCTGACCATTTTCCCGTCCGCGGTTTTTCCGGCGAGATGAGCCATCGTGGCCTTCATCACGGTACCCATGTCCTTCATCGACGAAGCTCCTGTTTCGGCGATCGCGGCTTCGACGGCGGCGTCGATCTCTGCTTGTGTCGCTCCTTGCGGCAGGTAAGTTTCGATCACCGTGATCTCGGCCTTTTCTTTTTCGGCAAGCTCGGTGCGGCCAGCTTTTTCATATTGCTCGACCGAATCGCGGCGCTGCTTGACCAACGACTGCAACGCCTTCATTATTTCGTCGTCAGTCAGTTCGCCGCCTTTGTCGATCTGGCGATTCATCAAGTTTGATTTCACCATTCGCAGCGTCGAAAGTTTATCCGCGTCTTTTGCTTTCATCGCCGCCGTTAGGTCGGCAATTATAGTGTCTTTCAGGCTCATGTGTATATTGTTGTGCTTCGCCTATCTGCGCGTCAATTCGGGCGGGAGCTGCTTATCGACTTTTGGCCTTTCTTTTAGATCCGTTAGCTTTAACATCGTGATCATAATGGTGCGCGAAATTTTTTCCATTTTGTTGTAATCGATCTTCTGCGGCTCGTCGCCAGGCTGATGGTAGTCTTCGTGAACGCCATCGAACCAAAACGTGATCGGAATGCCATTTACCGCGTAGTTAAAATGATCCGAACGAAAAAAGAACCGGTTTGTGTCCTTTGGATCGTCATATTTGTAATCGTATCCCAGATTTAGATAACCTGCGTTTGCTCCTTTCACGATCGATCCCAGCGTCGAACTCATCATCTCCGAACCTATGACGTAGATCGAATTTTCGTCCGTCAAATTTTTGTTTTTAGGATTTGTATCATCTGCCTTTCGGCTCCGGCCGATCATGTCGATATTGAGCTGTGCGGTGACTTTTTTAATATCAACAGTCGGGAACTTGTTGAAATATTCACTGCCCCACAATCCCTTTTCTTCACCGCAATGCCATACGAACAGCACTGACCTCTTTGGCCGCTTTGGAGCCTTTGCCAATGCCTCAGCGATGGACAAAACAGCGACCGTGCCGGAACCGTCATCGTCGGCACCGTTCCATATCTTGTCCGGGCCTCCCGCATGTTGATTAGTGCCGACATGATCGTAATGAGCGCCGATAGCGACCGTTTCATTTTTCAAGACGGGATCGCTGCCTTCCCAAACAGCAACAACATTTTGCGACCATTTTATCTCGACTTTTCCGCTGAGATTGATAGCTGCAGTTTTGTTTATCGCAAATGCTGCCGCGGAATCCTTGTTTGCGGACTCACTGGCAAAAATCGCGTCGCCAACCTTATCGGAAACCAGCATGGCGGGAAAATCGCTCTTGTCCGAAGGCGTATCCCGCAGTTTTTCCGGATAAGAATTGCCGCGTCCAAGAAAGTTTCGAAGCTGAGCCCACGCTCCTTGTGTTTCCGGTGATGCAATGAGGATGATGCCTTTCGCACCGCTGCTCTTGGCATAAGTCAACGGGTCGGCCCAATCTGTGCCTTTCGTTCCTTTGAGATCGTTTTCCGTAACGCCTGACGGCAAGTCTGTTGCCCTGGCTGCGCGCGGAAAACCTTTACCATATACAACGACGAACTTGTCACGAACATCGACGCCTTTATAGGCATCAATATTTTTCGATTTGACCATCCAACCATCCCGAACAAAAACAAGCGAAGCCGTCTCCGAGATGTTGCCGGACAATCTGAAAAAATCGTCGGCAAACGCAAAGTTTTGGCCGCCGATCTGTAGGCTATTTTTTTCCGGATCGGTAGACTCGGACCTGATCGCTATTTTTTGGTAATAAGTGCCATCATCGCCCGCCGGCTTAAAGCCCCATTTGGACAGATTCATGCCGATGAATTTCGCAACGGTATCGAGCCCGCGCGAGGGTGTGTCGCGGCCTTCCATTTCATCGGAGGCGACAAAGTACAGGTAATCGCTAAGCTGTTTAGCCGTCACGCCTTCTACGATCTTCTTTTCGTCGGGAGTGACCTTGATCGCTGTCTGAGCAAGCGACTGAAAAACGAGAGTTAATACTAAAACAAATGCAAACAGGTTCTTTTTCATATATGTCTTCTTCGTATCCTTTATTTTTGTGGTGACGTAATGCTGTTTTACGCAGAAACGGGATGAATTGTTTCTGGTTTAGGAGCCAACAATGCAGATCTTGTTTGTATTTGCCAAGTCGAGCATTTTCTCACGGTCAAAAATAAGAGTCTTGCCTGCCGTAACAGACAGACAAGTAGCTCCCGCATCGATCATTGTTTTTACGGTTGGAATGCCGATCACCGGAACATCGAAACGCATATCCTGATCGGGTTTGGCGACCTTGACGACAGTGAGTTTTCCATTTGCAAGCTCACCGGCACGCTTGATGGTTGCGTCCGTTCCTTCCATTGCTTCGATCGCTACACAGGCTTTTGCTCTGACAACGATCGTCTGTCCTAGGTCGAGCCGCGCGATCTCTTCAGCAATATACCGGCCGTATTCGATATTTTCTTGCTCGGTATCAGTTGGGTTGCGTTTTGACAGTACACCTTCAGCGGCGAGCATGTCTTTATTGAAAAAGGTGGAATCGATCAGCTCAATGCCTTCTTTTGCAAGCTCGTCGGCAACGCCGCCGATCAGCGCATCAGTGTTTCGCCGAGGTAAATTCCACAACATCCTAACCATTCGCAGATCAGGGAGCGCACCGGAAAAAATCTGCACATGCTTGACCTGTCCCGCCATGATCACATGTGTGACACCTTCTCTTTTGAAAAAAGAGATCATTTTGCCAAGCTGTCCGATACCGACCCAGGTTATTTTGTCAGCAATCCTATCAATGCTTGGATCCGTTTCCTCGTTTATCGCAACAACAGCCAGGGATGCTCCTGTTTTGCGCGCACCTTCCGCCACTAGAAAAGGGAACTGGCCATTACCGGCAATGAGGCCGTATCTCATAATTGCTTTTCGAAAAGTTTCAGATCCTCGCCCTCGGGTGATGTAACTACGCGCTCGAAATGAAATCCCAGTTTCTCGAGGAGTTTACCCGAAACGTCATTGTCATGTGAAGTGATCGCCAGGACTTTTGTAAAGCCTAGTTTCGAGCGGCCATGATCCAGGATGGCATTTGCAGACTCGAAGCCATAACCTTTGCCCTCAAATTCTGGCAGAAATGCAAAGCCAATATCGGCGAATTCGAAATGATCGCGCTTTACGAAGCCGCAAACACCGACTGGCGTATTGTCGCTTTTTAGCTCAACCGTATAAAGGCCATACCCGTGATCAAGATAGCTCTGCCGGTAGCGATCTTCGATAAACGTACTTGCCTGCTCGGACGAACCCACGCCGCGGTCACCGATGTATTTTAAGAATTTCGGTGTGTTCAGTAATTCAAAAATAAACTCCGCATCTATAGCGGAGTCTATTTCTCGTAAAGTGAGTCTTTCGGTTTCAAGTATCTTCACGCGACTATTCTTTGAAAGGTGCGATCTCGCCGGGTTTGCGAAGCATCTTGTTGACTTCGTCCAGATGCAACTCTTCCTGAAGGATCATTTCGCGGGCATATTCTTCGAGCGAGACGGATTTTCCGTCCGTAAGTGCGAGTAACTCACGGTACGCGTTGAGGGTCGTTGTCTCTTGTTCCAGACTCTCACGCAGAATGTCGCCGATGTCGTGCTTCTCAGTTTCGAGCAGCGGGCCGATCTTTAAACTCGGATGCCCGCCGAGCATCGTCACAAATTCGCCTGCCTTATGCGCGTGCATCAGTGATTCGTCGCCGTTGCCCTTCAGCCACGACACGATCGGAATGCGGTTGTAGCCAAAGACCATCAGGCTGTAATGTGTGTAACGCACGACACCCGCTAGTTCGAGTTCAAGGATCTTGTTTAGTACATCAATAATTTGTTGTTTTTCGTTTTCGTTCATATGTTACTCGATTGTTTCTCCCGATTCCGTCTGCTGCCGAGCATGGTAGGAACTGCGCGTCAGCGGTGACGACTCGATATGCTTGAAGCCCATTTCTTCACCGATTTTTTTCCACTCGGCAAATTCCTCGGGCGTGACGTAGCGTTCAACAGGCAGCCGTTTTTCGTATGGCTGCAGGTATTGTCCGATGGTCATGATGTCACACGACGCTTTGCGGAGGTCACGCATCAATTCGACGACCTCCTCAAAAGTCTCGCCGAGCCCCGCCATGATGCCGCTCTTGGTGAGCATTGCCGGCTGATGGGTGTCGCGCCAATGAGCGGCCCGCGTCAGCAACTCCATCGACTGCTCGTAGACTGCATCAGGCCGAACGCGGCGATAGAGACGAGCGATGGTTTCTGTGTTGTGATTTAGAACGTCGGGACGAGCTCGTAGAACATTATTCAGAGCCTCTTCGTCGCCATTGAAATCAGGTATCAGCACTTCGACCTTGCACTCCGGATTCATCTCGCGCACGCGAAAGATCGTCTCGGCCCAATGCTTCGATCCGCCATCGGGCAGGTCGTCTCGGTTAACTGAAGTGATAACTGCGTGCTTGAGGTCGAGATGTTTTACCGCTTCGGCGACGTGGACGGGTTCCTGCGGATCGAGGTCCATCGGTGCACCCTTATTAACCGCGCAAAATCCGCAGTGCCGCGTGCAAGTGTCACCGCCTAGCATGAACGTCGCTGTTTTATCGGTCCAGCATTCAAAAATGTTCGGGCACTTTGCTTCCTGGCAGACGGTGTGCAGATTGAGGCCCGAGATCAGGTCGAGCACGGCGTTCTGATTACGCGGATCGCCAAGTTTTATCTTGAGCCACTCGGGCTTTTTCAACCGCTCCCGTTGTTTGCGGTTAAGGAATTTCTGGACTAAGACCTTTTCCTCGATCATAAAACTTATCGCCAAAAAAGGCGCAAAAAACGCAAAAATAAATTATCTCATTTTTGCGTATTTTGCGCCTTTTTGTGGCTACTAATCTAGCCAAGCCGCGAATTTACAACGCCCCAGTTAATATTCGAGAAGAAAGCCTCGATGTATTTTGGTCGATCGACCGGTGCATAATCTTTGATAAACGCATGTTCCCAAACGTCCATGATGAGGATCGGTTTGTAACCGGCAACGTTGCCGGTTTCGTGGAGGTTGATCCAGTGGTTCGAGATCGCGCCGTTCGACGGGTCTTGGTAGCAAGCAGCCCAACCCACGCCACGCATTTTGCCGGTGTTTACGAAATCTGCCTTCCAGACATCATAACTGCCAAAACTCGCCTCGGCCGCCGCACGAAAATTGCCATCCGTTGGGTCTCCCGTGCCGTGCTTCATCATATTTTCGAAGTAATATTCGTGCAGCACCATGCCGTTGTATTCGAACCCGAATCGACGTTTGATCTCGCTGAACGCCGCGACCTGTGTAGCATCGAGCGTACCTGCGCCGATCATGTCGGCAATGCGCTGATTGTAGGTGTTGGTGTTTGTCACATAACCTTCGTACAGCTTAAAGTGCATCGCGAGCGTCTCGTTTGAAATGCCGGTCAGATCGCTGAGGTCAAAAGTTTTTGCAGTGTAAGTAGTATTCGTTCCCATGTTTCCTTATCTCCCTTTTTTCTTATTCTTCCGGCCGTGTTCCCGGATCGATGCCCATTACGCTTGCCTGATTGATGACGCGGACGTGGATGTCATCCGACAATCTGATCTGACAGGAAAGCCTCGTAATATCGCTTATGTCGCCTTTAGTTGACAGAATAGCCGCCTCGTCCTCTGTCCTCTCGCCGACATTGTCCGACAAAACCTCAACGCGGCAAGTCGTGCATCGTGCATTGCCGCCGCAGCGGTGCAGGATATCAACACCGTTGTCTTCTATGGCGAGCACGAGTTTCTTACCCGACTCCGCATCAAATTCAACTGTTCCATTTGCCGTTTCGGCAATAATATGTGGCATTAAAAAAAATCTCCTATGTTTCTATTCTAAGGGCTGAATGTGTTTCCACAAAATAGCGTCTATTTTCCGATCTGCACCTTTTCCCGATTCTCGCCAATTGCGACAAACGTAACTTCGGCTTCGGTAACCTTCACAAGAACACCGGGCGTGCCAAAACGCTCGGCTTCGACATCGACGTGAATAGTGATTGACGTGTTGCCTACGCGCAAAGTCTTCGCATAAAAACTGACCAGATCGCCGATAAAAACGGGCTCGTGAAAGATGACCTCTTTCATTGCGACCGTCACAAAACGGTTATGCCGAGTATGGCGCACCGCCTCGACGCCACCCGCGACGTCGATGTAGCTCAAAATAACGCCCCCAAAAACCGTCCCATGAGCATTAGTATCCCGCGGCATCATCGTCAACCGTATCGCCGCATCTCGTGTTGTTTCGTTCATATATTTCTTTTCAACGCAAAGCCGCAAAGCCGCAAAGGCAGAAATAAGACCCTACATTTTCTATCTGATTTTCCTTTGCGTCTTTGCACCTCTGCGTCTTTGCGTTAAATATTCTTCAAAGTCCACCCACGCACAACCTCGCGCAACTCACTCAAATGCTCGTCAAAAAAGTGTCCGCAGTTCTCGAATACGTCGACCTCTGCATGCGGTATCCTGTCCGTCAGCGACCTCAAACTCTCGACCGAGCAAAACTCATCCTTGTCGCCATGCACAAAAAGTATCGGCTTTTTAACCTGCGCGAGAAAATCGTAATCGCGGTATTTCTCGACCGGCGTCCCGATGCTGATCAGCCGAACGACGCTATCGTCCGCCACGCCAACCTCCATCCCGGTTCGCGAACCGAACGAAAACCCCGCGAGCGTCACCTCTTCGCCGGGATAAGTCGCCTTCAAATACGCGAGCGCATCGCACACGTCCTCAACGCCGCCCTCGATCTCGTTATGCACACCCGTCGAAGCACCAACCCCGCGAAAGTTGAATTTCAGAGTAGTTAGTCCGGCATCGACAAGTCCTGCCGCGACACGAAACACGACCTTGTTATGCATCGTCCCGCCGCCGAGCGGATGCGGATGACACACCAGCGCAACGCCGCGCCGCTCGCCCGTCGGCTCTTTCAATATTGCTTCGAGATGCCCATGCGAAGCCGGTATAAGCAAATTGCCCTTTGGATACATACTGTGTCAGAACCGGGAGCGATAGCGACTGGGTTCTTTCGTTCTGACCTCTATTTTCCACTTCCGATTTAGGTT
>JBGARA010000025.1:0-45705 GCA_044230475.1 Pyrinomonadaceae bacterium | reverse complement strand
GACACATCACCCATCAGCAAGTTGCACAAGCCCGCACGTTAGTAAGGGTGAAATACTCAACGTTCGATGTTACGCCCTTGCTCACGCGCGGGCTTGTGCATTCTTTTTCTCAATCTGTGTCATCTGTGTTTATCTGTGGCTAAAAATTCTTTCGTCTTATGGCGTCCAGTTGCCGGAGACATCGCCCATCAACAAAGCAATAAAATCCTCATTCGCTTGCGTCGAATTCACCGACGAATACGTCCTGTTCGCCGGAATAAATATCCAGTTTGCGGACGAGCCGAACCCGTTCAGCCCTACTGTATAACGTGCGATCTGTCCGGCATCGAATGATGACAAAGTTCCATTGCCGCTCACATCGGCGACGACCAACTGATTACCTGTCAACGGAGTTATTCCGGCAACGTGCTTTGCGATCAGTCCAGAGTCAAATGACGAAATACCATTTGCTCCACCCGTCTTTGAAGGTGTAACTGTATAAGCCCCGCTCCCAAAACCGCCAAGCGTATAAGTTCCATCGGACCGACTCGTCGCCATAAGATCCGGTGAACCCAAAGCGGTCAACAAAACACCCGAGACAAATCGTGGCGTAGGCGCTCCCATCGCATTGCCGTAAGTAATGGTTCCGGTTATCTCAGGCTGAACTTCATAAGCCCCAATATCCACTGTCGAAGATGCCCCGCCATAAAACCTCAAAAATCCTCTCTGATCCGTCGTCAAAGGCATCTGCGTCTGCGGATCGATCGCCACTGAATTATTTCCCGCATTGATCGCCGGACTGCCGGGCAAAAGCGCCTGAGTCAGAGTCGAACCGCCGTTGTCAGCCAGCGATGCCAACATTGGATTTATGTTCAGCAAGTCAGCAGCAATCCAGCCAGAACTTCCGGTAGTATTCCCGATAAGATTGACACCGTTCGAAATGATCGCCCCCGATACGTCAACCTCACTACTGGACCCGGACGTGTTTTGAGCAATGATCGTGTTTTTTATCCGGATGCTCCCTGAATTATTGTGACGAATTCCTCCACCCTTACCGCTGCAGAAATTGTTGGCGATTGTGGAGTTAATCAGCGTTATGTGCGATCCAGGACCATTGGCCGTTTCATTGTAGATGCCTCCTCCAAAACTTGACGCGGCGGCGCCTAAGGCAGAATTTCCGCTTACGGTCGTATTTGTAAGAAACACCTGTTGACCAGAAAATGTAAAAACCCCTCCACCCAGATTGGCTGTATTTCCAGTGATTGCAGAATTGGTCACGTACATCGTTCCGCCATTTAAAATGCCACCGCCCCAATCGAAAGACTGGTTATTGCTTATTGTTGAATTCTTGATCCGCGTCAAACCATCACATGAAATGCCACTGTCCATATTGCCCGAAATGACTGTGTTTTCGATTGTCGTTGTCCCGTTTGTGGCAATCGCTAATACTCCTGTGCGACCGCTATTAATTATTCTTGAATCGGTAATGGTCAAATTGGTTCCGCCAATGCCGTCAAACATGCACGCTGATACAGTCGTGTTGATCATATTCAGCGTGGTGGCGCCTAATCCCGAAAAGTTGTTGTCTAAGACCGAATCGCTGATATTAAGCGTTCCTCCAACAGAAATGGCACTAGGATACGGATTATGATGAACATATAAGTTGGCCAGGGTTACCGTTGAGCCCAAACCGAAAATGGCTGCACCTGAGGAGGGGTTTGGCGGCTGGCGTGACATGTTATTGGTGAATTCCATTCCCGTGAGAGTGAGGCTTCCGCCTACGATAGAAATGGCGCCTCCCGACTCGGGGTCGGTCTTTCCGTCGCGGAGTTTCATTTCCGACATAGTCACATCAGCATCGCTTGAATTATTTGAAATATTAAAAATGCGCCCGGCCATATTGCCGCTGATGGTGACGAGGTTTTGGCCGGTTCCGGTGATAGTGAGATCTTTGTCGATGGTGATCTGGCCGAGGGTTAGGGTGATGGTTTGGGGGGTGTTGAAAAGCGATGAGAAAACAACCGTGTCGCCGCTTGCTGCTGCTGCGACGGCTTCGCGCAGGCTGCAGTCCGCATCGCACACGCCGTCGTTGGTATCGGCTGTTGTTGTTACAGTCAGCGTAGCCGCGCGGGTGTCACTTGCCGCAAAAATGCAGATGACAAACAAAAACAGAACGGGCAGCGTGGGTTTCATCGTGAAAAGGCCCAATTTTCGTTGTTTCGAACTCATACTACTCCTCATTATTCAAAATTGCAATTGATCTACTACCGCCCGGCGTGATCGCCGTCCGTGTCGCTTGGTCAGCAAGTGGGAACTCTGAAATTGGAAATTTCCCTCGACATGTCTTGAACATACCATCGAGATCTGTATTTTGAAATACCAACTTTCCCGATATGACATGGTTTTCCCGATATGACACAACTTTCTCGATATGACATGGTTTTCCAGCTGTTGAACAATGCGCAAGCTTTGACAACCTGCTTGTCGAACTGCCCACTGCCAAAAACCGGTTGATGCACGATCCGGCACGATTATTTCTTTTGTTTTTACCCAAAAGGTATTATAATTTCGCTACTATCATTGGCCGTATCCCTGTTTTGCCTTGTTCTGGGATGTCGTCCGGCTCGGTCGAAAGGTGGACAGCAGTTTATTTGTTTTTCCGGAGGGTGTTCATCCATGTCGAATGACCGACGCGTCGTCTTATTTGCAGCTTTTCTATTCGTATTTTTGATATCAGGGCCAAGCGCTTTTGCATCGTCGCTGGACGAGTTAGAGGACGGCGTTTGGGCTTCAACGCTTGCTCCTGTTGTCGATTACGGCATCTTTGGCGAGCGTTATCTTTCGATGCGCCTCAAGGAGCAGCCGCGTAGTTTCTCACCAATGCAGACGCCGCCCTCAGAAGAAGAAGCGGAACAAGAAATCTTCGATCCAAAGCCGCATAAGCCGCCAGAGCGTCCCGGAATTCCTGTCGATCCGGCATTTCTTGATCAGCCTCTCGCTTGTAATGGAACCGTTGTCAATGCAAGCGCGACATCCGGTAACGAGGACGAGTCGTTCATGGTCGTCAACCCTACGAACACCCAAAACATAGTCGTTTTTTCTAATCTCAGCTCCAACAGTATTCACAGATCATATACCACGAATGGCGGTGCAAGCTGGACGCACGGCACCGTTGTCACAAACGCCGCGTGCTGCGACGCGCAGGCTGCTTGGGATACATTTGGCAACCTGTTCATGGTTTACATAAATTCAGGGCTGAATCAGATCAATGTTGTGCTTAGTACTGACGGCGGTGCGACATTCAGCGCGCCGGTAACGGCGGGAACGGGCAGCGTCGATCAGCCTTCGATCGCTGTTGGTAGCGGCAGTGTGTGGGTTGACTGGAACTTGAGCAACAACATGGTCGCAAAAGGCGCGGCTGTTACCGGACTCGGAGCATGGGATCAATTTGTTGGACACGCCCAGCAGACTATTCCAAGCGCTACCGGCAGCTACGGTGGGATTGCCGTCGGCCCCAGCGGAAAGGTCATTGTTACTTATCAAAATCCGACGGGCGGACAGGGCCCAGCAACGATCTACACAAATACAGACGCCGACGGTTTGGGGGCGGGCGGTTTCGGGGCGCGCGTGACTGTGACTTCGACAAACGTGGGCGGATTCGACTTCATACCGGCGCAGGCATCGCGTTCGATCGACGCCGAGCCGGGAGTGGTTTGGGATGCGACCGGCGGAGCCTTCAATAACCGGATCTACCTGGTTTATACCGATGAAACGGTCAATGAAAACAACGACACCGATATCATGGTGCGCACTTCTAACGACGATGGGGCGACGTGGAGCGCGCCAGTGCGGGTAAACGATGATGCGACAACGCGAAGTCAATTTCTGCCTTATATTTCGCTTGATCGTACGACGGGAACAGTAGCGGTAGGCTTTCACGATGCACGCAACGATACCGGATCAGTCGGTGCGGGCGGTACAAATGGCACTGCAAACGACGATGCGGAGTTCTTCGCAACATACAGTACGAACGGCGGCGCGAGTTGGGCGGCGAACACCCGCATTAGTGGAGGCTGGTCAAATGCCGCCGCGGCAGGAGCCTCGACCGATTATGGCGATTATGAGGGACAGTCGGCACATGGCGGCAAGTTTTACGCTATCTGGGCAGACAATTCCAATTGCGACGGCACCAATCCAAACGGAACTGCGCATCAATTTGATCTCTACATGGGAACGCTGAATCTTCCGGTCGGGGCGACGCCAACCGCAACGAATACCGGAACTCCGACAAATACGGCAACGCCTACAAACACAGCGACGAATACGGCAACCCCAACGCGTACAAATACATTTACTCCAACAAATACGGCTACTGCGACCTTTACGCCGACGCCAACGAGGACGAATACGTTCACGCCAACCCCGACGAACACCGCAACCAATACAGCCACCAATACTGCTACGAATACACCGACGCCGGCAAACACGGCAACATTTACTCAAACAGCGACGAACACTGCAACATCGACTCCAACGCCGCCACCGGTGTCGGTATTGCTACCGGTCATTACGGCTTCGCCCGGCACCGAAGTCACGATACCGGTCACTGTCGGGGATACCACAAGCCTACAGATAACCTCATACGACCTTCAAATTACATTTGATCCTGCGGTCGTGCAGCCGTCGGCGACGTCGTTTGACACGACAGGAACATTGAGCAGCAGTATGTCGATAACGCCGAATGCCAACAACGCCGGACACTTTATTATTTCGGCATTTCAGGGAACGTTCTTAGCGGGATCGGGAACGCTGATAAACCTGAAATTTACGGTGGTTGGCTCCTCAGGACAATCGACGGCGCTGATATTTGAAGACTACACAGACCCGGCCAGTATTCTGCATCCGGCCTTCCAGTTTAATGAGGGAATGCCAAGCAGTTCTATGACGAACGGAAGTATTTCCGTTCTTGCTATCGCCATATCGGGAACGGTCATCTACGGCAATGCCATTGGTTCACCGTTTCCGCGTTATGTTTCAAATGTGACCATTTCCGGAGCAGGTTCGCCAAATGTTTCGACGACGACCAATGCACCCGGGCCAACGGAAGGACAGTACGCACTCGCGGGTTTTGGAGCAGGAGCATATACAGTAACACCCGGCAAAACGGGCGGAGTGAACAACATTTCGTCATTTGACGCAGGAAGGATCGCACAGCATGTTGCCGCAATTTCATTCCTGACCGGTAACCAACTGATAGTGGCAGATGTCAGCAACAACGGCACGGTCTCATCGTTCGACGCCGGACAGATAGCGAATTTTGTCGTTTCAGGTGCAAATACTGGAACGACCGGAACCTGGAAATTCCTGCCGGTAAGCCGGTCTTATCCTGCGGTGAACTCGAATATCACAGGCGAGGACTATTCCGCACTTTTGATGGGAGAAGTGTCAGGAAACTGGACAAACACAGGAGCTAGGTCAGATGGCGGTGGGCAGATGGCCCAAGGCAGCGGCGATGAGGAAAGGCAGGATAGAATCGCAGTGACTGCTCCGCATATAACAGTTCCTGCAAACAAAGAAGTGCTTATACCCATTCGCATCCAAGGTATTGCAAACAAAGGCGTTATAGCGTATGAATTCGACCTTTCATATGATCCCGCGGTCATACAGCCACAGGTACAACCTGTTGATGTTACGGGAACGGTCAGCCGAGGTCTTACAGCTGTGGCAAAAGCAGATGAAATAGGGCTTTTGAGAGTTGCGGTTTACGGTGCAGTGCCAATTGAGTCCGTCGATAGCGAAGGCCTGCTCCTAAACCTTAGATTTACAGCGGTTGGGGCCGCGGGTTCGGTATCTCCTTTGAAATGGGAGCGGATAATGTTCAATGAGGGCGACACCGTGACGATGACCGCCGCCGGGCAAGTCCAAGTTTCGTCGGGAGAGCCAAACCAGGCTGAGGTTTCCGGACGGGCTCTGACGGCATTGGGTGTTGGCGTGCCAAATATCCGTATTACCTTTACCGATACGGCCGGCAATAAACGCTTGATAACCACAAATAGTTTTGGTTACTATAGTTTAGGTGGTCTTGAGATCGGCCAGACTTACACAATTCAGGCTGAATCGCGGCAATGGAAATTCACACTGGTCACTGTCAGTCTGACAGGTCAATTTCTGAGTGCAGATGTGATCGCAGGACGGTGAGGATTTAGCGATTTTCTCGCACTTTAGGGCATTTTCAGGCCAAACAAGGTCAAGGTTGCCCACATAGGTCATTATCCGGAGTCGAAAATCTTGTTGACCTTTTAAAGCCTTTCGTATTACACTTTCCAAACCGGTTCTTATTGCTCCGAGAGCAGGGTTTGTCTGCGAGCTAGGGAGGATTTTAGTTATGCTGCGGTCTAATCGTAAGCGTCGAGTGGTTTATTCTGTATTTTTTTGCTGCGCCTTGCTTGCCGTCTTAAGTTTTACGGCGTCGAGCAGGGCCGGTGATTTTGACGCTGCGTTTGACTCGCCTGCCATATCGTCTCAGGGGGCCGATAACATTGACCTCTGGAAGGTCAACCCTCAAAACAGTTCGCAACCCACATCTGGTAACAAAACGACAGCAACAAGTTTCGTCCGACAGCTATTTGCAGGTTTTTTTGGGAATTTTCTCAACGAGCGGTCTCAGGATACCCAGACTTATCAAAAAAATGAGGACCAGGTAAATGGACCGTTTGTTCCGCTTGCCATTAATGTCTCGCTACCGAATGTGAATGCGACCCCTGGTCCGATCACTATTCCGATCACCGTTGACGATCTAACAGGACAGGGGATTATTGCCTGGGACCTTCAGATCACATACGATCCGGCGGTGTTGTCGCTTCAGTCACCCGCCTGGGACACTTCGGGCACCCTAAGCAGTGGTACCTTTGTAACGCCAAACACCAATTTCGCGGGTCATTTGATTCTAGGCGGTTTTCAGGTATCAAATTTTGCAGGTGCCGGAACACTTCTCAATCTGAAGTTCAACGTCATCGGTACACAGGGGCAATCATCGGCATTAACCTTTCAAAACTATACCGACCCTAACTCGGCCTTCCATTTCGGCTTCAGATTTAACGAGGGCGTGCCCTCTGCGCTCATTACCAGCGGTAGCGTGACCATCCCTGCGGCCACCGCAACATCGACAAACACGGCGACGCCAACATCTACGGCGACATTTACCCCGACCGCAACGGCGACCAATACAGCGACAGATACCCCGACTCCGACCGCAACTAATACATTTACACCGACTGCAACAAACACGGCAACGGATACTCCGACGCCGACAGCTACGGAAACATTTACTCCGACAGCTACAAATACGGCAACAAATACAGCAACCAACACTGCGACACCAACATTTACGCCGACGCCAATTTCGGTTGTCTTGCCCGCAGTGACGGCTACGCCCGGACTTGTCATAGTACCGATAACAGTAGGAGATCTGACCGGAAAGAATATCATTTCGTGGGATATGCAGATCACTTACGATCCAAGTGTTGTGACGCCTGCATCGCCTGCATTTGATACCTCTGGAACACTAAGCAGCAGCACATTTGTCACGCCTAATACAGCTTTTTCGGGGCATCTGATCCTCGGCGGATTTCAGGTAACGGAATTTAGTGGGGCGGGAACGCTGATAAATCTTAGATTTAATGTCATTGGGGCACCAGGACAATCGACAGCCCTCGCGTTCCAAAACTATACCGATCCAAACTCGGCTTTCCATTACGGATTCCGTTTCAATGAGGGCGTGCCGTCCTCAGCAACAACCGACGGCAGCATAACGATTCCGGCGGCGACAGCAACTAATACGGCAACTCCGACGGCAACAAATACGGCTACGGATACCCCGACACCGACAGCAACGGAAACATTCACTCCGACTGCGACAAACACGGCAACGGATACACCAACGCCTACTGCAACGGAAACATTCACTCCGACTGCAACAAACACAGCAACGGATACACCGACGCCGACTGCTACGGAGACATTCACTCCGACTGCGACCAATACAGCAACGGATACACCGACGCCGACAGCAACGGAGACATTTACTCCGACGGCAACCAACACCGCAACGGATACCCCGACGCCGACAGCTACGGAGACATTCACTCCGACGGCAACAAACACGGCAACGGATACACCGACGCCGACAGCTACGGAGACATTTACTCCGACTGCGACCAATACAGCGACGGATACACCGACACCGACAGCAACGGAGACATTTACTCCGACGGCAACCAACACAGCGACGGATACCCCGACGCCTACTGCTACGGAGACATTCACTCCGACGGCAACGAACACGGCGACGGATACGCCAACACCGACTGCAACGGAGACATTTACCCGACTGCAACAAACACGGCTACGGATACTCCGACGCCTACAGCAACGGAAACGTTTAATACTACTCGACTGCGACGAACACACGGCTACGGATACACCGACGCCTACGGCAACTGAAACATTCACTCCGACCGCAACAAACACGGCGACGGATACACTGACGCCGACCGCTACGGAGACATTCGCGCCGACAGCCACTAACACAGCAACGGATACTCCAACGCCGACGGCAACGGAGACATTTACTCCGACTGCGACTAATACAGCAACGGATACCCACGACGCCGACATCTACAGAGACATTTACTCCGACGGCACGAATACTGCAACCGATACGCCAACACCGACGGCAACGGAAACGTTTACACCGACCGCAACAAATACGGCGACGGATACGCCAACGCCAACAGCAACGGAAACGTTTACGCCGACCGCGGATACAACACAGCAACGGAGACATTCCTCCGACTGCGACCAATACGGCTACGGATACACCGACGCCGACAGCTACGGAGACATCTACCTGACTGCGACGAACACAGCTACGGATACACCAACGCCGACTGCTACGGAGACATTTACTCCGACTGCAACAAACACAGCGACGGATACTCCAACGCCTACTGCGACGGAGACATTCTCGACGGCGACTAACACGCAACGGATACACCAACGCCGACAGCAGCGGAGACATTCACTCCGACGGCAACAAATACGGCAACGGATACTCCAACGACGTCGTTTACTCCGGCCCGACCAATACGGGAGACGTTCGCCACTCCGACCGTAACAAACACGGCAACGGATACACCAACGCCAACTGCTACGGAAACATTCACTCCGACCGCAACAAACACAGCGACGGATACGCCCACGCCGACTGCAACGGAGACATTTACTCCGACTGCTACAAACACAGCGACGGATACCCCAACGCCAACGGCAACGGAGACATTTACTCCGACTGCGACAAATACGGCTACGGATACTCCGACGCCAACAGCAACGGAAACGTTTACGCCAACAGCAACAAATACGGCTACGGATACTCCGACACCGACAGCAACGGAGACATTCACTCCGACGGTTACGCCTACGCCTTCGACCTTGATCGTGGTGTTGCCAGCGATAACGGCGACGCCGGGTCCAGTTACGATACCGATGACGGTGATAGGAGATCTGACAGGATTGGGAGTGATCTCTTATGACATTCAGATCACGTTCGATCCGGCAGTCGTTGTTCCGGAATCACCGGCTTTCTCTGTAGCGGGAACATTGAGTAGCGGAATGTCGGTTACTACTAACACGTCTAACCCTGGCCATTTGATAATTTCGGCTTTTAGCACCACAGACCTGGCGGGCACGGGAATATTGTTGAATTTAAGGTTCAATGTAGTTGGGGCACCCGGTCAGTCAACGCCGCTTACGTTCGAAAATTACACCGATCCGGGTTCAAACTTGCATTATGGGTTCAGGTTCAATGAGGGCGATCCAGTAGCAACTACCATCGACGGAAGCGTAACAATTCCGGCAGCAACTGTAACACCTACAAATACGGCAACGCCTACGGATACTCCGACGGAAACGGCAACGCCAACAAATACGGCGACTGAAACAGCAACGCCGACCAATACCGCCACTGAAACTGCTACACCGACAGCCACGAACACGGCAACCGAGATAGCTACACGGCATCGAAAACGGCAACGCCAACGAATACCGCAACAGAAACGGCGACCCCGACGGATACTCCGACTGAAACGGCAACGCCAACGAATACCGCAACGGAAACGGCGACCCCGACGGATACTCCGACGGAAACGGCAACGCCGACAAACACGGCAACTGAAACGGCGACCCCGACAAACACGGCAACTGAAACGGCGACCCCGACAAACACGGCAACCGAAACGGCGACCCCGACGGATACTCCGACGAAACGGCAACGCCGACAAACACGGCAGCTGAAACGGCAACGCCGACAAATACCGCAACTGAAACTGCGACCCCGACGGATACTCCGACTGAAACGGCAACGCCGACAAATACGGCAACCGAAACGGCTACACCGACGGATACTCCGACTGAAACGGCAACGCCGCAAATACGGATACGGCGACCCTGACGGATACCCCGACGGCAACGCCAACGAATACCGCAACAGAAACGGCGACACCGACGGATACTCCGACGGAAACGGCAACGCCAACAAATACCGCAACGGAACAGCGACCCGACGGATACCCCGACTGAAACTGAACGCCGACAAATACGGCAACCGCGACAAACACGGCAACTGACGGAAACTGCAACGCGACAAACACAGCAACTGAGACGGCGACCCGACGGATACCCGACGGAAACGGCAACGCCGACAAACACGGTAACCGAAACGGCAACGCCGAGCAATACGGCAACCGAAACGGCTACACCGACGGATACTCCGACGGAAACGGCAACGCCGACAAATACCGCAACAGAAACTGCGACTCCGACGGATACTCCGACTGAAACGGCAACGCCAACGAATACCGCAACGGAAACAGCTACACCGACGGATATGACGGAAACGGCAACGCCGACAAACACGGCAACTGAAACGGCAACGCCGACAAATACGGCAACTGAAACGGCGACCCCGACGGATACTCCGACTGAAACAGCTACACCGACTAACACGGCAACCGAAACGGCTACACCGACGGAAACGGCAACGCCGACAAATACGGCAACTGAGACGGCAACGCCAACGAATACCGCAACGGAAACTGCGACCCCGACGGATACTCCGACTGCAACTAATACTGCAACGGATACGCCAACGCCTACTGCAACGGAGACGTTTACGCCAACTGCGACAAATACCTCGACTCCGACTGCAACTTCAACGGCTACATTTACGCCCACGCTGACGGCAACGAATACTTCGACTCCGACTGCGACTTCGACCGCAACGTTCACGGCCACGGCCACGTCAACGAGCACTTCGACGGCCACGGCAACATCGACCGCGACATTTACGCCGACGCCGACCTCCACATCGACGTTCACTGCGACTGCTACAGCAACGGCAACGGCGACACCTATCTGTGCCACGGTTTCGATCCCGGTTCAGAGTTCGCTGACAAATGTTGGCGTGACGGTGCCGGTAATTACCTCGGACGTAACGGGTATGGGTGCGGTTACTTCGGATTTCACCGTGACATTCGATCAGGCGATTCTAGTTCCAAATGGAGCTACTTTTGGAGCGGTTGGCAATTCTAACGGAGGCGGCCGCACGCTGAATGTCACGAATCCGATCGCCGGAACTTTGGTTGTTTCCATCACCGGAGGAAACCAATTTGTCGGCAGCGGAGCACTGGTAAACCTGAATTTCAATGTCGCCGGCTTGCCGGGTGATTCGAGCCAGGTAGATCTTGTTTCGTTCCAATACAACGAAGGCCCTCCATGCGGCATTGCCAATAACGGCAGAGTTTCGGTAGTTTCTGGAACACTTTCCGGAACAGTTGCTTATGGCAATATTCTTGGTCCGCCTGCACCGCGGCCCGTACCGAGCGTTACGCTCGACGCACCTGGAGCACCTGCGGTTTCGACGGTCACGAACGCCTCGGGGGCCTACACGCTGAGCAACTTCGGAGCTGGTTCATACACCATCACTCCTTCCAAATCGGGTGGTGTTAACGGCGCTATTAGTGCCTTTGATGCGGCGAAGATCGCACAGAATGTCGTCAACATGATCCCGTTCAACCCGATCCAAACGATCGTGGCGGATGTAAGTGGAGCCGACAGTGTTTCCTCGTTCGACGCCGTCTTGGTTGCTCGTTATGTTGTGCTGCTGCCTCCGCCGGCTGGATTTAGCAGCGCGACTGGAAATTGGATATTTGGTCCTTCAAGTAGGACCTATCCAAATGTCTTTGCGAATATCTCGAATGAGGACTACGCGGCTTTATTAATGGGTGACGTAACCGGTAACTGGAACGATCCTATTGCCTTGCCGGAACGTTCTGCCAGCGGTCCGCAGAGGAGCATCGCAATCGCGGCTCCGCAGATAGTCACGCAAACGGAAAAAGAGATCGTTGTCCCGATCAGCGTGCAAGGCGCTCCGGGCAGAGGTATCATTGCTTATGAATTTGATCTGAAATACGATCCTACGGTAATCCAGCCGCTCACAAACCCTGTTTCTGTTGCAGGTACCGCGAGCCGCGGCCTCAATGTCGTAGCGAATCCAACGCAGCCGGGCAGCCTGAAAGTCGCTGTTTACGGAACGATGCCGATCTCTGAAAACGGAGTTCTTCTGAATCTGAGATTTACGGCGATTGGTGAGCCGGGTGCGGTGTCGAAACTGGAATGGGAGAACCTGATGGTGAACGAAGGCAATCCGCGTGTGCTTCCGGTTGACGGACAGGTTGAGATCCAGGCGGCGGGACCCAATCAAGCCGAGGTAAGTGGACGTTTGTTGACAGCCTACGGCTCAAGCGTCCCGAACACACGGGTGACATTGACGGACCTCAGTGGCAAGAGCATGTCCGTTATTTCAGATGAATCGGGAGCGTATCGTTTTAGTGGACTACAACTTGGCGAGTCATATACGATCAGCGTTGCATCTCGGCGGTGGATGTTTACTCCGATAACTGTCAGCGTTACAGGTCAGACAGTGAACGTGGATCTGACCGCGGCAAACGAAAACACAACTGCTGAACCGTAACATTTGGACGAGCGTTTATTTGGAAAGGCTGTCTGAATGCGAACGTTTCAGACAGCCTTTTTTGCAACGCGCACCTCGTGGCATTCATCATAAAAACAGCTTCAAACATATCGAATGGTCGGGAAGCTGTTACGACTCTGTTTGAAGTCATTTGCTCCGGCTAAATAACCCTCCTTTTAGCCGGGGCATTTTACTGCCTTATTTTTGCGAGCAATCTTTCTATTTGTTTTGTGTGACGATGTTCGTGGCCGATGGCGACGACCAGCCATTCGGTGGCCGTGATGTCTCCGAAATAAGGATGCGGAAATTTTGACCCGGACACATCGTATTTCTCAAGATCGGACCGCATTTCTTCGACAAATGAGCGATTGTCGTTCATCTTGTCCAACGCCTCAGCGATAGTGATACCTCCAGAGGGCTGAACCCGCTCAGGGGCTTCAATCTTAACGCTATCAACTACGGCGGCTTTTCCTAAAAATTCGGGCGAGAGTTTCACGGTGCCATCGGATGGGTTTCCGAGTGTTTTTGACTCCTCAAGCAGCCGATGGCAAATTCGCGAGATGCCGTGATCTACTATCGAGAGATGTTCGACGATTTGCTGGATCGTCCATTTTTCACCGTCCGGCAAAGCCGTCGCTTCGTCGGGTGAAATGCTGCTCACAGTCTTGGCGAGAGCTTCCCGCACTTTCAGATTTGCAGAATAGATATCAGCGATAACTTCGTATTTCATAATTATTTTGTAGGTGCAGCCGCCTGAATCGACAAAGCCAAACGATGCCAGCGTGCAAAGCTTGTTACCCCGACCGGATCGTTCAAGGGGCGTCTAATATAAGCAGTTTTCAGATAGATGGTATTGTCCGGCCACAAAAGCTCGACGATCGGATTGTAGGAAACCAAAAGTTTTTCATCGGGCAAGGTCGATAAAGGCTGTTCCGGCGTTACGGTGTTCGCGGATGTGTTGGCGTCAGAATTCGACGACTCGGTTTGCCTTTGCTGGTTGTGGTCATAGGCCTGTGACGAGATCAGAAGCTGGTTGCGAAGCGGTATCGCAGCCTGTGTCGGATTTGTGCCGCTGGAATCGTAAATGCGGACCTGAGTGTCAAACGCCACGGCTACCTTTGACGAATCGGAGGACCAAACCGGATGAACAGAAGTTAAATTGTCATCCAACCGACGCTCGCGTCCATTTTTCTCGATTATCCGCGGGCGGCCAAGCGGTATCATCGTTTCGGTTTTGCTTGCTGCGGTTATCTCCCCATATTTCCACTCGCGAGCAGTCGTCGCCAATGCGGCCAGCATTGAGCTATCAGGCGACCAAGCGTAATAAAAGTAGATCAGACCTTCATTTTCCGTCACGGGTTTTAAACCGCTTCCGTCCGCTCCGCAAATGTATATTTGCTCGGTGCGAAAAGTAAGAATGCCGGCCGGCGCAGCCGGCGTTGGTACTGATAGCTTTGCAGTTTTGCCGATCTCATTCCCGCTATCGATCGAATTTGAGTTGCTCTCGGCAGATTGTGTCACACCCGCAAGCGGCGAAGGATCTGTCGCGCCGCCGATTCCCGTTTGGGTCGCCCTTATCATCGCGACAAAGGCCAGTGAAGAAGAATCCGGCGACCATACTATCGTATCCGGGAAATGAACTGCCATCATTTCCGACGTCAGTTTTTTCTCCAGCTTACCGTCTGGCGAGTACATATCCAAGCGATATTCCGCGACCGAATCGGCTATGTTTCGATAAACAGCAAGTACGTGTTTTTTGTCGGGCGAGGTGATCGTGCGTTCGAGCAGTTCGTATGTACGATTTGCATCAAAATCCGACTGAACAGCGGCGTTTCTTTCTTCAGCATTGGCTTTATCGGCTTCGGCTGACGGCGTCGGAACGTCCGGTTCGTAGCGATAATTTAAACGCACTGCCGGGACGGTCTTCATTGCGGGCGGAGCAACCGGTTCCGGCTGAAAGATCTTATTCTGGCAGCTAAAATTTACACTTATGCCAAGCAGTAACGCCGCGAACGGCAATTTTGACAAATGCATGAGGCTAGAGATTCGCATTCAAGTATTGTTTATACAATTTCTTCTGAGTGTCTGACGGCTCCGACACCGGCTGGAAAGAATATTCCTTCCTGTTATCGCTACCGAGCGTGAATGAAATTTCGCGGAGCTTGTCAAATCTGAAAATCGTGAGCTTTATCGTGTCTTTAGGTTTTTTGCCACCGACGTAGCTCTGTAAAAAAGCCTGGCTGGCGCGATAACCGTCAACAGCGAGTATCTGATCACCCGTGTTAAGCCCCTGTTCATAAGCAGGCGAGCCTGCCGGGATCGATCGGATCGTCAGACGGTCACCACTTTGATTCAATTCGGCACCAATGTAAGGCCTGCCGCCGTTTTGCACATTAGCAGCCATCTGCAGGCCGATACCGTTTACGATTCCCGAATAATCGATCTCCTCTGTGCCGCGGATGTATTTTGCAAAGAAATCGTCAAGACTTTTTCCGGCTGCCAGTTCGGCTGCCTTTTGAAAATCCTCAGGCGAGTAATTTTTTCCTTTCTTAAAATATTCGGTGTAAAGATACCGCAGCACATCGTCATACGATTTCGCTCCGTTTGACGCTGTGCGGATCGCAACATCCAGCATCATATTTACAACTTCGCCCTTGTCATAATATGAGATCTGGTTGTTTACGGCGTTTTCGTCCTGTCGGTAATATTTGATCCATGCGTCAAAGCTAGCTTCTTCAAGACTGGTCTCAAAACGGCCGGGAATTTCCTGAAGCTGCTTGATCTGCGAAGCCTTGTTGTCCAAAAACTCTTTATCATTTATCAGTCCCGCACGGAGTAGCAGGATGCCTTCGTAATATGCCGTGCCGCCTTCGGCAACCCAAAGCAGTTTCGTATAATTTTCGTTCTCATAATCGAACGGTCCGAGGGCATCGGGGCGAAGTCGTTTTACATTCCACGCGTGAAAATACTCGTGTGCGACGAGGCCAAGGAAGCCTTTGTATCTCGATTCGGGTTTGAAGGAAAATCTGTCCGTTTGCAGCGCCGTCGAGTTGAGATGTTCAAGTCCGCCGCCGCCGCGAAGATTTACGATAAATGTGTAGTCGTTATACGGCAGCTCACCGAAAATGTTGCCGGCTGCTTCCACTATCTTCGCCGTGTCTGCCGCTAGTTTTTTCAGATCGTAATTACCCTCGCCGGATATGACGATACGGTGTCGTTTTCCATCGACGTCAAACGAGATCTCATTGAAATTGCTGACCTCGAACGGTGAATCGTAAAGGACGTCGAAGTTTTCTGCGACAAAGGTGTTAGGCGCGTCCGCAACAGCAGGCAAGCCGGTTGCTATCTTCCAATTTCCGTACGGATCGACCTTTACGGTCGATTTTGTCTTTAGCTGGTCTTTTACAAAAAGCAATGTCGCGGCGTTGTTCCAAAAAGCATGGTCGTCGTTAAGCTCGTTCGTCCTAACCGTTAATTCGTTCGCGTAGATACGATACGAAGCGACGATCTCATTTATGGCTTTGCTGTCGATCTGCCATGTGTTTTTGTTTGTTTTACGCCAAGTCAGCATGTTTCCGCCGGCGTCCTTCGCAGAAAAATCCTGCAAGTGTCGAGCATATTCGCGCACCATATAACTGCCGGGTGTCCAAACAGGCATTTTTAGCTCGAGTTTCTCAGGCATTTGCTCCCATTTTACACGCATCTCGATTTCGAGAAGATGTGTCCAGGGTTTCGACATCGAGATGCCGTAAGCGATCTCAGGAGCGGTCGGTTTGACTTCGACCGCCGGGGCTTTGAGCGTCTTTGGTCGCTTCTTTTGAGCGGGGGTTTCTTGATACATAGAAAAAAGAACGACGATGATAAGAACAACAATAGCTTTTGGGTAGTATTTTTCTGGCATTACTTTTTGAATCTGTTTATGAGATGTTATTGTTAATTTTCTTGTTAGTTTACTATAGAATGACGCGAATGAGTACTTCAGTCTTGAGCGTTTCACACATCATATGAGCGAGGAACAACACGCCGGAAATAGTCTGGAACCCCGCGAAGAAAAGTTCTTTACAACGCCACTTATCATCATCTTCGTGACGGTATTTATTGACCTGATCGGCTTCGGCATGGTCATCCCGATCTTGCCTTACTACGCCAACACTCCTCCATTCAACGCAACGCCGCGCGAAATAGGCTTCCTGGTTGCGTCTTATTCGCTGATGCAGTTTTTCTTTTCACCCGTTCTCGGCCGTCTTTCAGATAGATACGGGCGGCGGCCGATTTTGTTTATTAGTTTGCTTGGCTCGGCGCTTGGATATTTCGTGATCGGGTTTGCGAACACGATCGTTTTGGTGTTCGTGGGCAGAGTCATCGGCGGCGTCACAGGCGGAAATATTTCAACTGCACAGGCATACATCGCCGACGTCACCTCAAAGAAAAACCGAGCAAAAGGGATGGGACTGTTTGGAGCGGCCTTTGGATTGGGCTTTATTTTGGGGCCTGCGATCGCTGGGGTCCTTAGCAAGTTCAGCGTTCACGTGCCATTTTTCTTTGCGGCAGCACTCTCTTTTCTGAATGCGATCGCACTTTACTTTGTACTTCCTGAATCTCTTAAGCCGGAGGCAAGGGCTGCTATGTCTGAACGCAAGAGGCGAATCGAAGAACTTCTGGATTCGTTGAAACACAGAGAGTTTCGCGAGATCAACATCGTCTATTTCTTGCTGGTCACTGCCTTTTCGATAATGACCTATGCTTTTGTGCTATACACGGCATACAGGTATGGGTATACACCTGAGCAGAATGGTTATCTTTTCGCATATGTCGGAGTTGTGGCGATAGTCGGGCAAGGTTTCTTGTTCGGAAAACTGGCAAACAGGTTTGGTGAATCTCCGCTGGTCGTTGTTGGATGCCTCCTAATGCTGATCAGCTTATTTGCGGTTCCATTTGTCGGACCACAATCGGGTGGGCTTGCGGGACTCTTGATAGGAACGGCCGTTTTGTCCTTTGGCAACGCGCTCGCCTCTCCAGGTTTAACAAGTCTCGCCTCAAAAACTGCAGATGAGCACGAGCAGGGACGAGCGATGGGTATCATGCAATCAGGAGCGAGTCTGGCGCGGGCTCTGGGTCCTATGATAGGCGGATTTCTACTTAATAATGCACTGAATGCGATCGATGATTTTTCACTGTACCGAACATTTTGGACAGCTGCAGCGATCATGTTGGTTGCTTTTTTTGTTTCGATATACCTTGCGCGGAATAATCGGAAAGTAAATTTGATCGAACGCTGGAATTAATTTCTTTAACTTACCGCTAGCTTTCGCCGTTCGGATTGCAGCGGCGGAAAGACTAGGCGAAAAGTCGCTCCTTCTCCAGGTCTGCTTCTTGCCTCGATCGTTCCCGAGTGCTCCTGAACAATTCCGTATGAAACAGCGAGGCCGAGTCCGGTTCCAGAGCCGACCTCTTTGGTTGTAAAGAATGGGTCGAAAACCTTCTTTAGGTTTTCCGCTGGAATGCCTTCACCGCTGTCTGTCACCTCCACAATGACAGTACCGCTATTTTCCAGGGTGGTCTTAAGCACTATTAGCCCCCCATTGAACATCGCGTCACGTGCATTGAGGATAAGGTTTGTAAATACCTGCTGGAGTTTTCCGGCGCTACCCGAGATCACTGGCGGAACAGACGCATAGTTTTTGACTATTTCAATATTCGATTTTCGTAATTGTGGTTCGAGCAACTGGAGAGTGTCATTCAAAAGCTGGTTGAGGTTGATCTCACGAAACTCTTCAGAATCGCCGGTCCGCGAAAAGTTGAGAAGGTTACCAACGATATTTGATGCCCGGTCTGTCTGACGCTGCATTTTTTGAAGAAGTGCATGTTTTGGATCAGTGTCGGGAATCATTCCAAGCAGCATTTGGGTGTAGCTCGAAACGCCTGTCAGTGGCGTGTTGACTTCGTGTGCCACGCCGGCTGCGAGCAGACCGATACTCGATAGCTTTTCGCTTTGCTGCATCGTTTCTTCAAACTTAACGCGTGAAGTAACATTTTCGAGAACGATGATCGCTCCCGTTTGCTGATTTGAGATGGACCGGAGCGGCGCAACGGCAACATTCAAAATCAAAGACCGACCGCCGTTATCATAGGTATGTAGTTTGTAGGCGTTCCGAACTTCGGTAAGGTGCCAGCGCGATTTGCCAAGAATATTCTCGAGGTTTAGTGCAAAGCTCTCGTCAAAGACCTCTTCGACCAGTTTTCCGACTGCCTCATCCCGACTGAGTCCCATCATTTCTTCGAATGGTGAATTGCAGCGCGTGATTCGTCCAGATTCGTCAACGGCCAGCAGACCGACATTGACAGACTCAATGATTGACTCGTTAAATTCCTTGAGCAAGGCAAGCTCTTCGGTATGCTGTTTTTGCTGGCCATAAAGCTGGCTGTTTTCAATAGCGACGGCAACGTAGCCGGAAATAGTTTTCAGGATCTCTAAGTCTTCGGAAGATAACAAAGAGCCGTCGCTGGCACGGCCTAAACCGATAACGGCAACCATCCTGCCGCCGACCACGCAAGGAACGAAATAATGTAATTCCTGCCGTACAGGTTTTTTCCCATTCCCGTTTCCATTCGATCCGGAATTAGATTCAATGTCCTGTCGGTCGAACTCGTCAGCCCGCACAACGCCGTTCAGTGTCGATTTCTGTCGGATCATTGTTCGAAAATCACTGGGGATCTTATAGTCTTCAGAAAAACCCACTGACTTTGCTATACGGTAATGTTCGACTGCTTTTTCATCCTCGACGAAGACCGCGACCTTCTGCACATCGAGCACCTGGCATATGCGTTCGGTCAGACCATCTAGCAGCGGACCTAGTGCCGTCGTCGCAGATAGTGTCTTTCCAAAATCCAGCAAGCCTTGTCTAAGGTCATAACGCTCCCCGTAAAAGAAGCGATCCGCTCGTTCCTGAAGGAATTTTTTTAGCGGCTCGCTGAGCAATACTATCGCAGCCATAGCGATAAGAGCGATCAAAGCCCGCAAGGTTATCTCAGTCGTCGAAAGACTATTTCCAACCGCTAAGAAAACCAGCCCAAGGGCAACAGCGCCGATCATCATCGCGATGGCGATCGTGGTTATTGCATACACCAAGGCACGGCGGACGACCACATCAACGTCCATCAAACGATATCGCACAACGGAATGGCCAAAACTCAATGGGATCAGCGCAAGAGGCAGTGTTGTTAATGCGGTGCTGAAATTGTCGTCGGGGATCGGAAAGCCGAGACGCTCAACCAACTGCATTAAGACGACCGGAACAATTGCCGCAATAGTACCCGACATTGTCCACTTCAAACGTTGACGAACAACAGGTTGCCGGTAACGGAAAAAACGCCACACGAGCAGGCTTGCTCCAGCTGAAACTCCAATAACAAAATGATAGAAATTTGCCCGGTACAGGTTGCCGAACAGATCACCACGATCAGTTATTCGAGCAAGGCTTTCAGTTAAGACAGACTCAGGCCAGAACTGGGGAACCAGCGACAAAAAGATCAAAACGAATGAAAAGGTCGTTGCAGGTACATACAGCAAGTAGGTTTTCCAACGTGGATCGGTGAAGACAGCGCTACGCACTGGATAGCGGATACAAAAGTGGACGAACAAGGGAACAAAAAAAGCCAGAGCGATATTATCCAGAAGATCGACTGCGAGGTCGAAATCCTTTCCCAGTCCGATGGCCTTGTATGTATGAAAAACAAAAGCTGTCAAGCAAACCGTCGCAAAGTGCAATACAAAAGGTGAGCGGCTGCCTTGTTTGAAAAGGACGAAGATACCTACACCAAGCCAGATCACACCCACGATCGAAAGAAAAATTATTGACGGGTTCCAACGAGGAATCGAGTCAATGTGGCGCAGGTCAGCAAAATAATAATTGTTGGCAAATGAATAAGTAGGCTTTTGATAAAAATAGGTAAGATTGCCGTCGACGCCCGCAGCTTCGAGAAACATTTGAACGTCCGCCGGAGAGGTGATCTCTTCAGTTTTATCACCTTCTAAGGCAATTCCGATAAGTTTATCGCCGGCAGAAATGCCGGCACGAGAACCGGCGAATCCTGGCACTACTTTCGATGCATAAATGCCATCCGATTTTTGAACCCAGCTTATTCCATCGGTGGGGGGGAGATTTTGAAATGCGCGCTGAGACAAGTTCAGTGCCGCCGCTGTGACAAACAGCACACAGGCCAAGAGCCATATCAGGCTCCAACTTGTCAACATCTTTTCCTTCATCCGGTCAGCGCATACCTCTACCCCGAACTTTTACGCAAAATACGTTCCATTCAATATTGGGTTGACAACCGGAAGGGAACGTGTGTTTTACTTGAAAAAAACGCCATTAATAGCCCACATTAACAGCTAGATCATTAATTATTATTCAGCTTTTTGTTTGATAATCCGAGAATTTGAACAAATTTGATCTCTCAGAATCGTACTTGAATACCGCCGCGAAGCATTCTCTGCCAGCCAGTCAATTTTAGGCCGCCTTCTTCAGTAAAAATGCCAGATTGAAAATCAAATAAGTTTCGCCCGTCTAGAATCGCCTGCGCACGTAGCGGCAAGCCGAATGTCGGGAGACTCTGTGTAACCAGTACGCTCAAGCCGGGATCGTAAATTGCAAGTCGGCCCTTAAATGGATCAATTGCAAAGACGGTTGCCTGTGGTGACAGGCGAAAGATGGTCTTAACGCTTGTACCGGTTTTGAGGTCGGCAGCAAGCTGAGCAAAAAATGACTGGAAGAAACTGTTTTCAAACACATGCGACGGGTCGCTTATGGCTCCGCCCGCTAGTTTTTGGCCATTGCCAAAGGAATAACCGGTTGTTCCTGTGAGAACCTTGTTTACACGCTTTGTATAAACGATGCTTATTCCCTGGGCTTTTCCTTGCTGGTCAGCAACAAAATCTCCAAACCCATCACCTCCAAGGCTATCGAACGAAAAGCTATTTAACCCAACGCCTCTGCCAAGAGATGAATCGAGAAACACGTTCGCATCTATACTCGATGTATTGTCTAAAACGCGTTCGATGCCAAATTCGAGGCGACGGGCCTTATTCATTTGTGGTTTGTCGCTAACTAGCCGGAAATCGTCGACAGCTATCGGTGCGGCAAACGCCACGCTCTCGCCCTCAAACTCGATGGCTTGTGACCATGTTTTTTCCTGAGTCTGTGTGGTAAGCGCCGAATGGAATCTCGTCCTTGAATTGATGTCGTATTGAAGTCCTAGTCGTGGGGAAATGGACGAATCGTTACTGGCGCCTACAAACCGCGAATAATCTATGCCGTAAACGAGAACTATTCCCTCACGAATACTCCATTCGTCCAAGGCTTGAAACGATAACTGCCCAAGCGGCTTTTCCTTATTCGGAACTGCGGTTGTAATATTGCCCAGCCAACCAGCCGAGGAGTTGAATCGGAACTGATGAGTTGCGTTGGGTCGCAATTTCAGGTCCACCTCAAATCGCTGGGGAGCAATCCTTCCTGTTCCAGTTTGTCCCGCAACGACAAATTCAGCGTTTTTACTGAGAGGCAAAAGAGCCGCAAAATTTAGTCCTGAAAAATTGCCACTCTCTGAGCTGGCAAAATAGGTTTCAACCGCGGACTGGGGCTTTCGATTGAGAGCATTCTCTGTCTCGAGCGAAGCGGCCTCATCTTCAGCAATAGGGCTATCGCCTTCCTGATTTTGATAGATAGAACGCTGAGTTTGAGCCGCACGAATACGCCATTTTGAACTATTGCGGTCAATACGTTTTTCCGGTAATGTATCACCGCTTCCGGAACGCTCGAGTTTGAAGCCATAGGTTACATCGGCAGCACGAACAACCTCAACATCGAAAAGATAGGTCGGATTAAATCCTTGTGCGACGGCCAGAACCGTATAGGTTCCGGGCAATATTTTCGCAAGGAAACTGCCATCTGACGACGAAGTCACCTGTTTCAGTAGACGCGAGGTTCCGGTTCGAAAGATTGCGACCGTTGCCTCGGCGATCGGGCTTCCGTCAAGGTCGCGGACGACGCCCCGAATCGTGCCTAGTGGGCCATTTGTTACTGTAACTGAGCTCGCGTCGGCCCTAGGCGCGGCTGCAATTGCCGCCGGCATGGCTATCAGCAACAAAAACAAGGCCGAAAATAAGCCCTTCGCTTTAAGTGTAAGAAACATGAATGTCGGACGAGCGCGTCTAACTACCGTATTTTGTTCCCAAAAATAAGGCGTGTCAAGCCTCAATCGGGTCTGGTTACTCGTTTGCTAAGATGCCTTATACTTGACAAAGTTTGCCCTTAGGCTAGAATTGAATACTGTCAATTTGGCAGACGGAGACGTGGCTGAGCGGCTGAAAGCGGCGGTTTGCTAAATCGTTGTAGTCTTAAAAACTACCACAGGTTCGAATCCTGTCGTCTCCGCCATTCAAATTTGAGATTTCAGATTTGAAATTGATCTAATGTTGGCTATCAAATTCACGATTTGGTGGCCTTTCGTCATTTTTGACCCTTTTATGCGAAGGACGATTTTGATCTACGGCATCGCAATGGCGATCCTTCTCGGCCTGCTCAAGGCAATCGAGTATCAGTATTTTGTCCGTGATATTCCTCTCGAGTTTTATATTGGGTTGATAGCGGTAATGTTTACTGCCATTGGAATTTGGGCAGGACTTCGTCTAACTCGCCCAAAGATCGTTGAGTTATCCGTTCCTGAGATATCCGCTCCTTTTGAGCTCGATCCGGCAAATCTCAAAAAAATTGGCATGAGCAACCGTGAATATGAGGTGCTTGAGCTGCTTGCACAAGGCTTATCAAACCAGGAAATAGCCGAAAAGCTCTTTGTTTCCATGAGCACCGTCAAAACACACGTCTCAAATGTCCTCGCCAAACTAGACGCCAGCCGACGCACCCAGGCTGTCCGACGTGCAAAAGAACTACAACTAATTCCATAATACTTTTGGCTGATTTTCGCCGATTTTGCGCAAATTCATACTTTCGACTGATGTATTAGGCGAAAAATATCCGTATATTTATCGAAAATTTACGGAGGAAAATCTAAATCTTATGAAAAAAATAGTTATTACATTCGGCCTGATATCCGGAGCCATCGCCGCAGGACTGATGTGGCTATTAATAGCCGTCCAAAATAGCGGAATGGTCGACATCGAACACGGCATGACCCTCGGCTATGCAACGATGATCATAGCCTTGTCCATGGTGTTTTTCGGAGTCAAGTCTTACCGCGACAACAACGGCGGCCACATCACATTCCTGAAGGGCCTGCAGGTCGGCATTCTCATCAGCCTCGTTTGCGGCGTCTGTTATGCAGGGAGCTGGGAGCTTTATTATCGCGGTAGCGGCCAGGAGTTTCTGCAGAAATACACAACACACTATCTCGATCAGATGAAAAAGGAAGGTAAATCCGATGCTGAGGTGGCCCAGGCCCAGGCAGAAATGGCTCAGTTCATGGAGCAATATAAGAACTTCTTTGTTCGCTTTGGAGTGACCTTGATGGAGATTTTGCCCGTAGGCATTATCGTGACGCTCGTCAGTGCCGCTTTGCTCAGGAAAAAAGAACTCTTGCCTCCGCAGCCGGCCTAAAGCAAAATTGCATTCTGTAGGTTTTCGGGCGAAACTAATCCCTTATGACCGTTAGAGTTAGATTCGCCCCATCGCCTACTGGCTACCTGCATATCGGTTCCGCGAGGACCGCTCTTTTTAATTTTCTTTACGCTAGGCACACTGGCGGTAAATTTCTTTTAAGGATCGAAGACACCGACCTGGCACGTTCTACGGAGGAGTCTACCCGCTCTATCCTGGATGGCTTGGCGTGGCTTGAGTTAGACCACGACGAGGAAATAGTTTTTCAGTCTGACAACGCTGCCAAGCATCGCGCGACTGCCAAAAAGCTGCTTGAGCAAGGCAAGGCCTATCGGGACTTTACGCCCAAGGAACAGCCTTCGGACGCGAATGTAAAAGACGCCATCAAGGAGCGTGCCCGTGCACAGGGAAGTGAAAAAAACATGCGCGACAATCCGTTTCGTGAATTGCCGCGTGATGAATCAGATGCCCGTGCCGCCGCAGGCGAGCCTTTTGCGATACGTTTGAGAGTTCCGGTCGAAGGACGAACTGCTTTTGATGATGCAGTTTATGGTATTCAGGAGCGCGATTATGCTGATACCGAAGATCTCGTTCTGCTGCGCTCTGATGGGCATCCGCTCTATAATCTCGCGGTCGTCTGCGACGACATCGAGATGCAGATAACGCACGTCATTCGCGGCCAAGACCATCTCACCAACACGCACAAGCAGATCTTGATCTACGAAGCTCTCGGCGTCACACCGCCGACATTTGGCCATCTGCCGCTCATCATGGCTCCTAACAAGGGCAAGTTGTCTAAACGAAAGCATGGCGAGGTTGTTTCGATGACGACTTATCGCGATGCGGGCTTCCTCGCGGCTGCTTTTCGCAATTTTCTCGCTTTGCTTGGCTGGTCGGCTGGTGAAGAGCAGGAAATATACTCGATGGAGGAATTGATCGCAAAATTCTCGCTCGAAGGCATTCATCGGTCTAACGCCGTATTCAATTTTACCGAGAACGACCCGCGCCGCTGGACCGACGACAAAGCCCAATGGATGAACGCCGAGTATATCCGCACGATGTCCCTTGATGATCTGTTGCCGTTCGTAAAGCCTGAACTAAAGGCCGCAAAACTTTGGCGTGACGAATACGAAGACGATGACAAGGCATGGTTTGAAAACACGATCAATCTCATACGCCAGCGTTTCTTTACGCTCAAAGATTTTTCGTCACAAGGGCGTGCGTACTTTAGCGAAGATTACGATTTCGACCCGGCTGCGATAGAAAAGAACCTCAATAAATTCCCTGATCTTCAGACTTGGCTGCCTGAATTAGCGGATCGTTTTGAAGAAGAGTTTGAAAACAAGCCATTCACCGAAGAAAACATCGAAATCGCAGTGAAAGCCTTCACCGAAGAAAAGGGCACAAAGCTCGGCGTCATAATGAACGGCGCACGAACGCTCTTGACAGGAGTCGCTGTCGGCCCGTCAATGCTTGCTGTTTTTGAAACCATCGGCCTCGAACGCAGTGTCATGCGATTGAAAAGCAAGGTTGCATTTAGCGAGGTGAGCAAATGAACGCAGAAATCATCGCATACAACGATAAGCAAACTGAAAGCGACCGGAAGATCTGCGAGATGCTCTCAAGTGAGATTGACCGGGGGCTGGCCGAAGCAGAAAACAAGATATGGCACGCGCATCCGGTGTGGTTTCTCGATGGCAATCCGATCGTTGGATATAGCAAACAGAAAACCGGAATAAGGTTGATGTTCTGGAGCGGCGCGAGCTTTGATGAG
The DNA here is from genome assembly GCA_044230475.1 of Pyrinomonadaceae bacterium. GTDB lineage: Bacteria > Acidobacteriota > Blastocatellia > Pyrinomonadales > Pyrinomonadaceae > OLB17. The sequence goes on along the minus strand of JBGARA010000025.1, from coordinate 19,250 downwards.
GAGCAACTGAAGCCAGGCACAGGTAAATTCAAAGACGCTTCGATCTTCTTCATATCGTCAGACCAAATCAATACAAAAGACCTGAAACGCTGGCTCAGAAAATCACGCGATATTCAATGGGATTACAAGAACGTGATCAAGCAAAAGGGCAAGCTGGAACGCCTAAAATAACTCTAATCAGACCTCAATTACTCTTCTCTTCACTGGCGAAGACAGAACTATCGTCGTCGTCGTAATTCCATAAGGCGTTAGCCGATCGATCACCTGCTGAAGATGTTCGACTGAGGCAACCGCCACCTTCATGATAAAGGAATCGCCGCCGGTGCCGCGGTGGCATTCGAGCACTTCGTTCGATTCCTGCGCGACCTCGATAATGTGGCTGTAATCAACGCCGGTGATACTCATTCGCACAAAGGCAGTGATCGGTAGACCGACCTGTGCGGTGTCGATCTCGGCACGGTAACCGGTGATGATGTGTGCGTCTTCGAGTTTGCGGACGCGTTCTATTACCGCTGGTGTTGTTAGCCCAACCCGTCGGCCAAGCTCGGCATAGCTGGTGCGGGCGTCCGTTTGCAGTTCTTTGAGTATTTTTCTGTCAATTTCATCGATCATAGGTATTTATGTTCACCTTACTATATCAGCTAAATCGTCAAAATAAACTTAACATTTAAAGCGACGCTAGGACATTATTTTATCTTCGTTATTCAAGACCGTGCTATTTTCAGCTAAACTAAGGCATTCGCACAAACATGAAAGGAGCCGCCGCAAAAATGCTGACCGACACCGTTTCCAGCCCCTCGACCGAAGCCGATTTTGCACTCGAGAATTTCCGCGTGTCCGACGAGGACCTGCCGGAATTTAAGGATATGAAGTTCGAGAATATCAACGAACTTCACCTCGATCATCCGGGGGCAAACGATGCCGAGTATCGCGCCAGGCGTGACGTGATCGCCGGGTTTGCGAAAAATTTTCGCATGACGGGCGAGATAACTGATGTCGGATACAGCCCGCGAGAGCAGCGTGTATGGCGATACGTTGCGGAGGAATTGGAGGAGCTTCAGCAGAAATACGCTTCGCCGTTTTATCTGAGAGCGAAAAAGGATCTCGGTATTACGACCGAACGAATTCCACAGTTGTCGGAAATGAATCGCCGTCTGCAAGAATTGACCGGTTTCCGTCTCGCTCCGATCGAAGGTCTGGTTGAGACCCGCGCGTTTCTTTCGTGGCTATCATATCGCGTGATGCTTTGTACGCAGTACATCCGTCATCATTCGCAGCCCGCATATACACCGGAGCCGGACATCGTCCACGAAGCCATCGGCCACATCCCGATGTTCACGAACCCAAATTTTGCCGATTACTCGCAGTTCATCGGCCACGGTGCGCGTATCGCGACCGACAAGCAGATTGAGGAACTCGGACGGCTCTATTGGTTCACTGTCGAATTTGGTTTGGTAGAGCACGAGGGCGACATTAAGGCCTACGGCGCTGGTCTGTTGTCGAGTTTCGGCGAACTCGAACACGCTTTTTCCGACAAGGTCGAACGCCGGCCGTTCGACCTCGATGAGGTCATCAACCACGAATACACATACAGCGATATGCAGCCGGTTTTGTATGTCATTCCGTCGTATGCGGAATTAAAAGAGGTGACGCGGAAATATATTGAGAGCTTCTAATGATGCATATCATTACAAGGAAGCGTTTGAATGAGTTTGCCGAGCGATTTCCTGAAACGAACAATGCCTTGACCCATTGGTATCGGCTAATGAAATCAGGTGATTTCGCTTCGATCCATGATTTGCGAAAAATTTTTCCTTCGGCGGACAAAGTTGGCAAACTGACGGTTTTTAACATAGGCGGAAATAAAGTAAGAGTAGTTGCCGCCATGCACTATAATAGAAAGAAAGTTTACATACGAGCCGTATTGACTCATAAAGAATACGACACCGGCAGCTGGAAGGAGTAAGTATGCAGACAGTAGATATTCAATCTTGGAGAAACGTATCGGAGACAGTTTTTGTGCCCCACAGCGAAGCGGAATATGAGCGCCTCGTTTCGATGCTTGATGGCCTTATTGATCAAGTAGGCGAAGATGAAACCCATCCACTTGCATCAATGATGGATGTTCTTTCGGCATTGATTGAGAATTACGAAAATGCTCACGTTCCGGAATTGATGATGAACTAATGGAAATTGGGGATTTCTCATATTTCGTATTTGCTCCCATTTTGCTGATTCCGTTGTTCTCTGTTTATGTTAGTTTGAGTTATTTGAAATGGGAGCCTAGGGCCAGAGTTTTTCTCGATTCATGGCTAATTTTCATTGGTTGGCTTATATCCACACTGTTTGTTTGTTTTGGTCTTGTGATTGCGACAGATCGTCTGAGCGTGTTTTGGAACATGCAAAGATTTTTGTGGATCGCGCTCGTGATCTTTACGATTTTCTTGGGTAATTTTATGGTAATAACCGTGTTAGTATCAATGCTAAATCGAAGAAATCGTATGGATGAGGTTCACATAACAATGAGCCAGCCAAGTTCAAGTAAGCCTGTGCCAAACGCGACTCAAATTGCATTTGTTACGTCGGTCGCGTGCGCTCTAAGTCTGATAATCTCTTTCGGCATAATCGCGACTATTGGAGCTATCTACGACCATTACTATCCAAGTCCTGAAGTTCAATTTGGAATTTACGATATTTGACAATCATGATCACAGAAACAGAACCAGCAATTAATACAACAGCGGTCCAGAATCCTTTGGGCCTTAAGAAGATTCATCACGTCGAGTTTTATGTCGGCAATGCGAAGCAGGCGGAGTTTTATTACCGTAAGGCTTTTGGGTTTTCGCGTCACGCGTATTCGGGACTTGAGACGGGCAATCGTGAGACGACGAGTTACCTGATGCGGCAGACGAACATCAATTTTGTGCTGACAACACCTCTTTCGCCTGAGCATCCGGCGGCCGAGCACATCAAGCAGCACGGAGACGGTGTTCGCGACATTGCATTTCTTGTCGAAGATGCCGATCACGCTTTTAACGAGGCGGTGAAGCGTGGCGCGACTGCCGTTACCCAGCCGCACGATCTGTCAGACGAGAACGGTAATGTTCGTCATGCTGCTATCGCGACCTACGGCGACACGATCCACTCGTTCATCTCGTACAACAACAATAACGGCCACAATTATTCTGGGCCGTTCCTGCCCGGTTTTGTCGAGCAAAAGGTAGAAGGCGAGCCGACCGGGATCATGCTCGTCGATCACATTGTCGGTAATGTTGAACTCGGCAAGATGACACATTGGTGCGATTTTTATCGTGACGTGCTTGGGTTTTTCCGTTACATAACGTTCGACGACAAGGACATCTCGACCGAATATTCGGCACTCATGTCGATCGTGATGAGTGACGGCCAGCACAATATCAAATTCCCGATCAACGAGCCCGCCGAGGGCAAAGGCGGCAAATCGCAGATACAGGAATATATAGATTTTTATCGCTCAGCCGGTGCTCAGCACATCGCGTTGCTCTGCCGGGACATATTGCACACGGTCGAGAAATTGCAGAATAACGGCATCGAATTCCTTCGTGTGCCTGACACATATTACGACGAGATACCTGAGCGCGTCGGCCCCATCGACGAAGACATCGCAGATCTAAAACGTCTCGGCATTCTCGTCGACCGCGACGACGAAGGGTATCTGCTTCAGATCTTTACGAAGCCGGTCGAAGACAGGCCGACGGTCTTTTATGAAATTCTGCAACGTAAAGGCTGTAAAGGCTTTGGTAAGGGCAATTTCAAGGCGTTGTTTGTTTCTATCGAGGAAGAGCAAAGGCGACGGGGGAATCTCTAATGAAATACTTGTTTTTTGGCCTAGCCTTTTTCTTTGGAGTTCAGTACGGTTTTTCGCAGACTGTCACGGTCGAAGCCACCACGAACAAAAAACGAATCGCTGAAATCTTAAAAAAGGATAAAGAAGATGCGCAAGACGATAAACAATATTTTGCCGAATGGGATAAATGCCGCCAGCTCACAGGCGAAGGAAAGGTAAAGGAAGCAGAAGCTTCATGCCGTCTTGTCATTACGTACGCCGAGAAACTGCCCAAAGACCGTTATCTGGAAAAGTCGTCCGCATATCAATCTTTGGCGTGCGCGCTGCTGTGGCAGCGAAAAGCGGATGAGGCTATTATCCTATTGAACAAGGCCCTCGAAATTAGCAAGCCCGTCCTCGATGACACCGACGCAGAAACCGGCGAAATATACTTCTCGCTAGGGCTATCGTATCATCAGCTTGGCAATATCGATGAAGCAAGAACCTATTACATCAAAGCCGAAACTACTTATCGAACAGCCTTCAAGAAGATAAATGATGACGAAATCGGAGGACATTATCCGAAACCAATCATAAATATTCTTGAAGCACATTTGGTTTTGCTTAAAAACTCGGGACTTAGTCTCGAAGCCGCGAAGATAGAAAAACGAATAGAAGAAACAAAAGTTGAATTCGCTCGATTCTTAAAATAATTATCTTGACTTAAAAAAATCTATTGTGAAACTGAATTATCAAACAGGTTTTGGAAACGAATTTGCGACTGAGGCGGAAAAGGGAGCTTTGCCGGTTGGGCGTAATTCACCGCAGAAGGCGCCGCTTGGGCTTTATGCAGAGCAGCTTTCGGGGACGGCTTTTACCGCGCCGCGCTCACAGAATAAACGAACGTGGACCTATCGCATCAGGCCAAGCGTAATGCACAGCCCGTTTCAGCCTTATGTTGCCCTGACTGACGTGCGGGGCACTGACACACTGTTCAGGTCGTCGCCTTTTGATGAAGTAGTAACCACGCCGAACCAACTGCGTTGGGACGCGATGCCTGTACCGAGTGAGCCGACGGATTTTATCGACGGCATTACGACAATTGCGGGAAACGGCGACCTGTTTTCGCAGGTTGGCATCGCCGTGCATATATACGCCTGTAACAAAGGCATGGGCGATCGTTATTTTTACAACGCCGACGGCGAGATGCTGATCGTGCCCGAGATGGGACGGCTCGGCATTTTAACTGAGCTGGGAGCGATGCAGATCGGGCCGGGCGATATTGCAGTTCTGCCAAGAGGCGTGAGGTTCCGCGTTGAGCTTGGCAATCCACAGGCTCGCGGTTACATCTGCGAAAATTACGGAGCGCAGTTTCGCCTGCCCGATCTCGGGCCGATCGGCGCGAACGGGTTGGCAAATCCGCGCGATTTCGAAACGCCGGTTGCGTGGTACGAAGACCGCGACGCGCCATGCGAGATCATTGCAAAATTTGGCGGCAATCTTTGGTCGGGTGAGATGGGACACTCGCCGCTTGATGTCGTTGCCTGGCACGGCAACTACGCGCCTTATCGCTACGACCTGAGACGGTTTAATACCATCGGCTCGATATCCTTCGACCATCCCGATCCGTCGATCTTTTTGGTGATGACCTCGCCATCTGGCGAGGCTGGCGTCGGGAATTGTGATTTTGTGATCTTTCCTGACCGCTGGCTCGTTGGCGAAGACACGTTTCGTCCGCCGTGGTATCACCGCAACACAATGAGCGAATACATGGGGCTGATATACGGCCAGTACGACGCCAAGGAAGAAGGCTTCGTGCCCGGCGGCGGTTCGCTGCATAACCAAATGTCGGCTCACGGTCCTGATCAGGACGCTTTCGACAAAGCTTCAAATGCGGAGCTGAAACCGCAAAAGCTCGAAGGCACGATGGCGTTCATGTTCGAGTCGCGCTACATCATCCGCCCGACGCGTTTTGCTATGGAATGTCCGCAGTTGCATAAAACCTACCACGAAGTTTGGGGAGGACTGAGAAAGAACTTTAAACCTTGAACCAAGTTCGCGCTTCTGAAAATCCCGTTTTATAATTCTAGTTACAGTAAAAATTAATAGGAGAAATAAATGGGAATCAAACGAACTTCAGAAGCAAAATGGAACGGCAGTATCACCGAGGGCAGCGGCAACGTAAAACTTGGCAGCGGTGCATTTGAGGGAGCGTACTCATTCAACTCGCGTTTTGGCGACGACACAAAGGCAACAAATCCAGAAGAATTGATCGCCGCGGCACACGCAGCCTGTTTCTCAATGGCGTTGTCCGGCTTTTTAGGCCGTGCCGGCTTTAGCCCGACCAGTGTCGAAACAAAAGCCGTTGTCCATCTAGAAAAAAAGGATGACGGTTTTGTAATACCAAATATCGACCTCGAAACCGTCGCTGAAGTGCCGAATATCACGGACGACGAATTCCAAACCATCGCCAAAAATGCGAAAGAAAAATGTCCGGTGTCGCAGGTGTTAGCAGGCGCGGAAATTAGCCTCCAGGCGACGCTGAAATAAATTGCGCGCGGCAGCGAAAATATGAATCGACGACTATCGTCTATGTGGGTTCCCGTCTTTAAGGCGATTCCGTATCTCGTTAGTGGGTTGGTAATCATTAATATCTTTAAAGAACCTAAGGGGCTGTTCACCGTGGGGTTTTTGTTTATGGTCGCATGGCTGGGCGTCTGGTTCGCTTTAACCCTTCGGTGGAAATGGGTTCATCTAGTCGGTGACAAGCTTCGAATTTCGAACTTTTTCACACGGATCGAAGTGCCACGAGCTGAAATTCATTGGGTTGAAGGAAGTCCTTTTTGGGGCGTTCAACCTCAAACTGCAAAGTTATTTCTTAGGGAATCGACTGTATTTGGAAGCGAGATTTCGTTTATTCCCGCTGGCGGCATGTACTGGGCCGAGAAATGGGCGGAGAATCTTCGCCAGGAACTGGGGCTGGAAAAATGAATGACATTAAGTTCATTGCGACACCAGAAAAAGGCGAAGTTTCCGCAATTCTGCTAAAGCCGAAAGGTGCGACGCTTTTGCTCGTGCTTGGTCACGGTGCAGGTGCGGATATGCGTTCGGCTTCGATGCAAAAGATCGCGGAGAATCTTGCCGAGCATAAAATTGCGACATTTCGTTACAACTTTCCGTTCAAGGAACAGGGCCGCAGCGGAGTCGATTCGCCTAAGGTCGCAACGGCGACTGTTCGATCGGCGGTCGCGACTGCACACAAGATCGAACCAAAACTTACGTTGCTTGCGGGCGGGCATTCATTCGGCGGGCGAATGACAACGACCGCACAATCCGAATCGCCTCTCGACGGCGTTAAAGGCCTTGTACTTTTTTCGTTTCCGCTTCATGCGCCAAATCGTCCTGACGACGCACGAGCCGCACACTTGAGTGCGATAAAAGTTCCAATGCTTTTTCTCTCAGGAACGCGAGACGCTCTAAATGACCTCACTTTGTTTCAACCGGTGATCAAAAAACTTGGCAATCGCGCAACACTTCATTTGCTAGACACCGCAGATCACGGCTACAAAATTCTCAAAAAGACACGTGAGTCGGAAGAAGACGTATTTGTCGAGATGGCGCGGACTGTGTGCGAATGGTCGCAGTCGATCTAGTCAAAGTTGCGTGTATCGCCCTTACTAACGTGCGGGCTTGTGAGCCACTCGCGTTTATTCCCGCCTTTGCGGTATTATTTTATACAAAACAAAGGAGACAAGAATATGGAACAAGCTGGGACATCCGGGCTATCACCTGCACGAATACTGGAAACGGGCATGGCATTTTGGCCTGCCAAGGTGTTGTTGTCGGCGGTCAAGCTGGGTTTGTTTACACAGCTTGGCTCAGGCTCCATGACAGGAGCGGAACTGCAAAATACACTCGGTCTGCATCCAAGGTCTGATCCGGACTTCTTCGATACACTTGTTGCTCTTCGCTTTCTGGAACGAGACGGAGATGGTCCGGCTTCTCGTTATCGCAACACAGAAGAGACTGCGTTCTTTCTTGACAAGAAAAGCCCTGCCTACATGGGCGGCTTTCTCGAAATGGCGAATGACAGGCTTTATCCGTACTGGGGCGACCTTGTAGAGGCGCTTCAGACCGGCAAGCCGCAAAACGAGACAAAGCACGGCGGTGAGGGTGTTTTTGAGGAGCTTTATCGTGAGCCCGCACGCCTCGAGCAATTTATGGACGCGATGGCCGGCATTTCGGCGGGGAATTTTATGGCTCTCGCGGAGAAGTTTGATTTTTCAAAATACAAAACGCTTTGCGATGTCGGCGGAGCGGCGGCGACGCTGTCGATGATCGTTGCGCAGAAATATCCGCATCTGAAAGTTACGACTGCCGATCTTCCGGTAGCAACCGAAATTGCTGGGAAGAAGATCGAAGCTGCCGGCCTCAAAGATAGAATCTCTGCCGTGCCTATAGACTTTTTCAAAGACCAATTGCCGCAAGCAGATGTCATTACAATGGGCATGATCCTGCACGACTGGAACCTTGAAAACAAGATGATGCTCGTCAAAAAGGCATACGACGCATTGCCTGAGGGCGGAGCGTTCATTGTCATCGAGGCTTTGATCGACGACGCTCGTCGTGAAAACGCTTTCGGGCTGATGATGTCGCTCAATATGCTTGTCGAATTTGGCGAGGCTTTCGATTACAGTGGAGCGGATTTCGACAAATGGTGCAAAGAGGTTGGTTTCAAACGGACCGAGGTAATTCATCTCGCAGGCCCATCTAGCGCCGGCATCGCTTATAAGTAGACTATGTGCAGAAATATCAAAACACTTTTCAATTTCGATCCGCCTGCAACGACCGATGAGGTTCAAGCGTCGTCAATTCAATTTGTAAGAAAGCTATCGGGCATGAACAAACCGTCAAAGGCGAATGAGGAAGCATTTTATCTGGCGATCGAGCGTGTTGCGGCAGCAGCCCAGGAAATGCTGAACACGCTTGTCACGACGGCACCGCCGCGCGATCGTGAGCTCGAAGCAATGAAGGCAAAGGAACGGGCCGTAAAACGGTTCGGGTAGAGTGTATGGCTAAGTGGAAAAAGGGGCGCGGTAAACTCGGACCGCTCGAACCGCTGCTCGGCACATGGGTAGCCGAGACAGATTCGCCAATGGGCCGTTTGAAATGCACGCGTACCTTCGCCAAAATTGGCGGCGAAGGTAAATGGATAACGCTCCTTGCCGATTGGGATTTTGGCAGCAAGCATTACATCGAGCAAGCTATTTATGGCGTTGACGATGACGGCAAGTTGCGGTTCTGGTCATTTACGTCGGACGGAAAACGTTCTGAGGGACACATCGCTGATGGTACCGACGTTCACCCGGACGCGATCTGTTTTGAAGCACAGATGCCTGCCGGACTGGCGCGGATGCTCTACTGGCCGGGCGAGAATGATACGGTGAACTTGGCAGTTGAATCAAAGACAAAAAAAGGCTGGAATCGTTTTACCACCCATACTTATCGAGCCGTCAATTAACACAAAGCGGTCTTATCGCTTGCGGCTACCGTCAACTCGCTGCAAAATAGCGTAAATGGAAAAGAGCGATCTCAAATGGATAATTCCGCTGGCAATAATTTGCTTTCTTGTATTTGCCAACGGTGCTGGCGGCGGTTTTGTTTATGACGACAATCGTCAGATATTACGCAACACGCTGATTCAGGACAACGGGTTATTCTGGAAAGCTCTCACGTCCGATGTCTGGGCGTTCAAGGGCGACGGTTCAGTCGCGGCGAGCAATTACTGGCGCCCAACCTTTACACTCTGGCACATTATCAACTTCCGCTTGTTCGGAACTGAACCACTCGGCTGGCACATTACAAATCTTATCCTCCACAGTGGTGTTTGTGTGATGGCGTATGCGATGCTGCGTCGCTGGGCGTTCAGCGCGATGACGGCGTTTGCTATCTGCGTGATTTTTGCCGTGCATCCTGTTCACGCGGAATCTGTAACGTGGATCTCTGGCTCGCCAGACCTTCTTTTCTCTTTAGCATTTCTTTCATCGCTGTGGTTTGCACAAAGCTATGCAGAAAATGGCAAAAGCAGTTCCTTGTTCGTCGCCGTTCTGCTTTATGCAGTTGCTCTTGGAGCAAAAGAGATCGGTATTATTTGTCTGCCGATCTTTTATCTGGTTTTTGTCGGAGCGGAAAGCAAGACCAAGAAAAAGAAACGCATTGATGCACAGACGCCGCTCCTCGCGTTTGCTTCAGTGGCGGTTATTTATTTTCTTGCGCGTTGGGGTGTGTTGGGGGCTGTTTCGCGTCCACCGGACGATGCAGTTGGCATGGGAAACGCATTGATGAGCATACCGGCGATATTCGCGTTTTATGTGAAACAGATATTCTTTCCCAATCCGATCGCGGTCAACTATCCGCTCGAACCCGTTTCACAGATCGGAGCCTCTAACTTTTTTATTCCGTTGATCGTTACGGCTGCGGCTTTGGCAGCGGTATTTTACCTTGCGAAAAATACCAGCCGCGGTAAGCTTGCCGCCGCTATTCTTTTGCTTCCGCTGATTCCGGCGATGAATGCAACGGCATTTATCTCCGATCAGATGGTGCATGACCGTTATTTGTATCTGCCGCTGTTAGGAATGCTGATGCTCATCGTTCCTTTCGCGGTAAAGTTCATTGACGAACGCTACGTTCTGGCCGGTGCTGCTGTCGTCGGGATTCTGTTGTCTGTGCAGACCTTCAGGTACAACACCGCGTGGGAAAGCGATCTGACGTTGTGGTCATGGACTTCGAGCGTTGATGATTCTACGTTCTCCTCGATGCAGTATGGAAATGCACTTGCGGAGGCTAATCGCAATGACGAGTCCATAAATGCTTACACCGCTGCAATCGAAAAGAGGCCTCTACCGCGCGGATATATCGGCCGAGGCCGCGTGTATCTGAAAACAAAACAGTACGCTAAGGCACAAGCTGATCTCGAAGCCGCATCGAATTTTCCGCCGGAGCAGATCGAAGCATATGCCTTGTACCAAGCCTACGAAGCTCTTGGAATAGCCTTCAGCGAGCAGAAAAAATATCAGGAAGCCGCGCAAAATTTTGCTGAGGCTCGTACAAAACTGCCGATGTATTCCGCTGCATTGACCGTAAATCTTGCGATCGTTTATTACCAGGCCGGTCAAAAGGAAGCGGCGTTTCGCGAGCTTGAGGGAGCTCGGGATCAGGCTAGAAAAGAGCTATTACCGGAATCGAAGGACGTGTTTCTTCGGCTCGGAATGCTTTATCAGGAACTTGGCCGCAAGGATGATGCACGCAAGGCACTTAACGAATATCTCGACCTGACTGCTTCGATCAAGAACAAGAAAACCATGGATAGCCGCGCCCAGGCGACAAAAATACTTGAGGCTCTCAACAAGTGAGAGCAAAGCCAAAAGCTGTGATTTTCGATCTCGACGGGACGTTGCTGGATTCGTTTCCGATGCATTATCTAGCTTACGAAGAGATGTTCGCGAAATTTGATATCGAGATGAATAAGGAAGTATTTCTTAGCACGTATTCACCCAATTGGTATCAAACATATGAGGCGTTCGGCCTTGCAGAGGAACATTGGGAATCTGCAAACTTGGCATGGCTCGAAGCCGCGAACCGCCATTTGCCTGAGCTTTTTCCGGGAGTCGCAGACATGCTGTTGCGGCTCGATGAAAATTTCGAACTGGGCATTGTTACGTCGGGTTCAAAGAGCCGCGTCACCAGCGATCTCACTCGATTGGATATCGCCGGGCATTTCACAACAATAATTACCGGAGACGATATTCAGAATCCAAAACCCGCTCCTGAGGGGCTTGAGATGGCTTTGCGGGAATTATCTATCTCACCCGGCGAAGCAGTCTATGTAGGCGATGCTCATGCCGATTTTGAAATGGCAAAAATGGCGGGCGTCAGATTTTATGGTGTGCCGAGCGAGTTTGCTAATCTCAGTCACGATCACCCGGAATATGGCATTTACGAAATAACATCGCTGCCTGAAATGCTCGAAATGAAATGAGCCCACCTTGCGTTGTAAAACAACGTTTAAAGGCTGGAAAACCATGTCATATCTAGAAAGTTAGGTCGTTTCTGGAAAATCATGTCATATCTGGAAAATTGGTATTTCATTTTGTGAACCTATGTGTTAGTTTGAGTCGGATTGAAGCGTTTTGGCGATGTGATCTTTTTTGCTAGCAAAACGCGGAACGCAGGGACAAAACTGCCACGACCTCAATAAACACGGGGAACTGCAGCGTTCCACCCTGGCGTGGAACGCGACGGAACGCTTGGAAGCGAGCCGGCTCGAAAAACTGTCACAAAGTTCAGAAACGTTTATGACGGAACAAACAAACATCAAAGAACGGCTGTATTCGATCGATCTGCTTCGCGGAGTGGTGATGATGATCATGCTGCTCGATCATACGCGCGATTTCGTTCATTCGGGCGGTATGGCCGATCCGACGAACCTTTCGACGACAACTGTCCCGTTGTTTTTGACGCGTTGGATAACGCACTACTGCGCACCGACATTCGTTTTTCTATCCGGTATAAGCATCTTTTTGCAAAAAATGAAAGGCAAACCGACCGGCGAGCTTTCATGGTTTCTACTGACACGCGGACTGTGGCTGGTATTGATGGAATTTACTTTGGTGAGGTTCGGGTTCGTCTTCAATCTCGATTACAGCTTTCTTGGCGCCGCGCAGGTGATATGGGTCATCGGAGTCTCGATGGTCATAATGGCCGGGTTGGTTTATTTACCACTAAGCGTGATTGCCATTTACGGTCTTGCTCTAGTGTTGCTGCACAATTTGCTCGATGGCATTCAGGTTCCACCAAATGTAGCATTTGCGGGGCAACCACCGCCTGATGCCGGCCAAGTTCTTTGGATCATCCTGCATCAGCCAGGTGCATTGACGCTTGGCGGAGCGACTGCGTTTATCGCATATCCGTTGATCCCCTGGACAGGCGTGATGGCGCTTGGTTATGTGGTCGGATCGGTTTATGCGTGGGACGCCGAGCGGCGGCAAAAGTGGCTGTTGAGAGCCGGAATTGTCGCCAGTGCCGCGTTTGTCGTTCTGAGGCGGATCAATGTGTACGGCGATGCGTCGCGTTGGTCGGAACAGGAACGTGGCGGTGTGTTCACATTTCTTTCTTTGCTCAATACGACAAAATATCCACCATCTCTGCTTTATCTTTTGATGACGCTGGGGCCGGCGTTGATCGTGCTTTCATTAATGGATCGCATCGACGGCAAGGCAATATGGCAGCGTATCTGCATAATATTTGGGCGCGTGCCGATGTTCTATTACCTGCTCCAGTTTCCGCTTGCTCACGCTATGGGCGTCATAATCAGCTATCTTGCCGGGAAAGATATCGGCTATTTTTTCCTTAACTTTCCCGCAAGCGCGGCAGCGGCCCCGCCAGATGCGGGTTTTCCTCTATGGGTGGTTTATCTCGCCTGGATCGCAGGATTAGTGATTCTCTTTCCGCTTTGTTATTGGTGGGGAAATCTTAAACGCCGAAATAAACATTGGGCGTTAAGTTATCTTTGATAATATTCAAAAACCAATCTTGTTAAGGTAAAATGTTGAAGCAATGACTGCTAAGGAAATAATTCATGCGAGGCGCGAGGATATTTTTAAGATCGCTGCTCGGCACGGCGTATCCAACATTCGGCTCTTTGGCTCAGTCGCGCGAGGACAAGAGCAGACTGATAGCGATATCGATTTTTTGATCGATGTTACGGGAACACCGAGCGCTTGGTTTCCAGTTGGTCTGGTGCGTGAACTTGAGGAACTATTGGCACGCCGTGTCGAAGTTGTTACCGAAAGAGCACTAAATAGCGACCTACGAGAGAGAGTACTTAGTGAGGCCGTTCCGCTATGAAAGATGATCTTGTTTATCTGCGGCATATTTCGGAATGTGTGCAGCGGATAGAGAAAAATGTTTCAGTTGGCCTCGACGAATTCCTGGCGTCGGAAACCTTACAAGACGCCACACTTCGAAATCTACAGACGATGAGCGAAGCAACACAGCGTTTGTCTTAAGACCTTAAGGCTGATCACCCCACGATTGATTGGGAGAATATTGCTGGTTTTCGCAACATTTTGGTTCACAATTATCTGGGTATCGACATGGAATTGGTTTGGACGATCATCGAAAGAGACGTCCCAAAATTAAAGAATACAATTAACGAAATGATAGATCTGTTACCTGGAGAATTGTGATCGTTCCCACTCGTCTTTACCGAAATGCGCGACAAAAAAACTGCAGAGCCACAAGAGACTTTTATCCTTGAACCTTATGCCGATCGGATCGTGCTTGGGCTCATTGCTCTTTGTTTTGTCGCATTTACCGTACATTGCATAGTTGCCTATGACGTGTGGTGGCAGATCAAAACCGGACAGTTGATAAGGCAGTCGGGCTTTCCGCAAACTGACCCGTTCAGTTACGGGTTTCCCGGTAATGTGTGGACAGAGGTTCGTTGGGGTTATTGTGTTGTTGTAAGCCTGATATTCGAGTGGTTCGGGTCGGATCTTTTGATCGTTGCCAAGGTCGCGCTGCTATCCATCGGTGGTGTTTGTCTTTGGCAATTTGGACGTCGCGAAGCCCTTTGGGCTGTAAACATCGGGCTGCTTGCTGCGCTGATCATGACACATCAGCGGACAATGATCCGTCCTGAGTTGGTTACATTTGTTTTACTTGCGGCTTATCTTTTATTGATACGCCGTTTTCAGACGACGGGAAAATTTCAGTGGTTATATCCATTACCGATCTTACAGATCGTTTGGGTCAATTCTCATTCGCTTTATATCCTCGGCCCTGTAGTCTTATGGTTGTTTGCCGGGTCAGAGATAATCAACAGAATGACGGGAAGGGTTGAGGGCGAAGACACGATCTCCCCGGCTCTTCGCACTAAATCGTTGGTGATCGCGTCGATCGCGGTTACGCTGGCTTGCCTCGTCAATCCCTATGGCGTCAACGGAGCTCTCTTTGCCTTTCAACTATTTGGCGAAATGCAATCCGACAATGCCCTCAGCGGGCTGATCACTGAGTTGCGAAGCCCGTTCAAGGCGCCGGTGATGGGATTTGCGTTCATATCGTACTGCGTAATTGTAGTGGTCTCCGCAGTTGGTTTTGTAATTCGCAGGCGTTCCCTCGAGCTCGGCTGGTTTTTGCTTTGGGTTGCTTTTCTTTATCTTTTTGTTGCCGCGGAACGCAACAACGCTCTGTTTGGGATCGTCGCGTGTGCGTCGATCATCATCAATTACGGCGCTCTTACCGTCGGGCCAAACGTGGTGTGGGCGATACGCGGAACCTGCGCAGCGTTTCTGCTGGTGACAATCGACCCCGACCGGCGATTTGGTTTTGGTGTCGCTGAGCGACGGGTTCCGATTAGAGCGATGGAGTTTGTCGAGAAACAGGGCCTGCCAAGACCTGTGATAACCAGCATGGGTGCGAGTTCTTATGTTCTTTTCAAAGAAGGCCCGCAAAGCGTCTATATCGACGGGCGTCTCGAAGTTTACGGGCCGTCGACTATTGCCGAAGGCGTAAAAACTTTCTCCACGGGAGAAGGCCTGCTTGATACGGTGAATCGCCTGAATGTCTTCACGCTGATCGCTCACATCGAAAATGATGTTGCGCTTGTGACAAATCTGATAAAAGATCCTGCATGGAGCGCGGTTTACTATGATGATTCGCACATCGTTTTTGTCCGCAATGCGCCGTCGACGCAGGATATCATTCAGAGGTTTAAGATAAACTGGCTGGACCCACAGCCGTTCAAGGTTGAAACCCCTTCACAGTTCCGGTCGTCGCGTTTTCTTACGAGTGTCTTTCCTTCTGTTGGCGACAGTGCTCCGGCGAGAGCTCTCGGGCGGCTCTATTTAATGACAGGTAACACGCCGCTGGCACAAACCTCGTTCGAGGAGGCCTTGAAGCAATGGCCCGACGATCCACAGGTCAGCTTCCCGCTCGGGGTAATTTATCGAGCCCAAAAACGCGAAGTCGATGCTAAGAGGCTGCTTGCGAAAGTGCCCGCAGATATGTTTCAGCAGCACAATAACATGGTCTTTGCCGCGATGACGTATGAGTCAAGCGCTAACTGGTCGGCGGCCACAGATGCGTGGCTTCAGGTTGCCAGTATCGGCGATAAAAGTTTTGAGGTCTATCAGCACGTTGCGCAGGCCGCGGTCAATTCGGAAAAGTGGGATGCTGCTTATACTGCGTTTGACGCAATGGCCAAGACGAAACCAAACGATGTCGATATGCTGAATAATCTCGGACTCGCTGCCGAGAGGCTGAACAAGGTGCAAGAATCACTGGCAGCGTTGTCGAAATCCCTCCAGCTAAAACCTGCCCAGGCCGATGTTGCTACACAGGTAGGACTGTTGAAACTAAAATTGGGTGATAAAAATGGAGCCAAGCAAGCTTTTGAACAGGCTCTGACAGCAGATCCAACATTTGCGCCGGCGATCAGGTATTTAGAACAGATGCGTGCCGCTCAGGCTCCCAAATAAGACTGCCCGTTATTCCATCTCGCTCTCGTCGATGTCAAAATTCGCGTAGACTTTCTGCACGTCGTCGTTGTCATCCAACGCTTCGTACAGTTTCATCATGGAACGAGCGTCGCCGCCTTCGAGCCGGATGTAGTTTTGCGGGATCATGGATATTTCTGACGCTTGAGGTTCGATGCCGGCAGCTTTCAGAGCCTCGCCAACTGCTTCGAAATTATCGGGCGAGGTAAATATCTCAAAAACGTCGCCCTCGTCCTGCATGTCGTCGGCACCGGCTTCGATCACGATATCAAAAAGTTCTTCTTCGCTCTTAGCAGCCTTATCGACGACAAAATAGCCTTTCTTATCAAACATCCATGCAACAGAACCGGCCTCGCCCATATTGCCGCCGTTCTTTGAAAATATATGTCGGATCTCGGCTACCGTTCGATTACGGTTATCGGTCATCGTCTCGACCAGCACAGCAACACCGCCGATGCCGTAGCCCTCATAGGTGATCTCGTCATACGACGCTCCCTCAAGCTCACCGGTGCCGCGTTTGATCGCCCGGTCGATCGTATCGTTAGGCATATTTTGCCCTTTTGCGTCCGAAACAGCCTTTCGAAGCCGAGCATTTGAATCAATATCGCCGCTGCCGCCTGTGCGGGCCGCAACGGTGATCTCTTTGATCAGTTTGGTAAAGATCTTGCCGCGTTTTGCGTCCGTGGCGCCTTTCTTGTGCTTAATTGTGTGCCACTTAGAGTGTCCTGACATCGTGTTTCCGCCTTCTATTTTATCGAATCAATCAATATACCACGCTAGATTTTGGCTTTCAAAACTGCGTTGAGGTCTGCGGTCGTGATCCCTGCAATGCGTACCTGCTTTGTTTTTGAAGTCTGGCCTGAAATTATCTCAATATCGCTCTTTGGAATACTGAACTGTTTTGACAGTAATTTTACCAATTCGGCATTCGCTGCTCCATCAACAGGCGGCGACACAAGCTGGATCTTCAATGCACCGTCGTGTTCTCCAACGATCCGGCTTTTTGAAGCTCTTGGTACTACTCGAACGGTAAAACTTATACAGCCGTCCTTTTCGACAATGTTCATTGGCGGCGTTACGGGACTACAAAGATCTTTAATACCATCGACTGCAAAAGGCTGATCAGGAGCAGAACGATCATCGCCGAGATGTCGAACATTCCGATCGGTGGAATTAGCTTTTGCACAGGCAACAGGATCGGGTTTGTCACCTTCATGACGAAGCCGAGAAATGTCTTTTGCGTAAAGACGAACCAGAACGAAATGAACCGGATAAATATAAACAGCACCAGAACGCTAAGCAATCCATAAAGCACAAAGCCTACGATGACCTTTGGATTTCCGGTCACAACACCGCTGACAAGACCATCGATGACAAAGAATGTGTTGCTTAGGATCTGCATAAAGAAGAACGTCAGCACAAACCCGATAAACATCGTCAGAAGCGGCGCCAGTCGGGTGTCGATACGGTACATCGCGAAAAACCTCGCCGCCGGATAGACCCATTTTTCCGTTGCTTTACGTACCTTGAAACCAAAACGACCGATCTTGCCAAAGGGATTTGGATCGGCGTAATTAAAGATCATTCGCAGTATCAACATGCCCAGGAACACGCCGAACAGCGACCAGATGATCATGAAAATTACCGGATAAACTAGAGTCGAAAGCATAAGTTTTATTTAGCCACAGAAGGCACAAAAGTCACAGAAAAAAACTTTGTGGTTTCTGTGCTTTTTGTGGCCATTTCTATCTCGCACCAAAAATTGCCGTGCCGACACGGACGACTGTTGCACCTTCTTCGATAGCGATCTCAAAATCGTGGCTCATGCCCATTGAAAGCTGACCGTCCGGCAGGATCTCATCGCGTATTGCTCGCAGCAGTCTAAAAAATGGGCGTGTCATCTCCACATCATCAAAAAACGGCGGCAGCAGCATCAGGCCGTCAAAACGCAGACACTTGCATGTTTTCAAATAGGCGGCGAGTTCGGGTAGATCAGCTTCGGCGATGCCGGATTTAGTTTCCTCGCCGGCGAGATCAACCTGTACAAAAACCGACAGAGCATCGCGACCCTCCTCGATACAAATACGCTCGAGCCGCTCAGCCAGTTCGAGCGAATCGACCGATTGGATGACGTGAAACAACTGTACGGCTTTTCTGGCCTTATTCGACTGCAGATGACCGATCAGGTGCCATTCTGCTGCGTTGCGCCCGATCTCGACGATCTTAGATTCGCCTTCCTGCACCTTGTTTTCACCGAAAACGGCGATGCCAGCCTCCATTGCCTCTCGAAGAACACCAACAGGGTGAGTTTTACTCACGGCGACAAGCTTTATCTCGTCGGGGCTGCGTCCGACACGCTTTGCCGATTCTGCTATCCGATGCCGAATTTCGGCCAAGTTTGTCTCGATATAAGCGGGCACAAGGTAAAATATACCAAATCGAGCGTCCGATTCTTGAGTTTTACGGGGCGAATTCGTATCATCAAGGTTCGCCCGAAATAAGCGGACGTGGCGGAACTGGTAGACGCGCAGGTCTCAGAAGCCTGTGGCCGCAAGGCCGTGGAAGTTCGATTCTTCTCGTCCGCACCATCTTCACTCGTAATAAATGCCTGCCGAATTAACGTCAGCGATCAGGACACACCAATCTGCGTTTGGCATTGACCTGACAGATGAGCAGATCGAGAGACTCGCCAACTATTACGCAATAGTCCAAGAACACAATCCACTGCTGCACCTTGTCGCACCGTGCTCGCCTGAGGAGTTTGCAATTCGCCACATTCTCGAATCGCTCACGCTGCTCGATCATTTACCAAAAGGCGCAAAGTTCGCCGATGTCGGAACCGGTGCCGGTTTGCCGTCGATCCCTTGCCTGCTTGTGAGGGACGATCT
>JBGARA010000024.1:0-45473 GCA_044230475.1 Pyrinomonadaceae bacterium | reverse complement strand
TTGTCACCACCGTCGCAACGCCGCGAAAATGCCCAGGCCGCGATTCGCCTTCAAGACCGTCGGTTATTTTTTCGACATTTACATATGTGGAAAAACCGTCAGGATATATCTCGCTCGCGTCTGGGGCAAAAACATAATCGACGTCATAGTCGGCAAGCATCGCTGCATCAGCCGTCAGATCGCGCGGATATTTTTCGAGGTCGGCTTTTTCGTTGAACTGTGTCGGGTTAACAAAAATAGATACGATAACAATGTCGCATCTTTGACGGGCTTCTTTTACAAGAGCGAGATGCCCTTCGTGCAACGCACCCATCGTCGGCACAAACCCTACCGTCTTCTCCTCACGCCGCAGCTTGCGCGAGATCGAGAACATTCGTTGTCGGCGGTTGATGATCTCCATTTAGGAACCTGTCAGAGCAACCTTTGTTTCGTCCGTTAATCCGTAAGATTCCTGGTCGTTCGGATATGCACCGGACTTAACATCTTTTGACCAGTTCTTTATCGCGTCGGTCATCGTCTCGCGGAGGTTTGCGTATTGACGAACAAAACGCGGCTGGCGGCCGAATGTCATGCCGAGCAGATCGTGCAGGACAAGCACCTGTATGTCGCAATCGAGCCCGGCGCCAATTCCTATTGTCGATATCTTAAGTTCATTTGTGATCATTGCAGCAACTTCGCGCGGGACAAGTTCGAGCACGATCGCAAACGCTCCGGCATCTTCCAGAGTCTTCGCGTCTTCTATGAGCATTTTCGCCTGTTCCGCCGTGCGGCCCTGAACGCGATAGCCACCCATTTTATAAACGGACTGGGGCGTCAGCCCGATGTGTGCAACTACAGGTATCTCTTCGCTGACAAGTCGCTTGACCAGCTTGGCGCGATTGTGTCCGCCTTCGAGCTTTACCGCCTCGGCACCGCCGTACTTCATCAAACGAAGCGCGTTCCTTACGCTTTCGTCTTCGTTGATGTGATAAGTGCCGAATGGCATATCGGCGACGACCATCGCACGCTCGGTCCCGCGTTTGACCGCGATACAAGCTGACGTTATCTCATCAAGCGAAACCGGAATAGTGTTGCCGTAACCGTGAATGACGTTGCCGATGCTGTCGCCGACGAGAATAATATCTACCCCGGCTTCATCGACGATCCGAGCGGTCGGATAATCATAAGCCGTCAGGCAAACGAGTTTTTCGCCTTTTTCCTTTGCGGCACGGATCGCAGGGAGATAAACTTTGCCCTCTTTGTCAGGTTGGAGATACGCCATAAATTACCCTAAGTCTAGCGCATATCGCCGCAAGCCGCACCGTTAATCTACCTAGGCTTCGGCATGCATGCCTTCCCCGTTTGTTATCGACAAGGAGGCGTTTGGGTTCCAACGCTCTACTTCGCTCGTATCTTCACATTCGGCAAGAAGTTCGGCGACCTCTTTTTTGAGTGTTGGATGTACAAAATTAGGAGCGATCTCGGCAAGCGGACACAGAACAAACTTGCGAAGATGCAGGCGCGGATGCGGCAGTGTCAAAAATTCTGAATCCATCTGGTGATCGCCAAAAAATAAGATGTCGAGGTCAGCAGTTCGCGGCTTGTTTAGCGATTTGTCTCGTCGGCCAAGCAGGTATTCTATCCGCAAAAGCCTCGCCATCATCTGTGTCGCGCTCACGTTCGTCACACGGATCTCCGCGACCATATTCAGAAAATATGATTCGCTCTCGATCTCAAGCGGCTCCGTCTCGTAAATTGCCGAGAGCTTATGAACGACAAAGCTCGCCTCCAACAATGCCCGTATCGCCAGAGCAAGATTCCCAGCCCGGTCACCCAGGTTCGATCCCAAACAAATGTATGCAGTTGTGTATTCAGTTTCCACGCGGAGTAGCTGAATAATAATTAGATTATTACCATGCCGTTGTCAATCACTCGTTTACTACGTGGTGGCTGAAATCACCCCGACAATGGCCACTCGTTTAACAAAGTTCAGGCCCTGGAGAACCACGTCACATCTGGAAGGTCGATCTTTTTCTGGAGCCACACGACAACGATTCGCGCGCTATCCATTTCGATTCCGGAACGCGCAGATCCACCACAAAGGCGCAAAAACACAAAGGAAGGAATGCCGCTCTTTGTGACCTTGGTGCCTTAGTGGTGAAAAATCCTTGGGACAGACCGCTACTGAGTCAGTCCAATGTGAGTGATCTCCTGATTGTGCGGCGGGACGACCCTGGAGCTGGGGGCGGAGGGTAAAATATTTTTCCAGCGAGTTTTGTCGGCCAAGAGCCGCTCGATATCGGCGACCTGCAATGGTTTTGAGAACAGGTAACCCTGACCGTATTCACAGCCGAGTATGCGCAGTTGGTGAAACTGATGAATGCTCTCGATTCCCTCGGCCACAACCTTTAGCTTTAAGGCTTTTGCGAGGGCAATAACGGTTCTGACGATCTCGCCGTTTTCGGTGTTTTCTTCCATCGCGCTTACAAATGACCGGTCAACCTTGAGCAGGTCGATCGGGAAACGATGCAGATAGCTCAGGCTCGAATAACCTGTACCAAAATCGTCGATGCTTATCTTCACACCGGTTTCCTTGATCTGTTTTAGCATCAGGATCGCCGTCTCGGCGTTGTCCATGACAGCGCTTTCTGTCAGTTCGAGTTTTAAATTAGCCGGGTCAATGCCGGTTTCTGATATCAAAGTCTTGATCTGCTCGACAAGGGCAGGATGTCCAAAATGTTTCCCCGACAGATTTACCGCGATGTTGAGCGGCGTTTCGCTCTGCCATTTGTTCTGCCATTCGACGATCTGTTTACAGGCGGAATGCAATATCTGAACGGTCATTGGAATGATCAGTCCCGTGCTTTCGCTAATTGGGATAAATTCGTTTGGCGGAACCATGCCTCGCTGCGGATGATTCCAACGAACCAGAGCTTCAAAGCCGGTTAGCGATGCGTCGCTCAGGCTGATTATCGGCTGATAGTAAAGCTCAAATTCGTTCCGCTCGATAGCAAATCGCAGATCGGTTTCCAGCTGCAACCGTGTGACGGCACGAATGTGCATTTTCTGGTCAAAGATAACGTAGTTCTCTTCGTTGTCCTTGGCGTAATACATCGCGATGTCCGCATCGCGCAAGATGTCCTCGGCCTCGGGATACTTGGAGTTGCCATAAGCTATCCCGATCTTGGCACTAGTGAAAACCTGACGTCCGTCGAGCGTGTATGGCTCAGCGAGCCGTTTTGCAAGGCGATCGGCAAACCCAGTCGCCTCTTCCTTGCTCAGAAGATCGGTAAGGATGATGCCAAATTTGTCACCGCTAAATCTGCCAACCATGTCGGTCTCACGCACCAATTCGGATAGCCGCCTGCCGACCTTCTTGATAAGCCGGTCGCCAAGAGAATGTCCAAGGCTGTCGTTGATAGTCTTAAAGCTCTTAAGATCCAAAAAGAGAACCGCGAAATTGCGTTCGAGGTCTTCACGGCTCTGCTGCAGCAGATCTTTCAGGGTGTCAATGAAAAAGTTACGGTTCGGCAAGCCGGTCAATCCGTCGTGATACGCAGCATGGCGGAAATTTTCGTGGCTTTCCTGCAGTGCGGCACTACTTCGTTCAAGCTCGGCAACATAATGCTGCAATTCGCCGACGTGTTTTTCAGCTTCTTCCGCCCGTTCGCGTTCGGATTCTTTCGCCTTTTCGACGGTTTTCTGCACATCCTCGACAAAACGGCGAAACGTAAGATAAACAATGCCAAAGAAGACTACGACGGCAGCGATCAAATAGATGTTTACCTGTTCGAGTGCTTTCATGACGATGCCGGCGACGATACCGCCGGAAGCATACATGATCACTGCGTCAACACAGTTTTCGTACCAGACTTCCCAAAATGATCGATCGTTCTTGACGGATGAAAATACAGCGACCAGCACTGAGTTCACTATGAAAAGCGAGACCGCCATTATCGCCAGAAGCCATATGAAACTTGTAGAATCATTGCGCTGCAGGACGATCGCGGGTGACCCGAAGATCAGAAACACCACTTTGGCCGCCACAAATACCGAGATCGCCGCGATCAAAACATTTGCAACGATGGTCCTGGGTTTGATCACGACTCCCTTTCGGAAAAGATTTATTGCCGCAAGTGTTGTTTCGACGACCGCGATCAAAAGCGATATCTCACCGCCGTACAGGAGGAGCGACAGCATGATCAGCCCGTCAGAGATAGTGAGGTGTATATTGACGCGAGGCAGTTGTAGTCGCAAATAGCAACTGCAAAACACTGTCAGGACGCCAAGCGTCACAACTCCGCCGTCAATTTTGTCCAGCGAAACGCCGGCAATAGCCCACGCTATTGCGGCCAGCGCAAATGGGGCAGACAGTATCAGGAAGAGATTTATTTTGTTTTCTTTAGATATCATCCTGGCGTGATCAGGAACGATTAGGAATAAAACGCGGAGTATTTTATGGGGGTTATAGGGAAATAACGGCCTGTGTGCTATGCGGCCTTAATTATTATGGGTTAAACCATGTATTTTTTCAAGATATATTTTTTCCGATAGTTTTTCGGAGCGATTCGGTTACGTTTAAACCGAAAAAGGGCGGGAGCCTTAAGCCCACGCCCTTTTCCGCCACCATCCCTTCCAGGTCACCACCCCTGAAGGGAAACCGAAATCTCTAGAAAATACCGTCACCGACCAGTATCCCGTCGCCAACGAGGATTCCATCTCCGACGAGAATGCCGTCGCTGACCAGAATGCCGTTTGCAAACATTCCATAATCGACCATATCGGGTGAGTTGCCAAAAAGAAGGTTGGAACCTCCCAGCGAAACACCTCGAGAGAGCACCGGACTGGTGCCGGCGGGTGTGCCGTCCGCGAGGATCGCTCCGTCGCCAACCAAGATGCCGTCGCCAACCAGGATGCCGTCGCTGAGCTGAAGTGAATCGCCTACCAATATTCCTTCGTTGACCCTTAAACAGTCCCCGAACAGGATCCCTTGTCCATACGTTCCCTGATACTTCGTTATCAGATTGGTGCCCGTCACCGTTCCGTAGTTGGGCAAGATGCCACCCGACCATTGGAACCGCGTTCCCGCGATAGAACTAACATGGGTTGGGATTGTTGTAGTGGTAAGCATTTGTGTGCCGACTGCCGGCGACGAACCCAGATCAGTTCGGATCAACTTTGTCACGCGGACAGCACCTTCAACATTTAGTTCGCCTGCACCCTGTTCGAGCACGTTGTAACCACCCATCTGCTGAGCAGTGTATTCGAGCAACATTTTGACCATGTTTGGCGTGAGCTTCGGATTGAGCTGCAACAAAAGAGCTGCCGCACCGGAAACGACGGGTGTTGACATCGAGGTTCCTGACATCTGCATCAGGGTTGAATCGTCACCTCCCGTGCTCGTTACCTTCAATTCGGGGTGATCACGAAGGATCCTGCAGTTTTTGCCTACAGCAGATACTATCTTGTTACCCGGAGCAATAAGATCGGGCTTCATCAGGTGATCGTATTTTTTGTTGCCGTCTGCGTCCGTGAAATATGAGCGTGTCGGGCCCCGCGAGCTGAATGAGGTAACACCATCATCGTTGCGAGGATCAGTTTGAAATGTATTGGCCGCTCCAACCGTAATTACTGAAGGCTCGTTACCGGGCGAATGTATCGCACCATACCATTTTTCACCGGCCTCATTTTTCCCGTTGTTACCGGCTGCGGCAACAACAACTATGCCTGCATCAACAAGACGTCGGGCCGCACGGCAAAGGGGATCGTTCCGGTACGTTTCGATCGCCGGCGTTCCGAGACTCATGTTCACAACTTTTATATTGTTGGAACCGCCGCGATTCGCAAGGATCCATTCAATACCTTGAATCATTCCCGCGACCGTGCCCGTGCCGTTTTCATCAAGCACACGAACGTTGAATATCTTGGCATTCGGAGCCATCGTCCTATAGTTCGCAAATTCGTTTCGGCTGCCGCTGCTTCCGGCGACAATGCCCGCAACATGTGAACCATGGCCGTATGGATCGTTATTAAGATCATTAGCGTCGCCGGCGAAATTCACGCTCTTTACGACACGGTCGGTGCCGGTCGCATCCATAAACATATGGTGCTGCTCAAAAACACCTGAGTCCATTACAGCCACGCCAACACCCGTTCCATCCAGCTGATAGCTTGTTGATATCGTTGCACCCAAGACACCGACTAAGGTGCTTGTCTGTGACCGAACAAGTGAAGTGCCGGTCGTGGTCTCGACGTGGCCGAGAGATTGAACCTCTTTGTCGAGCGAAAGATGCCTAGCGAACCGCACGGCCGCGACTTCTTCTGCCACACGAACCGGAAGGTCGATGATCAGCATATTCAAGTTAGCCGCTCGGTCACCAATCACAACACCGTTGCTTTTTAGTACAGCAAGAAGTTCCGCGTTGTTGATGTCATTCGATTGAAGAATGACCTTGACGACCTGATTTTGATCGCCGCTGTTGACGAGTTGTCTCAGGTCGGGCGAAAGCTTGTCGCCGACAAATCCATCGTCATCATTATTTGCTATATCGATCCTCTGAAAATGTGTGCGTAATTTAACGTCGCCGGCTATCTGGCGTTCAAAACTGTTTGCATCCGACGCCGTAAGGATCTGGATCCTGCCGTGCGAAAGTGCATCATACAAGATCGAAGCGACCCGCTCGCCAAGAGCCGGTGAAACCGACGAAAAACTAGCTATGTCGTCAAGATAAATTACCGTCCTGTTCTTCGAGGCCTCGGCATATTTGATTATTCCGGCAAGGGTTGTGTCGATCGCGTTCTGATCTTTATCGGACGAGAACAAGGTGCCCCAGTTGATACGGAACAGCCTTTTTCCAGTGGCACTCTCTGTCAGCCGGGCAGCAACTGACTGAAGCACCATGTCGCGAGCATAACCTTGATCGTCGATAAGGACAGGATTCTTACCCGCATTCGATGTGAGTAAGTGAGTGATCGCCTGCGATTCCTTTATGTAATCATTGCCTGTGTTATATCCGGCATTGATCTCGATCAAATAGTCCGAATATGACGGCGTCATTGTTTCGACGGCCGACGTCCTGGCCGCGTCGGCCTTTCTCGAGGACTGGCCGAATGTCAACGTCGGAAAAAGTAATGCTCCCACCAAAAGCGAGGTCATCACTTTGCTGCGTTGTTCGTTTTTCATAAATTCTTTCATGCCCTTAGCAAATCTTTAAACTTCGGCGGTCTTTCGCCGCGTCCTAATTGGCAACGCCCGTGCCAAAGAGCAGGAAAGTCGAATTAGCCTGTATTTATTGGATTTTTGGGTGAAGTGCTACGGGGGAATTTATGAGGAGAATGAATGCCTTTCGGTCAATCTGACCGATTGAACAAGTCATAATGATGCAAGCCTTAATTGCAAAAAGCCCGCTCGTCAGCAAGGACGCGCGGACTTTTTTTCCTGGCGTTAAAACGTTATTTTGTTATGCCGACCTGCGTCAGTGCGTACGCATATTCAAATGCGACCTCTTTCAGCCGGTCATAACGGCCCGAGGCTCCGCCGTGGCCGGCGCCCATGTTTGTTTTTAGGAGAATGGTGCTGTCGTTGGTTTTCATTTCGCGGATCTTGGCGGCAAGTTTTGCGCCTTCCCAATATGGCACCTGGCTGTCGTTGAGAGAAACTTCGATAAGCATGTTGGGATATTTTTGTGCTTTCACGTTGTCGTAAGGCGAATACTGCACCATGTAGTCCCAAGCCTTTTTGTCGTCACGCGGGTTGCCCCATTCGATCCATTCTTCGGTGGTAAGCGGAAGGGTTTCGTCGATCATCGTGTTCATAACATCGACAAACGGGACCTCGGCGATCGACGCATGAAAAGTTTCAGGTGACATATTCACGACCGCTCCCATCAGTAAGCCGCCGGCAGAACCGCCCTCGATCACGGTTCTATCCGCCGATGTATATTTATTCGCCTGCAGCCATTTGGCGCAATCAATAAAATCGTGAAACGTGTTCAGCTTTGTGAACATTCGCCCACCGAGCCTCCATTTCTCGCCAAGCTCACCGCCGCCGCGCGGTTGAGCAATGGCGTAGATCATTCCGCGATCGACAAGGCTCAAATTGGCGATCGAAAAATACGGCGTCATCGAGACACCATACGAACCGTATCCGTAAAGGAGCATAGGCGCCTTGCCATCGAGCTTTGTCCCTTTTTTCATCATCAAGATGACCGGGACCTTTGTGCCATCGCGTGCATCCGCCCAAACGCGTGTTGTTTCGTATTTCGTTTTGTCGTAACCGCTCGGGATTTCCTGCTGTTTTATGAGGGTGCTTTTGCCCGAGGCAAAATCAAATTCATAAGTAGAATTCGGAGTTATCATCGACGCGTAAGTGTAGCGAATGACCGGCGTGTCGTACTCAGGATTGTTCCCGAGGTTAATTGAATAGACACTCTCAGGCGTTTCGATTCGTCTTTCAGGCAGCTTTTTTTGAAGGTCGATAACCCGCAAATATTCGAGTCCGTTCTCGACCTCCGAAACCACCCATCGGCCTTTGAAACAACTCAGGCTTTCGATCTTGATCTCAGGATTGTACGGGATGATGTCAGTCCAGTTCTTTTCGCTCGGATCGTTTAGCGGAGCCCGAACTACTTTGAAGTTTTCGGCATCTTTATTGGTCGTGATAAAAAATGCACCGTTATCAAAAGTCGGTGAATATTCGTGACCTTCGCGTCGTGGAGTTATAAGCTTCCATTCACCCAGCGGGTTGTCTGCCAATAAATAGCGATATTCGCGCATCGTCTTTGCACGCGAACCGATAAACAGCATCTTTCTGTCACGCGATCGACCGACACCGCAATCAAAAAGCACATCCTTTTCCTCAAAGAGAAGATCGTCCTTATCCGTTCCGACAGTGTGCCGCCAGATCTTATCGGAGCGTTTGGACACAGGGTCTTCCTGGCCTATGAAGAGATACTTGCCGTCGTTCGACCACTCAGACGACGTTACCCGCTCGATCTTGTCAGGCAATATCTTTCCTGTCCTCAGATCTTTGATCTGGAGCGTATATTGACGGTAGCCGGTCGTGTCGGTGGAAAAAGCAAGCAGGTTGCCGTCGTCACTGACAGAGAATTTACCAATGGAAAAGTACTGAAAGCCTTTTGCCATCTCATTTTGATCAAGCAAAACTTCGGCGTCTTTACCGTCTTTCGACTTGCTGCGAAGAAAGGTCGAGTACTGCTTCCCTTTTTCCGTCCTGGTAAAATACCAGTAGTCGCCAAGCTTATAGGGCACGCTCGTATCGTCCTCTTTGATACGCCCAAGCATCTCCTTATAAAGCGTATCGACAAATGGCTGATGCTTGCCCATGAACGACTCTGTGTATTTATTGTTGTCTTCGAGATACGACCTGATCGCAGGATCGAGCTTGTCCTTATCGCCACGCAGCCAGGCGTAGTTATCCGTGATCTCGTAACCATGGATCTTTAGTACTTTGGGTTCCTTTTTAGCAACGGGTGGTTTCATATCTGTCTGAGCAACGATCACAATACGTCCGATCACAATAACGATAAACAACGAAGCAATGCCAAGCAATCCTTTGATCATTCTAAACTCCTTATTTTGCGAATAAATCCAACAAATTAATACGTCCCATTGTATCCTCTGGTTTCCTACACGCCAAAAAACCAATGCAGTGTCCCAATGTCCCACCGGTTTTTTTCGTCGGGACGGAGGCGTCCTTGCCTGCTTGTAAGCCCCAAACTGAGGTCCGTTACCGTTCCAAACGTTCCACAGCGTTCCACGGCGGGGTGGAACGCTGTAAATTGCTCTGTCTATTGAGGTTAACTGTGCTTTTTGGGTAGCGTTCCACGAAATTTACAAAAAAAGCCATATTGTGCCAAAGCGGCAAGTTAACTGCTGTAAACAAGGCGGTTACAGGAACAGGTATCCGGAAACACTTCGATACACCGTGGAACGCTCTGACGAATTTTACGTCGAATTTTATTCGCTTCGTTTGGTTGTCAAATAACCATGCTAACAAAAGACAATGTTGCACACATAGGCTAACATATCAGTACGCAAATCGGAAAGACCAGGTTCCCTAAGGGATTTGGCAGACTTCTTAAGAGCCTTACCGGAAACGTTAAACAATTTTAAAATCTCTTGACCAGTCCGAAACTGCCGCAGTAAAATAGTGTTACTGACCGACTTTCTCCGCGCTCCCGCTCGAAACGCCGGAACAGATTTTCAAGCAAAAAAGAGGTAACAAAATGTCCGGTTTTGGGTTTCGTGGGCTGTTTTTAATGCTGTTGATCGCGTGTGCCTTACCTTTGACTTTGTCGGCAGTGCCGGATCTTGGAATCGGCGCAAGCCTAAATGGGGCACGACCATTTCCCTCGAACAACGCATGGAACATGGATATTTCTCGCTTACCTGTCCATCCAAACTCCGCGAATCTGATCGCAAGCATTGGGAACACTACCGGCCTGCATCCCGATTTTGGAACTTTTTGGCAAGGTGCTCCGATCGGGATTCCGTATGTCGTTGTGTCAGGCAGTCAGCCGATGGTTCCAATGAATTTTGTGTGGTGGCCGGGCGAAAGCGATGCGGGGCCGTATCCTTTCCCGCCGGATGCTCCTGTCGAAGGCGGACTCGCATCGAACGGTGACCGGCACGTTTTGACGATCGATCGAGACAATTGGAAACTCTACGAAACCTATTCTTCCTATCCTGTGAACGGCGGCGCAAGTTGGGACGCGGGAAACGGTGCCGTTTGGAATCTCAATTCGAACAAGCTGCGTCCTCTTGGCTGGACTTCGGCTGATGCCGCGGGCTTGCCTATATTTCCAGGACTCGTCCGGCGTGACGAAGTTCTGCTCGGCGAGATAAAACACGCCTTTAGATTTACAGCGCAAACTTCGCGAACATCTTACGTCTATCCAGCGACACACCAGGCCGGCAGCACAAACAGCGTCAACGCTCCGCCGATGGGAATGCGTGTTCGTTTAAAATCTACCTTCAACGTAAACGATCCCGCGTTTTCTGCAAACGTTCGCGTGATCTTACGAGCGATGCAAAAATACGGCATGATCCTCGCCGACAACGGTTCGAATTGGTACGTGTCGGGAACGCATGATCCGCTTTGGAACGATGGCGAGCTAAGCTCAATGAGCCGCGTAAAAGGGACCGATTTCGAGGTTGTTCAAACGCCGCCGCATTTATTGATGCCGCAAAGCGATTTCGACGGCGACAGTAAATCAGATATGGCGGTGTTTCGGCCTTCGACCGGAGCTTGGTATCTGCAGCAATCGCAGGCGGGATTCTACGGAACTTTGTTTGGCATCCCGACTGACAAGATCGCGCCTGCCGATTATGACGGCGACGGTAAAACTGACATCGCCGTCTATCGTCCGGCGAACGGCGTCTGGTACAAGCTCGACAGCAGCACAAACACCGTTTCATACAGCGTGTTTGGCACCGCCGAAGATCTGCCGACGCCAGCTGATTATGATGGCGACGGAAAGGCTGATATCTCGATTTTCCGACCGTCAACCGGCACCTGGTATCGGATGAATAGCGGTAACAACTCCTACTCAGCAGTTCAATTCGGGATGAATGGCGATAAGCCGACCGTAGCCGATTTTGACGGTGACGGAAGATCTGATATCGCAGTTTTCCGGCCGTCAAACGGAGCCTGGTATCGCATCAACAGTTCAAACGGCTCTTTTTATGGCGAGTTATATGGATTGGGAACCGACCTCGCCGCGCCGGCTGATTTCGATGGTGACGGCAAAGCCGACCTCGCCGTCTTTCGCCCATCAAATGGATATTGGTATATCAAGAATAGCTCAAACTCGTCCTATACTGCATTTCCATTTGGAATATCGGAAGACATTCCCTCACCGGCCGATTTCGACGGCGACGGCAAAGCTGACATCTCCGTATTTCGTCCCTCAACCGGAACGTGGTACAGACAAAACAGCTGGGATAGTTCGTTTGCCGGCATCCGCTTCGGCACGACTGGAGACAAGCCGGCACAGGCAGCTTTTGGCTATTGATTGCGAATCTTTAGCTATGCCGCTAGTCGGCGAACCGCCTTGCGCCGTCGTTTCGAAGCCCGCCAAAGATCGTATTGCGACTGCATTCCTATCCACAATTCGGGGCTTGTGCCCAACGCCTCGGACAACCGGAGAGCCATTTCCGCCGAGATTCCGGCATTTCCATTCAAAATGCGTGAAAGTGCCGCGCGAGTCACTCCTAAATGAAGCGCCGCCGCCGTAACTGAAACGCTGCCAAGATAATCTTTCAAAACCGTGCCCGGATGGGGCGGATCGTACATACGCATAAAAACACCTCAATGATAATCTTGATAATCAACTAAAACAGCATCCTCACCTTCGAAGGCGAACGTAAGCCGCCAGTTGCCGCTCACATCGATCGACCAGTGGCCGGAAAGCGAGCCTTTCAACTGATGAAGCCGCCAACCCGGCGCATTCATGTCCTCAGCTTGTTTTGCATTATCAAGAGCAAAAAGTTGGCGACGAAGTTTTTCGGCGTGCTTAGCTTGAATGCCTGCCTTCGACCCGCGTCTAAAGAACTGCTCGATGCCGCGATGTCGAAAGCTCTTTATCATCCCTACCACTGTATAGCATGACTATACGGTTCGTCAAGAGTTTTATCTTGGAGATTGAAAAAGGCTGCCTCTTCAGACAGCCTCTTTCCTCCCAACTTAAGATCTAATTATCTCTCGTTAATCGGCGTGTATTTCAGGTCTCGGGCGCCGATGTACTCGGCACGCGGGCGAATGAGTTTGTTGTTGCCGTACTGTTCGAGGATGTGGCCGGTCCAGCCTGAAATGCGGCTGACGGCGAAGATCGGCGTGTAAAGATCGAGCGGGATGTCCATGAGGTAATATGTCGACGCCGAGTAGAAATCGACATTCGGGAACATTCCCTTTTTCTCGTGCATAAGCTGCTCGATACGGCGTGACATCTCGAACCATTTTGTGACGCCTTTCTTTTCGGCCATGTGTTGCGAATACTTGCGGAGCCACGTTGCACGCGGGTCTTCGGTCTTGTAAACCGCGTGGCCGATGCCCATGATCTTGCGTTTTTCTTCGAGCGCTTTATCAACCCAAGCATCGATCTTGTCAACATCACCGATCTCTATGAGCATCTTCATTACATTGGTATTTGCACCGCCGTGCAGCGGGCCGGCCAGCGCCGCAATGCCGGCAGTAACGCAGCCGTACATATCTGCGAGAGTTCCTGCAACAACGCGGGTGGTAAATGTCGAAGCGTTCAATTCATGGTCGGCGTGCAATATCAGACAGACATCAAAGATGTGTGCCTCATCTGCATCGGCTCGTTCACCGCGAAGCATGTAGAGAAAATTCTCAGCAATGTTCAACGTGTGATCGGGAGCGACAACGTCCTTGCCATTGCGAATTCTATCCCAGGCCGCAGCGATCGTACCGATCTGCCCGGTGAGTTTGACAGCCGCCTTTGTCGCGTTGTCGCGGTCGGTGCCGTGGCCGTCCTTGTCATAAAAATCTAGTGACGAAACTGCGGTACGTAAAACATCCATTGGATCCGCATCCTTTGGAAATGTTTTCATTAACGAGATCACCTCGGCGGGAACTTCGTAATTTGCACGGATCTCTGCATTCAGCTCGGCCAGCTCGTCAGCCTTAGGCAAACGGCCGTGCCAAAGCAGATACACGACCTCCTCAAAGGTCGAATGCTCGGCCAGATCGTGAATGTTGTAGCCCTGATAAATTAAGATACCTTCTTCGCCGTTGACATCACCAATTGAACTCTGTGCGGCCACTACTCCGCGAAGACCTGCTGCCGCTGCCGATGTTGTTTCCGTTCCTGTACTCATAGTGCTCTCTTTTAAATAGAATAGTGATCAATGCAAACTTTCATTTTATAAGACGCTCGGTTTCCAGACAAGTTGCCCAATAGAAATCGGCCCGGCCATCAAACGACGACCGGGCCGAGCTATTAACGACAGATCAGCCGTATGCCTGTATTTACGGGCAGGCGGCTCCTGTTAACGTAAGGCTCGCAGCCGTTACGCTGCCGGTATCGGCCGCAGCCGCATCTCGAACCGACAACGTCCAGGTTCCATTGATCTGGGCAGTGGTCAATCCCGCAAATGCAGCAGTTAGATTAGTTACCGGTGCCGGATTAGTCTGTCCGGTTGCCCCTGCGGCAGTTGAACGGTAGTTGCCCGCGGCGATGTTTCCGCTCGTACTCAACCCGGCAGCGACCGTCCAAATGTTGGTTCCGGAGGCCGTATCAGTGAAGTTATACGTACCGCTGTAATTGGCACTGCTGCCAAAGCTTCCGGCCGTCGTCACTCCGATGCGGCTGACAGTCACAAAGCTGACTGTTCCACCAGGTGATCTCAGGATCATGTCGACATCGCCCACCCAAGAGTGCGTCAGCGTAACGCTCGAAGTCATCGCTGTGATCGGCGCCGTAAGCCCCGAAACCACAAAATTGATAACCCTTGCTGCGCCGTAAACAGGTGGCGTGCCCGATCCGCCGTCAGGAATTGCCCCTGTACCCGTTCCCGTAAACGTTAAAGCAGTTGCAGGTGTGCAGGCTGCTGTCGGCGTTGCGGTCGCAGTATTTGTTGCGGTTGAAGTTGCCGTTGCGGTATTGGTCGGTGTGAATGTAGCCGTTGCGGTGGCAGTTGGCGTAAAGGTCGACGTGTTGGTCGGTGTAGCCGTGTTTGTTGCCGTATTGGTCGGCGTAGCGGTATTTGTCGGCGTGGCCGTATTTGTGATCGTACTTGTTGCTGTCGCGGTCGGCGAATTGGTCGGCGTGAATGTTGGTGTAAAGGTTGCCGTTGCCGTTGGTGTCGCTGTGTTAGTTGCGGTATTTGTGGCGGTCGGCGTATTTGTCGGTGTGAAGGTCGGCGTATTTGTCGGGGTTGCGGCAGCTCCGGTCACGGTGAAATTCGCGTTTGAAATATCGAAAAAGATATTACCAACCGCTTCTACCTTGATTCTCGCCGTCGTCGTCGTGCCGACTGGGATCGTTACGACCTCCGAGCCATCGTTAGCGGTGCTCACCGCCAAGACTGTCGGGAAGGTCTGGCCGCCGTCGGTTGACATAGAGATCTTAACGTTTGCACAGCTAACCGGCGCGGCGGTGGTGTTCGCAACGTTCCATGTGACCGTTTGAGATGAACCGCCTGCCCACGAAACATTTGTGTTTGGCGAAGTCACCGTAAATGGCCCCGAGGTGTTGCTGACTGTTACAGCCATGTCGGTAAACTGTGTCTGACCGATGGTCGATCCCGGAACATATGGCCGGTTGTCTCTGACCGTCAAACGGAAATTCAAAGTTCTCGATACAGAACTGAGCGCCTCCACATTACAGATCGCGTCACCGCCCAATGTTGGGGTAACGTTCAATCCGGACAGGATCGTTGAAAGTCTCGGGAAATATCTCGTCGGTGATGTAGTTGAACCGAACGAGATAAAGTTTGGCCCCGAAGCTTTTGTGATCGATGCAACGCTGCTGTTGCCCGTCAAAGTGTTTGAAGTGTCGTATTGCTCCCAGTTATATGTAATGGGGTCGCCTTCAGGATCGGTCGCCGAGCCAGTAAGGGCAAAGGCAGTTGAAATAGGAATGGTGCGATTGCTGACCGCTGAAACGACAGGAGCACTGTTTGCTGTCATCGTTGTCGTCACCGGACACGTTTTAGAAGCCAGATTGGTCTGGATCTGAGATATTGAAGCAGCATGATATGTAGCGATCGAGTGCGGAGCAGCATCCTGCGAAGTGATTCCCGCATAACCCATGATCGTAATGCCTGAGCCTACTTCTTTCTGAGCGGTCGTGCCTTCATTCGAGAATGTAAACGTATGATTCGCACCAAGCTGATGGCCAACTTCGTGGACCACATAGTCGATGTCAAAATTGTCGCCCTGCGGAATGCCGTCCGCCGGAGACGTGATTCCTGAACCTTTTGCAAGAGAACTTGAGTTTGCCGGATTGACGCAGACGCAGCCGATACAGCCAGCATTTCCGCCGCCGCCCGAGGCACCAAACATATGACCGATGTCATAATTCGCACTGCCGATCTGAGATGTCAAGGTCTGCTGCAATTGCAGATTCCACTGACTCAGAGTGGTTGAGTAAGGATCGGTCGAAGGAGTGTAATAAATGACCGAAGTCGTGTTTGAGATAAGGTTGAGGTGCAGGCCAAGGTCTTTTTCGTAAACGCCGTTCGATCTTGTGAGCGTCGCGTTAAATGCTGCGAGGACAAGGCCAACCTGTGCAGAGCTTGTCGCTCCGAAAAAGTTTGCGTACTCACCATTACAGGATTGCGCCAGCCGCATCGTTTTTATCTGTCCTGCCGAGCTCTGAGGTGAGTCGGGACGCTCGAACGGTGTGTTTATGGCAAATGGATTCTTGTCTTCGGTATAACAGGTCCAACGCGATTCCGCATCTTCATTATG
Source organism: Pyrinomonadaceae bacterium (assembly GCA_044230475.1). Classification (GTDB taxonomy): domain Bacteria; phylum Acidobacteriota; class Blastocatellia; order Pyrinomonadales; family Pyrinomonadaceae; genus OLB17. The sequence goes on along the minus strand of JBGARA010000024.1, from coordinate 29,038 downwards.
GTTCGCATTGAACACTGCGTAGGTTCTGTGATCTGCCGAATAAGGCTCGATGAACTCATTATCCTTGCCCACTCTGAAAACCATCGTCTGAATGCCCTGCGGCGAAAGGCTCATTTTCAAGCTCGCATATTCGTCGGTAATGCCGCGGCCTGAATACGCCCTAATTTCGGGAAATCTTGCCTGCAAATCCGGTTCAAAGTTCGAAGCCTCGAACACCTCGAACCATTCCATATAGCCCTCTGCGTTAGGCAGCGATATGATCGTCGAATTGTGTACGCCATTTCTCGGCACGATCGAAAGAAGCTGCCGCCTCATCGGCTCAATGTTCAGATCGAACAATTTGAATTCTTTTGGAAAGGACTGCCTCGCGACGCCTCTGTCCTTTGCATACGAATCCCGATCCTGATAACTCTCTGACCAGACGATCTGCTGAGCCGAAACGCTGGCGGATACGCAAAGAGCTACCATGATCAACAACAAAACTCTGTAAGATACGATGGTTTTCATAGAACAAATTTTCTCCCGGAATTGCCTTTTTCAGGCAGTAAAGTTTAAGCAAAACGTGGAAACTGAACCGATCGAATTAGTGATAACTCGATCAATATAGGAACCGTGAAATTGTAGTCGGAAATACCCTTCGGCGAATCATAACACCAACCCATGAAAAAAACTATTCTGTTTTTGATTTTTTTGGTCTTTTCTTCACAAAAAAGGGCAGCCAGAAAAGGCCGCCCTCATGATTGGTCTGCAAAGGTTCAAACAGTGCTTACTTACGGACAGGCAGCACCAGTTAACACCAGATTTGCCGCCGTCACCGTTCCGGTGTCGCACGCCGCAGCGTCACGAATAGTCAGCGTCCACGTTCCGTTTACCTGAGCAGTCGTCAGGCTCGCAAACGCCGCTGTCAAACTGGTGAACGGAGCAGGATTCGTTTGTCCAGTGCCGCCTGCGGCAGTAGTTCTGTAATTGCCCGGATTGATCGCACCAAAAGTACCTAATCCGGACGCAACCGTCCATATGTTCGTTCCCGTCGCTGAGTCGGTAAAGTTATAGGTTCCGCAAAAATCGGAGCTGTCACCGTAACCGCCAACGGTCGTAACGCCAAGGCGGCTGACAAGAACGAAACTCTTCACTCCGCCTGGCGAGGTCAACACCATACCAATGTCACCCGAAAATGTGTGCGTAAGATTTACGTTTGCAGAAACGGCCGTCATAGGAGCCTTCATGCCTGATACCGCAAAACTGATCACACGCGGTGCCCCGTATTGAGGCGGCGTTCCGGCTAAGCCGTCAGCTATTGCTCCTACACCGGTTCCTGCAAATGTCTTTGCTACGGCCGGCGTGCAGGAAGGCGAGGCAGTGCTCGTCGGAGTCGCAGTTGGCGTCCTCGACGGCGTGCTTGATGGTGCAATGGTCGGAGTATTTGTAGGCGTCGCCGTCCTTGTCGGTGTATAGGTCGGTGTGCTCGTCGGCGTAGCCGTTCTTGTCGGCGTAAATGTCGGTGTGCTTGTGGCCGTCGGTGTGCCGCAAGCTCCGGAACCGTTCAACTTGAACGGAATATCCTGAACTGCGTTTGCTGTTCCGTTATCGACTAATGGAGCCCACGCTGTTGTAAACTGCAATCCGTTCGATCCCGGTTTATTAACTTGCCCCGGAAGCGTAACCTGCGGAACAAATGGCCCAACAGTTCCGGTTCCGCCAAGTTGGAAATCCACCCAATACGTGCCTGCCGGAAGCGTCGTTCCGATATTTGCAACAATTGCCATGATCGGGCGAGTGTTGCCAGTCGGGGCCGTATCCGTTGCACGATAGATGCCGGTGAAGGATGTCGATGCAAATCTATTCGTCGTCATATCGCCAAACACCAATACGCTGCCAACCGCATTCGGAGCACCTTTCCATATCTGAACGCGGGCGAGATTAAATGTGCTTGTCGTCGTCGAACCGGTCTGATAGCCGTATAAAGTCAATGTGTTGATCGTCCATCCGCCTGCGGGAACCGTAAAATCGTCCGCAAGACGATTGGTCGTTGTCGATGCGGCGCTGAATCCAAAAACGTTCAACCCCAGACTTGTCTGCAAAGCACTTAGTGGTGCTCCACCGATGCCGCCGGTCGGATTTGTGATCATCGGACCGTTGTCATAAAGCTGTCCCGTAACACAAGTCGGGCTAGGCGAAGCAAGCGCGGTCGGTGTATTGGTAGGCGTCGAAGTCGCAGTATTTGTCGCAGTGAATACAGGTGTATTCGTCGGCGTACTCGTCGCAGTCCGGGTCGGTGTAAAGGTCGCTGTAGGCGTCGGCGTGTTCGTTCTCGTCGGGGTGAACGTACTTGTCGCCGTTGGCGTTGGCGTGAACGTCGGTGTAAATGTCGGTGTCGACGTGGCAGTCGCGGTATTTGTCGGTGTATTTGTGGCCGTTCGTGTTGGTGTAAATGATGCAGTTGGCGTAAACGTCGGTGTATTTGTAGCCGTGTTTGTAGCCGTTGGAGTAAACGACGCTGTCGGTGTAAATGTTGGCGTGTTGGTAGCCGTGTTTGTGGCAGTATTTGTCGCCGTCGGAGTGTCAGTCGCCGTCGCCGAAAATGTCGAGGTTGCGGTAGCCGTAGCCGTACTCGTCGAGGTAGCGGTCGGAGTATCCGTTGGCGTATCCGTTGGCGTATCAGTTGGCGTGTTGGTACTGGTAGCTGTCGGCGTATCGGTCGGCGTGTCGGTTGCCACGCTCGTGGCAGTATTCGTCGGCATAGGCGTAGACATGAACACACAACTCATGCCGCTGGAATAATGCACGATCCCATTAAACACTCTCGGCGTAAAGTTGTTGAAGAACGGATACGAGATACCCGCGCCTTCTCTTACCTGAATATTGCCGTCGCTCACATAGACATTTCCCACACCGGTTCCGGGCGTGTAAGCCAGCGATCCTTGACCTGTCGTATAAGTGATGTAGAACGCGAACGTCTGCCCTGCCGGTATCACAATGTTAACTGGGATCGGGATCGGCGTAGCATTTCCGGCTCCGTTTGCGACGATCCCATTGTATGTTCCGATCAATGTCCACGCTGAGGAATTGTTTTCGAACCCGACATGCGTACCCACCTTATAGTAGATCGCGAGTGGTTCGTTGTTCAGCAAATTCTCTTCAAAGGAATCGATCCTTACGGTGTTCAGAGCGGTGACGTCGAACATGTTGCCGTTGTTACTTGCGCCCCCCGCAAACGTGGTTGTCGCTGCTCCGGGCAAACAATTTGGATCGACTGGGGTTGGTGTATTAGTCGGTGTGTTTGTCGGCGTAAACGTAGGCGTCGCTGTTGCAGTATTGGTCGGCGTCGGAGCGGGACAATCACCGCCGTCCGTGTAATGCACGACTCCGTTAAAAACCCTTGGATTGAAATTGCCTGAGAATGGATATGCTACACCAGAACCTTCTTTTACCTGAATATTGGCATCGCTAACAAACACATTGCCGGTAGCCGAGCCCGCCGTGTAAGCCAATGCTCCTTGTCCTGTCGTATAAGTAATGTAAAACGCGTAAGTTTGTCCCGCAGGAATCGTCACGTTAACCGGAATCGGAATTGCGGTCGGGTTTCCGGCTCCATTAGAGACAATACCGCTGTAGTTTCCAAGCAAAGTCCAGGCTCCGGAATTGTTCTCGAAGCCGACATGAGTTCCGGCTTTGTAGTAGATCGCAAGCGGCTCGTTATTGAGCAGATTTTCGTCAAACGAATCGATCCGCACTGCATTGATCGCCGTAATGTCGAACATGTTACCGTTGTTGCTAGCACCGCCAGCAAAGGTTGTCGTCAAACCATTTGGCAGACAAGAGGCAACGGGCGTTCCGGTTGTTGTCGCAGTTGCGGTTGCAGTCGGCGTGTTAGTCCCAGTAGCAGTAAGAGTGCTGGTCGGAGTTGCAAACGGGCAGTTCTCTCCTGCTGAATAATGCACATTGCCGTTAAACACGCGCGGCGAGAATGTATTCAGGAAAGGGTAAGCCTTTCCGACGCCCTCTTTGATCTGAATATTGGCGTCGCTGACAAAAACGTTGCCCACCGCGGACCCGTTTGTATACGCTATCCTGGCCTGATCCATCGGATCGACCATCGTAATATAAAACGCGTAAGTTTGGCCCGCCGGAATCGTCACGTTGACCGGAAGTGGAATTGCGGTTGCCACACCGGGACCGTTCGTCACCAGGACCGGAGTCGTGCCGATCAATGTCCAAGCTCCGGCATTCTGTTCAAAACCGACATGCGAGCCCGACTTATAGTAGATGGCTACAGCGCCGTTGTTCATGAGATTTTCGTCGAACGAATTGATCACTACCGTATTTACCGCAGTGATGTCGAACATATTTCCGGCGTTCTCATTGCCGCCAGCAAATGTAGTGGTCAACGTCTCAGGCAAACAAGACTGAGCGTAGATGTTAGCAGCACAGGAGAATGTGATGAGGACAAACGCAGCAGCGAGAATACGAATTGAGACACAGTTGGGAACAAACAGCCGTCGGGCACTTCTTAACATAAAAATTTCGATTAAAACCTTTCTAAAATTTCCGGCAAATGGAAAAAAGTCCTCTGCCAAGGCCTTTCGACATTTGGCTGTAAAATTCGGGCACATTTCCCCCTAATTTCGATTTTCCGAAAGGGTTAGATGCTTAATAAACCCGCATTTCCAGAGAGCAACAGACAATCTAGCACATAGTGCCTGATTTTCCTAGATTTTTTTGAATGTTCGCGTTGGAAAAATGCGTGAGTCGATAGCATGAAATTGGATCGTTCCAACTGTTTCAGTTTTGTTCTACTTCGATAACAGAACGCGGACCGCGCGACAAAGAAAAGGCCGGAGTTTTTGTGGCTCCGGCCTGGGTTCTGAGGATAACTGTTGGATTTAGAGGCTGTATTTCTGCGGTTTTTTAGCTGGCGGGTAAATCTCTTTTAGATCTCATCTAAATTCTTTATCTGATCTGCGTTTCGTATGCAGTTTTCACGCGAAGCTGCTGATTGCGGTTCAGTCTGATATGCTTGCCGCGCTGGACGACTACGGCACCGACACCAAATGCCGCGCCTACGCCGGCTCCGACTGCCGCTCCGACCGGGCCGCCGGTAAGGCCGCCGATGATCATTCCGGCTCCGGCAGGTGCTCCGATCTTGATCGCGTTGCGTTTGTATGAACTCTGGCCAATGGCAGTACCTTCGTTGTCGACTCGCTGAATGTTGTCACCTTTGACGGCAAGCACTTCGACCAGCATCCCTGAGAAATTGCTCCAGCGGTTGTCGTTCAAAACGATTCGGTCAAATGACAACGACAATTCCGAACGCTGCTTAAGGCGGCCGGGCTTTGTGATCTTGCTAACGCGGCCTTCGATCGTCGCCCCTGCGATCTCTGACGGTGCAGTGACCTTCGCCGTAAAGCGGTCGCCTTCGCGGGCTTGCTGCGTGCTCAGGTCGTCCTGCAGTTCAAGGATCAATTCCGTATCACGCGGAATGATTATGATCGCATTGCCAAAATTTTGTGATCCTGCGGTGTTCGCCGAAGCTGTCGAATTTTGATCGGCAGTCGTCGTGTCTGTTGTGCCTGTTTGTGAGGTCGAACTTTCTGTCGTGGTGATCTTCTGATCAACGACTCCGCGCCGTTGCAGATCAACTGGAAGATTTGCATCAAATGCTTTCCTCTCAAACCCCGTATCATATCCGACAGTGAATCCCTGCTGATATCCATCACGGTAATCATCGATCGATCCGTAATCTTTGCTGTATGCCCGGTCGGCTTTTACATAATCGGCGTGACGAGAATAATCTTTCGCCACACTATCGATCGTATCTTTGTAGCCCGCCATGAACCCGTCAGAATATCCGGTGCGATATCCGCGTTGGAGCGACATTTGCGGATCCTGGGTCTGGGCGGCTACAGGAGACGCAGCAACAAAAGAGATCAATGTCATTAAGAAAGTGCTTAAAATTATTGCAGATGTATTTCTAATCATTCTCATTTGCCCACCTCTAAACTAAACCCGGATTTTATTAAGAAATCTAAAGACTGCATATGGTTATACACCAATCCTTGACATCTTACAAGAGCTTTTTTACTTTTTTTTGAATATTTTTTCAAAAAGTTCTTAAAATAGCGCTTAACAGTTGAAAAATGGCGGCGAATCTCGTAATTCGCCGCCAAAACCATGAAAAAATAAGAACTGCTCTAGAAACTCTTGCGGAAAAGGTAGGACGCGCGGATGAAGAATGTTCGGCTGTTTCTTGCCAAGCCGGCCTCTCCTTGATTTGTGAAGGGATTAAAGCCGTTGTAATTGAAATTGTCGTTATAGCCGGCGTAAAAGGCAGTTCCCGGGTTTGGGCTCCAGCCAAAAAGGAACTGGCCGCTCGCGTTCGAATTCAGCGTGTCGTAGTCCCAACGGGCCCTAACATACGTAAATCTCGTAAATGAATACGTCGAACGAAGTGAGAAAATATTTGTATCGTAGGCAATAAGTCCTGTGTCGTCTCTCGTAAGTTTACTCTTTGTATAATCGAGCGAAACACGAAACGGATCGGTTGGCCTGTATTCAAAACCGAAATTAACATCAAACTGTCTGCCCGTACCCGGATCGAGCGCAGGTGGAGGTGCAAAATTTGGATAAGGGTTAGTATTCGGATCGGCCTGATACAAGAACAACCCTTGAATGTAACTATGATATTCCGGGCTATTTAGATACGAGCGAAATGCCGAGCTTGCCCGCGGAAATCGATAGCCTGCTCCAAAATCATAGTCAAATGCGTTAAAGATCATGCCTGTGAAACCATAGACAAACAATTTCTTGCTGACATTCTTATTCAGATTTAGGGTGTAATAGAACTGCTTCGCCGAACGCGTCGAGGCACCTGAAAAGCCGCCAAAAAATTCTTCGGCATAATCTTTTTCATGTCCGGTACCGACTTCGCCGGTAATAAACAGATTGCCCTGCATCTGCAGGTTGACACTGCTGCCAAGCAAGCTGTCCTGTCCGCGTCCCTGCCAATCGAAAAGAATGCGGCCGAATTGTCGCCAGTCGGTACGGATCAGTTTGGAATCAGGTCGCGATTTTGTGCTTAAACGGTTGGCAAAAAATATCGTGTTCGAATTGACGCGGCGCGTAAAGCCCGCATCTGCTCGATAGTCGCGGGTGCGCCCTGTAGCCTCGACGTACCATCCGTGCGTATCGGCTGTATTATCAATGCTCCAGTAATAGCCAAATCCATTCCCGACGCGATAATCAAACCTCTCACGGAGAGGGTCGTAGAAAGTCTTTTTTGAATACGTCTCCAAAACCTGAAAGGCCATAACGGTCTTTGGATTCAGTTTTAGCTTGCCGTCAAAACCACCGACAAAATTGCGGTTCCTCGGAAACACCCGGGCAGTCGCAAAAAAACCAATATTGTTCTCGCTGCCAAAGTCACGCTTTCCTCGTACGACACCGAAAGTCGCATTTTTATCAAGGAATTGTTCGATCGGTGAGCACCGTCTTGGCGGGCGTCCGTTGGCAATATCAGCCGCTCGGCCCGCCTGACAAACGCGAAGTTCGCCGCGCTCATCCTCGGAATAATTTCCCGGGGCATTATCTGAGGCGACAAGAACTCCAAACGTATTTCGGCCTGACTTTCCGGAAAGTTTTATCGCCACGTCAGGATCGATTATCGTTCGTGAATAAAACGGCTGCAGCGGTGTCTCAAAAATATCTTTGCCCTCAAGAAAGAACGGACGTTTTTCGGAGAAAAAGATCGGAAAGCGTTGATTTGCTGCCACTACAGGCGCATCCGCCTCGATCTCCGCATAGTCGGGATTGATAGCGGCATCGAGCGTTACGTTGGGTGAGATCGTGTATTTCAGATTGACGCCAATGTCCTTCTTTACAGGGTCATTTGTAAACTTCCCCGGATCTTGCAGCCCGATCGGATTAAATATCGGATCGAAAACGCCAAGCTGCGCAAATCCCGCATTTGAGATCGTTCTCTTACGCACCCCGGTTTCCGAGAGGGTGACACTCGGCACGACCTCAAGAGTTCTTTCATATTTTATTTCGTCAAGGCCCGTGATCTTGCCGTGTTTGATCAAGAAACCGGAAACGTCGCGGTCGTCTGGCAACCACTGATCGAATTCATCGTTGAACCGGTCGATATTGCGAGCTGCGTTAAATCCCCACGACTTCCCTTTTCCCGCAGTATATCGCAAGGATTTGAAAGGGATCTTCACCTCGACCGACCAACCCCAATCCTCGATGACGCCTTTCGATTCCATCACTACATCGACCGAAAAGTCAGCTCCTTTTCCTTCGGTGTAGATGCCGTCCTGTTGTATTCCTAACGGATTAAATCCGAGCACATAAGCACGCCGATGGTCGTCGTAGGTGTCGAGCCACATACGCACGTTGTCTTCGCCAAAAACATTGTCGCGTTTGGCTACCGTTGCTCGGATCTTGTCACGGTCATCCCAACATTTAAATGCGACGTAAAGATTCTTTTCGTCGTACATCATGTAAACCTCGGTAGGTTTCGAGGGTGCAGTGTTGTAACCCGGTCCGGTTTGATAAAAATCTCGAAAAACGGCTGCGTTTCTCCAGTCTTCTTCGTCGATTCGACCATCAATGACTGGAGATTTTACGATCTGCGGAATCGTTACCGGCCGCGATTTTTCAAGCGGAATCGAGGTTTTTCCACCGGGTCTCGCCGTCGAGCCACTCCTTCCCGCAGGGAGGTTTACCGAGCCGGAACCTGTGGGAGCTGATGATGTAACAGACTGCTGAGCACTGATCCCATACACAAAGACTATTATTGCTAGTATGGAAGTTATTTTTTTCATAACTGCACCTAAAAATCAGGAAAATGAAATAATTTGCGGGCAATTGCCAATGACTAAAACGCCATTTCGGTCAGAAAGTTTCACTTATTTTGAGTTGTACAAAACGAGCAGCGTTGCCTGAGGCAGGAAATAAATATCCCGGCCTTGTTCCATTCCACTCAAAGTTGGCGAAAATGGAAAAAGTTGAAATAACCCTGAGTCCTATTTGACAGTGCTAACAAGCAGCACCTAACGGGCATTTGACGGGGCCATATGGTAGTATCAATGTTTTCGTTTTCCTGACAGAAAACGACGTAGTAATGCGCGAGATGGCAGACAGAGAAATATTACCCTCGATGACCCACGCCGAAGACATACATCACACGATCGCCGACGCGGACGATATAGAAGAGGTTTGGGAAAAAGAGTTCTCTGTCGGTGACGTTTTTCGAAATCTGCTGCATCACCCTGCCCAGCTTATCACACGATGGAACTGGAAGTCGGTCGTTTTGGCAGTCATTATTCGCGGGCTGATCTACCTGACTATCTATCTGATAAGCGGTGAAAATTGGACGGTCACCCTCACTGCAGTTTTGGTCGAGATGCCGTTTCGCGTTGTTACGACGGGCGTTGCCGGAGCACTTGTCCAATCATTCAGAAAAGCTTCGCCGATCTGGCTTGCCAATATGATCGTCTCGATCATGTTGCCGGCCTTTAGCCACACGGTAGAGTTTGCCGTGCATTACGGGCAGGAAACTTATTTTTCTGACGTCCTTGCGGCAACAAAAGATGGCGTCACGCGGCAACGAACTTTTGCTATTTCCGTTTTGTTCTCAGTTGTGTCGGTCCTTTTCAATCTTTACGCAATGCGCAAGGGAGCGCTGCTCGTCGGCGCAGGCGAGGCCACTAAATCACTAAAGGACGATTTCAAACAAATGCCGCGTCTCGTAGGAGAATTTGTCATCGTGTTGCCGATGCTGATCTTGCGTTTCATTCATTTTGGTAGATTTCATTACGCTCTCGGTGTGTTTCTTAGTTTTGGCGTGATGGTCGGCGTTATCCTCGGTGCGGCTCGCGGGAAATGGCATTGGGTTTGGACCTCAGCTCTCGGGGCATGGGGAATTCTGCTGTTTGCTCTCGTTTTGACCGTAATTATTAGGCGCCTTATTGGTCACACTTTTCAACCAAAGGAAAGCTAACTTCATCAAATGCTCGAATTGATCTTTGCGAGTTTAAGAGTTCGTCCATTTCGCACGCTGATCAGCGTTATCGGTGTGGCACTCGGCGTCGTGCTGATCATTTTGTTCACAGGACTCGCACGCGGCATGACGAACGATATCGCTAAACGAGCCGCTAACTGGAAAGCTGAAATTGTCTTCACACGTCCCGGCGGAATGGACACGATGAGTTCGAATACCGCAGTAAATCTCGCCTACGCAAAAAAATTGCTTGAGATCGAAGGCGTCGCGGCAACCGTGCCCGTGATCCGTTACGTCTCACCCGATTCGCGCGGCAAATGGGGCATCAAGCAGGTCGACGGTGTCGACTGGCAACCATTTGCCGAAATGAACGGCATGAGCCTTTCACAAGGTCGCGCTCCTTTGGCAAACGACGAGATCATCATGGACCAGCGTGAGATCACAGACGAGAAACTAAAGGTCGGCGACACTTATGAGCTTTTTGGCGGCAAGCAATACAAGATCGTCGGCATTTTTGAACCGCCCTCCGGCGCCCGCACAAAAATGTCACTCGCCGCCATGCAGGAAGCCCTACAAACCGACAAATGCACCTACATTCTCGTCAAGATAAAAAACGGAGCAGACGCCGCTGCGGTAGCTGCCAAAATAAACGAAGTCCTGCCCGGCAATAAGATCAATCTGACAAGCGATCTCGTGATCGACGCTCAGGAACGCATTCCCGGCCTAGGTACTTTCCTTCGCGTGCTGGTCATTTTAGGAGCGTTCGTGAGCATTATCTTTGTTCTGCTCTCGATGTATACAACGATCACCGAACGTCGTAAGGAGATCGGCATTCTCAAATCTCTTGGAGCTTCGAGATCCTTTATTATAAGCTCGATCGAGGGTGAAGCATTTTTTATCGGCCTGCTCGGTGTCATTTTAGGATTTATCGTGGCTTTCGCAGCATCCTTTTTCATTAGCCGAGAGTTTGCTATTGCTTTTGAATTCAACTCCGGCTGGATGTTTATCGCCATCGCTATCGCTATCGGCGGCAGTCTATTCGGCGCACTCTACCCCGCCTGGCGAGCCGCCGGGATCGACCCCGTCGAGGTCATGGTCAACGAATAAAACTTCTTTCTTTCCAACTCTTGCCTTTTCACTTCATCTGTATTATTCTATTTTTATCGTTTCATCTGTGAAACTACATAAAAATGGCGCATTTGAGCCTGGTAAAAAGTCTTTCTCATCTGCAGGAAGAGCAAAAGCACTCTGATGAGATATTGCTCGAATCCGTCGGGCTCGCATTTGCCAGAGGATCGGTAACGGAGATCGTTGGTCACGCAAGCTCAGGAAAAACAAGCCTGCTGCTCACTCTGCTTGCAAAACTAACCGTGTCAGGCGAAGTTTGCGTCGTTGTTGATTCCAGCGACGGTTTTGATCCGTGCACTGCTGATCTCGCCGGAGTGAGAAATGAAAATTTGCTGTGGGTAAAATGCGGTGGCGATATCGAAAAAGCCTTTATGTCTGCCGATTACCTAGTACAGGCTAAGGGGTTCGGAGCGATCTGGCTCAATCTGAATGGTTTGCCGCAAAACCAACTTCGCATGGTGCCAAAGACCTACTGGTACCGCTACCGCACAAGGATCAAAAACACGCCGACTTTGTTTTTAGTTACAGCCGAGGAACATATAACCGGCTCGGCGTCGCAGCGATCTTTTTTATTTTCACGTGAACGGGTCAGTTGGTCAGGGACGGGAAAATTCAAGTTGCTGCGAGCATTTCACTTAAAGATGCATTCGCAAAAAGGGTTTTACGGCGAGCCTTTTCGCAGCAAGATCGAGTACGACTACACAGATGGCTAAGCTTTACGCATGCATAATTTCAAGCAGTGCAAAGAAAGATAAGGAAGACTTATTGGCTATCGGGCGGCAGTTTTCTTATTCCATCGAGGTGCTGGATGACGGCGTATTATTTGATGTCAGCGGCCTCGAAAGGCTTATAGGCAATCCAAACAGGATCGCTCAAAAGATACTCGGTCAGCTTAAACAAAATTCGGTTTCCGGTAATGTTGCGGTCGCCGCAACGGTGGAAACCGCAATGCTCCTAGCCCGCCAGCGGAAAGGATTAGATCACACGATCGCCGCTCCTGCGGAGTTTCAAAAACTGCCGCTGCGCGATCTCGGCATAGAAAATGATGCTATCGGCATTTTTGACGATCTCGGGATAAATAACATTGCAGACCTCCGTCAAATTCCCGTTGACGATCTGATAGACCGTTACGGCCCGCAATTTCGCCAAGTGATCGATGTAATCGAGCAAAATGGCCGCCGTTTTTTACGATCCAATATCAAAAAAGGTAATACATCGTGGAAATACGATCTCGAGTTCCCTGTCGAAGATTTCGAGCAGCTTATCTTTATCGTCAATCACGGCCTCGATCATCTCTTTGCCGCAGTTGCGCATGAAGGGCACAGCACCGAACATCTCGATATCGCTTTCAAACTTAATAACAAAACAGAGCGGTGTTATGAAATAAAAACGTCATTCCCAACACTCGAAAAGAAATTCTGGTTAAAGCTAATAAATCTGCGTATTGCTATGGACCCTCCTGAAGCGGCGATCTTTTCAGTCAGCGTCGTTTCACATTTCACCAAGCCTCGCCCTGATCAAAAAGGACTCTATGCTGTTTCACGACCAACACCTGAAAACCTGCTGTTGACCGTAAATAAAATAAAAAAGCTTGTCGGTGAAGACAATGTCGGCATTCCCGTTTTGCTCGATCAGCGTCTCGCCGAACCATTTATGCTCGACGCTGACAAACTGCCCGAGGTCACAAACGGGAGCGGTAGCAACGGGGTTCTTGTCTCTGCCTCTGAGCCGCGCAGTATTATCGCCTTCAACTATTTTCGCCCGCCGCTTCAGGCCGAAGTTCTGGTCCGCGACGGGCGTCTCATATTTATCCGAACTCGCAACTTTAGCGGTTACGTCCGCGAATACAGCGGTGTCTGGAGGGCAAATTCAACATGGTGGGACAAGCCCTGGAAAACCCAAGAATGGGACATCGAGGTCGAAGACCACGGCGTGTATCGCCTTTGCAAAGTCAATAAGGAATGGTTTTTGACAGGAGAATACGATTAATGCGTTCCAGCAAAGAATTAAACAAGAATATGTGCAAGTGCTGTATTTACAATATTTTATGTTTTTACCGGGTTCAAATATTTTTTTGTCGAAAAATCGCGGAACGCCCTCAAATTTCAGCTGTAACCTGAGTGTTAACAACGTTTACAGCGTTCCACCCTCATATGGAACGCGGTGGAACGCTAGCGGAACGAAAATCATGTTTTACGAACTTCACACACGCTCAGCCTTTAGCTTTCTCTCTTCCGGTTCGCAACCGCAGAGGCTGGCTCAACGCGTGGCGGAATTGGGGATGCCCGGAGCCGCTCTGATCGACCGCGACACAGTCGCTGGCGCAGTGCGGTTCCATTTCGAGGCAAAAAAGCATGGTATAAAACCGATCATTGGTGCAGAGATCACAATGGATGACGGCAGCCTCCTGCCTCTTGTGCCAATAGATCTCGGCGGCTATCAGAATCTTTCAAAACTGATCACCACTATCAAACTCCGCCACAAAAAAGGTGAGCATTTTGCCACGCGAAAGGATATCGAACAGTATTCCGGCAACCTGCTTTGCTTCACAGGCGGAGCCGATGGCTTTATACACAACAGCATTAAAAACGGCCGGGCCCAGACCGATCTCGCGTGGCTGAACTATGTTTTCGAAAAGCGACTCTATATCGAACTACAGCGGCATCATTTGCGCAATGAAGAGTATTTAAATGAGCAACTTCGTGGCCTCGCCGCCAAATTTCGCCTCGACTGTTTCGCCAGCAACGGTGCCTATTACGCCGATGAGCATGACCGCGAGCTTTTCGACGTTTTCACCTGCATAAAAAATCACACGACGATCTACGAAGCGGGCAAACTGCTTTCCGAAAACAGTGAGCGTTATTTGAAATCCGGAAAACAAATGCGAGAGCTGTTTGCCGATCTTCCCGAGACGGTAAATATCACAGCGGAGATCGCCGCTCGGGTGAATTTTTCGATGGACGAGCTTTCTTATAATTTTCCCGATTACCAAGTTCCGGCCGGCGAAACCCCTGATTCGGTCCTTCGAGCTAAAACGATCGCCCGTTCGCACGAACGCTACCGTCACGAACCATGGGCATTAAGGGCACAGGTCATTCCGCGTCTGGAAAAAGAGTTTCGCGTGATCGAGATGAAAAAACTCGCTGGTTATTTTCTTACCGTTACGGACATCTCGGATTTTTGCAAAGAAAATAATATCCTCTCGCAAGGGCGCGGTTCTGCCGCAAATTCGGTCGTCTGCTACACGCTCGGCATCACCGCCGTCGAGCCGATAAAGAACAAGCTTCTCTTTGAACGCTTCCTGTCTGAGAAATACGAACAGTATCCCGATATCGACATTGATCTGCCGTCGGGCGACGATCGCGAAAGCGTCATACAGCACGTCTATAACAAATACGGCCGCCGCAGTTCGGGGATGACAGCGAACGTGATCTCTTACCGGGGCAAATCAGCAGTGCGCGAGGTCGGGAAAACTTTCGGCTTTGGTCCTGATGTGTTGGAACGGCTTTCACGACTCAATTCTCATTACGAGACATTCAGAGGAAAAGAACTTGATCGGCGGCTCAAGGAAGAAGGTTTTGATCCGGCACAAAATATCGCTCTCCACAAATTTGCCGATCTTTACACACGCATTCTCGACTTTCCGCGACATCTTGGCCAGCATTCGGGCGGGATGGTCGTGTCGTGGGAAAGGCTCGACGGGATCGTCCCGCTCGAACCGGCATCGATGAAAGATCGCACTATCGTCCAATGGGATAAAGATGACTGCGACGCATTAAAAATAGTAAAGATCGATCTGCTCGGTCTCGGAATGATGGCAGTACTGCGTGACACGATCACGCTGATAAAACAGCATCATGGCGAAGACATGAGCCTGTACAAAGTTCCGCACGACGACCCTGCAGTTTACAAAGCGCTGCAAACGGGCGACACGGTCGGGATGTTTCAGGTCGAGAGCCGCGCGCAGATCGCGTTCCTTCCAAAATCAAAGCCAAAGAACTTTTACGACATCGTTGTTCAGGTAGCCATCATTCGTCCCGGCCCGATCGTCGGTAAAATGCTGCACTCATATCTCAAACGGCGGCAAGGTTTGGAAGAGGTCGACTACATTGACGAGCGTCTGAAACCGACGCTCGAACGCACGATGGGCGTTCCGCTTTTTCAGGAACAGCTTTTGAAAATAGCGATGGACATCGCCGGATTTACCGGCGCCGAGATCGAGGAGCTACGCAAAGCCATGGGCTTCAAGCGGCCTGACAAAAAATTAGATCTCATTGGTGACAAACTCCGCGCCGGAATGACCGAGCGAAATGTCCCGACAGAGGTGCAGGAAAACATCGTCGCCTGTGTAAAAGCTTTTTCAAATTACGGCTTTCCTGAATCGCACGCGTTCAGCTTCGCCTTGCTCGCCTATGCCTCAGCATATTTTATTATTCATTACCGCGCGTGTTTTATGACTGCGATGTTCAATAATTACCCGCTCGGTTTTTATAATGCCGCAACGCTTGTTAAAGACGCTCAGCGGCATGGATTGCATTTTCTGCCGCTGGATATAAATCGGTCTGACTATTTATTTAAGGTTGAAGCTGTTGAGGGTGAGTTGCACGTCCGAGTTGGTTTGAAATACGTGCGCGGATTAAGAGAAGATGTCGGCATCCAGATCGAGGAAGAAAGAAACCAACGCGGCTTATACACAAGCATCGCCGATCTAATTGATCGTGTTCCTGATATCAACAAACGCGAAATAAGAGCTCTCAGTTTGGCCGGAGCATTGAATTTTGACAACACAATTCACCGCCGCCAAGCCCTATGGGAATCGGAGTTAGCAATCCAACCAAAAGGCGATCTTTTTGACATTGCGGCACATCGTGAAGAGCATAGCGTATCTGACTCCGCGCTCCGCACTCCGCATTCCGCATTCCTTAAACGTATGCACGGCCTTCAGCTGGTCGAGACCGATCTCCGAAAAACCGGCATTTCCATCGGCAAACACCCGATGGCATTTGTCCGCAAAGAAATGACGCGTCGCGGCATCTTATCTGCTCGGGAAAGTATAGATCTAAACAAGGGACAGGTTGTTTCCGTAGCCGGTGCGGTAATAATCCGACAGCGTCCGATGACCGCAAACAACGTCGTTTTTATCACTCTTGAGGATGAGACCGGCCACTCAAATTTTGTTGTGATGCCCGATGTGTTCGAAAAATACCGCGCCGTGATCAACCAAAACGATTATCTGATAATTCGCGGTATTTTCGAAGAGCGTGGAATGCTAAAGGCAATGTATTTTCAGCCGATAGACAACATTACAGCCGAGGTCGTGTCGCACGATTTTCGCTGATCATTCCGTCTCCGTGCTCTCTGTGGCTGAGCCTTTTTCCGGCCGCATGTGCGGGAACAAAATGACATCGCGGATCGAGTGTTTGTTTGTCAGCAGCATCACGAAACGGTCAATGCCGATGCCGATGCCGGCAGCCGGCGGCATTCCATAACTCAAAGCACGAATATAATCTTCATCAAGCACCATCGCCTCTTCGTCGCCGCCTTCGCGCTGTTTCATCTGATCGACAAAACGGTCGTACTGCTCTTTTGGATCGTTAAGCTCACTGAAACCATTCGCGATCTCCATTCCATTTATGAACAACTCGAAGCGTTCGGCGACCTGAGGGTTTTCAGGCGATGCTTTCGATAGCGGTGAGATCGATTTTGGAAAGTCGATGATAAACGTTGGCTGAATCAATTTCGGCTCGGCAAACTCATCAAACAGTTCGACAATATTTGCATCCGTTACCTCAGCATCAGGCTTATGTCTTAAGATCGCATCACGCATAGTCATACGTTCAAATTTCCCGAAGTCAATGGAGTTTCCCTCATACTCCGCAACCATGCCGCCGGTAGCTTTTTGAACACTCTGCTGCATCATTTCCTCACAGAAATTCATCATTCCTTCCACATTCATGTAAGCACAGTAGAATTCAAGCATTGTGAACTCGGGATTGTGCTTGTAACTGATGCCTTCGTTGCGGAAATTGCGGTTTAGTTCATAGACTTTTTCGAAGCCGCCGACGACTAGGCGTTTTAGATAAAGCTCGGGTGCGATGCGTGCATAAAGATCAATGTCGAGAGCGTTGTGATGCGTCTTGAATGGCTTGGCGACTGCACCGGTTGCCTTTGGCGTGAGCATCGGCGTTTCGACTTCGACGTAACCGTCGTCTTCGAGAAAACGGCGAAGCGACGAGATCGTCTTGGCACGTACCTCAAAAACCTCCCGTGTCGTCAACCCATCGTGTTCGACCTGCAAACTCGAACCTATCAGATCGTAATAGCGGCGCCTCTGTTTGATCTCGGCGTCCTCGATGCCGTGCATTTTGTCGGGCATCGGCAGCATCGCTTTGGCAAGGAACTGCAGCTTTTCGACATGAACCGAGACTTCGCCGGTATTCGTGACAAAAAGATATCCCTCGACGCCGATAAAATCCCCGTGATCGAGTAGCTGCCACAAAGCCCATCCGTTGTCTGCATCAATCGTGTCCGCACCGTCATTTTTTATCAGCGCAAGCGGCCCTTTCTTGTTGCAGTAAACCTGCAATTTGGACATTCCGTCGGTCAGATGAACAAAATTGCCGCGCGTGGGCGTCGTCAAACGGCCCGCGATGCGAACGTTACCTAACGCTTTCAATTCTTCGTTGAGAGCATCTTTCTTTTCCGCAGGAGGACGTTCACCCTCACCGAGGCTGGCTTTGATCTCAGCCATTCGAGCTGCGATATCGACGATCTTTTCGAAATGTTTGAGTGCAGTGATAGTGTCTTCGCCGCCACTGACATTTGTGCGGGCAAACTTATGCGGATATACATTGCCGACAAGAGCGGAAATCGCCTCAAGCGAGGCTTTTCTCGCCTCAGTCTGGTCGTTTGGTTCGATGATCTCGTCGAATTGAGGAATGCTCATATTAGAATCTCTGATTATAGTTAACCACCGCTTACACGGCAAATTTCGTCTAAATATGGCAAAATAGAACCACCGCAGGGAACGTGCGGCCGGCGACACCTACCCCGACCGATGTTCTCTGTGGATAAGTGTGTTTATGGCGGACGAATTCGACAAATTGAAACAAGAGCTGCAAAGTGGCTCGCGCGTGGTATGCCTGAGCGGCCTGACCTCGGTTGGAGCCAAAGCGTTTGTGTTGTCAAAGCTTCAGGCACAAACGGGAAGGTCTTTTGTCATCGTGACCGAATCAAATTCGGAAATGGAAACATGGGCGTCAGATTTATCACATTTTACAAATCAGTCCGCAATCATCTCTCTTCCTTCATTCGAAACTGATCCTTATTCCGGCGTTTCGCCACATGCGGAAACGCAGGAAAGGCGTGCTTTGGCATTATGGCAACTTAGAGAGAAGAACAGCAGTTTTGTCGTGATATCGGCAAGATCTCTCATTCAAAAGACGGTAACACCCAAAGAGATCGCCGCTCTTGGCTGTGATTTGGTTCGCGATAATGACTTCCCTCCTGAAACGTTGATAGAGCAACTAGTTGCCGGCGGTTATGTTCGTGAAGATCCTATCTTCGGCCCGGGACAATTTTCTCTTCGCGGCGGCATTGTCGATGTCTGGTCGCCTGATTCCGAGTCGCCGGTTCGCGTCGAGTTTTTTGGGGACACGGTAGACTCGATACGGGTTTTCGACGCTGACACTCAGCTCTCAACGGGCCAGGTAGAGAAAATAGCGATCGCACCGATGCGCGAGTTTGCCGTCTCTCCACAGGATCTAAAGGACTGGGCATTTTTTGCGAATGAAAGATTTGCAGATGATAAATTTGCCCGCAATCTAAAGGACCGCACTGATTTTGCCGACAGCGGCGAGATGTTTTCCGGTTGGGAATTTCTCATTCCACTCGTTAAACCTCTGACCGGAACGGTTTTCGATCATCTCGGTGACTGCGTCTTTGTGATCGATGAACCCGTGACTGTGGAGCACACTCTTACTTCACTATATGGGCACGTCAATAATAATTATGATTCGATAACCGAATCAGGCGACATAGGCCTCGATCCAGGTGAACTATTCATATCGTCCGAAGATCTGCGAACTAAACTGGGCACACGGTCAAGACTGGAACTTCGCGCTTTAGGGCGGACTGCTGCTAAAACCGACGAAGAGTTTTCGGTAGGCGAGAACACAAAAACAAAGCCGCTGTTTCTCTTTCCCGCAGCAGCCAAAGCGGCTGAGATCAAATTGCAGTCGCGTTCGACGCGCAAATTTCATGGGAGCATCGAGGCGTTTGTCACCGAATTAGGCCTGCGGGTGAAAAAACAACGCACGCAAACCAACACCGAGATCGTCATGCAAACGCACGGCATGGCAGAACGGCTTGCGGAATTGCTGCGTGAATACGACTCAACACTGGACGTCGGCAAGATACAAATTGGCAACCTGTCGAGCGGCTTTGAACTGCCACCGTTTGGTCTGACGCTTTACACGGAAGAAGATATTTTTGGTGAAATATCTAACGAAATCAGTAACAAAAATCTCAGAACGACGCCGAAAAAACGCAAGTCAAAACTCGGAGCGTTTGTTTCAGATTTTCGCGATCTGAAGATCGGCGATTACGTTGTTCACGTTGACCACGGAATCGGACGGTTTGACGGACTACAAACTATTTCGTCACAAAGCGCCGAGCGCGAATTCATGCTGCTGATCTACGCCGACGATGCCAAGCTGTTCGTACCCGTCGAGCGAATGGATCTCGTTTCGCGTTACTCGTCAGGCGAAGCAACCGCACCGGCCCTTGACCGGCTCGGCGGACTTGGTTGGCAAAAGACAAAAGCGAAGGCAAAACGCGCTATGCGCGATATGGCCGACGAGTTGTTAAAGCTCTACGCCGAGCGTAAGCTTGTTCGCGGCCACGCTTTTTCCCCTGACGCTCCGTGGCAGCACGAATTTGAGGATGCGTTTCCCTACGACCTTACTGTCGATCAGGCAGCTGCTATCGAAGACACAAAGACAGATATGGAAACGGCGACGCCAATGGACCGGCTGATCATCGGCGACGTCGGTTACGGGAAAACCGAGGTTGCGATGCGTGCCGCGTTTAAGGCCGTCATGGACGGCAAGCAAGCAGCTGTTCTAACGCCGACGACCGTGCTAGCGTATCAGCACTACGAAACCTTCAAAAAACGTTTCGCTGCGTTCCCGGTCAAGGTAGATCTGCTTTCACGTTTTCGCTCAACTAAAGAACAAAAAGCAGTTGCAGAATCAGCAGGAAAAGGCGAGGTCGATGTACTTATCGGTACGCATCGAATATTGTCAACCGATGTACAACTCCCAAAACTCGGCCTCGTCGTCGTCGATGAAGAGCAGCGTTTTGGCGTTGGCCATAAAGAAAAACTCAAGCACTTAAAAAAGAAGGTCGATGTTCTTACGTTGTCCGCGACGCCGATACCGCGCACGTTAAATATGTCGCTGCTTGGTATGCGCGACATGTCCGTTATCGAAACGCCGCCGCGTGACCGCCTTGCGATCAACACGCAGGTCGTACAGTTTTCGGAAGGTGTTATCAGATCGGCTATCGAACTCGAACTCGCCCGAAACGGTCAGGTCTTTTTTATTCACAATCGCGTTGAGTCAATACAGCCGATCGCCGCGCTCATTCAAAAGATCGTGCCAAATGCCCGCATCGCCATCGGCCACGGCCAGATGAACGAAAAAGAAATGGAGCAGGTAATGCTCGATTTTATCGATTACAAATACGACATTCTCGTCGCGACGACGATCATCGAGAACGGCATCGACATTCCGCGGGCAAATACGATCATCATAAATCGTGCCGATAATTACGGCCTTTCGCAGCTTTATCAACTTCGCGGCCGCGTAGGCCGTTCAAATCGGCGGGCGTATGCGTATCTGCTGATACCAAGTGAGTTAGAGCTGACGCCGATAGCACGGAGACGATTGTCCGCTATACGCGAATTCTCCGATCTTGGTGCAGGTTTTCGTCTCGCTGCATTGGACCTGGAGCTTCGCGGAGCGGGAAATATTCTCGGCGGCCAGCAGTCTGGACATTTGGATGCACTCGGATTCGACCTCTACACAAAAATGCTCGAGCGCACAATAGCTGAGCTTCGCGGCGACGAGATCGCCGACGAGACGAGCGTTTCGATCAATCTCGGCGTTGATGTGGCGATCCCGCAAGATTACATCGCCGACACCAGTCAGCGTCTGCGCACGTATAAACGCATCTCCTCTGCGGAGTCTGAAGAAATACTTGTGCAGATCCGTGCAGAGATCGACGACCGTTACGGTCGCATTCCACGTTCGGTCGAAAACCTGTTTGAATACGCGCGTCTAAGAAAATTCGCCGAGCGCATGGCGATCGTATCGATAGACAAAACAGCCGATGGTGTCGCGATCAAGCTTGGCGAAGCTGCACGCGTCTCGCCTGAAAAGTTGATGCAGTTCTTGGGTGATAATGAGGGGACAAATTTCTCGCCAAGCGGCATCTTAAGAGTAAAAATAATGACGGCAGACCCTATAGCGACAGCGATGGAAGCTCTTGCGGCGATCAGATCAGATCCGGCCGCTTAATGACGCCGTCACTCGGTACAGTCCCCAAGTTCTTTATCGGGACAAACGAAAAGCTCCGGTGCATTATCGATCGTCTGATTTCTGATATTTCTCCAGACGTCAGAGAAATAGTACTTGTCCCGAGTCCACCCTAATTGATCGCGGTGAGTCCAGACGTATTTGTATGCTTCATGTTCATCCTCGCCGCGCAGATGGCGCGATTCGTGTAGCAGTATAGCTGCACGTTCCGTATCATCTATCGGATAGGTAAAAAAGTCCGAATACAATGTAACTATCTCAAACGGAAAATTTGCTGCGGCATATGCGTTCTCTTTTGCTACGGAGGCATTGAGCCAATTGTCCTCGCTTCTAAAGACGGCAACATGCGAAAGCAGAAATATCTCGTCCGAAAAACCGCGATCGTGCAAGACCGTGAGTGCTTTGCGCACCTGATGCCCTTGCTCCGGTGACAGTCCCTTTGCCGAGGCCACCAGCGAAAGATAAAAGCCCAATAACACCGCAAAGCTAACGGCAATACAGATAACGATGCGCGACATAATGCTCGGGCCTTTCTTTTTCCGCTCGACATGCAGGCCAAGTGGTCTTGCTAACGCATAATTACACCGGACGCAACTCGATGCATTTGGAAAGTTAACTACATTGCAGGCAGGGCACTTTTTATTCATTTGGCAGGAAAAACGGGTGCGCAAACCCCGTTAATACATATAAATGGCGGATGGGCAACCATTTCCGTTTTTGGCGAATAAACTTGAGACCGTATTTAAGCATCAAACCTGTGTTGCAATATCTGACCCTGTGATAATACTATTGGGGATTAGTTTGTTTAGGAGTACTACATGAGGCTTATTAAAATCAGTGGTGTCGCTTTTATGACGGTATTGGCTGTCGGATCGTCCGCTTTCGCGCAGGAGACGCAGACACGTGTCGTAGATGAGGTCGTTGCGGTCATAAATAACGACGTGATCACACTTTCTCGGGTCAATCGTGAGATAAAAGGCGCAGTTGATGCCTTTGTCCAGCAGGGCAAAACACGTGAAGAAGCCCAGCGGCTCGTGGACGAAAAGAAGGGCGAACTTATCGCCAACATGATCACCGAAGAGCTTATGATCCAACGGGCCAAAGAAAACGGCTTAGATAAAGACATCGACGACCGCGTAAACCAACGGCTTGTCGAGATCATGAAGCAATATGATCTCAAAACCGTCGAGGAGCTTTACGCCATGATGGAAAAAAGTGGCGTTGACCCGAAAGAGATAAAGGAAAACTGGCGAAAGCAGGAAACGCGCGATCAGGTCATTCAACGCGAGCTTCAGTCAAAGATCTACTGGGAACCCGATGGTAAAAAAGTAAAAGAGTACTACGAAAAGCACAAAGAGAAATTTACCAAGCCGGAAACTGTATCGTTCAGCGAGCTTTTCCTCGGGTTTGCCGGCCGCAGCGAAGCCGTCGTTCGCGAAAGAGCCACTCAGCTTTATCAGCAGCTCAAGGCGGGCGGCGATTGGGCAAAGATCGTTCGGGAAAACAGCGACGAAGGCTTGATAACGCGTGGTGCAGGCAAGCTGGAACGCTTAAATGTCAAAGAACTGAGCGACAAAATTTCCGGGCAGTTAAAGGACGTAAAGGTTGGCGAGGTCACTTCTCCATTCGAACTCGATCAAATGGGCATTGCCATTTTGCGTGTTGACGCTCGCGAGCAAGCCGGCAGCGAATCTGTCTTTGACGACAACGCTGTTCGCATGGCTATGATGTTTGAACGCCTTCCCAACGAGCAAAAAAAATACTTGGCCAAGCTTCGCGAAGAGTCATACATCAAGATCGGCGATGCATATCGTCCGCTGGTAAACCCGATCCTTTTTGCTGACGACCGACGAGACGACAGTAAGGATAAATCGAAGAACTAAATTCACAATACAAACTAAAAGGGCTTGCCGGGTAAATCCCAGCCGGCCCTTTTTGCATTCTCGGGCGCCGGCAAGCACCGATCTAGCACCACGAAACAAATAAAAAGAGACTGCCTGACCTTGATCAGACAGTCTCTGTTCAGTTGTTGAAACCGCTCTGCTTACTGAGCGGCGATCACGTCAAGGTTCGTGGTTTGGCCGAGTGCGCTTACGGTCATAGGCGTAAATGCAAACCCACGCGCCTCGGCGCGGATCGTGTACGTATGCCCAACCTGAAGGTCACCGAAGCGATAGTTGCCAAAGCCGTTCGACATGGTAACGCGGCTCTCGCCCGACAGGTCGGTGAGCGTGACGCGTGCATTAGGAACGCCTGCTCCGAGCGACGTCAGCAGCCGGCCGCTGATCGCTGCCTGATTTGGCAGCGCGGCAGACAACTCGACCTGGCCGTCCGTTGCAGACATTCGCGGAGTGCCTTCGTTGAACATAAAGTTCTCCCACGTCAGCGGCGAAACGGTGCCCGGTGCTCCCACGCCGATGAACCTGAGGTTCAGCAGGACTCCGGTGCCCTCGAGCGGCATTGCACCATAGACAACCACACGCATCAATCCCGGTGTTTCAGCGTTGACGGTCGTGAAGAGCGAACCGCTGAGCGTTCCCGCGATATCGACCGGGTTTGCCTGAGGCTGAATGACCGTCGGGTCGTATCTGAGGTCGAACTGATAAGAGACGATTCCCTTATTGCTCGTTCCGTCGATAGCGACGGGCACGATGACCTCGTTGTCCGCAGGCGTCACCATTCGCGGAGCCGCAACCGCAGCGCGTCGCTCCGGCCCGCCCATTCCCGGACGATACGCCGAAGGATCGCCCCAGTTGCCCGAAACGTCACCCATCAGGTATGCGGTGAAATCGTCGCCGGTGTAGTTTGCGTACACGGTGTTGCGGAAACGGCTGTTCGGGTTGAACGTCCACGAACCGCTCGAGCCCGTCGGCGAACCGAGGTTCGCGACGTAGCGCGATATCAGGGCCGCGTCGAACGACGATACGCCGCCGGTGCCGCTGACATCGCCGACCTGCAACTGAGCGGCCGAGAGGCTGCCGTTGCCGGTGACGTACTGAGCGATCTTGGCACAGTCGAACGAAGTGATCGCACCGTTTACGCCGCCTGACTTGGTAGGCGTCATCGTGTACGAACCGGTTCCAAATCCGGTGAGCAGATACGTTCCGGTCGAGGTTGTCGTATCCGAAACGGCAGGCGAACCTGCGCCGCTAACAAGAACTCCCGGAACTCCTCGCGGATTAGGACCGACAGCCGGGTTACCGTAATTGACGGTGCCGGCGATCGAGCCCGAGATGACCGTAACGTCGCCGTTAGTGGTCGAAGTGCAAGGCGTGCCCTCGTTGTACTTGAACAGCGGGAAGCTCAACGCACTCGAAGTGCCCGGCAGTCCCACTACGTCAAAGTTGAGGTTGACCAGAGATCCGCCGCCCGACATAAAGTTGACGCCGTAAACCGAGATGTTCAGTGTGCCTGCCGACGGGTTAAAGACCGTCAGCGTGCGTCCGCCGCCATTCGAGTTACCTATCGCGCCCAGCGTTACGCCAAACGTCGGATTAGCCAGCGGCGACAATACCGCAGGATCATACGTCACCGTAAAGTCGGCTGACAACACGTCGAGGCCCGTCACATCGCCGGAGTCAACCGGAACCGAGAACGTAACACCCGACAGAGTCTGATTACCGCTCGATATCGAAACAGGAATACACGTCGCCGTAGGCGTCGCGGTCGGAGTATCCGTTGACGTGTTGCTCGGCGTCGGAGTGTTCGTCGAAGTATTCGTTGCCGTCGGAGTATCCGTAGCGGTGTTCGTAGCCGTCGGTGTATCCGTTGCCGTATTCGTCGGCGTCGGAGTATCCGTAGCAGTATTCGTAGCCGTTGCGGTCTCCGTCGGCGTAAATGTAGCCGTATTCGTAGGCGTCGGAGTATCCGTAGCCGTATTCGTCGCTGTCGGCGTATCCGTAGCCGTGTTCGTCGGCGTGAACGTTGACGTATTCGTCGGCGTCGGCGTGAACGTTTCCGTCGGCGTAAACGTTGCAGTGTTCGTCGCCGTCGGAGTATCCGTAGCCGTGTTCGTCGACGTTGCAGTCGGCGTCGGGCACGTATCGGTTGTGATGTTCAGTTCCCAACCGCTGATGCTGCCCGTATCACCCGAAGCGTCGTCAACAACATAGAGCGACCACGTTCCGTTTGGTGCGGTACCAACAAAAGTGTAAAGCGATGAAGCTCCTGAGACCGGCGTCGGAGCAGGTGTCGGGAACGGATCGTCACCAACGCCTGAGTTGGTCGGCTTATAGGTCGAGCCGTCAACAGGTGGTGCCGGGATCGCTGTCGCAGAATCACTGTCGAGGGTAAACGACACGTTCGTCACCGCAGACGAGCCGCCGGAGTCAGACATAAGAACAGCATTCTGTCCGCCCGGACCAACAAGCAGTATGTCCACATCACTTGGGAAGCTGTGGGTAAAGTTGTTGATCTTGACCGTCACTTTATAAACGCTGCCGGACAATCCGGAAACGGTGATATCCGATGGATATGGGCTTGCCGGTGAACCGGTCGCGGCTCCGCCTCCGGTTCCCGGAATCGTTACAGCCGCCGCGCTGACAAAGTTTGCAGGCGTGCAAGCCGCAGTCGCCGTAACCGTTGGCGTAAACGTCGATGTGCTCGTCGCGGTCGCCGTATTCGTCGGTGTATTCGTGTTCGTCGATGTAGGCGTATTGACCGGTTCGTTTTCATCCGCACCGATCTCATATGCCGCACCCTGCGGACGTGAATCACCGTCAAAGTCATCCGTTACCGATGCGATCGTCGTTCCTGCATTGAGCAATGGAGCACCAACGATGTGCAGATCAGTCGTCGAGACAAACAGCGGATTGCTGCTTATCGAGTTCGGCGTGTCCTTACCTGTGGCGGTCGTCCAGTCAGCCAGAGTTACGCGAGCCGTCGGGGCGCTTGTGCTGCCCGTTCCGCCAACAGCGTAAAGAGC
Organism: Pyrinomonadaceae bacterium; assembly: GCA_044230475.1. Lineage (GTDB taxonomy): Bacteria > Acidobacteriota > Blastocatellia > Pyrinomonadales > Pyrinomonadaceae > OLB17. Next base: position 2,388 of record JBGARA010000024.1, on the reverse strand, counting down.
TCCGGTCGTGGTGAAAAAGTCGTTGTAATTCGACGTCAAATTAGCAAATGTCGTCGAACCGTCAACGATCGCATAGTTCAGGCCGGTACCGTTGTTCTGAGTGTTCGCGACCGCGTTATTTCGGACATCCATTGTTGGATCGCCTGTCGCGATCATTATGCCCATGCTCTTGTCCGAACCGCCCGTCTGCGTGCCGCTCATTGAGATCGAGTTGTTGTAAACCTGCGTCGTCGAGCCGGTACCGCCACCGAGAAGGAGGCCGACCGAGAAGTCACCGGACGTACCGTTCGCCGAAACACCAGTGATCATATTGTTCTTGATCACCGAGGTTCCGGAGGTTGCAGGAACAAGACAGATACCGCACGCCGAGAATGTTCCCGTATTGCGGATGCTGCCGACATTATTTCTCGCAACGGTTGCGTTTGTGACCTCATTGCCTGTAAACGTAGAGGTCGAAATGCCCTGAATACCAAGACTGATACCAAAAACATCCGGCGAGCTTGCCTGAGCGATCTCACTAACTGTGTTTCTGGTAATAGTTAAGTTGTTCTCAAATCCGGTAATAATGCCGCCCTTAGACACGTTGTTCGGCGAGGCGGTGTTGATCAGATTCTGCGTGATCACATTTCCTGTGTTCTTGCTTGCAGCACTTGCTCCCTGCGAGAAGATACCGTATTGCGTCTTGCTGACATTGTTATTTTGGATCGTGTTCGTGTTGTTACCCGTACCGGTACTTGATAGGGCTATCGTCGAACTGCCGGAGAAAACGCCAAACAATGTCTGCGTATTTCCGCTGCCAACAATATTAGTGTTCTTGACGGTATTGTTTGTCGCTCCGTCCGCTGTGGCGTTTTCGATACAAACAACAGCCGAGGACGTGCCTGCGTTGGTGTTTGTGATCGTCATATCGCGGCTTGACGTTCCGTTGTTCGATCCATCAATGATCACATAGTCTGCACCATTGATGATGATCGGGCATGTCGTCGTCGAACCGCTAATGCTCGTCGTATTGCCCGAAGCAGGTTTGATCGTCAGCGTGTTTGATGCGCTCGATCCCCCATTCGCGTTAATACTGATCGGGAAAGTCTCTCCAGCCGAGTAGCTCGCATCGGTCAGCGATAAGGTCGTAGCGCCAGTGATTTCAGCAGCGTTAACGGCCGCAATTGCAGCCGTGAGGGTTGCGTAGTCACCGCCTGAACCAACCGTCTTGGTTCCGCTGATCGAGGCAACTATGTTGTAGCTGTTTGGAACTGTCGGCGGGGTCGTTATGCTATTGACACTGGTTCCGCTGAAGCCGGCGCTAGGATTAGAGGCCAGATTGCCGGAGTTATCCTGTGCGACAACGAAATACTGTATCGTATCTCCGCTGGTAACCGCACCGCCGCCTACCATGGTGTAATCGATCAAGCAGGTATAGCTTCCGGCGCAAGCATTAGAGACATATGCGCCGTCAGTGGATTTCTTGAAGTAAATGCGCGGCGAGTTTCCGCCGGACGCTACGCCGCCCCCGTCGGTAATGGTCGCCGACAATATGCGGTTAGTCGTACTCGATGTGTTACCAAATGCCGAATAAGAAATGCTGGGGGCAGTAAGGTCAAGGCCGGTAAAGTTTCCTGCGTCGGCACCGATGTCGACCGGTGTCAGTCCACTGCGGGTCTGGCCATCGTAATCATTTGTAACCCCAACATCGGCCCCATTGCCCTCGGCAGCAGTTACGTTTGTCGGATGCAGATGAAGGTCGGGTGTCGCATTGGTGGGGTCGTTGAACTGGGGATTTGACTCAAAGCTGCCCGCATCCTGCCCAACAGCCGTTCTCCATGCACCAATGTTTGCCACATCGGCTGAGTTAAAGAAACCAAATACGGCGCCACTCGCTCCGTTCGCAAAATATACGTTGTTGTTGATCGTAAGGCCCGTCGGGTTCGCCGCCGTTCCATTGATCTTGACCGCATAATGTTTACCGGTCGCACCGCTGTTCGTTCGTGCATTCTGGAAGATGTTGTCACGGAAGCTACGGGTATTGGTCGTCTGGGTGCCGTTTAGAGCATAAGAATTACCTGATCCCGACGTTGCCGTACCGCCAATATAGACAGAGTTGTGCACAAAAGCATCAGTCCCAAGTGCGCCATTAAATCCGTTGATTCCCGCCGTGCTCGAGTTGGTTGCCGTCGTTCCAATTGCGATAGCCTGATTCGCTCCAAGAGCGATCATATTGTTGCGATATGTCGTCGTTCCGCCAGCAACGCGTATGCCGTTGATCTCAGCAGAGGTGCTGGTTGTTGGAGCAAGCAGATTGTAGATCAGATTACGTTCGACTACGTTAGCCGTACTTCCCGAAAAATGAATGCCGGTAACAACACTTGCCGCGGTAGTATTTGAATTCGATAA